>NZ_JBIXKO010000005.1:0-274490 GCF_044751765.1 Pectobacterium sp. CHL-2024 | reverse complement strand
GTTAAGATACGGTCTTGTGAGTGCCCACACAGATTGTCTGATTAAATTGTTAAAGAGCAGTGCCACTTCATCGGTGGCGCGGGCTGCATATACTATGCTTTTCCGCTGTGAAGTCAAGTCATTACTGACTGCCTTCGTTGAATCTTTTTTCCTGTCACCGCAACGGCGTGTCGCTGTTGCCGTGTCAGTGGAGGCGCATTATAGGGACTTCTCGGCGGCTGACAAGCGCTAAATGCAAAAAAAATATCGTTTGTCTACTATTTGCCCACAAGGCTATCAAAGTGGCAGTTTTTCCAGCGAATCGAAGCCATAACGCTGCAATATTGGCCACAGCGTGGCAACTTTAGGTGTAATCGCCAAGCAGTAAACCAGATTCTTATCTGTCGAAAGTGGCGGATTATCCAAATTAGCAATCAGCCATGCTGTTCTTTTAGCTATAGCAGCACCAGAATCGACAAGACGTGTACCATCTGGCAAGGCTATTTTCAGTTCTTCTGCTAATAATGGAAAATGCGTACACCCAAGCACAACCGTATCTGGCGGTTCAGGTAAACGTAGCCAAGGGCGCAGAATTCTTTGCAGTTCAGAAATGGTGATCGTCTCCCCCTGCAATTTCGCTTCTGCTAACTCGACCAGTTCTGACGATCCCAATGACAAAATCTGGCAATCCGTCGCAAAACGGGCAATCAGCTCGTGGGTATAGGGGCGTTGAACCGTTGCGCGCGTCGCCAATAGGCCGACAACGCCGTTGCGCGTCAGCTTAGCCGCAGGTTTCACCGCAGGGACGACGCCCACGACAGGGAAAGTAAAACGCTCACGTAGCGCAGGAAGGGAAATCGTACTCGCTGTATTGCAGGCGATCACAACCAATGCGAGCTGATGGCGTAGTTGAACTGCGTTAACAATCTCAACCACGCGCTCGATAATAAACTGCTGTGATTTCTCACCATACGGAAACGCTTCGTTATCGAATGCGTATATATAGTGAAGATCCGGCAAGAGCTGCCGGATTTCATCATAAACAGACAGCCCGCCTACGCCGGAATCGAAGACCAGAACAGTAGGACGGGATGGCAGGTTAGAAGGTATAGCTTCCTGTGAGATAGTATTCTCGCCCTGCCGTGCGGTAGCCATATGCCGTCTCATAATCTTTATCAAACAGGTTGGCGATTCTACCACGAACTGTCAGATGAGAGGTGATCGGATATGAGGCGGAAACATCAACCGTACTATAGCTAGGTAGGCGGCGGGTATTTGCTGCATTATCAAACCGCTTACCTACATACTGGTAGCTCAGATTAAAATCGACGTCATACAGGTTCCAATCAACTTGGTACTTTGCTTGCTGCTTCGCGCGACGGGCCAAAACCTTATCGTTTTCATCGTTACGGGCATCAAGATAGTCCAAAGTGATTTGATGATTCAGTACACCAGTCTCAAATGATCCCGTCCACTCCAGCCCCTTCATTGTTGCTGCATCAACGTTATAATAAGTCCCGGTATTTGTTGCAAAAGCATACTCATACGCGATCAGATTATCGATCTTATTAATATAACCCGACAAACGCCAACTTAACGGCCCGGTTAAACCTTCCAATCCGGCTTCCCATTGTTTCGACTCTTCAGGCTTTAGGTTTTCATTTGATTCAATATCGAAACGCTTCTGCCCATACAACTGTCCCAAAGTGGGTGCCTGAAAGCCTGTCGCATAGGAGAGACTTACTCGGTAATCGGGGAAGAATTCCCAGCCTGATGCAAGCTGCCAAGTACCATGTCTACCAAATTTCTCATTGTCATCACCGCGTACAGATCCTTCCAGAATAACAGCACCATATTGCTGTTGCGCGGTTAAATAGGCACCTGAGTTATCCTGCTTATAGCGGTTACTCTCGCGGTTTAGTGTATTAAAACTAACACCTTCTGAAGTTAACTTCTGCTGGCGCCAGTCAATACCCGCACTGACCATACCATGGCTGAGCGCCAAGGTATTCCCCCACAGCACGTCATATTGGTCAATATCATCTTGAGAGTTATAAGCACCATAGCGCCCTTGAGTACTGAGATATTGGATTGAAGTATATTTCTGATAGCTGGTAATCAACTGAGAAGCATAATTTTCCCGGGAGAATCGCAACCCGCCACTATAGGTATGGTTGTAGCTCTGCTGTTCATTTTGAATAGGAAAACCAAAGTCTTGGGAAAGCGCATCATAGTCACCGTTGCTGCCATAACCGTAGCCACGGAAGAACCCAGAAATTGAATCGTTAAACTGATGTTCAACACCTGCCCAGAATGTTTTATTGCGCCAGCCATCTTTATCTGAGTCTAACGCCTGATTAGATGAATCCGGGTAAACATTGAATCCCCGAGTATCCTGATAAGCTCCAGCTAAAGAGACTCGCGTGCTATCACCAACCGACTGATGCAAACTTCCACTATATTCCTGATAGCGGTTCGAACCAGCCCCTGCATTAAGTACTGTTTTATTTTCTGTTGTTTGCGTAATGATATTAACCACGCCACCAATAGCGTCGGCACCGTATACCGCCGAACGTGGACCACGCATAAACTCAATGCGCTGTACTAAAGCAATAGGGATAAGGTTGAAATCTGGATCGCCTGTAATACCGTATTTAGCAATAGGGACACCATCAATGAGTACCAACGTATGACGTGCTTCCGAGCCCCGAATATACATTGATGCGCTTTGTCCCAACCCACCAGTTTGAGCAATATTCACCCCTGGCAATCGACGCATAACTTCCAAAACATTCTTCGCTTGCCACCGATTGATGTCATCACGAGTGACCACGTCAATTGATGCCAGCACCGAAGAAACTGGCTGTGCGAAACGATTTGCTGTGACTACCATATCATCGGCATTTTTCTCCGATGACGAATTTGGAGATGAACTGTTTTCCTGCGCCCAGCCAGAAAATGCCGTGACAGAAAGCGCCGTCAGCAGCGAAATTTTTTTAATCATTGTTAAAGCATCCGAGAAATAATAAGGATGCCGCAGGCTCTGTTAATAGCACGCGATATGCAGAACCAATTGCGACGTATTCCGGTAGGTCTTCGGGCTTGGATGCCGTTGTCCCACAAATCGTCAACGACGGTAGGGGATACAACGAAAGCGATGACTTCCCATCCTCAAAAGTTGAAGACAGTGTCTGCATAATAATGCTATCGCCGGGGCATTCCTTACCGCTGCGCGTCAGCTCCAGATTTACACTGGATTCCCTTTTAACTTGTGGTACAAGGCCGGACGCTCATCCTACAATCGCGAATTGTGGAAGTCTAGACTTCTATATCACTACAGGATAATCACGTAACAAAACTGGACTTCCTGGCCGGATTCCCTACAATTCCCGGCCAATAACACCCTTTTAGACGCTGTTGACGAGAAAACCATGACGCCAGAAATCCTGCCCATCGAACAATACGACGACCAGCTTGCAGAGAAAACCGAGCGTCTGCGTGGGATGATGGCACCGTTCAATGCACCGGAGCCTGTCGTCTTCCGTTCTCCCGTCAGTCACTATCGGATGCGCGCCGAATTCCGTATCTGGCACGATGGCGACGAGCTTTATCACATCATGTTTGACCAGCAAACCAAACAGCGCATTCGGGTCGACCGCTTTCCGGCTGCCAGTGAACTGATAAACCGCCTGATGCCGGAGCTGCTTGCCGCCATTCAGCCCGATTCCGTCCTGCGCCGCAAACTGTTCCAGATAGACTACCTGTCCACCCTGAGCGGCGAAGTGATCGTTTCTCTGCTGTATCACCGCGCACTGGATGAGGAATGGCAGGAACATGCCCGCGCGCTGCGCGATAGCCTGACCGCACAGGGGTTCCGTCTACAGTTGATTGGTCGCGCGACGAAAACTAAAATCTGCCTCGATCGCGATTATGTCGATGAATGCCTGCCGGTTGCAGGTCGGGATATGATTTACCGACAGGTAGAAAACAGCTTCACGCAGCCGAATGCCGCGATAAATATTCAGATGCTGGAATGGGCGCTGGATGCGACAGCGGGATCAACGGGAGATTTACTGGAGCTGTATTGCGGCAACGGCAATTTTTCACTCGCGCTGGCAAGAAATTTCGAACGCGTACTGGCGACGGAGATCGCCAAGCCCTCCGTCGCGGCGGCACAATATAATATCGCGGCGAACCAGATAGAGAACGTGCAGATTATCCGTATGGCAGCGGAAGAATTTACGCAGGCTATGCAGGGCGTACGCCAGTTTAACCGATTACAGGGTATCGATCTGACGAGCTACCAGTGCGAGACCATTTTTGTTGACCCGCCGCGCAGCGGACTGGATGACGAAACGGTGAAACTGGTGCAGGCGTATCCGCGCATTCTTTATATTTCCTGCAACCCGGAAACGCTGAGCAACAACCTGCAAACGCTCTCGGAAACCCACGACATTCGCCGTCTGGCGCTGTTCGATCAATTCCCTTACACCCACCATATGGAGTGTGGCGTGCTGTTGGAAAAGCGTCAGTAACAGCACACAACCTGGCGGGTCACCCCCGCCAGAATGCACTCGCTACAGCGTCTCGTTCTCTTCTGCGGATACGGAATCCGTTTCTTTTCTGCGGCGCAGTTTCAGGCCAATCCAGAAAACCAACACCACGCACAGGATTGACGGAATAAAGTTCGATCCTATGGCGGGATATTCAACGCGCACAATGGCACTGTAAATCAATAATCCCAGCAGAAAACTGGCCGCCGCCAGCATCGGAATGCCTTCCGGCATACTGTGGTGCAAATAGCGTTGATGCAGACAATAAATGGACAATACCAGCGCAATCAGGGGAAAAATCGAGAACGGAACAATACTGCTGAACAAGGCGGCGAATGCGCCATTGACGGATAAGCCCGCAATCAACGCCAGCACCAGCGTACCTTTTTCTTGGTGAGGTTTTTCTGTCATGGATTCTCCCTTTTCATGTTGTTGGTATAGAGGATTTATGGCACGGTAAAGCTACTATCGTGTTCTTTTCTGTACCAGTAATAAGCACCTTTGGCGATCATCCGCAGTTGCAGTACTAACCGCTCTTCTAGCTGTTTACGCTGTTCCAGAGAAACATCCAGGGCTTCCGCCCCCGCGCTGAAAACAATGGTCACCATCGCTTCCGACTGCGCTTCCGCGAAACTGCGAGGAATATGGTTTTCCACCTCAAGATAATCCGCCAGCTCAGCGATAAAATGCTGAATCTCCCGTGCGACCGCCGCACGGAATGCCGCCGACGTCCCTGAGCGCTCACGCAGCAAGAGCCGGAACGCATTAGGATTATTGCCGATAAATTCCATGAAGGTGGCAACCGACGTCCTGATTACGCTACCGGTTTTGGCAATACGCTGTCGGGCCTGTCGCATTAACTGACGCAGCATCAGCCCGCTTTCGTCAACCATTGTCAGCCCCAGCTCATCCACGTCACGAAAATGACGATAGAAAGACGTCGGCGCGATACCCGCTTCTCGGGCAACTTCACGCAGACTCAGGCTGGCAAAACTGCGTTCAGCGCTTAACTGGCTAAATGCAGCTTCAATAAGGGAACGACGAGTCCGTTCTTTTTGTTGTGCTCTGACACCCATTATGCTGCCCAAATGATCTACTCCCCTTTCCAGAGGGGCACTATAGCAAACTTTATTGTCCGCAGAATGAGACAAAGTTTGCCATATTAAGAATGTGAGAATCTGTTTCCATAGTAAAGGCAGGGATGATTGGGTTCTGCCGCAGTCGATGTTACAATGCGCAATGTTACAGTCGCGTTATTAATTTGTATAAAAACAGGTTTAACCTACCATGACTCTACAACATCAATTCGATTACGATGCCATCGTTATTGGTTCTGGTCCCGGCGGTGAAGGTGCAGCAATGGGATTGGCCAAGCACGGCGCCAAAATTGCGGTGATTGAACGTCACTACAATGTCGGCGGCGGCTGTACCCACTGGGGTACGATTCCTTCCAAAGCCCTCCGCCACGCCGTCAGCCGTATTATCGAGTTCAATCAAAACCCCCTCTACAGTGACAACTCCCGCATTATCCGCTCCTCATTTTCCGACATCCTGCGCCACGCCGACAGCGTCATTGGTCAGCAAACCCGTATGCGACAAGGATTTTATGAGCGTAACCAGTGCGAGTTGTTTTCCGGTGAAGCCAGCTTCATCGATGCACATACGATTGCCGTTCACTACCCAGACAATACCCACGAAACGCTGACCGCCGCGAATATCATTATCGCGACCGGTTCACGTCCGTATCATCCGGCAGAAGTCGACTTTAATCACCCGCGTATTTACGACAGCGACTCGATTCTGCAACTCGACCACGAGCCTCAGCACGTCATCATTTACGGCGCGGGCGTTATCGGCTGCGAATATGCCTCTATCTTTCGCGGCCTGAGCGTTAAGGTCGATTTAATCAATACCCGCGATAGGCTGCTGGCCTTTCTCGATCAGGAAATGTCGGACGCCCTGTCTTACCATTTCTGGAACAACGGCGTGGTGATTCGCCACAACGAAGAGTTCGAGAGTATTGAAGGGCTGTCTGATGGCGTTATCGTTAATCTGAAGTCAGGCAAAAAGATGAAGGCGGATTGCCTGCTTTATGCCAACGGGCGCACGGGTAACACGGAAACGCTGGGGCTAGAGAATATCGGCCTGAGCACCGACAGCCGCGGGCAGCTCAAGGTCAACAGCATGTACCAGACGGCGCTGGCGCATATTTATGCCATCGGCGATGTCATTGGCTATCCTAGCCTGGCATCGGCAGCGTACGATCAGGGTCGACTCGCCGCACAGGCGATCATCAAAGGTGATGCCAGCGCGCATCTGATCGAAGATATCCCAACCGGCATTTATACCATCCCGGAAATCAGCTCCGTGGGAAAAACCGAGCAAGAACTCACCGCGATGAAAGTGCCTTATGAAGTCGGGCGGGCACAGTTCAAGCATCTGGCACGGGCGCAGATTGTTGGGATGAATGTGGGGAGTTTGAAGATTCTGTTTCACCGTGAAACGAAACAGATTCTGGGTATTCACTGCTTTGGTGAGCGCGCCGCTGAGATTATCCACATCGGGCAGGCCATCATGGAACAGAAAGGTGAAGGCAATACTATCGAATATTTCGTTAATACTACCTTCAACTATCCAACCATGGCAGAAGCGTACCGTGTAGCCGCGCTGAACGGGCTTAACCGCTTATTTTGACAGGTTTTCCATATAGCCCTGCATATGCTCGCGGATGGTATCAGCAAGTTGCTCATAACGTCCGCGCAGCGGTGAACCGGGGCGATACACCAGCGCGATAGTGCGCTTGGGCTCCGGTTTATAGCACGGCAAATAGCAGACGCCATCGCGCTCACGCTCACGCGGAACCGACAACGACGGCAGCAGCGTAATACCGCTTCCGGCTGCGACCATGTTGCGCAGTGTCTCCAGACTGGTCGCCCGGAAATGCGTATCTTCATCCGCCCCCGCCTGAAAACAGAAGCCCATCGCCTGATCGCGCAGGCAGTGGCCGTCTTCCAGCATCAGCAGTTTTTCACCCGCCAGATCGGACATCGCTACGCGTTCACGGTTCGCCCAAGGGTGATCCTGATAAATGGCCAGCTTCATCGGCTCGTCGAAGAGGGGAACTTCGATAAAGGCTTCGGACTCTTTCACCATTGCCAGAATGGCGCAGTCCAGTTTGCCGCTGTCCAACTGGGCCAGCAACTGATGGGTTTGCGCTTCGTGCAGATACATTTCGAGTTTGGGAAACGTGCGATGCAACATTGGAATGATTTGCGGCAGCAGATAAGGCCCCACGGTAGGGATCAAGCCGATATGCAGCGGTCCGGACATGGTTTCACCCTGCTGGCTCGCCATCTCTTTTAATACTTTAACCTCGCGTAATACCGTTCGTGCCTGCTCGACCAACAGCAGCCCGGCTTGCGTAAACAAGACCTTGCGGCTGGTTCGCTCCAGCAACATCACGCCGAGTTCATCTTCCAGTTTACGAATCTGTCCACTGAGTGTTGGCTGACTCACATGGCAGGAATCTGCCGCACGCCGAAAGTGACGATGTTCTGCCAGCGCGACAAGATACTCTAAGTCCCGAATATTCATTATTATTCTCCTTATCATGATAGCTAACAGCGATAGATAGGATATCAATGAACGATAATCCCTATCAACATCCAAAATGAATAATATATCCCACCAAAGCGTATCTATTTATTTCTACAGGAATAAAACAATATTTTTACGATTTCGGCACCGCATGGGTAGACCTAGCCACTTTCAGCCACGCTATAACAAGCAGGCTGACATCTTCAAGCGATTTGGCAGCGACAGCATTTTGTGTGTGTCGGCCAACGATACTCCCGCGCTCGACACCGGGAAATCTGACCAGCAGGCAAAGTCATTAACGGTATGGGAATAAGCGGAGAGAAATAGAGGATTCGAATAGTCAGGAGGATGGTTAATAACGCCGCCAGGCGGTCATCGTACTGCTATGGATGATAGAAACGATGATTTATAGGAACGACTCGGATAAAAACGGGATAAGAGATAAAAGCAGGTGCTGTAGGTAATCATTGAATCGGTCAGTAGCGGTCGGTCGAACTGCATGAATAAGAATCTCATCCCTGAGACTCCTCCTTTTCAGAGCCGCAGTAAGTGACGTTGAAAGGCATTCCAATCCCATTACTCTTCGTCACCGCACTGCGACCTCTTTCTTCCTGAAATATTGTGTGTCGCCTCAGCGTGCCACATCAGGGCGGACGCCCAGCGTATGGCAAATCGCATAGCTCAGCTCCGCGCGGTTCAGCGTATAGAAATGGAAATCTTTTACACCTTCACGACTGAGAATTTTCACCATATCCATGGCGATAGACGCACCCACCATTTTGCGGGTTTCTGGATCGTTATCCAGACCGTCAAACATGGTCGTCATCCAGTTCGGCACACGGACGTTGGTCATCGTGGCAAATTTTTGCAACTGCTTGAAGTTCGATACTGGCAGAATGCCCGGCACAATTTCTACATCGATGCCCGTCGCCACGCAGCGGTCACGGAACCGCAGATAGCTTTCTACGTCGAAAAAGAACTGCGTGATAGCGCGATTCGCGCCGGCATCAATCTTGTGTTTCAGGTTAATCAGGTCAGCCTGCGCGCTTTTCGCTTCAGGGTGTACTTCAGGATAGGCGGCAACCGAAATATCAAAATCACCGACCTCTTTCAGCAGCGAAACTAGATCCGCCGCGTACATGTCCGGTTTGCCACCCTCTGGAGGCAAGTCGCCGCGCAGCGCGACAATATGGCGGATACCGCTCTGCCAGTAATCCTGAGCGATATCGCGCAGCTGTTCGCGTGAAGCATCGATGCAGGTCAGGTGAGGTGCCGCTTCCAAGCCGGTACGTTCTTTAATGGTTTTGATAATGCTGTGAGTACGGTCACGCTCGCCAGAATTTGCCCCGTAAGTCACGGAAACAAACTTGGGCTTCAGGCTGCTCAGTCGATCGATAGAGCTCCACAGGGTGTCTTCCATCTCGCTGGTACGCGGCGGGAAAAATTCGAATGACACATTAATGCGCCCCTGTAATTCCGCCAGACTTTGATTCAGCGCTTCCCGCTGGTTTGCGTGAAAAAAGCTCATACCTGCTACCCCGTTGACCGTGACTGTTATTATCATTCGCTACACGTCTATACGTTTAGACGGCTATATAGAAAATGACGTAATCCACTTAAAGAGTCAACGTTTTTCAGCACGACAAACCGTGATGATTGCTCACGGTAAATGAAAAAAGTTCATAATGGATCAGGCGTGGTGACTTTTATACGCAAACCCCAGAGATGTCGTGGGTTTTGCCGTTATCCGGCGTAAAAAATTATGCTGAGGAGAGTACGGGCTTAGGATGAGCCGCATGGACGCGGCGAAAGCTTGCGCCACGTAGGGTACGTGTCGCAAGCGGTCCGTGAAGCCTGATACCGACGAAGGCATCGCGCAGCGACATAATTCACGCCGGAAAGCCAGGGGTCACGGGGCGCGCGGCGCTGAGCCGCCCCGTGTCGGGCGTGTGCTACGAGGTAGCATGAAAATGGCGGGATTGTGACGCACGAAACCATCTCTCAGGCTACATAAACGCAAGGGGATACGCCGTCAGCCACAGGGAAAATCGTGAAAATGTACGGTATGCCCTTCTTCCGTCGTCAGAAAAATGGCGTACTGCGGGGCTTCCAGACTGACCTCAAATCCCGGAGCGAAACGCAGCGCGGATTGGTGATTGGTGCCGCGTATCGTGCTAAACGATATTCCTCGCCAGCTGCCGCTAGCAGGTCGATGCACGTGCCCTGCGGAAATATGCCGCACATTGCCGAAACGGTGACACACCTGATACAGCGCATCTGCTGCCTCGGGGGCTAATCGAACGTTATCCAGCGCCGGAAGCCCGATCGACATCGGAGGATGATGCAGGAACAGGAACACATTCTTGCCTTCCGCAGCCTGACGCTGTTGCTCCAGCCATGCCAACCGCGCGGAACACAGCGTTCCGGCAACGTCACCGGCCTGCAACGAGTCCAGTAAAATGACGCAATCATCTCCCACGGACGTCACGTTCTGCACAAATCCATTTTCATCCGCCAGCGTCGGGAACTGGGCCAAAAACGTCTCCCGGTCGTCGTGATTCCCCATCGTCACACGCCAGGGAAGCTGGAGTTCAGCCAGCGCCAAGGCCAGAAACGCATAAGATGCCGCACTGCCGTCATCGGACAGATCGCCGGAGATGACCACCAGATCGGCATCGCGATGGTGTGCGTTGATGTCGGCAATCGCCGCTTTCAGTTGCTGCTCCGGGTCGCGACCATGCAAGTTGCCGCCTTGTGCGGTCAGATGGAGGTCGGAAAGTTGAATCAGTTTCATATTATCCTCGGTTTTCATTATCCACGCGCTATCGCCTGCCAATACCGTTACGCCGACTGGCGACGGATTAGCGGGGCAGCCACTTTCGCTCGACACGCGGGTTCTTGTACCTGAGACTGACGTCGATCGAGCAACGCCAACGCCTGTGCCGCCATCGTGGCGGGATCCTGACGAAATGTCGTCAACGCATAGGCATCCCACCCTGCGGCCGGAATATCATCAAATCCGATAACCATGAGATCCTGCGGAACGGCTAGTCCACACTGCTTTGCGCGGTCGATCACGCCGAACGCCACTAAATCGTTAACGCAGAACACCGCATCCGGCCTGGCAGCTTCGGGAAGTGAAAACAGCATCAGCCCCACCGCCAGCCCGTCGTCATAATCCGTATCACCACCACGCACCACAGCGACGGACAGCCCTAACAAATGCGCCTCTTCACAAAACGCCTGTTCACGTTCGATGATATTAGGCGTTGCCGACGCCGCTCCGGCCAGAGCCAGACGCGTTCTGCCCGATGAGGCAAACAGCCGTGCCGCCATACGCGCGGCGGTGTCATTATCAATGTGTATGCTGTCACACGCCGGTTCGTGCCGCCCGATGACAATAAGCGGCTGGCCGTTTAACTGCGCCAGCTCGACAAATTCTTTCGGCGGCGAGCCGGAAAGCACAATCGTCGCTTCTGCACGGTGACCAAACAGAATCGAACGCGCGGCGGCCATCGCCTCCCGCACATGACCGGTATTGATAAGCACAGGAATCGAGCCGCGTTGGATTAACGCCTGCGACAGTTCTGCAACCAAATTGGCACGAAATCCGACCTCGGGATGCGTCACCACCAGCCCAACCAGACGGCTGCTGTTCGCCAGCAGGCCGCGGGCCAGATCGTTAACCTGATAGCCCAACTCCTGCGCCGCCGTCATGACTTTGGCATAGGTGGCAGCCGACACGCTGGCACCGGGGGTAAAACTGCGGGACACCGCCGAGCGTGATACGCCAGCCCGACGAGCAACATCCTGTGCGCTAACGTAGCCCTGTTTACCTGCCGTCATTTTCCTATCCTTGCCATTACGTCGGCTTTCAAAAAACGTTCCACCACCAGCATGAACAGCACGGAAGGAATCAGCAGCACCAGAGCGGTAATGGAAGCGATCTGATAGTTACCACCCGCCCCCGCGGTATAGAGCAGCAGCGGCATCATTTGCACGTCCGGTGCCCCAACGAAATAGCTGCCGGTAAACTCATCCAGCGATTCGAGGAAAACGAAGATGGCCGATGCCATCAGCCCCGGCATAGCCAGCGGCAAAGTGATATCGACAAAAGCACGCCACGGCCCGGCACCAATTGAACGCGCCGCCTGCTCCATTTCACGCCCAACCGCCGAGAACGCCGCCGAGGCAATCCAGACCGCAAATACCAGCCCATGAACCGTGTGAACCAGCACAACGCCCAGCAGCGTGCCGTTCAGCCCCCACTGATAAAACAGGCGAGCGATATTGACGTACACCGTCAGATTCGGAAATGCCTGTGGGATCAGGAAGACCAGCAGTATCAATCCACGAGCGGGCAGCGGCAGCCGTGCCAGCGCATATCCCGCCGGAATCGCCAGCGATAGCGAGGCCAGCACGGTGAACACCGCCACCAGCACGCTATTCCCCAGCGCTTCCCAGGCTACCCCACGCGGTGAAAACACCCGCTTCCAGAAGGCAAAGCCCCAGTCATTGGGCAGCAGATGGGGATAGAACCATTTTTCCGCCACTGACCACAGCAGGAGGTTAGCCAATGGCCCAAAGATCAAGAAGATCAGCGTCCCCAGAATCAGCATTCTCGGGATCCACCACAGTACGTTCTTCATGCCTTATCCCTCATGTTCAGGCGGAGATAAATCACGGCAAACAGGCCGGTCATCAGCAGGGAAATCACCCCCAACGCATTCGCCACGCCATAATCGCCGTAGGCGTTAATGCGGAAGGCAATGTTGGCGGTTAGCATCGTCGGCGACTGGGCATTGATCATCATCGGTACGGACAGCACCGACATCATGGTGACGAAAGAGAGAATGAGCCCGGTGAGCAGCGTTTGCCCAACCTGAGGCACCACAATTTCACACAGAATACGCAAGCGCGACGCACCTAAGTTACGGGCGGACTCGATCATCGTGCGATCCAGCGATGCCATCGCGCCCGCGACCAGCAGCGCCACAAACGGCGTCTGTTTCCAGACGAAGGCAAATACGATGCCACGCCAGTCCAGCCAATTGCTGGCGCTGGCCATATCGACAATACCGAGCGTATCCAGTGCGCCATTCAACCAGCCGTTCTTGGCCAGAAACGTGCGTAAAATTTGCCCGGTCACGATAAACGGGATAAACAGCGGCCAGCGATAGACCCAGCGCAGCAGCGCCACCATGCGCGGGCTTTCCCCCAACGTCAGGTAGCCGCCGATCATGACGGATAGCAGGCCAATCAGCAGCGTCGCGAGGCTCACAATCAGTAAGGTAAACAGAATATCGGGCAGATAGAGTGTTAATGCAGTGACAAAATTATCAACACCCACACCATTCTGACTGACAAAAGCGCCCCCAACCGACAGCCCCAGCGGCGTAATAAAACAGACAGCCACCACCGCCAGCGCGGGTAGCACAAGCGCGATACCCGCCAGTCGGGAAGAGAATTGGGATACTTGCAACATGAATATCTCCGCGCTCTGGCTTCATCCCGCCAGAGCGCCTGTGGTACTAAATGTATATACCCTAAATAATTCGAGTTGCATGAAGGCGGCAACCGCACGAGTCCCCAGGAGCTTACTCAGGTAAGTGACTGGGGTGAGTAAGGGCGGCCAACGCACAAGCAGCTTGAAGTATGACGGGTATAATTACTTCGCCATCGCCTGCTCATAGGCGTTCAGAATCGCAGTGTGGTAAGGCGCGATAGGGAACGTCTTGCCTTTGCTCGCCAGTTCATCAGGCGTTACGTCCGTGAAAAGACGCTGCCAGACAGCGGGCTTCAGCTCGGCCTGAACGTACTTGGCATCGATCCCCGGATACCAGTTAAAGCGTTCCACAATCCCTTCGGCCTGCACTTTGGCGCTGGTGGCAAGTTCGACAAACTGTTTAGCCAGTTCGCGGTTCGGTGCCTGCGCGGGGATGACATAGTGCATCGGCTGCCCCGGCATACCGGGCGCAGGAAGCAGCAATTTGAAATTGTCCGGCAGTTGTCCACTCGCTTTCCAGGAATAGAACATGTCGACCCACACCGGCCCCATCGCGATTTCACCGCGGCTCAGCATGTCGAGCGTGCCAGCATTGCCCGGCGTCAGCGTCACGTTCTTGTTAAAGGCTTTCAGGCGCTCAAACGCCGGTTGCCATTTCTTCGCTTCTGCCTCATCAAATGGTCCGTTCATCAGCTTCTGGGCATCGCCGCCGTAAGCGTAAATCCAGCCCATCACGAAGCTCACGCCCGATGCGCCGCCCTTAATGCCGTTGTAGCCGAACATCTTCGGGTTCGCGGCGGCCCACTGCTGGATTTCGTCATAACTTTTAGGCGGATTCGCTACCATGCCGGGATTATAGGCCAGCGCCGTCTGGCTGCTGAACATCGGCATGACGTAGCCTTTCACATCTGTGCCCATGGCTTTATCCGCAGCGGCCATGCTGACCAGCTTGCCACTGGCGATATCATCGCGATATTTCAGCAGGTCGCCCTTTTGTACCATCGGGCCGACAAATTTCTCATGCACGACCGCCACATCGGTGTCCCAGACTTTGGCACCAGCGGCCTGTTGTGCATTGAAACGCTCAAGAATCTTCTGCGACCCCGCATCACCCGGTCCGGTGCCGACGGCACGTACTTTTACGCCGGGATGCTGCTTCTCAAACAGCGGCCCCAGATATTCATTGACATAGTCGACCATGTTTTGGTCACCCGCCGTCAACACTGTTAATTCCTGTGCCTGTACCGCCGCCAGCGGCGTACTCATCATCAGCGTTGCAGCAAAAATGCGTTTCATCTCATTTGTCTCCAATTCAGGATCAGGCCGTCAGGCCGGGAAGCGGGGAATAACGTGAAGTGGTATCCGGTATCGCCGTCGAAGATGTCGTCTCTTCTGCCAGCGGGAAAAGAAATAGCGCCTCGGCAGGGATCTGCACCGCAACCCGCTGCCCGATGGCATAGGAGTGCGACGCATGAACCTGTATCCGCCAGGTGCCGCTGGAAATCGTATGCAGCCAGTATCCGCCGGGGTAGCTTTGTGCCTGTACCGTGCCGTAGCGCATCAACATGCCGGGCTGGATAAGCGGGACGTCCGCCGCATCGTAAAGACGAGCGGCTTCCGCACGAAAACGTGCTTCTATCCCACCGGGCGGTAGCGACGTATTCGCTGGCACCAGCGAATGACTCTCGGCATCACCGGGAATCATCAGCGTCTCGCCGTCATAGCGCGCTTCCAGCACAAGCCGATTTTCCGCACCCATAAACGCCGCGACAAACGAACTGGCAGGATGGTGATACACCTCTTGCGGGCTACCCGCCTGCATGATGCGGCCCTGATTCAAAATCACGATGCGGTCCGCCATCACCATCGCTTCTTCGCGATCGTGCGTTACGTGGATTGCGGTCAATCCCAGCCGCTGTTGCAGCGCACGGATCTCATCACGCAGCTGTAGGCGAATGCGGGCATCCAGATTGGAGAGCGGTTCATCCAGCAGCAGAATATCGGGCCTCACCGCCAGTGCGCGCCCCAAGGCAACCCGCTGGCGCTGTCCACCGGACAGTTCCGCAGGCTTACGGGCGCTCAGGCCCGTCAAACCGAGCATGGTTTCCAGTTCCGCCACACGGCTGGCAATCTCCGCACGCGGGACGCGGCGCAAACGCAGTCCGTAGGCAATATGCTGTGCCACCGTCATATGCGGCCACAGCGCGTAGCTCTGAAACACCAGCGCCATTCCGCGTTTCTCCGGCGGCGCTTGCGTCATATCCTGCCCGTTAACGCGAATCGCCCCCGCTCGCGGTGACGAGAACCCAGCGACTGTACGCAGTAACGTCGTCTTGCCGCACCCTGACGACCCGAGCAATGCCACGAATTCGCCCTGTGCAATCTCCAGATGGATATCGTTCAATACGGCGGTCGTGCCGTATCCAACATGTAGGTGGTCGATGACAATATGCGGTGATGCCGTAGAGGAAGTTGTTTTTTGCACAGCTGTGCATTCCACGATAATCAAACAATGCGCTGATTGTGCGGTGACATCGTGTCAGTGGCGTGTTGTCACCGTGACATTTCAATGACACGACTGGTGGGGAATATGGGGAAATACTCTTAACGCTCGCCTTATATAAGTGCGCGAAAGCTCTGCGGAGTTTGCCATTATCCGGCGTAAAAAATTATGCTGAAGAGATAGCAGGCTTAGGATGAGCCGCAGGGAAGCGGCTCAAGCTTGCGCCACGTAGGGAACGTGTCGCAAGCGGTCCGTTAAGCCGGATATCGAAGAAGGCACCGCGTCAGCGGCATAATTTGCGCCGGAAAGCCAGGGGTCACGGGGCGAGCGGCGCGTGAGCCGCCCCGTGTCGGGCGTTTGCTACGAGGTAGCATGAAAATGGCGGGGTTGTGGCGCACGAAACCGTCTCTTGGTCTGCATAAAAATATGACTAAGAGACGGCCAACGGTATGTCGCGCTGACAACAGGTTCTACAATAACTGCGCCAAACGGTTCAGATCAGACTGAAGCGCACCGGCGGTGACATCGCGCCCCGCGCCCGGCCCACGGATAACCAGCGGGTTATCCCGATACCAGCGGCTTTCAATCGCAAACACGTTATCACCCGGCAGCAGCGAGGCCAGCGGATGATCGGGACGGACGGCTTCAACGCCCACGCGCGCTTTACCATTGCTGTCAAAACGTGCAACGTGACGCAGAACCAAGCCCATTTCCTGTGCGGCTTCCAGACGACGCAGCATCTGCTCGTTCAGCGAATCGCCGTTCTCGAAGAAGTAATCGACAGAACCCTGCTCACAGCCCGGCGGCACCAGCGACTCAACCCGAACCTGACTAGGCTCGATGTCATAGCCCGCTTCACGCGCCAGAATCACCAGCTTACGCATGACATCCTGACCAGAGAGGTCAACACGCGGATCCGGCTCGGTCAGCCCCTGCTGGCAAGCCTGATCGACCAGCTCGGTGAACGGCACAGTGCCGTCAAACTGCAAGAACAGCCAGGAAAGCGTGCCGGAGAAAATCCCGCTAATCGCCAGAATACTGTCGCCGCTTTCGCGCAGATCTCGTACCGCAAAGTTGACCGGCAACCCTGCGCCGACGGTCGAGTTATACAACCAGTGACGATCCGTTTTCGCGAACGCGTCGCGGATCTGGCGATAGTTATTGCCGCCTGATGCACCCGCCAGTTTGTTAGCGCTGATGACGTGGAAACCATAGCTGGCGAAATCCAGATACAGATCGGCGACCGATTCACTAGCAGTGACGTCCAACACCACCAAATCATCGAAGGGGTGCGCACGCATCCACAGGAACAGATCTTCACCATCCCGCTCTTGCGCTTCACTTTCGAAGAAAGCCAACGCACGGCTGGCATCCAGTCCGTCATAGTTCAACAGGCTGCGCGTACTATCCACCACACCGGCCAGTACAAACTCAAAACCGGTACGTGCAGACAGATTGCTCTGCTCACGCGCAAACAGCTCCAGCCAGCGTGAACCAATATTTCCTTTGCCGAACAGCACCAGACCGATACGTTTTTCTGCCCGGAACAGCGAATGGTGCAGCCCACGGATCAAATGCTCCGTCGGACCGACACGCAGCACCGCCACCAGACTGATGCCATCATCGGCCTGGCGGACAAATTCAATCGGCTGGTCTTTCAACTGCTGATAGAAGCGGTGGCTGTGCAGCGGATTTTTACCCACGCCTGCACCGACCATCGCGACCATCGCCAGCCCATCACGCTGATTGAGTTCAACGGGTAACGCAGCCTGTGCCAGCAGTTGCAGCGCGCTATCCACCACTTCGGAGGTGTAGCACAGTTGCAGCAGGTTACGATCCTGATGAACGCCGATCGCCAGCGGTTTCAGCTGCGCACGATTCAGAAGCTGTTCGACTTCTTTTTGCAGCAGCACGAAATCGTGTTCAGAAGGAACCTGAACTTCAATCAGGCACACGTCATCATGGCTGGTGACAATTTTGGCACCTGTACCCGAGGCCAGCACGCGTTCGATGCGCGTCGACCCTTGTTCAGGCTGATAGCTGCAACGCAGTTGCAGGTCGATATCGCTGCCGGAAACGGGCTGTAAGGTACGCGTATGTAATACCGGTGCCGCCAGACGTGCCAGTTCACTGGCTTCATCTAGCCGCAGCAGTGGCAACAGGCAGGCATCTTTGACTTTACGCGGGTCGGCGCTATATACCCCGGCGACGTCGCTCCAGATGGTCACGCGTTCAACGCCCGCCAACGCACCAATTTGTGTGGCGGAATAGTCACTACCGTTACGCCCCAGCAGCACCGTTTCGCCTGCATCATTGCGGCAGATAAAACCCGTTACCACTAAACGCTGACCTGCGTGTTGCGTCAGATATTGCTGCAACAGCGGCCAGGAACGACCTTCATCCACCTGCGGCTGCGCGGCACGTTCTGCGCAGAGAAAATCACGTGCATCCAGCCACGCTGCATTCATATCCAAATGATTCAACACGGCAGACATCAGGCGAGCCGACCAGATTTCACCGTGTCCAACCACTTCGGCGTAAACAGCATCCGTCAGCTTGCCATCCAGCAGCGCAGCCAAACGCTCCAGATCGCGAATAAACTGAGCGGTCAGCGTCTCTGCCTCTTGCGCAGGCAGAAGCCCGGCAATCAGTTCACTGTGGTAGCGGCGTAATGCCTGCTGAACCTGATGCGCCGACAGACGATCGCTCTGGCTCAATTTCAACCAGCTAATCAGCTGGTTTGTGGTACTGCCTGCGGCAGATACCACCATCAAATCACCGGGGTGGCTATACTCCGCCATAATACCGGCTACGCGCAGGTAACACTTCACATCGGCCAGACTGCTACCGCCAAACTTATGCAGCTGTCGGCCTGTTACCGATGGCGCTACTCCTAATGCACTCATTCTTACCTCTTGGCTGCGGCTTGAAACGCACGATCCAGATCGGCAACCAGATCATCGCCGTCTTCAATGCCGGTGGAAATACGCAGTAATGTTTCAGAGATACCCGCTGCAGCACGCGCTTCTGGCGCCATGCCAGCATGCGTCATTGTTGCCGCATGAGAGATGAGGCTTTCGACTCCGCCCAGCGATTCCGCCAGTGTGAACAGCTCCAGCGAGGCCAGAAAACGGCGCAGCGTGTCTTCATCTCCATCCAGCTCAAAACTTAGCATAGCGCCAAAGCCGGATTGTTGACGGCGGGCAATATCATGGCCGGGATTGTTCGGCAATGAAGGATGGTACAGCGCCTTCACCAACGGCTGCGTCTGTAAGAATTCAACGATTTGTTGCGCATTACGCTGCGCGGCTGCCATGCGCGGTGCCAGAGTACGCAGGCCGCGTAGCAGCAGATAGCTGTCAAACGCCGCGCCTGTAACGCCGATGTTGTTCGCCCACCAGGCCAGTTCAGTAATGGTATCGGCATCTTTGGCGATCACTGCACCCGCCACTACGTCAGAGTGACCATTCAGGTACTTGGTACAGGAATGCACCACCAGATCGGCACCCAGCTCCAGCGGCTTCTGCAGCGCCGGGCTCAGGAAGGTGTTATCCACCACGCTGACCGCGCCCGCTTCACGCGCGGCCTGACAAATCGCGGCAATATCCACGACGCGCAGCAGCGGATTGCTCGGACTTTCCACCAGCACCAGCTTCGGCTTTTCTGCCAACGCCGCGTTGAGCGCATCGGTATCACTTTGATCGACAAATTTGACGCGAAATGCGCCGCGCTTGCTCAGGCTGTCAAACAGACGATAGCTGCCGCCGTAGCAATCATGCGGTGCCACCAGCAGATCGCCGGGACGCAGGAACACCGTGCAAACCAGCATGATCGCCGACATTCCGCTGCTCGTCATTACCGCACCCGCACCGCCTTCCAGTTCGGCAAGCGCACGCTGCACAACATCACGCGTGGGGTTACCGCGACGCGAATAGTCGTGTGCGCGTGGCTGATTGAATCCGGTAAAGTTATACGTGCTGGAAAGGTGAATGGGTGGGACGACGCAGCCATACTGCTCATCATCATTTAACCCGCTGCGGACTGCGATCGTTGCCTGTTTACGCGTCATCGGCTCATTTCCTGGCTGGAGGCTGAAAAGATAGGAACTTAAGAGTAAACGCAGTTTTAATAGACGTCAACACATCTAGACATCTAAACTTCTTTGCGTATAGATTGAGCATAAGCATAATAACCGCTAGAATTGTGGCATTTCATGACAGATGCTGTCTTCATTAGATTAATTTTTAAGGTATCCCATGGCTGAGTGGAACGGCGAGTATGTCAGCCCTTACGCTGAACACGGTAAAAAAAGCGAGCAAGTCAAGAAGATAACAGTATCTATCCCATTGAAAGTACTAAAGATACTGACTGACGAACGCACGCGTCGTCAGGTGAACAACCTGCGCCATGCCACCAACAGCGAACTGCTGTGCGAGGCGTTTCTGCACGCGTTCACAGGTCAACCGTTACCGAATGACGAAGACCTGCGTAAAGAACGCAGCGATGAAATTCCTGAAGCCGCGAAAATCATCATGCGTGAAATGGGTATCGACCCGGATACGTGGGAATACTGATCGCGTTTGCGCTGTCGGCTTTCTGGCTAACCCCGCCTTCTCCGGCGGGGTTTTGCTATGCAGAGAATCCCGCTCAACACATCACTCTTCATTAACCTCTAAAACCTCGCCCCTCCACCGCCCGCACTTCTTCCGAACGCTTCGTCTTCCACTCACATTGTGAATCGGGATTGCATTTAATTTGTTATGTTATAACATATCATTTTAACCTATAACGGTGATATGCCCGCATCATGACAGAGCTTCTCTCCAGTAAACCCGTGCTGCTACAGCTTCACCATGTTTCCGTTGCCGACGCCAATCGCGCACCGAGGCTCAGTGATATTTCGCTGTCCATGCAGGCTGGAGAGCGTTTGGCGCTGGTTGGGCCCAACGGTAGCGGTAAATCCACGCTGCTACGCGTATTAACCAGCGAGCTCAGTACGACAACGGGATACGTCCATCTAAACGGTCAGCCGCTGAATACACTCAGCCGCCATGAGCGAGCAAAGCGCATCGCGATTCTGGCGCAGAACGATGCACCGGACCTGCGTCTGCGGGTCGCAGAGTACGTCGCCTTAGGGCGGATTCCCCACCACGGATTCAGTACGCCTGCGTACGATCGCCAGCTCATCGAAGAAGCGCTGGACGATACCGGATTATTACCGCTGCGCCACCGCCTGCTGGGCACGCTCTCCGGTGGAGAACGCCAACGCGCGGCGCTGGCGCGTGCGTTTGCGCAAACGCCGCAGCTCCTGCTGCTGGACGAACCGACGAACCATCTCGATCCGTTAGCGCGGGCGCAACTGCTGTCTCTCGTGCGGAAACGCGGCATTTCAACGCTGGCGGTGCTGCACGATCTGCCACTGATAACCCCCTTTGCCGACCGTGTCGCCGTGTTGCAGCAGGGAACGCTACTCCGCTGGGGAACACCTGCACACGCGCTGAGCGCCGACTGTGTGAAATCCGTATTTGGGATGGAGAGCTTTACGGTGCCACATCCGATAAACGGCTCGCCCATTCGCATCTTTGAAGCCCCTGAACTGCACTAAGGAACCCTGATGAAAATAACGCTTCTGTCTGGACTGCTGGCCTTGACGTCGTGCTGGGCACACGCCTCGGGTTTTCCCGTCACGGTCGACAGCTGTGGGCAACCGCTAACCTTCACCCAGCCGCCGCAGCGAGCCGTTATTCATGATCTGAACATGACGGAAATGGCATTTGCGCTTGGGCTGCAAAAAAATATTGTCGGACTGACGGGGATCACCGGTTGGTATAAAGCGCCCCCTGACTTTATCAAGCAGCAGGGCACAATCCCTGAACTGGCAGCAAAATACCCGACGTTGGAAAATCTGCTGGCTGTACACCCGGATTTCTTCTTTGCAGGGTGGAACTACGGCATGAAAGTCGGTGGCGAAGTCACGCCGCAAGCGCTGCAAAAATACGGCATTCAGACACTGGTACTCAGCGAAAGCTGCGTTTTCACCGAACAGCAGAAACAGCGGCCACGAGCCAGCATGGATCTGCTCTACGGTGACATGCTGAAACTGGGGAAAATCTTCGGTAAGCAGGAGCAGGCTCAGGAACAGATTGACGACTGGAAGCAGCACATTGCCGAACTGCAAACCAGCATTGGCAATCAACCGAAGCAGACGGTTTTTCTGTATGACTCTGGCGACGATAAGCCCTTTACCAGCGGGAAATTCGCCATGCCAACCGCCATCATTGAGGCGGCGGGCGGCAAGAACGTCATGGACGATATGGAGACGAGCTGGGCCTCGACATCGTGGGAAAGCGTGGCGGCACGCGAGCCTGACTTTATCATTTTGCTGGATTACCAGACCGGCAATGGTGCAGATGCGTTAAGGCGCTTTCTGGAATCACATCCGCTGATGAAATTTACCCCCGCCGTACAACAGCATCGCTATCTGAAACTGCAATATGCAGAGCTCACGCCGGGACCCGCGAATATCGCTGCCGTCGATAAACTGGCGCACGCACTCTACCCGGATGCTTTTAAGTGAGCCCTAGGTCTTCACGTTATGCCGCAACCTTCGTTATCGCGCTGCTGATACTGGCTGGGCTGATGCTGTTAAATATTGCGACAGGCAGCACGACGATCCCCCTTACGCAGGTCGCCAGCGTGTTGGGGCTATCGTCAGCAGACGTGTCGCCGATGACGTCACGCATTATTCTCGAACTGCGTATTCCCCGCAGCCTGCTGGCGGCGCTGTGCGGCGCGGGGTTAGCGATGGTCGGTGCCTTTTTGCAAACGGCAACCCGCAACGATCTGGCCGACCCGTTTCTGTTTGGCCTGTCTGCCGGTGCCTCAGCGGGTGCGGTCGCCGTCATCACCCGCTTTGGTGAGCAGCTCGGTGACTGGGCGCTGCCGATAGCGGCCTTCTGTGGCGGACTCTTATCGGCCGTCGCCGTGACCGTGCTGTTTCTGCTGCAACAGGCGCGGGGCGCAGAGCGCCTCATCATCTGTGGATTGGCGATCTCATTTCTGTTAGGTGCGTTGACGAACTATCTAGTGTTTTCCGGCGATCAGCGGGCCGCCAGCTCGATTCTTTTCTGGTCGCTGGGCGGGCTGGGCCTTGCCCGTTGGGACACGTTACCTTTTGCGGTGTTCAGCGTTCTACTGCTATTCGGCCTTACCGCCCTGCGCTGGCGTGCGCTCGACGCGCTGCTGGCTGGCGGACAAACCGCGGCCTCAATGGGGGTTAATCTGTCTCGCGTACGGGTGGAAATTTTCATCTGCTGCGCGTTCGCCACGTCGCTGTTAGTCGCGCTGACCGGCGTGATTGGGTTTATCGGCCTGATGATTCCCCATCTGGCTCGCCCGCTGAGCGGCGTGCTGCACAAGAAGCTTCTGCCGCTGACCGCAGTGCTGGGTGCGATACTGCTGTGCGGCGGCGATTGGCTCAGCCGACAGCTACTGGCACCACAGGAATTGCCCATCGGGATTATTACCGCGGGATTGGGCGGCATCTTCGTGCTGGGGATGCTGGTAAAACGTCAGCAGGGATGAAATAACTCCAATAACTCCAAAGTATTGCCAACTGGAGTTATTGGGGTTATCTTTATCGTATTAAAGGGCAGCGGGGTGCAGGGATGGATAGCAGGACGTTAATAGCAGAAATCAAGGCCGATGGGTGGGAACTGATAAGAGTGAACGGAAGCCACCACCATTTTATGCATCCTAGTAAACCGGGGTTAGTCACAATCCCCCACCCTAAGAAAGATTTACCGATAGGCACGGTAAAAAGCATCAGGAAACAAGCAGGAATATGATCATCGCTGACTCGAAGAGGCTTAATTATGTTTTATCCGATTGCAATTGAAGCAGGCGACGATACCCACGCATACGGTGTAACAGTGCCAGATCTACCGGGCTGTTTTTCTGCAGGCGATACGCTAGACGATGCCATCGCGAATGCTAAAGAGGCGATTACCGGACATATCGAACTGCTGATCGAGATGGGTCAGGATATTCCTACCGTGTCGTCAGTAGGCCAATTGGCAAAAAGCGCAGAATACGCCGGGTACACGTGGGCGGTTGTTGATATCGATGTGACGCGTTTAATGGGCGGTTCAGAAAAAATTAACGTCACGCTGCCTAAATCGCTGATTGACCGAATTGACCGTTGCGTGGCGAGTAATCCTGAATTTAAAAGCCGCTCAGGTTTTCTCGCGCAGGCGGCATTAGAGCGAATCTCGTCTTCCCGATGAACAGCACTGAGCCACCAGAAACAACAAAGGCACCTATCGGTGCCTTTGCAGAAAGTTACTATGTCAAAAGGGGCAATGCCAAAAAGGACAATGCCAATTGACCAGTAAAACTTATTTTTTAGCGCCTGGAACGGAGAAACGCTTGTTGAAGCGGTCAACACGGCCACCAGTTGCAACATCACGTTGTTTGCCGGTGTAGAACGGGTGGCATTCGCCACAAACGTCCAGGTTCAGGTCACGACCCACGGTAGAATGGGTTTTGATCACGTTACCGCAAGAGCAAGTTACAGTAACTGCAGAATAATTCGGGTGAATACCTTTTTTCATGGGGAAACCTCAGTTAAGGCCGTGTCGCTATCCAGCCCTATTCCGCCAGACACCACACGAAAGTTGTATAAGTAAGTTTCATTATGCAAACGGCACAATGGCGGCGGATCATACAGAATCCGCTACCCTGATGCAATCGCATCCACACATTATCCCTCGCAGCATGTACACTAGCGCCTTGCGTTATTTTCACCCCGCGTCGCGCATGATACAGACCGCTCGGTTATGTCATTGATCGCCGCGCCAATCTACGTCGACTATCACGGAGAAGTTATGTCTGTCGCTCAGGTCGCTTTGCCCGTGCCATTGGCACGTACATTCGATTATTTGCTACCCGCAGGAGGCATCACTCCGCAGGTCGGCGCGCGCGTCAGCGTCTCCTTTGGTAACCGTAAAGCGATCGGCATTATTACCGCGCTGAGCGACACCAGTGAACTTCCGCTTGAGCAATTAAAACCCGTGCATGACGTGCTGGACGAACAGCCGCTGTTCCCCCCCAGCCTGTGGCGCATTTTGCTGTGGGCCGTTGAGTATTATCACTATCCGATTGGCGAAGTGCTGTTCCACGCGCTGCCGATCCTACTGCGTCAGGGGAAACCCGCACATCGTGCCCCGCTCTGGCAGTGGTTTGCCACCGAACAGGGTCGGGCGACACCGCTCAGCACACTCAAACGTGCCGCAAAACAGCAGCAGGCGCTGGCGGCCCTACTTCAGTCGCCGCTTTACCGCCATCAGGTGAGCGAAATCGGGCTGACGGAAACGGCGTTGCAGGCGCTGCGCAGTAAAGGACTGTGCGAATTGCAGGCCGCAGAGCAAACGCTTCACGACTGGCGTCAAAGTTTTAGTTTGGCAACCGACCGACTGCGTTTGAATACCGAACAGGCAACTGCCGTCGGCGCGATCCGCAGCGAAGATAACCATTTTGCCGCCTGGCTGCTCGCGGGTATCACCGGCTCGGGCAAAACGGAAGTCTATCTCAGCGTGCTGGAAAACGTGCTAGCGCAGGGCAAACAGGCGCTGGTGTTAGTGCCGGAAATTGGCCTGACGCCGCAAACCATCGCCCGCTTCCGCGAACGGTTTAACGCCCCGGTGGATGTGCTGCACTCGGCACTCAACGACAGCGAACGCCTTGCTGTCTGGCTACGTGCACGCAGCGGTGAAGCCGCCATCGTCATCGGAACGCGGTCGGCGTTATTTACGCCTTTTGCCCGTTTGGGGCTGATTGTGATCGATGAAGAACACGACAGTTCCTATAAACAGCAGGAAGGCTGGCGCTATCACGCCCGTGATTTGGCGGTCTTCCGCGCCCGAGAGGAAGACATTCCCATCGTCATGGGGACGGCGACGCCCGCGCTGGAAACGCTGTATAACGTCCAAATCGGCAAGTATCGACGCTTGAACCTGACCAAACGAGCGGGCAATGCCGCGCTCGCCAAACAGCACGTCATCGATCTGAAAGGACTGCCGCTGACAGCTGGCTTATCCCAGCCGCTGATTACCCGCATCCGCCACCATCTGACGAACGATAATCAGGTTATCTTGTTCCTTAATCGGCGCGGGTTCGCCCCCGTAGTAATGTGCCACGAGTGCGGCTGGATTGCCGAGTGTCAGCGCTGCGATCACTACTATACCTACCACCAGCATCAGAGGATGTTGCGCTGCCACCACTGCGACAGCCAGCGTCCCGTTCCACAGCAATGTCCCGGCTGCGGCTCAACCAATATGGTGCCAGTCGGTCTGGGTACCGAGCAGTTGGAACAAAGCCTTGCGCCGATCTTTCCAGATGTCCCGATCACCCGCATCGACCGTGATACCACAAGCCGTAAAGGGGCGCTTGAGCAGCAACTCTCGCAGGTCAGGCAGGGCGGCGCACGTCTTCTCATCGGCACACAGATGTTAGCGAAAGGCCATCACTTCCCTGACGTGACGCTGGTGGCCCTGCTGGACGTGGACGGTTCGCTGTTCTCTGCCGACTTCCGCGCAGCCGAACGTTTTGCGCAGCTCTATACTCAGGTGGCGGGTCGCGCAGGACGTGCAGGCAAGGCGGGCGAAGTGGCGCTGCAAACTCACCACCCGGAACATCCGCTATTACAAACGCTACTGCAACAGGGCTACGATGCCTTTGCCAGCCAGGCGCTGACTGAACGGAAAAGCGTTTTTCTACCGCCGTTTACCAGCCATATTCTCTTCCGCGCTGACGACCACGATAATCAGCAGGCCGCATTATTCCTCCAGCAGTTGCGTAATTTGCTGGAGGCGAGCCCGCTGCGGGATGAATCACTCTGGCTGCTGGGCCCAGTCCCTGCTTTGCAACCCAAACGTGCGGGACGCTTCCGCTGGCAGCTCTTGCTACAGCACCCCTCCAGAGCGCTATTGCAGAAACTAGTCAGAACATCGCTGACGCTAATCGGCACGTTACCGCAGGCGCGTAAAGTGAAATGGATGCTGGATGTCGACCCCACGGACGGTTAGCGCTTCCTGTTAGCGCCATTTCGGTTTCTTGCCACTCATTTTTTGCGATCGGCGTCGAGAACACGATATTCATCACACTTTCTGTGCAAATTAAGCAACAAAACCTGCGTTCAATCTGTTATCACTGTCTGCGCAGGCCGTATGCTGAGGCCAGACCGTTTACTGAGGTCAGATCGTGTACTCAGGTATAGCGCCGTTCCATCGGCATACCGTCCCCAAAAAGCGTTACCCGTAATCATAGAAAGTCAGTAGACAGAGGCGTTCTGCTGACAGTCAGCGCCAGTTAACGCTGACGCAAGGAGAAAAGCGTTGAAGCAGAAGAAAGGCGTCACCACGGCGACGATGAAAGACGTGGCGGATGAAGCGGGCGTTTCCACCGCGACCGTATCCCGAACGTTAATGAACCCAGAGAAAGTCTCTGCGACCACCCGTAGGAAGGTCGAGCAGGCTGTCATCGCCGTTGGCTATTCGCCTCACGCACTCAACAGGAATCTCAAGCGTAACGAATCGCGCACGATCCTGACGATCGTTCCGGATATCTGCGATCCCTATTTCTCCGAAATATTTCGCGGGATCGAGGAAACGGCAGCCGAACACGGCTATCTGGTGTTGATTGGCGATTGCGCTCACCAGCATCAGAAAGAAAAAACCTTCGTCGACCTGATTATTACCAAGCAGATCGACGGCATGCTGTTACTCGGCTCTAATTTGCCGTTTGACGCAGGCCAAGAAGAGCAGCGTAATCTGCCGCCGATGGTGATGGCGAATGAGTTCTCACCGGATCTGGCGCTGCCCACCGTGCATATCGATAACCTGACCGCCGCCTTTGAAGCCGTACATTATCTGTATCAGGCGGGTCATCAACGCATCGCCTGTATTGCGGGCCCAGAGCACATGCACCTGAGCCAATATCGCCTCCAGGGATATATTCAGGCCCTGCGTCGTAACGGGATTCTCATCGATAATCAGTATATCTTTCGGGGCGATTTCACCTACGAAACTGGGATAAACGGCCTGATTGCGCTGATGCAACATCCTCAGCCGCCCAGCGCGGTCTTCTGTCATAGCGACCTCATGGCGCTGGGCGTGCTGGCGCAGGCCAGAAAGATGGGGCTGGATATCCCGCGCGACCTCTCCATTATCGGTTTCGATGATATCGAACAGGCGCAGTACAGCTGGCCGCCTCTGACTTCTGTCGCCCAGCCTCGTTATCAGATCGGACGCGAGGCAATGCTGCTACTCTTAGAGCAGTTGCAAGGCAACACGGTACAAAGCGGTTCCCGTCTGTTGTCCAGTGAGCTGGTCATACGCGACAGCGTCGCCGCACCGAATTACGCCCGTAACAGGCTTTAAGACTTCAGGTGCTGGTCAAATATTTGAGGGTTCAGTAACATGACCCCCTAATTATGTTATCCCCTAAATAATTCGAGTTTCAGGAAGGCGGCAAGGGAAGGAATCCCGATGAGCTTACTCGGGTAAGTGATTCGGGTGACTGAACGCAGCCAACGCACATGCAACTTGAAGTATGACGGGTACATTTACCTATCAATTCACAGCGAAACGACAGTGGCACAAAGAGACTACGTGAGCCGGGGACGTTCATCAGGGACGCGTCGGAAAACGACAAATAGCCGGAAAAAAGGCAAGGCTTCAGGTGCGTCCAAAACGATGATCGCACTCGCTGTTGCCGTTTTGGTCACCTTCGCGGGCGGTCTGTACTTTATCGCCCATAATAAACCGGATGATTCACCCGTCCTGCCGCATCAGAATGCAGGCAAAGGTAACGGGCTGCCACCCAAACCGGAAGAACGCTGGCGTTACATCAAAGAACTGGAAAACCGTCAGTTGGGCGTCACGACGCCAACGGAGCCTTCCGCGGGTGGCGAGATTCAGTCGCCAGTGCAGTTGACGGATGAACAGCGCCAGCTGCTGGAACAGATGCAGTCTGATATGCGTCGTCAGCCAACGCAGCTTTCCGAAGTGCCGTATAACGACCAGACGCAGGTTCCACGTTCTCAGGTGACGATCAAGCCGCCGACCCAATCGATGCAGCAGCAGCCTGTCGTAACGACGCAACCTACCACTCGGGCACCTGCGATCACGCAAGCGGCACCTGTCGTACCAAGACAAGAAGCTGCAAAACAGGAAGCGCCGAAGCAACAGCCGGTCAAACAGCCTGAAGCGCCAAAAGCCGAGAAAACCCAGCGCTGGGCGATCCAATGTGGCTCCTTCAAGACTATGGATCCTGCCGAATCGGTCAGAGCACAGCTGGCATTTGCCGGTATCGAAAGCCGCATCACCTCTAACGGCGGCTGGAACCGTATTATGCTTGGGCCTTATAACAACCGTGCTGCCGCAGATAGCATGATCCAACGTCTTAAGGGCGCGGGCGCATCAAACTGTATTCCTCTTGCCAGCGGGGGTTGAAAAACCCCACGCCTTCCCCCATCTATAACTTCAATGTGCCCCGAATCATGCGGGGATCTTTTTCTTCAAACGGGGACTGACTCGTGACAACAATTGTAAGCGTACGCCGCAACGGCCAGGTGGTCATTGGCGGTGATGGACAAGCCACTCTGGGCAACACCGTGATGAAAGGCAACGTGCGTAAAGTGCGTCGTCTCTACCATGACCGCGTCATCGCCGGTTTCGCAGGCGGCACGGCGGATGCCTTCACCCTTTTTGAGCTTTTTGAGCGCAAGCTGGAATTACACCAGGGTCATCTGGTGAAAGCAGCCGTCGAGCTGGCGAAAGACTGGCGTACCGACCGTATGCTACGCAAGCTGGAAGCCCTGTTAGCCGTCGCGGACGAAAATGCTTCGCTGATCATTACCGGTAATGGTGATGTCGTGCAGCCTGAAAACGATCTGATCGCGATTGGTTCCGGCGGTCCTTATGCACAGGCTGCCGCGCGTGCTTTACTGGAAAACACAGAACTGGGTGCGCGTGATATCGTCGAGAAATCTCTGGGGATTGCTGGCGACATCTGTATCTACACCAACCAGTTCCACACGATAGAAGAATTAGCCTCCAAGGCGTAAGGATCAACTATGTCTGAAATGACCCCGCGCGAGATAGTCAGCGAACTCGACAGCTATATCATCGGCCAGCATAAAGCGAAACGCGCCGTTTCCATCGCGCTGCGTAACCGCTGGCGCCGCATGCAGTTGGACGAAGCACTTCGTCATGAAGTGACGCCTAAAAATATTCTCATGATCGGTCCAACCGGCGTCGGTAAAACCGAAATCGCTCGTCGTCTGGCGAAGCTCGCCAATGCGCCGTTCATCAAAGTGGAAGCCACCAAATTCACCGAAGTGGGCTACGTAGGTAAAGAAGTTGACTCCATCATCCGCGATCTGACAGATTCCGCGATCAAAATGGTGCGCCTTCAGTCCATCGAAAAAAACCGCTTCCGTGCGGAAGAGATGGCGGAAGACCGCATTCTGGACGTGCTGATTCCACCAGCGAAAAACAACTGGGGACAGGCAGAAAGCACGCAGGAGCCTTCCGCTGCACGCCAGGCATTCCGCAAGAAACTGCGTGAAGGCCAGTTGGACGACAAAGAGATCGAGATCGACCTGGCAGCCGCTCCCGTTGGCGTAGAGATCATGGCTCCTCCGGGCATGGAAGAAATGACCAACCAGCTCCAGTCCATGTTCCAGAACCTGGCAGGACAGAAGCAGAAAGCCCGTAAGGTCAAAATCAAAGACGCCTTCAAGCTGCTGATAGAAGAAGAAGCCGCCAAGCTGGTGAACCCGGAAGAGCTGAAACAGCAGGCGATCGAAGCCGTTGAGCAGCACGGTATCGTGTTCATCGATGAGATCGACAAAATCTGTAAGCGTGGCGAAAGCTCCGGCCCGGATGTGTCCCGTGAAGGCGTTCAGCGCGACCTGCTGCCGCTGGTTGAAGGCTGCACCGTGTCCACCAAGCACGGCATGGTCAAAACCGACCACATCCTGTTTATCGCGTCCGGTGCGTTCCAGGTTGCCAGCCCGTCCGATCTGATTCCAGAATTGCAGGGGCGTCTGCCGATTCGCGTAGAGTTGCAGGCGCTGACCACGGAAGATTTCGAGCGCATCCTGACCGAACCGAGCGCATCGCTGACCGAGCAGTACAAAGCGCTGATGGCGACGGAAGGCGTGGATATTTCGTTCACCGCCGATGGTATCCGTCGTATTGCCGAAGCCGCCTGGCAGGTCAACGAAAGCACTGAGAATATCGGCGCACGCCGTCTGCATACCGTGATGGAGCGTTTGATCGAAGATGTGTCTTACGACGCCAGCGAAATGAACGGCCAAAGCGTTACCATTGACGCAGATTACGTACGTAATCATCTGGATGAATTAGTAGCAGATGAAGATCTGAGTCGATTTATCTTATAATCCGTTTTCGCGGATCGCACGATTAACGATAAAGTGGGAGGCGTTGGCCTCCCACTTTTGTTTCTGACGCCGCCATCACTGACTTTTCTTGTTTATAAACGGATGATTCACGCAATTGAATCGTCAATAAAAATTGAAGCACACCATGACCTTATCGACCCATAGCAGCAAAACCAAAGCCTGGCTGGATAGCCTGCGTCCAAAAACGTTGCCATTAGCTTTTGCGTCCATCGTCACCGGCTCGGCGATTGCGAGCTGGCATAGCAGCTTTAAACCGGGCGTAGCATTACTGGCGTTGTTAACCGCCGGACTGCTGCAAATCCTTTCCAATCTGGCGAACGACTATGGGGATGCGATAAAAGGCAGCGATACCGAGGAACGCATCGGGCCGTTGCGCGGTATTCAGACTGGGGCGATTACACTGGCACAGCTGCGCAATGCGCTAATCGTGACCGTGGCGCTCACTATCATTTCCGGCGTGAGCCTGGTGATTCTGGCGTGCGAAAAGCCAGCGGATATCTTTGGTTTCCTGATTCTGGGGCTGCTGGCGATTTTCGCCGCCATCACCTATACCGTCGGTAACAAGCCCTACGGCTATATCGGACTCGGCGATATCTCAGTGCTGATCTTTTTCGGCTGGCTCAGCGTCGCGGGGTCGTATTATCTGCAAACCGGCCATTTCGACAGCATCGTGATGCTGCCTGCGACGGCCTGCGGTCTGTTGGCGACGGCGGTGCTGAACATCAACAACCTGCGCGATATCGACAACGATCGTATCAGCGGAAAGAACACGCTGGCAGTACGTCTTGGTGCGGAAAAAGCGCGCTTCTACCACACGATGCTGCTGTTGCTGGCACCGGTTTGTCTCGGTCTGTTTGCCACGTTTTATCTGCACAGTCTGGCGGGCTGGCTCTTTATTCTGGCGCTTCCGTTGCTGATTCAGCAGGCGCGCTATGTGCTGCGTGAAACCAGCGCATTCAGTATGCGTCCGATGCTGGAAAAAACGGTGAAAGGTGCGCTGCTGACCAACATTCTGTTCGCCGTTGGCGTGATATTGAGTTAGTGCGGGTAAAGTGAGCGCGGGCGAAAAGTGGTGCGTATTTACTGATACGCATCAAGTTAACATTTGATGCTTTTGCCAACAGCCGCCAGAAAGGGATATACTCATGATTCCGGCGGCAAACAGACGTTAATCCTATGAAATACGATACTTCCGAACTGTGCGATATCTACCACGAAGAGGTGAATGTTGTTGAGCCTCTGTTCTCTAATTTTGGCGGGCGTACTTCATTTGGTGGCAAGATCACCACGGTGAAATGTTTTGAGGATAACGGCCTGCTGTTCGATCTCCTTGAAGAGAACGGCCTCGGGCGCGTGCTTCTGGTTGATGGCGGCGGCTCGGTGCGTCGCGCGTTGATCAACGCGGAAATCGCCCGGCTGGCAACGCAAAACGAGTGGGAAGGCATTGTCGTTTATGGCGCGGTGCGTCAGGTTGACGATTTGGCTGAGCTGGATATCGGTATTCAGGCGATGGCGGCTATTCCGGTCGGCGCGGGTAGCGAAGGCATCGGCGAGAGCGATATTCGCGTCAACTTCGGTGGCGTCACCTTCTTCTCCGGTGACCATCTGTATGCCGATAATACCGGTATTATTTTGGCGGAAGACCCGCTGGATATTGAATAATATCGTTGAATTGTCAGGGATTGATGGCGTCGAGCGATGATAATGGGTAGATCGTAAAGACGCGGTAAATACGTCCCTGTACGCTCGAGCCGCGCCATCCCTGGCGCGGACGCTTTACTCTTCTATCCCATTATCACCGTTCTACTTCAGTGAAACAGGCTTCTCAGGCTGTCAAAAGTCCTATTAGACTTCTTCCATTTTGCCTAACAGCGCTCGCAGGCGCTCTTGCCATACCACTTGCTCTTCTTTCAACTGCTCGTTCTCGCGCACCAGCGCTTCACGTGAACCAGCTGCCGCCTGCACATCCTGCGACAGCGCGTTGTTCTGCTCTTTCAGCTCTTCAATTTCCATTTGCAACAGCGTGATGGTATCAATCGCCTGCTGAACTTTCGCTTCCAGCTTTTCAAACACTTCAAATGACATTCTTCAAACCCCTTTTAATCGCAACAAGGCAAAGATCGGTTAACGCTGGCTTTCGGACTCTGTAACCAACACCCAACGGTGTCGCCATCCGCCCGTAAACATAATCCTGACCGCGGGACGGCTGGCAAGACAGACCATAGCGAAATTGTATGTAGCCAACCGCCACCTGTCTAGCGCACATCCCCCACTACGCGAGTGTGGCAGCTTTTCTTACGTAACACTATCAGTACAAACTGAAAAACAAACAGTACAAACTGAAAAACGAACAGCCGAAACGGAAAAATGGGCGGCGTAAACTGAAAACTACTCCTGTTCGCTTCCCCATTACTCCTATTGTGTTAATAAATTTAACCTGAGCGTTACTATCAACCGTGGGCGAAAAATCACTGCGAGTCATTTTATAAGCGAATACGCTCATTTTCTTGACGCACAACACACATTTCAATTTCGATATTTCTCGTTTTCGAGCATTAACGATAAATTCACATCATAAATACATTTAAAACAGAGGATGCCCCCACGGTATCCTTAGACCTACCACTCTGTACGTTACCCAGCAGGAAAAAAATATGAGCCAAGCAGAACGTTCAACGCTAAAAGGCCAGTGTATCGCCGAGTTTCTCGGCACTGGCCTGCTGATTTTCTTCGGTGTCGGCTGTGTCGCCGCCTTGAAACTGGCGGGAGCCAGCTTCGGACAGTGGGAGATCAGCATCATTTGGGGTCTGGGGGTTGCGATGGCAATCTATCTGACTGCCGCCATTTCCGGCGCTCACCTCAACCCGGCCGTTACTATCGCCCTGTGGCTGTTTGCCTGTTTCGACGGGCGCAAGGTGGTGCCTTACATTCTGGCGCAGATTGCCGGGGCATTTTGTGCCGCCGCGCTGGTCTACGGTCTGTATCACAATCTGTTCGTGGATTTTGAACAAGCCAACAATATGGTGCGCGGCAGTACGGAAAGCCTGAGTTTAGCGGGCATTTTCTCAACCTATCCGAACCCACACATTTCCGTTATGCAGGCGCTGCTGGTTGAAACCGTCATCACCGCTATCCTGATGTGCCTGATTCTGGCGCTGACTGATGACGGCAACGGCATCCCACGCGGGCCACTCGCTCCCCTGCTGATCGGTATTCTGATTGCTGTTATCGGTGCGTCGATGGGACCACTGACCGGCTTCGCCCTTAACCCGGCGCGTGACTTTGGTCCTAAGCTGTTCGCTTTCCTGGCGGGCTGGGGCAACGTGGCCTTCACTGGCGCACGCGAAATTCCTTACTTCCTGGTTCCTGTCTTCGGCCCCATTATCGGTGCCTGTCTGGGTGCCTTCGGTTATCGCGCACTGATTGGCCGCAATCTGCCATGCGATGTGTGTGAACCCGAGGCAGAAGCTACCACGCGTCGTGAAAGCCGTTAGACTTAACGCCACGACCATCCTATTTCACGGTTAATCATTACAGGATTGGATTTATGAACCCGGAAAAAAAATACATTGTCGCAATCGATCAGGGCACAACCAGCTCCCGCGCCGTCGTACTGGATCACGATGCGAATATCGTTAGCGTTTCACAGCGTGAATTCACTCAGATCTATCCAAAAGCGGGCTGGGTAGAGCACGACCCGATGGAAATTTGGGCCACACAAAGCTCAACGCTGGTCGAAGTGCTGGCTAAAGCCGGCATCAGCGCGGATGAAGTCGCAGGCATTGGTATCACCAACCAGCGTGAAACCACCGTCGTATGGGAAAAAGAGAGCGGCAAGCCGATTTATAACGCCATCGTTTGGCAGTGTCGCCGTACCGCTGAAATTTGCGAAAAGCTGAAGAAAGACGGTCTGGAAGAGTACGTGCGCAACACCACCGGTCTGGTGGTGGATCCCTACTTCTCCGGCACCAAAGTGAAATGGATTCTGGATCACGTTGAGGGCTCTCGCGAACGCGCCAAACGCGGTGAACTGCTGTTTGGTACCATCGATACCTGGCTGATTTGGAAAATGACGCAAGGGCGTGTTCACGTAACGGATTACACCAACGCCTCTCGCACCATGCTGTTTAACATTCATACGCTGGAATGGGATACCCGCATGCTGGAAGCGCTGGATATCCCGCGCGAAATGCTGCCAGAAGTGCGCGCGTCTTCAGAAGTCTACGGCCAGACCAACATTGGCGGTAAAGGCGGCACGCGTATTCCTATCGCCGGTATCGCGGGTGACCAGCAGGCGGCGTTGTATGGACAGCTTTGCGTCAATCCTGGCATGGCGAAAAACACCTACGGCACGGGCTGCTTCCTGCTGATGAATACCGGTAAAGAAGCGGTGCTGTCCAAACACGGCCTGCTGACCACCATCGCCTGCGGCCCACGCGGCGAAGTGAACTACGCGCTGGAAGGCTCCGTGTTCGTTGGCGGCGCCTCCATCCAATGGCTGCGTGACGAGCTGAAGCTGATCGGCGACTCAATGGACTCCGAATATTTCGCGACGAAAGTGAAGGATTCTAACGGCGTTTATGTCGTCCCTGCCTTCACCGGCTTGGGCGCGCCTTACTGGGACCCGTATGCCCGTGGTGCGATCTTCGGTCTGACCCGTGGCGTTAATGCTAACCACATCATTCGTGCGACGCTGGAATCGATTGCCTTCCAGACCCGCGATGTACTGGATGCCATGCAAGCAGACGCCGATACGCGTCTGAAAGCACTGCGTGTCGACGGCGGTGCGGTCGCCAACAACTTCCTGATGCAGTTCCAGTCCGATATTCTCGGCACGCGTGTGGAACGTCCGGAAGTACGTGAATCCACCGCGCTGGGTGCGGCTTTCCTCGCAGGCTTAGCGACAGGCTTCTGGAACGATTTGGATGAAGTGAAGAGCAAAGCGACGATTGAGCGTGAATTCCGCCCTAGCATCGAAACCGTAGAGCGTAACATTCGCTACAGCGGCTGGCAGAAAGCCGTGGCTCGTGCCCGTAACTGGGAAGATCACGACGCGTAATCCGCCAACGCATCTATCCACATCGGGTGCGTCTATCGCGCCCGTTTTTTCCTATCGCCCAACCGCCACTCTCCCCCGTTGTGATAAAATCCTCGCCCACATCTCTTCCTTTCCCGATCGACAATAGACAGGTATTTATGAAACGTGAATTAGCCATTGAGTTCTCGCGCGTCACCGAAGCAGCCGCGCTGGCAGGCTATAAGTGGTTAGGCCGTGGCGACAAGAATGCCGCCGACAATGCTGCCGTACAGGCAATGCGCATCATGCTGAATCAGGTCAATATTAACGGTCAGATTGTCATCGGCGAAGGGGAAATCGACGAAGCGCCTATGTTGTTCATCGGCGAGCAGGTCGGTACAGGTCAGGGCGATGCCGTAGACATCGCTGTCGATCCGATTGAAGGCACGCGGATGACGGCAATGGGTCAGGCGAACGCACTGGCCGTACTGGCCGTTGGCGAAAAAGGTACGTTTTTGCACGCGCCAGACATGTACATGGAAAAGCTGATTGTCGGCCCCGAGGCAAAAGGCGCGATTGACCTCAACCTGCCGCTGGCGGACAACCTGCGCAATGTCGCACTGAAACTGGGTAAACCGCTGAGCCAGTTAACGGTCACTATACTCGCTAAACCGCGCCACGATGCCTGTATCGCGGACATGCAGCAGTTGGGTGTGAAAGTGTTCGCGATTCCAGACGGCGACGTAGCGGCATCCATCCTCACCTGCATGCCAGACAGCGAAGTTGACGTGCTGTACGGCATCGGCGGCGCGCCAGAAGGCGTGATTTCAGCAGCCGTTATCCGCGCGCTTGATGGCGACATGCAGGGGCGTTTGCTCGCTCGTCATCAGGTCAAAGGCGATAGTGCTGAAAACCGCCGTATCGGTGAAGATGAGCTGGCACGCTGCCGCCAAATGGGCATCGACGCGGGTAGTGTCCTTAAGCTTGATGACATGGCGCGCAACGATAACGTGATTTTCTCTGCAACCGGCATCACCAAAGGTGATTTGCTGGATGGGATCGCGCGTAAAGGCAATATGGCAACGACCGAAACGCTACTGATCCGCGGCAAATCCCGCACGATCCGCCGGATTAAATCGACGCACTATTTGGATCGTAAGGATCGTACGCTGCACGAATTCCTGCTGTAGCAGGCCACTGCCCGACTGACTGATTGTTTCACAGTTGTTAATAAATGGCGTATCGTAGATGCACGACTGACATGCAAAAATAGCAGCGTCTAATGCAAGCAACAGGAGCAACAACATATGGCTGAATGGGTGACAGGCAAGGTAGTTCAGGTAGAAAACTGGACAGAAAGTCTGTTTAGCATTCGGGTTCACGCGCCCACCGATGCATTCACTGCCGGGCAGTATGGCAAACTGGCGCTGGAGATTGATGGCGAGAAGGTGCAACGCGCTTATTCCTACGTGAATGCGCCCAGCGATCCCACGCTTGAGTTCTATCTGGTGACGGTGCCAGAAGGTAAGCTTAGCCCGCATCTGCATGCGTTGCAGCCCGGTTCAGACGTCCTGATCGTCAAAGAGGCTGCCGGCTTTTTCGTACTGGAAGAAGTGCCTGACTGTGAAACGCTGTGGATGCTGGCAACAGGGACGGGTATCGGCCCTTATCTGTCGATTCTTCAGGAAGGCAAGGGTCTGGAGCGTTTTAAGAATATCGTGCTGGTGCACGCCGCCCGATTCTCACGCGATCTGAGTTATCTGCCGCTGATGCAGCAATTACAGCAGCGCTACCACGGTCAACTGCGTATTCAAACGGTCGTCAGTCGGGAAGAAGAAACGGGCTCGCTGACGGGCCGCATTCCCCAGCTTATCAGCAGCGGTACGCTGGAAGCCGCCGTAGGCCTGCCGATGGATGCAGCGACAAGCCACGTCATGCTGTGCGGCAACCCGCAGATGGTACGCGACACTCAGCTGTTGCTGAAAGAAGAGCGCCAAATGACCAAGCACCTGCGTCGCAGGCCCGGTCATATGACTGCCGAAAACTATTGGTAAACGGCAGTTCGTTGTTAATCAGCGGCGGAAGCGAAACGGCTCCGCCGCTGCTCCAAAACGGTTTTCCCCTTTTGTTCCCAGAAAAACGCCGCAGTCGAGCAGCGTCATCACGACAATCAGGATCGGCAAGAAGCGGCCAATGCCCCACTGCCAGATGGACGAGAACATCGTCCAATTCCCCGAAGCCAACATCCACGCCACCACGAGCAGCAGCGCCCACCAGCCGCTCTTATTACGGTCGTGCAGCCGTTTCACCATAATCGCCGCCGTCGGCCACAGCAATACCACCAAACCAAACGCCGTCGATTGCGTATCCAGCCAGCTTTGGCCGGATAGCGTAAACAGCACCGCCATCAGCGCGACCCAAATAGCCATCCAAAGCCAGAAATCACGACGACCGACTCGGCCTTTAAACGAGAAGCACCACTGCTGTAATGTCATTAACGATAACGCCCTGAATTGTCGGCCAGCCTGGCCGAATTAATCTGTATTTTACGCAGGCTGATTTTACCTCAACCGAGACAGTTGCCCGCCATCTTTACGCGATTTTTGTCAGCCACGTGCGATTTCTCACAACGACGTACTATTTTTGACAACGACGTACAAATGCCGCTTTAATCAAACGTATTCTGCCGTTATCGGCCTGGACATCTTTTGAAGTGGCTGACCCGAATCCCTATGACACGAAAACGCATCGCTTCACTTTTGGTTTTATCATCGCTGGTGCTGTACCAGACTCACGCGGGGGCCGATCCGACGTTCCCGCCTAAACCCTCAGCCAATGCGCCGTATCTGTTGGCTGGTGCCCCTACCTTCGATCAAACCATCACGCAGTTCCGCTCTCGCTACAATCTGAGCAATCCAACGCTGCCGATCGGTGAATTTCGGGTTGTCGACACCGGTAATATCACCAGCATGTTGACCCGCGCCGCCAGCCGGATCAACGACCACCTCTATGCCTCAACCGCGCTGGAGAAAGGCACCGGGAAAATCAAAACGCTGCAAATCACCTGGCTGCCGCAGCCGCAGAGCGAACAAGAAACTGCGGCGCGCCGTAAGCAGGCTATCGACTATATGGCAGCACTGGCACGCACGTTCGCACCATCACTGACGGAAGAACAGAGTGTGAAAAAAGTCACCGGCCTGCTGGAAAAAGGCAAAGGACAGCGCTTTTATCAGCAAACGGAAGGAGCCTTGCGTTATGTTGTTGCAGATGATGGTGAAAAAGGGCTAACTTTTGCTGTTGAACCGATTAAGCTAACGCTATCTGAACCGTGATCAACACGGTAATTCATGACGAAAAACAGAGCCACGGTCACATTTCGTCTCTATACTGTGGGCAGGTCATATTGCCTGACGGCAGTAAAATTTATGCATCGGTTCATTAACACCTTGATTTATTAACATATTGATTCATTCGCGATTCCGGCTGGAGGAAAAAAGATGCGACATCCATTAGTTATGGGTAACTGGAAGCTGAACGGCAGCACTAACATGGTCAACGAACTGATCGCGGGCCTGCGTAAAGAGCTCAGCACCGTTGACGGCTGTGGCGTAGCGATTGCACCACCGGCTATCTACCTCGATCAAGCTAATCACCAACTGGCCGGCAGCCGCATTGCGCTGGGCGCGCAGAACGTTGACGTGAACCTTTCCGGCGCTTTCACCGGCGAGACGTCTGCCGAGATGCTGAAAGATATCGGCGCGAAATACATCATCATCGGCCACTCTGAGCGCCGCACCTACCACAAAGAAAGCGATGAATTCATTGCGAAGAAATTTGGCGTGCTGAAAGATGTCGGTCTGATTCCGGTACTGTGCATTGGAGAAACCGAAGCAGAAAACGAAGCGGGCCAGACGGAAGCCGTCTGTGCACGTCAACTGGACGCCGTGCTGAACACGCTGGGCGCGAAAGCATTTGAAAACACCGTTATCGCCTACGAACCTGTATGGGCTATCGGTACTGGCAAATCTGCGACTCCTGCGCAAGCTCAGGCAGTTCACAAATTCATCCGTGACCACATCGCCAAGCAAGATGCGGCCGTTGCTGAGCAAGTGATCATCCAATACGGCGGTTCTGTGAATGCAGCGAATGCTGCCGAGCTGTTCACCCAGCCGGACATCGACGGCGCGCTGGTTGGCGGTGCATCACTGAAAGCTGACGCCTTTGCTGTCATCGTGAAAGCGGCAGCCGACGCTAAACGCGGCTAAGCTTTATCGAAAACGGGCGGACAAAGGTTCGTCTAATCAAAAAGCCGGTTCACGCTATTGCGCCAACCGGCTTTTTTTATCTCATTCAACTGTCAGCACCACTAGGTTTACTGTCAGCTTATCTGGCTATTTCTATGCGTTTGACTTCATATTTATTGTAGCTACAATAAATAAATGAAAATCATATTCGACCCGATTAAGAATCAGAGTAATAAGCAAAAACACGGTGTGTACTTAGCCGATGCTAAATATCTGGATTGGGACCGAATGGTTGCCGCATCTGACTCTCTTGGTAACTACAGCGAAGACCGTTACATCGGTATCACTTACGGCCTTGCTTATCTCAACAACCGAATTTATGTCGTAGTATTTACTTACAGCGATGGAGACGACGAAGAAATTTACCGCATTATCAGTTTGCGGAAAGCCACTAAAGCGGAGGTGGAAAAATATGCCAAAACTTAAGCAGGGTACTATCCTCCCTACCGATGAGGAAGACCGTAAAATTCAGGAAGCCATTGCGCAAGATCCTGATACACGCTCGCTTGAAGGTGAGAACGTGCAGCTTATGCCTTTCAGCAAATTGAAAGCCATGCGCAAACAGGGACGCCCCGTTAAACCGGCTCCAAAAATACAAGTGAGTATTCGATATTCACCAGAAGTTATCGCAGCATTCAAAGCTACTGGTCGTGGTTGGCAAACCCGCATGGATGCAGCGATGTCGGATTGGCTTAAAAACCATTCCCCAAACGACATCAAAATTTGATGCGGGCTCTACACACTCCCACATAGAGCCAGTCTTTTAAGCTAACCCTGATGAGATGATCCCCCTGTGAGTAGCATGCTAACAGGGGGAATAATCATGGCTAACGTGATTGCCCGTCACCATAGAATAGGAAACGTTACTTCGCCGCTGGGATTTGCTGCGTAATGCAGTGAATATTTCCCCCGCCCAGCAGGATTTCCCGCGCAGGCACGCCGCTAATCAGGTAGCCAGGGAACATCTGTTGCAGCAGATCGCGTGCAACGTCATCCGTCTTCTCATCCAGCAGCGGGAAAATGATCTGCTGATTGCTGATCAGGAAATTCACGTAAGACCCCGCCAGACGCGAGCCAGCAAGGCGTTCAACCGCATCGCCGCTGTCCACGCCCTGCGCTTCCTCTTTGGTCGCATACAGCGGGCCGGGTGCAGGCAGTTTCCAGATTTTCAGCTCACGCCCTTGCGCATCCCGCGCGGCCGACAGTACCTCATAGGCCGCGACGGAGCGTGCATACTGCGGATCGTTTTCATCATCCGTCCAATGCAGCGCGACTTCACCGGGACGGACGAAGCAGCACATGTTATCGATATGCCCGTCGGTTTCGTCGTTGTACACGCCCTCTTCCAGCCAGATAATCGTCGAGATGCTGAGGTAATCACGCATCAGCTGTTCGATTTCTGCCTTACTCAGGTGCGGGTTACGGTTTGGGTTGAGCAAGCATTCCGCCGTGGTCAGCAGCGTGCCTTCACCATCGACATGGATGGAGCCGCCTTCCAGAATCAGCGGCGCGGCATAACGCGCGGCCTGATGATAGTCCAACACCTGTGCCGCGACTTTTTCATCCTGACGCCAGTCTTCGTACAGACCGCCAAGTTCGCCGCCCCAGGCGTTGAACCGCCAGTCGATACCCCGACGCTCACCCTCTGAATTCAGTACGATGGTTGGGCCAGTGTCTCGCATCCAGGCGTCGTCGCTTTCCATTTCCACCAGCGTGACGTTCACCGGCATCACTTTTTGCGCATCCGCCATGTAGCGTGCGGGCACGCCCATAATCACCGGCGTGTTTTGGGCGATGGCTTCCGCGACACGCGCGAACGTTTTCTGCGCCGGAACGCCCCGCTCACGCCAGTTGTCGGTCCGATACGGCCAAATCATCCACACGGCATCATGCGGAGCCCACTCGGCGGGCATCGCAAAACCATCCTGATGCGGCGTGGTGAGATGAGGGGTAGCTAACTGTGACATCACTTATCTCCGGGTCTTGCCGTCTGAGCTGGCAATGGTGCCATACATTTCCGGGCGACGGTCACGGAACAGCCCCCATGACGCACGCTGTGCAGCAATAGCTTCTAAATCGAATTCATGCACCAGAATCGCTTCATCTGTCTTGTTGGCCTGAGCAAGCAGCGCACCGGTTTGGTCGGCAATAAAGGACGAACCGTAGAACGTCATTTCCAGACCATCGATGTATTTGCTGGCTTCAGTACCGATACGGTTGGAAGCGATCACCGGTACCAGATTCGCGGCGGCATGACCTTGCTGAACGCGAGTCCAGTGCGGCTGGCTGTCGATGTCCGGGTAAGCCGGTTCAGAACCAATCGCGGTCGGATAGAAAATCAGCTCTGCGCCCTGCAACGCCAGACTGCGGGCGGTTTCTGGGAACCACTGATCCCAGCAAATGCCCACGCCGATTTTCGCGTAGCGCGTCTGCCAGACTTTAAAGCCGGTATCGCCCGGAATGAAGAATTGCTTCTCCTGATACGCTGGGCCGTTTGGAATGTGTGTTTTGCGATAAACGTCCAGCACGGTGCCGTCCGCGTCAATCATCACCAGCGAGTTGTAATAGGCGTTATTGGCACGTTCAAAGAAGCTCAACGGCAACACCACGTTCAGCTCCGCCGCCAGTGCGGAAAAATGCTTAATCAGCGGGCTGGTTTCCAGCTCCTGCGCCAGCGCATAGTGCTCCGGGCTCTGATCGATACAGAAATACGGTGCGGCAAACAGTTCCTGAATCAGGATAACCTGAGCGCCTTTTGCATGCGCTTGTCGCACCAGTTTTTCAGCGTTTTCGATATTCTTGGGCAGATCCCAGGAACACGCCATTTGTGTTGCGGCAACGGTAACTTTTTTCATGCGAAAACCTCAATAATAACGATATATACCCGCCCTTTCTTACCGGCAAGTATCGGCAATAAGTGTTTCTCTCGGTCACAATTACGCATCGGCACTAACCGGCGCGGCCTTAACGAGTGTAGGACAACACACCTACGCATGCCCAATAGGAATATCCTGTTAAGGTATTGACCGAAAATGACATGCGCATTATGCCAGTTAATGACCTAACGAGAATCATAAAAAATCCCGCCTTAACAGCGGGATTGATAGCACTTCTATAGGCCAAAGAACGCTAGGGTTAGAACAGTTTTTTCGCTGTATCCAGCCAGTCGCCTTTGAAAGGACGCTTCATGTTCTCAATGGCATCAACGATGTCGTGGTGCACCATTTTTTCATTCTGGATACCGACACAGCGGCCGCCGTAGCCCTGCTGTAGCAGCTCAATAGAGTAGGCGCCCATGCGTGAAGCCAGAATACGGTCGTAGGCAACCGGTGAGCCGCCGCGTTGAATGTGACCCAGTACGGTCGCACGGGTTTCGCGTCCCGTTTCTTTCTCAATGTATTTCGCGAGTTCATCGACATCGCACACCAGTTCGGTGATCGCCACAATCGCGTGTTTCTTGCCTTTCTCGATGCCCGCTTTGATTTCGCAGACCAGATCTTCCGGGCTGAACGGCACTTCTGGCAGAACGATGAACTCACAGCCGCCGGCAATCGCCGCCGCCAGCGTCAGGTCGCCGCAGTGGCGTCCCATGACTTCAACAATGGAAATACGCTGGTGTGAAGAGGAGGTGTCGCGCAGGCGGTCAATCGCTTCCAGCACGGTTTCCAACGCGGTAAAGTAACCGATAGTGTAGTCCGTACCCGCGACGTCGTTATCGATCGTGCCGGGTAAGCCGATACAAGGGAAACCCATTTCGGTCAGGCGCTTGGCACCCATATAGGAACCGTCACCACCGATAACGACCAGCGCATCCAGACCGCGTTTCTTCATGTTTTCTACGCAGACCTGGCGCACCGCTTCATCACGGAACTGCGGGAAACGCGCGGAGCCCAGAAATGTACCGCCACGGTTAATCACATCCGATACGCTGTAGCGATCCAACTGCTCCATGCGATCTTCGTACAAGCCCTGATAACCATCATAAATGCCGAAAATTTCCAGCCCTTCCGTTAGTGCAGCGCGAACCACACCACGAATTGCGGCATTCATACCTGGTGCATCGCCACCGCTCGTCAACACTCCGATTCTTCTAATCATGACAACCTCTGGACTTGTAGATGTAATTTTGCAGGATTCTTCTATCGTAAACTCACCGCCGCCGTGAAACACGGCAGCAACGCCTTATTCTTTTATTAGCATATTATAACAAACACCCGAAGCTGAATTGATTCAGGTCAGGCTAAATTGTGCATAAATTTTCATGGCGTATCACGTTTTTAACATAAAATGCTGAAACCTGGCCGACTACGCCGTCAATCTGCCACGCTGATTTTCCGGCACAGCAGAAACCGGATCCTGATGGATAATAATATCGGCACCCGGAAACTGTTCACGCAATGCCTGCTCCAGATCGTCTGCGATTTGATGTGCCTGAACCAGCGGTAGCGTGTCATCCATCTCCAGATGCAGTTGAATAAAGCGCGTTGGACCAGAACGTCGGGTACGCAACGCATGTGCGCCGCGAATGCCCGGCCAGTTCACAATCACCTCAGCAATAGCGCGATGCTCGTCCTCCGGCAGCGCGCGATCCAACAGCGACTGCACGGCGTCATACCCCATGCGTAAGGCGCTATATAAAATATAGCCGCCAATACCCAATGCAAACAGGGAGTCAGCGCGCGTAATGCCTTTCCAACTGAGCGCCAACGCCACCAGAATCGCGCCGTTCATCAACAGGTCGGACTGATAATGCAGCATATCCGCACGTACCGCCTGACTGTGCGTGCGCTTCACCACCCAGCGCTGGAACGATACCAGCAGCAGCGTAGCCACCAGCGCAATGAACGTCACCCACATACCCACTTCCGGCGCGTGCAGCGTCTGCGGCTCCAGCGAATGTTGCAGCCCCGTCAGGATCAGGAACAGCGCCGAGCCGGAGATAAACATGCTCTGCGCCAACGCAGCCAGTGATTCCGCTTTGCCGTGGCCGAATGCGTGTTCCGTATCCGCCGGCTGCAACGAGTAGCGCACCACCAGCAAGTTCACCAGCGACGCGGCGATATCCACCAGCGAATCAACCAGCGATGCCAGCAGGCTCACGGAGCCAGTGTGCCACCAGGCAAACACTTTCATTACGAACAGCACCAGCGCCACGGCCGTTGCGCTCACGGCTGCCAGCGTCACCAAACGCGCATAGTGTGGACTCATCATACCCTCACGTAAAACGGATGCCCTTACAGAAAACGGAGACCTTGACGGAAAAAAGGGTCGCTTGGGTCATTACCCGTATTCAGTTTGCCAATGACGTTTTTAACACACGGGAATAGCGGACAAACGTAAAAATACAGCACACGGTTGCCAGTATCGCCATCGCCGCCCCCATGAAACCGATGTCGGGCAGGCCCAAATGGACAATCACCTGATTGCCAAGCAGCGCACCGCCGCCGATCCCAATGTTATAAATCCCTGAGTAGAGCGCCATCGCTACGTCGGTAGCATCCGATGCCAGCGTCAACACCTTGACCTGCATCCCCAGGCTCAGCGCCATAATAGCGATTCCCCAGACGACACACAGCGTCGACAGGCTCCAGCCGCTGAATGACAAAGGCAGCAGCAGTAGTAAACACACCGCCAGAAACGCGAACGAGACAATCAGGAAGCCTGCCGGATATTTGCTGCTGTAGCGGCTGAACAGCATGCTGCCAATGATGCCAGCACCGCCAAAAATCAACAGCAAGATGGTGGTGAAGTTTTCACTCAACAACGCCACTTTCTGGATAAAAGGCTCGATATAACTGTAGGCGGTAAAGTGTGCGGTTACGATCATCACGGTCAGGCCGTACACGCACAGCAGTGCCGGACGTTTAAGCAGGAGAGGCAAACTCTTCAACGAACCGGAATTACTGCTCGGCAGCACAGGCAGCAGTTTCATCAGACCAACCATAATCCCCGCGGCGAGCAGACCAATAAGGACAAACGTCACACGCCAGCCCAGATACTGCCCGACCACACGCCCCAGCGGTAACCCCAGCACCAGCGCCAGCGCCGTGCCGGTCGCCAGCAAACTTAACGCCTGCGCTTTTTTGTCCGCAGGGGCCAGACGTACCACTAGCGATGCCGTAATCGACCAGAACACCGCGTGAGCCAGCGCCACGCCGATACGAGCGATCACCAGCACCCAATAGTTCCAGGCCAGACCGGACAACACATTGCTGACGGCAAACAGGATAAAGATTTTGATCAGCAGGCTGCGTCGCTCCATATCGCTGGACATCAGCATGCAAGGCAGCGACATCAGCCCGACCACCCAGGCATAGATCGTAATGATCAGCCCGACCTGCGCGGCGCTCATGGAAAAGCTGGCAGCGATGTCTGACAGGAGCGCAACGGGGGCAAATTCAGCGGTGTTAAAAATGAAGGCCGCCAGAGAAAGGCTGACGACGCGTAACCAGGCGGTCGAACGGGAAGAACGGGTCATGGTATTGATATCAAAAGTTAAAATAAAAGAATGCGCCCCCTGTCATGGCAGAGGCTAACGCGATGAAGCAATGGTACAGGGAAAGTATGACATCGCCGTGTAATCGGCGAGCGGCCAAGGGTATTTCAGCGTGCTTTTATGAGGATGTCAGCCAAAAGCCTGAAAACAGGTAAGGGAACATTCATGAGCATCATTTTTGGTGCTCACATTCTACGCTTTACCGCTCCCTTACGCTGTCTTTTTTCGTGCTCTTCTTATCTCAGCTTTATATGCTTTCTCTAGCGGAGAAGAGTGACTGCATTACGAGGTTTCATAGTGAAATATGGGCTTTCACTGTCGTTTTTATGCAACAAAACCGCCGAAGCGGGATACTATTAAGCCTGTTTCAGGTGTTCGCTAAGCGTTTCAACAATAAACGTATTCACTGAAATTTGGCGTTCAGCGGCCGCAATGGTCAGTCGTTCCCCGAATGATTCAGGGTAGCGGAGGGTGAATGTTTTCACCTTCTCTTCACGCTCGTAAGGTTCAATGCCATTTTCCTGACAGTCTTCCAGATATTCGCGTAGCGAAATTTCACCCTCGCTTCTCAAGCCATTAATACTGTCGGCGACAAAATCACAGTAGCCAGATAAACCAATAAACTTACCGCGAAACATACCCATTTCCGGTACGTAACTGATAATGGCCGGTTGTCCAGAAACAACCATCGTATTTGGTGTGTTGAGTGCTTTCGTCATGGTTTTACTCCTATACTTTCCAGCCATTCACGCAGGCTAACCAGTGCGCCTTTATCAGTATCCGGTGACGGATGAGGACGATGGAATCGGGCGATACTCCCGTTCAATAAAAATCGCACTCGTGATCCGCTACCTTCCTTAATTTCACCGCCTAACGCAGTAACGAGTGACTCAATATTCGACCATTTAACACCTGAAAGTACTGGTGTTTTGAAAATTTGGATCAGCGTTTCCCGCTGCTTCTTTCGTAGGCTGGCTATTTTTCCCTGCATTACTGATTCCATGATGTCATTTACTGAAGTCAGTATAGACGCCGCTAACATGAAGTCAAATCATGAAGTCAAAACACGCTATATGCCTTAAAAAAACCAAAAAAAAGCCCTCCATCATGGAGGGCAAAAAGACAGGGATGGTGTCTATGGCAAGGAAAAACAGGGTGTGTACCTACTACACATTACTACTCGGACTGCACTACGCTTACTACAAGCTACTTACTACACTCGCACTACTACTCGGGATTCTTTGTCTCGGCATGGCTTGTCATACCTGGTGCCGGCGCAGCCATCTGGTTAAACAGGGATATCTGCTGCTGCATCTCTTTCATACGTTGCTTATGCTTCAGCTCTAATATCTCTTTCTGCGCTGGCGTCAGCAGGTTATACATTTGGTTGCGCACTCGGGTCATCTGAATCTGACGCTCAAGCTGCACACTCATCATTCGGGTTATCTGCGCTCGCACCGCCGCTTCATCAAACGTTTCTGCCGTCACCAGCTTATGCATGGCTTTAACATCTTCGGCATTAAACGCCGGTTTGTCCTGACGACTCTGGTGCATCAAATCACGCATTTGCTGACGCTGTTGCTCAGTCAGCCTCACGCCATCGAACATACCTTGCTGGCCGGATGCGCCTTTTGTGACGGAATCATCGATATGCCAGCCGCTCGCCGGGGCGTCTCCACTTTCTGCTGCAAAGGCGGTAAAAGTGCCTAACATAAGCAGTGAAGCAAGAGATAAGGTTGCGAACTGTTGCATCAATAACTCTCCAGAGCGGTACGTCATTTTGTGAATCAATGAACAGGAGTCTACGCATCTTGCTGCAAACATGCGTCAGAGGATGTAAAACTACGTAAAGTCATGGAATAGCGCTAATCTATGTCGTATTTTGCCCTTGGAGGTAGAGAAAACATGAATAAAATTCTGCTGGTTGATGACGATAGAGAGCTGACCGCTTTACTGAAAGAATTGCTCGAAATGGAAGGTTTTAACGTCGTTGTCGCCTACGACGGCGAGCAGGCGTTACAGATATTAGATAACACCATTGACCTGTTATTACTGGATGTGATGATGCCGAAGAAAAACGGTATCGATACATTAAAAGAACTACGACAGCAGCATCAAACACCGGTCATTATGCTGACCGCCCGCGGCAGCGAATTAGACCGCGTTCTTGGTCTGGAACTGGGTGCCGATGATTATCTGCCGAAGCCCTTTAATGACCGAGAGCTGGTGGCGCGAATTCGCGCGATTCTCCGCCGTTCCAACTGGACCGATCAACAGCAGGCGGGTGATAACAGCGCCCCGACGCTGGAAGTCGACGGCTTGCGTCTGAACCCCGGACGGCAGGAAGCCAGCTTTGACGATATCGTGCTGGATCTGACAGGTACAGAATTCACGCTGCTCTATCTGCTGGCTCAGCGGCTGGGACAGGTGGTTTCACGCGAACATTTAAGTCAGGAAGTGCTGGGGAAACGGCTGACACCGTTTGACCGCGCGATCGATATGCATATCTCGAACCTGCGACGTAAGTTGCCAGAACGCAAGGACGGTCTGCCCTGGTTTAAAACGCTGCGTGGACGAGGCTATTTGATGGTATCGGCTGCATGATCAATAGTTTGACCGCTCGTATTTTTGCCATTTTTTGGTTAACGCTGGCGCTGGTACTCATGCTGGTTCTGATGGTGCCCAAGCTGGACTCGCGCCAGCTTACCGCCTTGCTGGAAAACGAGCAGCGGCAGGGCATCATGCTGGAACAGCACATTGAAGCAGACCTCGCCAACACGCCAGCCAACGATCTGCGCTGGTGGCTACGGCTGTTCTGGGTACTGGAGAAGTGGGCTCCGCCGGGACAGCGCCTTTTTCTGGTCACTAGTGAAGGCCGGATCTTCGGCGTAGAGAAGCATGAAACCCCGATTGTGCGTAATTTTATCGGGCTGTCGGATAACGCCGATCATCCGCAAAAGAAAAATTACGGCCGCATTGAGCTTCTCGGTCCTTTTGCGATCCGCGATGGTGATGACAACTACCAGCTTTATCTGATTCGCCCTGCCAGCAGTCCGCAGTCCGATTTCATTAGTCTGCTGTTTGACCGTCCTTTGCTGCTGCTGATCTTCACCATGCTGATCAGTTCACCGCTGCTGCTCTGGCTTGCCTGGAGTCTGGCGAAACCCGCACGTAAGCTAAAACACGCGGCCGATGAAGTCGCCAAAGGCAACTTACGCCAGCACCCGGAGCTGGAGTCCGGTCCGCAGGAGTTTCAGGCGACGGGCGTCAGCTTTAACCAGATGGTCAGCGCACTGGAGCGGATGGTTACCGCACAGCAACGCCTGCTGTCGGATATCTCCCATGAACTGCGTACGCCGCTGACACGCTTGCAACTGGCGACAGCGCTACTGCGTCGGCGTCAGGGTGAAGGCAATGAACTGAACCGTATCGAGACAGAAACGCAGCGGCTCGACAGCATGATTAACGATCTGCTGGTACTCTCACGCAATCAGCACAAGAACGAACTGACCCGTGAGTTCCTGCGTGCCGATGAACTGTGGGGCAATGTGCTAGACGATGCCGCCTTTGAAGCCGAGCAGATGGGGAAAACGCTGGAAGTGCCCTATCCTCCGGGGCCCTGGACGCTCTTTGGCAACCCTGCCTCGCTCGACAGTGCGCTGGAAAATATCGTGCGCAACGCGCTGCGTTATTCTCACAACCACATCGAAGTGGCCTTCTCGGTGGATAATCAGGGCATCACCATCAAAGTGGATGACGATGGCCCCGGTGTGAGTCCGGAAGATCGCGAACAGATTTTCCGCCCCTTCTACCGTACGGATGAAGCGCGTGACCGCGAATCCGGCGGCAGCGGTTTAGGACTCGCCATCGTGGAAACTGCCATTACGCAGCACAAAGGCTGGGTAAAAGCGGAAGACAGTCCACTGGGCGGCTTGCGTCTGATCATCTGGCTGCCGTTGCATCAACGGTAAATCAGGCAGACACTTCCCCCACCACCGACGTTCCCTTCTATAACACGCTCTCAGGTGCCCGACATGGGCACCTGTCACTTTCTGTTTATCTTCTCAAGGTTATACTGCATTGAGTTTTTTAGGCGATTGCGTAGAGTGATCGCCACTCATGCCGAAAACAGGCAAGACCCGTGTTGAATGAAGGATACAAACCATGAAAGGAGTAACGCTGCTGGCTGGCGTACTGACCGCGTTAATGAGCAGTCAGGCATTCAGTTCCAGCGATGGAGTGTGCGGCTTTTCCGACTCGGAATGTGGCATGTCTGCCCTGCCCTATTTGCAGCCGGGAAACGACACACGTGCTAACCTGATGCTGCTGCAAAGCCGTCTCCACAGCATGTCGCTTCCGTTACCCCATCCTTTACCCGATCAAACACGTTCACGTATCGACCCTTTTACCGCCTACCGGGTCATGGGGATTGCCGCCACGGAAGGGGCTCCGACTTCTGACTCAGAAGAGGATGTCACGGCAGATGCGCCCTACCTTTCAACGCTGAATAAAGCGAAGCAGCTTAACCTCCCTTTAAGCGTTCAGGGCACGATCTCCACGTTTTCGCCTGACGATAACGAAGGACGCCATATTTCCAATGAGCTTTCCACGCTGGAAGCGTTTTTTGACGTCCTGTTGGCAGACAAACAGCTCACCGAAGAACAGCGCACGGTGCTGGCACATCAGCGGGTAAATCTCCTCAACCCGCTGTACACCAAAGAGGCGCTGAACGAAGGTCTTATAAGCCTACCGGACGAAGGACATGCCGGCGCTCTCATGCAATATCTGTTCGCGGCGCTGGCGTTCTATCAGGGTCACTTTGATGAGGCGGAAAGCGGCTTTCAGGCGTTAACGTCTTCACCACAGCCGTGGGTCGCAGAAACCTCGCGCTATATGTTGATTCGCGTAGCGATCAATAAAGCGATGGAAAACGCGCTTGATGAATACAACATGTTTGATGCCAGTAAAGCCGATAAAGTGGCTGCACAGCTGGCCATTCAGCAGATTGGCGACTATCTGAAACAGTATCCAGACGGGCACTACATCGAGTCCGCTAACGGGCTGTACCGCCGCGCTTACTGGATTATGGACGATGTGAATGCCTTAGCGACAACGTACCAACACGAGTTGGACAACACCACTGACGTCGAAGCACTCCTTGAATTGAGCGACGAGATCGACAACAAGCTGCTGGAAAATCGGCAATTCACCAGCGCATCGGGCAGCCCACCGTTGACGATGGTGCAAGATCTCAAGCGCTTGCGTTCAGATGAAGGCTGGCTGGCATTACCCGCCTTATCCGTTGACGAACTGGCCGCGCAGAAGCCGCTGTTCGAGAAAGACAACATGCAGGAAGCGTTTAGCTACCTTCAGGCCGCGCAGCTGTTTTATGGTCAAAAAGATTACGCCGCCGTGGTTAACAGCGTTCCCGCGACACAGGCAAACGATCTGACCGATACCGTACGTTTCAGCCTGCAAGTCTTACGCGGTCGGGCGCTGGTGCGTCTGGAGCGCTGGGATGAGGCGGAAGCGCACTGGCGTCAGCTGTTAACGCGCAATATGGGGTACACGCAAAATCAGTTCCTGCAACTGGCACTGGCGGAAACGCTGGTCAAGGCCGGTCATCCGGAGCGGATCTTTGCCGCCGACAGCCCGGTAAAAAACCTGCGTTTCCGTTCCGCCGTACTGAAAGTTAGCGCCAACGCCGACCTGCTGCGTCAGCAAACAGGTCCACAGCAAACCCATGAAGAGCGGGCTATCGCGCTGCATACGCTGTTAACCAAGTCGCTGACCCACGGTGATTACGCCAGCTATCTCAAAGATGTTCAGTTGAGGAAAGATATCGCGCCGCTGGTCAGCAGCGAAAATCAAAGCTGGAATCAGGAAGATTTGACGGCATTTGACTGGGACGGCAGCGATACCGAAGAAGACTACCAATGTCCGGCGCTGAATGACGTGGTCACGACGCTGAACCAACGCCCTAATGACGCCCGCTCGATTAACTGTCTCGGCGAATTTTTCCTGCGCACCAATAACAGCGTGGGCTTCGACTGGGGTGAAGGCAGCATGTTGAGCGGACTCACCAACGCGCCAACACAGTTCGTCGGTACCGAATATAATCGTCTGGATGGTTATATGCGGGTGATTGCCGATCCGAAAGCGCCACCGGAAGACAAAACCTATGCCCTGTATCGCGCGGTCTACTGCTACGCGCCGAGTGGCTATAACGACTGCGGCCCACAGGACATCAGCAAGGCAACCCGCAAAGCCTGGTTTACCCAACTAAAAACCAAGTACAAAGGCAGCGTGTGGGCAGACAAGCTCGATTATTACTGGTAACGCCGTTAATCATGCTGGCTGGCCTGCTCTCGTTCTGTACGCAGGCCGCTTCCGTTAACGTTGCGCCTTCAGCCATCAACGCGGTGCCCGCCATCGTCGACGCGACACGCTATCAGGACTTCTGGCTATGGGCGGCGGTGCGGCCCCAGCCGATTCTGCATCAGGCGCAGACGCTATACCTGCATCAAGGCGAAGTGGCACGCCGTCAGGGTAAAGTCGTGTTCCTGCGTCAGGGGATTCCGCCCAGCCAATTGCGCGTTAACCGCGTCTGGCTGGCTTTCCGCATGACCACGCTGGAGCTTTCCGATCGCCACCTGAACCGGATACTAAAGTTACGGGAAAAGTGGCGGCGTCAGGGCAATCAAGTGGTTGGGATTCAGATCGATTTTGACGCGAAAAGCTATCAGTTGGCAGGCTATGTCGAATTTCTGACGCAGCTGCGCGCGCGTTTACCCGAAGATTGTCAGCTCAGTATTACGGGGCTGCTCGACTGGTCGAAAACCGGTGATGTGTCGGCGTTGAACCGCTTACAGGGCAAGCTGGATGAAGTGGTGGTACAGACTTATCAGGGGCGCAGCACCATTACCAATTACGCCGAGTACCTGCCCGCGCTGATGAAGCTGACCCTGCCTTTCCGGGTCGGACTGGTACAACACGGCAAGTGGGAACCGCAGTGGCAGCAGCGCCTTGCCACTTCACCGTATTATCGCGGGGAGGTGGTATTTCTGGTGAATCCGCCACTGAAAAAATCCGCCAACGGCAGACTGTAGCAAGCCATAGCTACAGGCAACCGCCGAAACCATTTTGCCGCCAGGCTTCATAGCTGATGATCGCCACGGCATTCGACAGATTCAGGCTGCGGTTATTAGACTGCATGGGGATGCGGATACGGAAATCCGACGCAAAGCCGTTGCGAATCTCGTCTGGCAGGCCGGACGTTTCCGATCCAAACAGCAGCACATCATCTGGCTGATAGGTCGGCTGATCGTAGGGACGGCTGCCTTTGGTGGTACACGCGAAGATGCGTTTACCGGGAACCACAGCCAGAAAGTCCTGATAGTTTTTATGACGGCTGACGTTCGCCAGATCGTGATAATCCAACCCCGCGCGGCGCAGCTTTTTCTCTTCAAAATCAAACCCCAGCGGTTCAATCAAATGAAGCGTACAGCCGTTGTTGGCCGCCAGTCGGATAATATTGCCGGTGTTCGGTGCAATTTGAGGCTCATAGAGCGCGATATGGAACATAAGATAGCGTCAACCACGAAGAAAAATTCCGCCGCAGTATAGCGCATTCACATCACGTGCCCAAAACCTGCGCGCACAGGATTGCGGATTACTCTGCACGACGTTTTCCTCCACAGCGATTACACTTGATCTTACAGATAAAGGCATTCGAGCGGCGATAATGGATAGATCGTAAAGACGCTGTAAATACATCCCTGTACGCTCGGATTGCGCCATCCATGGCGCAAACGCTTTACTCTTCTATCCCATTATTGCCGTTTTCGTTTCGCAAATGGCTTATCGACAGGCCGAAGGCTTGTGTGGAGGTTTAATGAAACACCCTAAGACACTATTGGCCTGTGCCGCCCTGCTCGGTCTGCCGCTTCTGGCAAGCGCTAACACGCCGCAAGCGCCCACACCTCAGCAGCAGTTTGAAAGTGGTATCAGCAGCCAGAAACAGTTGCAGCAGAATATGCAGCAGAGCCAGAAATTGCAGCAACAGCAGTTGAATCAGCAGCTCCAGCAGCGTAATCAGCAGTTGCAGCAACAGCGCCAGCAGCAGCTACAGAAGGATTTAGAGCGCTCGCAGAGAACCACACCGCCACCGCCGATTAAACAGAACCCCTGAGGCTACTGCGGCCTTATAGCCGCACACCCATCAGCGTCAGAATCAACGGCGTGGTTAATGCCGCCATCGCCGTTGATAGCAGCAGGCTGGAGGCCACCGGGCCGCCCAATACATCGAACTGGCGCGACATCAGATAGACGTTGACGCCCACCGCCATCGACCCCAGCAGCACGACCGCACGCGTTTCCATTTCCGGCAGGCCGAGTGCAATCGCAATCCCCCAGATCACCAGCGGCTGAACCAGCAGTTTGATCGTGCAAATCGCCGTACTGATCTGCCAGCCATCACGCACCCGATATTCCGCCAGCCCCATTCCCAGAGCCACCAGCGACAGCGGCGCGGCAATCTGTCCCAGCATGGCAAGCGGCTGATCGACATACGACGGCAGCGGCAGGCCCGTCAGGCTGAATAAGGTCCCGGACAGAATGCCGATAATCAGCGGGTTCTTCAGCACACCCAGCGCGGTTTTGGTAAAACCCTGTAGCGACAACGCCCCGTTACGCGCCCATTCCACCGACACCGTCACCAGCGTCCACAAAATAAGCCCGTTGAACACGACGACCAGCGCGACAGACGGAATCGCCTCTTCGCCCAGCATCAGCGTGGCAATCGGCAGCCCCAGCATCACGTTGTTGGAGAAGATGCCGCTCAGCGCAAACAGCGAGCCAGAGACGCCATCAAGATGAAAGACCTTGCGCGCCACGATGCGGCCTAAGACAAACACCAGCAGGCAGCCGCCAAAAAAGGCGATCAGCAGCCGGGCATCCACCACCGGACGTTTGGAAAAATCCGACATCAGGCGGAACAGCATCGCGGGCATGGCGACGGAGAAGACAAAGCGTGTCATGCCGTCGGTCACGGTGGTCGGCCATTTACCATAGCGAATCAGGCTATAGCCGAGTGCGATAAGAACAAAGAGGGGTAACGACAGAAAAATCTGGTGCCAAAGCGAAACAATAAATGCGGGCATGACGCCACTTCCTTATTACCGGCACCGAGTCAGAAAGGGGATCCGTTATTACGGAGATATACCCTAAATAATTCGAGTTGCGTGAAGGCGGCAACTGCGAGAATCCCCAGAGCTTACTCAGGTAAGTGACTGGGGTGAGCAAAGGCAGCCAACGCACAAGCAGCTTGAAGTATGACGGGTATAAGGCAGACCTCAGCCGGTCGCGAAGCTTGCCCCGATTAAATCTATCCGGTCAGTACAGATACAGTCAACGCCCCAATCCAGCAAAGTTTGCGCGCGATCAGGTTGGTTGACGGTATAAACCAGAATGCGCAAACCTGCAGCTTTCAGCGCCGCAACGCGTTCTGCCGTCAGCAGTTTGTGATTCAGGTGGATGGACACACAATCCAGACGCTGCGTTAACGACAGCCAGTCCTCTTCCCACTCATCCAGCAGCAGCCCACGCGGCAGTTCTGGCACCGCCTGCTGCGCCGCTTCCAGGGCTTCGATAGAGAACGATGACAGCAGCGGTTCGACCGGATGATCGGCCCACAGCTGGCGCGCCGCCAGCGCAATCACCCGCCCGGTTTCTGTTTCATATCCGGTGGTGGGTTTAATTTCGATGTTGGCCGCCATGCCGTACTGCACACAACGTTTTGCCACTTCCGATAGCAGCGGTAGGCGTTCACCGACAAATTTATGACCGTACCAGCCGCCGACATCCAGCCCGACCAGCTTGTCCCACGGCAGTTCACCTGCAATGCCCCAGCCGTTGCTGGTGCGCTCAAGCGTGTCGTCGTGTAAAAGGAAAATCTGGCCGTCCTGCGACAGCTTGGCGTCAAACTCGATCATCTTGTGACCGAGGCTGGCACCAACATCAATCGCCGCCAGCGTGTTTTCCGGTGCCAGTGAACCGCCGCCGCGATGGGCGACAATGCTCGGGTAAGGCCAGATTGTTTCCATTATTCCATCCGTAATCCGCTTTGCGAATCAAACAGGTGCCATGATGACGTCGGTAAGTGTAGCCAAAGCGTCGAGCCGATCGCGGGGCAGTGCTCATAAGAGAGCCGCGCTATCACATTCTGCCCGCCCCACTTACCGTGCGCTAAATTGTCCGCGCCCAGCAGTTCGAGTGTTGAAATCTGCAACGGGATACCGCCAGTTTCACTCGTCGCCAGCTGAATATGCTCTGGTCGAACCCCCAGCGTCAATGCTTTACCGCGCCATTGCGGCTTCGGTTCAGGCAGCGCCAGCGCGATGTCGCCATCGATTTCAAAGCGACAACCGTCATCGCTAATGCGACCTGACCACAGGTTCATGGCCGGTGAACCAATAAAGCTGGCCACAAACAGCGATGCCGGGCGGCGATAAATCTCAGCCGGCGCACCGATTTGTTCGGCGATCCCTTTGTTCATGACGATAACGCGCTGTGCCAGTGTCATCGCTTCAACCTGATCGTGCGTGACGTACAGGCTGGTGGTTTTCAGGCGCTGGTGCAGTTGCTGTAATTCGAGCCGCATCTGTACGCGCAGTTTGGCATCCAGATTCGACAACGGTTCGTCGAACAGGAATACCGCTGGTTCACGTACAATCGCACGCCCCATCGCCACGCGCTGACGCTGACCGCCCGATAGCTCACGCGGTTTGCGTTGCAGCAGCGGCATCAGTTCCAGAATTCGCGCCGCATCTTCCACGCGCTCGCGGATCTGCGCCTTGCCGAAGCCACGAATTTTCAGGCCGTAAGCCATATTGTCGAACACGTTCATATGGGGATAAAGCGCATAGTTCTGGAACACCATCGCAATACCGCGATCTTTTGGTTCCAGATTGGTGACCCGCTGGTTATCAATGTAGATATCACCGCTGGTGGTGCGTTCGAGGCCTGCCACCATGCGCAGGAGCGTCGATTTACCACAGCCTGACGGCCCAACCATCACGACGAACTCGCCGTCCGCGACGTCCAGATCGATGGGTTGGATAATCTGTGTTTTGCCATCGTAAGACTTGGTGACGGCCTGAAGTTTTAAACATGCCATAAGCGTTTCCGAAATTCGTCTCGATTTATTTTTCGCTGTCGACCAGACCGCGAACGAACCAGCGCTGCATCAGTAGCACGACCAGCAGCGGTGGCAACATGGTCAGCAGCATGGCCGCCATCACCTGATTCCACTGGGTGGCCCCATCGCCGGAGGCAATCATGCTTTTAATCCCGGCGACTGCGGTGCCCAGATCGGCATCGCTGACAATCAGCAGCGGCCACAGGTATTGGTTCCAGCCGTAGATGAACGTGATCACGAACAGCGCCGCCAGATTGGTCTTCGACAGCGGTAACACCATGTCGAAGAAGAAACGCATCGGGCTGGCACCGTCGATACGCGCCGCTTCCATCAGCTCATCCGGCAGCGTCATAAAGAACTGGCGGAACAGGAAGGTCGCGGTCGCCGAAGCCATCAGCGGCAGCGTTAAACCGGTGTAGCTGTCCATCATGTCCAGCCGCGCGATCACTTCCACCGTCGGGAAAATACGCACTTCCACCGGCAGCATCAGCGTCAGAAAAATCATCCAGAAGAACAGGTTGCGCAGCGGAAAGCGGAAATAGACGATGGCGTAAGCGGACAGGATCGATACGGTGATTTTGCCTATCGTAATCGCCAGCGCCATCACGAAGCTGTTAAGCAGCATCAGTCCGAACGGCGTGGTGTTATTGCCCGCGCCGTGCAGCCAGATATAACGCAGGTTTTCCCACAGGTGAGAACCGGGGATGAGCGTCATCGGAGCCTGAAAGACTTCCTGATTATCCAGCGTGGCGGCCACAAACCCCACGTACAGCGGAAACAGTACGGCGAGAATGCCGACAATCAGCATGACGTGGCTGAAAATATCTAACCCGCGACGATTCTCAATCATTGGCATTGACCTTGTAGATTTATCTTCATTGGTAATTCACCTTCCGCTCAACAAAACGGAACTGAATCACGGTCAGCCCGATAACCAGTATCATCAGTACCACCGACTGCGCTGCCGAACTGGACAGATCCAGCCCTGCGAAGCCTTCACGATAAATTTTGTAGATCAGCGTGGTCGTCGACTGCACCGGCCCACCGGCCGTTGCGGCATCGATAATCGGGAAGGTATCGAAAAAGGCGTACACCAGATTGACCACCAGCAGGAAGAAGCTCACCGGAGAAATCATCGGCAGCACCAGATTGAAGAAGCGCCGAACGGGGCCAGCACCATCAATCGCGCCCGCTTCCACCAGCGAACGGGGGATTGATTGCAGCGCGGCAAGGAAGAACAAGAAGTTATAGCTAATCTGTTTCCAGACCGACGCCAGCACGACTAAAAACATCGCCTGACCGCTGTTCTGTGCGTGGTTCCACGTATAGCCCAGCAGCCCGAGAAAGTGGGTGATCAGCCCCAGACCGGGGTTAAACAAGAACATCCACAGCACGGCAGCGACGGCGGGTGCCACGGCATACGGCAGGATGATCAACGTCTGGTACAGGCGGCTGGCACGGATCACGTAGTCCACCAGCGCGGCCAGAAAGAGTGAAATCAGCATGCCAAACCCTGCCACCAGAAAGCTGAATATCAGCGTGGTGTAAAACGAATCAAGGTAGTAAGGGTTATTGAACAGCTGTCTGAAGTTTTCCATGCCGACAAATTCGCTGGATAACCCAAATGGATCCAGATTCTGCACCGAATACCACAGCGCCTGACCGGCAGGCCAGATAAAGAAAATCACGGTAATCAGCAGTTGAGGCAACACCAGCACGTAGGGCAACCAGCTGCTGCGAAAAACGGGGCGGGATGATGTCATGCGGTAACTCATTGCAAACAGAAAAGAAACAGGCCGATTCCCTTCGGCCCGATATTGCTCAACAGAAGCGTATTACTTCGTCGATTGTTCAAAGCGACGCAGCAGCGCGTTACCGCGTTCTACTGCGCTATCCAACGCCTGTTGTGGCGTCTTCTTATTTGTCCATACGCTTTCTAATTCTTCATCCACAACGGTACGAATCTGCGGCATGTTGCCCAAACGCAGGCCTTTGGTGAACGGCAACGGTGGCTTGTTCAGCATCTGACGCGTGGCGATATCCGCACCTGGGTTTTTCTCGTAGAAGCCCTGCTTCTGCGTCAGTTCGTACGCCGCAGTAGTGATTGGCAGGTAACCGGTTTTCTGGTGCCATTCAGCGGCATTTTCCGGCTCGGCCAGGAACTTCATAAACTCAGCAACGCCTTTGTAGGTCGCGGCATCTTTACCGCCCATCACCCACAGGCTGGCACCACCGATAATGGCGTTCTGCGGTGCACCTTTCGCATCGGCATCATACGGCATCATGCCAACACCGTAGTTGAACTTGGCGTGTTCCCGAATGTTCGCCAGCGAACCGGAAGAGGCGGTCGTAATAGCGCAGTCGCCGTTATAGAATTTCTCGGTCGGCTCATCCTTACGCCCGAAATAGGTGAAATCACCCTTCTTGTTCATGTCCTGCAACAGCTGGATGTGCTTAACCTGCGTTGGTTTGTTGAATTCCAACACGGCATCGGTGCCGTCAAAGCCGTTGTTTTTGCTCGCAACTGGCAGACCGTGCCAGGCACTGAAGTTTTCAATCTGAATCCAACCTTGCCAGCCGCTGGCGTAGCCGCACTTCATCCCAGCTGCACGCAGTTTGGCGGTGTACTCGGCCATCTGCTGCCAGGTTTTCGGCGGCTGTTCTGGATCTAACCCTGCCTTCTTGAAGGCATCTTTGTTGTAGTACAGCACAGGCGTGGAGCTGTTAAACGGCTGCGACAGCAGGTGGCCGCTCTTCGCATCGGTGTAATAACCGGAGACAGTCGGCACAAACACCGACTCATCGAAATTAATGCCTGACTCTTTGAAGACTTCATAGACAGGTTTGATGGCTTTACTTGCCATCATGGTCGCCGTACCGACTTCATAGACCTGCAAAATAGCGGGCGCATTCCCAGCGCGATAGGCCGCAATCCCGGCAGCCAGGTTTTGTTCGTAGTTGCCTTTATAGACCGGAACAATTTTTACATCGCTGTGCGCTTTGTTAAAACGGTCAGCCAGAGAATTCACTTCTTTCCCTAATTCGCCTTCCATGGAGTGCCAGAAAGGAATTTCTGTCGCGGCCTGCGCACTGGCGCTCATCAGCGCTAATGCCACACACGCCGCGGCGGTGCGAATAGCATGTGTTTTACGAATTGTGTTGTTGAACATGCCTGTCTCCTGCAATCAATTAAATGCGCCATCATCACGGCGTTTTTTATGCGAAGGTAAACATGACATGAGCGCATGACAGAAAAATAACTGGAAGATGACGGGAAAGTGACAGAGGAAGGAGGTCTTCTTATTGGCTACTAAGTAGGCTGTTCTGTGCTACCATCTGTGTTAATAGATAACACAGGAGGTTTTTATGCCTAGAACGACAAGTATTACGATCGGCGAACAACTGGATGATTTTGTCTCCAAATTAATAGATAGCGGTCGCTATAGTTCTACCAGTGAAGTCATCAGGTCAGCGCTTCGTCTTCTTGAACAACAAGAATCCAAAACAGAGGCTCTGAAAAAAGCGATTTATGCAGGGGAGCAAAGTGGAGAAAGTTCGTTGACGCTGCGTGAAATTGCGGCAAAAAAGAAGCGCGAACGGAATGTATAAACTCTCTAATCTTGCAGCAGAAGATTTCGCAGGCATCTTTGAGTACACATTGATCAACTACGGCATCAGTCAGGCTGACAATTATACAGAGTCGCTAGAGAATACGCTGATTCTGCTAGCAGAATCCCCTTATATAGGCCAAGAGTACCCTGAAATTAGCCAGGGTGTGCGCCGATTCGATCATAGGCAACACGCTATTTTCTACCGCATACGAGAAGAAGATCTTCTTATCATCCGAATCCTGCATCAGCAAATGGAACCTATGTGCCACTTTTTTGATATTTAAAAAGTGGCTAAATAAGGATGTATTCAATCAATAGCATGCCACCAAGAACAATTATCAGTAATGGCTCTGGTGCTGTTATTCCCATGGCGATTGACGACACATAAGATCGTTAATGCGGGCATGACTCTCTGCGGTGATAGGCGCATCCAACTCGGCCAACAATCCATCAAACTGTTCGTTGTCCAGAATAAACAAACGTTGATCCAACAAGATGTCCTGCGCCTCGCGGCAGGCTGCTTCAAGCATAAAGTCGGTACGTGATTTTGACACAAGGTTTGCAGCCATATCGATCAAATTCCGCTGGGAGGCTTTGGCCCGAATAGTGATTCGTGCTTCTTTAGTTTCAGGTTTCATCATCATGCCTGTGTAGTGAATCTCTCTACAACCCTACATGACGTGTACAAAAATGCTACACATGAGAACATCACCCATACATTCAAACACTCTGACTACCCTACTCAGGGCTATTTTCGAATGACATCAACGATGACAGTGTTAGGATCGTTGATGATTCCTATATGTATCGTTTTATCTGAATCCGTAGACTTCCAATACTCACCCGTTGTGTCTGTGTAGCTCAGCGTAAAACCAAGCGACGCTAGATAACTGCGTATATTTGTCGCGTCATTGGTATTTTGAAACGTAATATTGCTGACTTCCAATGCAGGGCCATCAACGGTTGCATAGCCAAAATCATAGAGAGAAGAAATACGCGGGCAATTTTTAATGATCTCGTCCGTCAGCATTTCATATCGTCGGGTGTCCTGTTCCGTGTAGCGAGAACTCCCCTCCATCAGAATAACCATGGCAGGCCAATAATAGATAAGCGGCAAGGCAATGAGGAGCGATATGACGAGTGGTATAATTATCTTTTTTTTCATGTTATTTAAAGAAATTTGTTGTGATTTCAGTGCCATCGTAGGATGCGATGCCTATGCTTTCCATAAGCTAACAATATAACTTACCTAATGGTGCACTAATAAGATAGCCCCTATCAGGATCAGTCTGAATATAAACTATTTAGTTCAGATACTTTACCAATGCAAACCAAAATGAGTTTCTGGATGAGTAATTAGCTATTTCAATATATGTTTTAAGTAAAAAACAAAGATCTATAATCTGTCCTAACAAAAAAATCCAATATAAAAAAACTTAATAATTAATCAACTATATCTTTCATTGACATTATTTTTAAAAACATGAAACATATTAATTAAAATATATCAAAAGGAATTATTCCATGGCTAATATTATTTATCTAAAAATGACAGGTGAAAAACAAGGACTTATATCGTCTGGATGTTCCACACTTGAATCCATTGGAAACAAATATCAATCATCACACGAAGATGAAATATTCGTTTATGAACTCACAAATCAAATAACGAGAGCAGATAACGTATCTATTCATCCCATCGAGATAAGAAAGCCAATAGACAAATCGACTCCACTTTTAGCACAGTCGCTAAGCGACAACGAAAAAATTGAATGTGAGTTTCTTTTCTACAGGACATCTCAATCAGGTGGAAATGAACTTTATTTCAAAATATCACTGAAGGATGCCATTATAAATGACATCAGATTTTTCTATCCAAACTCATTAACTCATAATGAAACACAGCCACAGGAAAGTATCTCATTTAAATTCGCCACAATAACGTTAGAACATGTAACTGCAAGAACAAGCTCTTATCTTTTATGGAATGAGGTAATCTACTAAAATGGCGGCATCAACAATTAGTCATTTGAAATACGACATTGATAACTACTCATTATCTCTTCATCGTGTTGCGAATTTAGCATCCTCTTTTTTTATAAAAGATGCCATTGTCAGAATGTCTTATTTAAAAGAAGTCGATGATTATATTAGAGAAGCGAATTTTAAATTCAAAAACACATTAAATCCAAACGAAAAAATAAGGATAATAAATGAAATAAAATCAGAGTATGACATAACAGAAAAAGAATATCAGATATTAAGGCAGGGAGATTACACAAAATATTTAATAACAGATATATTTGAAGATCAAGGTGCCTTGAAGTATGCAAAGATAACAGTGGGTGTTGTTGCTGGCGGTGTCCAAGCTATTAGTGGAATAACAATGGCATACACAGCCAAAAAGCTAAATATGACTGGCGTATCATCAATAGGTATAGTTCTAGCCTCACATGGTGGAAATAACATTTTTGAATCAATATCACCAATATTATTTGAAAACCAGAGCGTAGGACCGATTAGATTTATTTATCGGGAATTCGCTAAAGTGTTGGGGTATGATAACTTTGATGCCGATTTTGCATACAGCGCGGTTGATTTCTCTGTTACGGCATACTCAGCTTATAAAGGGTTAGTTTTACAACAGAATCCAAATCGGCTTATACCTAAAGGCTGGTTTGAAAAACCAGGAACAGGCAGATTATTTAGACATATACCAAAAGATTATACGACCCGATGGAAAACTAAAACTACTCCCTTAAGAATATTCCAAGTAGGGAATTCATTATACAAATTTAAAGCAACATTTGTTGACGATGGCTATATTTATCACGATGGAGTATATGGAAACTAATGATCTACTTCTTTAACTCCATATATATAAATCTTTAGTCTCATTATTGTTAGCTTGATAACAATAATGAGGCCAAATCCAGAAACCTTTCCATGAATGTATGCATTACCGAGAAAAACAAAGACCCCAATAGTTAACATAGTCAACCACCCGCGGACACCACCATATTGAAAATAAGTGATTAATGTACTTACCGTAAAAATGATAAAAATAATCGAAGCGCCGCCACTACACATTTCCGATAATAACAACACGTAATTACATAATGACTCATTACTTTTCGAGTCTTTTCTCTCACTATGAAATTCCTGGCGTTTTTCCTTATATTTTTTCTTTATGACCAGCAGTTCTTTGTAAGAAAAAAATGAATTCAGCACTAGCTCTTTTGCTTTCATACTTCTCGAGTCCATTCGTATTATACACGTCAATAATATACCATATTTATCCCTTCTATTACCATTTTGCATATGCAACCGCCATAACACCGGGGGCCATAATCGCTGATTTATTTACACATCCTATACAGCAACCAGCGTTAAAGAGCAGTTAGCTGCCAGGAATCTGCACTCTCACGACACACTCCGTCCTCACAACACGACACCGAGATAACCCCCCTTCACGCCACCAGCACCTCAACCCCCATTTTGCCCAGCGCGTCTTTGGCGGCGGCGGGCAGGCCGTCGTCGGTGATGATGCTGTCGAAGACGCTGAGCGGCGTGGCGAGATGGGTGGCGATGCGGCCGTATTTTGAGGTGTCGCACAACAGGACGCATTTGCTGCTGGCATCCACCGCCGCGCGTTTCACGACCACTTTGTCTTCATTCGGCGTGGACAGCCCGCGCAGGCTCCAGGAAGACGCGGAAATAAACGCAATATCGATAAACAGGTTGCGCAGCGCCTGTGCCACTGCTTCGCCAATGCAGGAGCGATTTTCCCGACACAGCGTGCCGCCCGTGTGGATCATGCGGCACTGGCTCGACTCAATCAGAAAAGCCGCAATCACAAAATCGTTAGTGACAATCAGCAGATCGTCACGATCGGCCAGTTCGCGCGCCAGCGATAGCGTGGTAGTGCCCGCATCCAGATAAATGCAGCTATTGAACGGGATATGCTGCGCCGCCAGTTTGCCAATTGCTTCTTTCTGCTGGCTGAACATCACCGATTTATCCTGATGCGACGGCTCAATCGCCAGCCGTTCAGGCGAACGCACGCCGCCGGAGACACTCAGCAGCAGGCCGTCCTGCTCCAGCTTTTGCACATCGCGCCGTACCGTCATGTGCGACACGCCCAGTCGCTCGGTCAGTTCGTTAATGCTTACCGCGCCGCGCTCGGCGATCAGCGCCAGAATCTGTTGATGACGTTCTACTGGAATCACGCTGTCCGTTCCCTGTTTGGTTGTGCTGGTCTGATAAATAGGGTGGCTGATAAATATTGTGAGAAACACCCCGTTCGATGACGATAATTATCATAAATTCACGTCATAAACCACGCCAGACATAACAACCTTTCTCATCGCTCAATGCCAAAATAGAAATAATTATCTGATATATAAAGATAATAATGGAAATCACCTTCCCAGCGAGGTTCAGCTACACTGAATCATCACGATCTCAATGTTAATTTATGTGATAAAAATCACCACAATTTGTTCTGATAGTCCTTATATTTAACACCAGAGAACAAAAAATCACTAATTTTAACAAGGCAACCACGATGAAAAAGACTTCTGATTATGCTGTCGCCGTTATCGGTCTGGGTTCCATGGGCTTTGGCGCTGCGGCGTCCTGCATCAACGCTGGCCTGACGACATACGGTGTCGATATCAATCCGCAAGCACTGGAACGCTTACGTCAGGCGGGTGCGGCGCAGGCTGACACACGTATTGATGCCTTCGCTGACAAGCTGGATGCCGTCGTGCTGCTGGTGGTGAACGCAGCGCAGGTTAACGGGATTCTGTTCGGTGAGCCGCAGGTCGCAGCGAAACTCAAGCCCGGCACTGTGGTTATGGTATCCTCCACGATCTCCGCGCAGGATGCCAAAAACATTGAACAACGTCTGACTGAGCATCAGCTCATCATGCTGGATGCACCGGTATCTGGCGGTGCAGTGAAAGCCGCCGCAGGTGACATGACGGTGATGGCATCCGGCTCCGATCTGGCTTTTGAGAAACTGAAACCCGTGCTCGACGCCGTCGCAGGCAAGGTCTATCGCATCGGTGAAGAGATCGGGTTGGGTGCGACCGTTAAAATTATCCACCAGCTGTTGGCAGGCGTACACATCGCCGCCGGCGCAGAAGCGATGGCGCTGGCCGCGCGAGCCGATATCCCGCTGGATATCATGTACGACGTGGTGACCAACGCTGCCGGGAATTCCTGGATGTTTGAAAACCGCATGCGTCACGTTGTCGATGGCGACTACACGCCAAAATCCGCCGTTGATATTTTCGTGAAAGATCTGGGACTGGTCACCGACACCGCCAAATCGCTCCATTTCCCACTACCGCTGGCCTCCACCGCGTTCAACATGTTTACCGCCGCCAGCAACGCCGGATTCGGTAAAGAAGACGATAGCGCGGTCATCAAGATTTTTAACGGCATTACGCTGCCGGAAAAGAAGGAGGCGCCATGATCAAGCTAGGTGTGATTGCCGACGATTTTACCGGTGCCACGGATATCGCCAGCTTTCTGGTGAACAACGGGCTGCCGACCGTGCAGCTCAACGGCGTACCGCCGTCCGATTTTAAGGTCGACACGCAGGCCGTGGTGATTAGCCTGAAGTCACGTTCTTGCCCGGCGGAACAGGCCGTGGCGGATTCACTCAAGGCGCTGGCGTGGCTGCAACAGCAGGGCTGCCAGCAGTTTTACTTTAAATATTGCTCCACCTTCGACAGCACCGCGAAAGGTAACATCGGTCCGGTGACCGATGCGCTGTTAGCACAGCTTGGCGAAACGCAAACCATCATTTCTCCGGCGCTGCCGGTGAACGGCAGAACCGTCTATCAGGGTCATTTATTCGTGATGGATCAGCTGCTGTCTGAATCCGGGATGCGCCACCATCCCGTCACGCCGATGACGGACAGCAACCTGATGCGCGTCATGGAACAGCAGGCAGCCGGACGCTGCGGGCTGGTGCCGTATGCGGTGATGGATCAGGGTGCAGAGGCCGTTAAGCAGCGGCTGACGCAGTTGAAAGAACAAGGCATACGCTATGTGGTGCTGGATACACTGAACGAACAGCATCTGTTAACGCAGGGCGAGACGCTGCGCGATATGAAACTGGTCACCGGTGGTTCCGGCCTGGCGATTGGCCTGGCACGTCAATTGGCAGAGCCTGCGGCACAAACTGGTTCCGCCACCGAGGCGGGCAAGCCGCAATCCGGCGCAGGCGTTGTACTGTCCGGTTCCTGCTCAGTGATGACCAACAAACAGGTCGCTCACTACCTGAAACAGGCAGCGGGGCGCGCGATTGACGTCGCTCGCTGTCTGGAAAGCGATGATGCTCAGCAAGTCTACGTGCAGGAACTGGCCGACTGGGTGAAGGCACATCGTGGTGACGCACTCGCTCCGCTGCTATACGCCACGTCATCACCCGACGAACTGGCGCAGATTCAGCAGCGCTGGGGCGCAGAAGCCAGCAGTCAGGCGGTGGAGAAACTGTTTGCCGCCGTCGCCCGCCAGCTTCAGCAGGACGGCTTCCAGCGCTTCATCATCGCGGGTGGTGAAACTTCCAGCATCGTGGTGCAAACGCTGGGCATTCACGCGTTCCATATCGGGCCGTCCATTTCTCCCGGCGTGCCGTGGGTGCGTTCGACCAATCATCCACTCTCGCTGGCGTTGAAATCCGGCAATTTCGGTGATGAAGACTTTTTTGCCCGCGCCCAAAAGGAGTTTGCCGCATGAGTGAAAAACACCACAGCACAGAGGCGGCGCTAAACAGCGAACAACGCGCACGCGCGGAAATGGTCAAGCTGGGCGCGTCCTTTTTCCAGCGCGGCTACGCCACCGGCTCCGCGGGCAATCTCTCGCTGCTATTGGATGACGGCACGCTGTTGGCAACGCCGACCGGCTCCTGCCTTGGCGAACTGGATGCCGAGCGGCTGTCCAAAGTCAGTCTGGGCGGCGAGTGGATCTCTGGGGATAAGCCGTCGAAAGAGGTCAGCTTTCACCTGTCGATTTACCGTAACGATCCCGACTGTAAGGCGATTGTCCACCTGCACAGCACTTACCTGACGGCGCTCTCGTGTCTGGAAGGGTTGGACACGCAGGATGCCATCAAGCCGTTCACACCTTATGTGGTCATGCGCGTCGGTAAAGTGCCCGTCGTCCCTTATTACCGCCCCGGCGATGCTCGGCTCGGTGAAGATCTGGCGAAGCTGGCTTCGCGCTACAAGGCATTCTTATTGGCTAACCACGGCCCGGTCGTCACTGGTAAAGATCTGCGAGCGGCGGCGGACAACATGGAAGAGCTGGAAGAAACCGCCAAGCTGATTTTTATTCTCGGTGACCGAAAAATTCGCTACCTCACCGCTGACGATATTGCAGAGCTATCTTCATGAGACATGTTTACCGAGGAGTTAACCATGCCTAAGTTTGCTGCCAATCTTTCTATGCTGTTTACCGATGTGCCGTTTCTCGACCGTTTTAAAGCCGCTGCCGATGCGGGTTTCACCTCGGTTGAGTACCTGTTTCCTTATGAATATCCGGCACCGCTGCTGGCGGAAAAACTGCGGGAAAATGGCCTGAAGCAGGTGTTATTCAATACCGCGCCCGGCAATATTGCGGCGGGTGAATGGGGCGTTTCTGCGCTGCCCGACCGTATTGAAGATGCCCGCCGGGATATCGATAACGCGCTGGAATATGCGCTGGCGCTCAACTGTCCTTCGGTGCTGGTAATGGGGGGCGTCGTGCCGCCCGGTAAAGACCGTGCAGCCTATCAGCAAACCTTCATCGATAACCTACGCTACGCCGCCGATAAATTTGCACCACACGGCATCAACATCATGATTGAGGCGCTGAGTGCGAAGGTGAAACCGAATTATCTGTTCGCCAGTCAGTATCAGGCGCTGGAATTAGCCAATCTGATCGATCGTCCAAACGTTTATATCCAGCTGGATTTCTTCCACGCGCAGATTGTCGATGGCAACCTGACGCAAATTATTCACGATTTGGCTGGCCGTATCGGACATATTCAAATTGCTTCAGTTCCTGCGCGACATGAACCCGATGAAGGGGAAATTAATTATCCGTTCATCTTTGCCGAATTGGATCGCGTGAATTATTCCGGCTGGGTTGGCTGTGAATATAACCCACGCGGTAAAACGGAAGACGGATTGGGATGGGCTAAACCTTGGCTGGAGAAAAAACACTAATTCACTTATCCAGGAAATAATGTCAACACCAGAGACATCGTCGTTAGACGCGAATAAATAAAAAAGAATAGGTCAGACTCCTGTATGTATTACAGGAGTCGAGGCATCCCTTTATTCAAATAAAACAATAACCCACTACCTTTTCAGCCTCTGAATTGAAAAATGGGTCAATGAGGATAAGAACATGGCCACCTCGCTCTTACTCTGCATCGCTATCGCCGGGGTATTACTCCTGCTGCTGATGGTCATTAAATTTAAAATTCAGCCCTTTGTCGCCCTGCTGGTTGTCAGTTTACTCGTTGCCCTGGCAACGGGTATTCCGACTGGCGAAGTGATGAAAGTCATTACCTCCGGTATGGGCGGTATTCTCGGCTCGGTGGCGATTATTATCGGCCTCGGCGCCATGCTGGGTAGAATGATCGAAGTGTCCGGCGGCGCGGAATCCTTAGCACACCGCTTCGCTCAACTAATGGGGCCGGGATTAATGGTGGCGGCATTAACCATCGCCGCGTTTATTCTGGGTATTCCGGTCTTTTTCGATGTCGGCTTTATTATCCTTGCCCCGATTATTTACGGCTTTGCGAAAGTCGCTAAAGTTTCCCCGATTAAATTCGGCTTGCCCGTCGCGGGCGTGATGCTGACCGTGCACGTCGCGCTGCCGCCCCACCCCGGCCCGGTTGCCGCTGCTGGTCTGTTGAATGCAGATATCGGCTGGCTGACCATCATTGGCCTGCTGGTGTCGATTCCTGTCGGCATCATCAGCTACTGGGCGGCCAAGGCTATGAACCGCCGCAAATACGCGCTTTCCGTTGAAGTGTTAGAGCAATTACAGATGGCAAAGCCGGAAGATTCGACGCCGAACACGGCTCCCGTATCCGCCCCTTCGGCTGGGCTGATTGCCGCGCTGATCGCGATTCCTATCGCCATCATCATGCTTGGCACCGTGTCTGCGACCATTCTGCCTGCCGGACACCCGGTGCGTAACGTGATGTCGCTGGTCGGTTCTCCCGCCGTCGCGCTGCTGATTGCTCTGGGATTAGCGTTCTGGCTGATTGCCCTGCGTCGCGGTTGGTCGCTGGAGAAAGCCAGCGGCGTGATGGGCGATGCCATGCCTGCAGCCGCAATGGTCATTATGGTGACCGGTGCCGGTGGCGTGTTCGGTAAAGTGCTGGTCGAATCAGGCATTGGTAAAGCGCTGGCGGATACGCTAACCAGCATTCACCTGCCGCTGGTGCCTGCCGCATTTATTCTGTCGCTGGCGCTGCGTGCCTCGCAAGGTTCGGCTACCGTCGCTATTCTCACCACCTGCGGCCTGCTAAGCGAAGCTGTCAGCAGCCTGAACCAGATGCAGCTGGTGCTGGTGACGCTCTCTGCCTGCTTTGGTGGACTGGGCCTGTCGCACGTCAATGACTCCGGCTTCTGGATTGTCACCAAATATCTTGGGCTGTCCGTCGCCGACGGCCTGCGCACCTGGACGGTGCTGACGACGATCCTCGGGCTGGCCGGTTTCCTCTTCACCTGGGCATTGTGGCTGGTGCTGTAATAGCGTGAAATTTCACAATGGGGAGGCTGCGGCTTCCCCATTGGTATCAACTGAATACGGCATGTACATACCTCCTTTATGCTGAAAAATGCGCCCTTTTTACTCCCATATTCCACATCTACCCGTTTTTATTCTGCCTTTATAATATCGCTTGGGTAAGAAACAACGCGTTTTCCTGCCTACTCTCGCAAATTGGCATACCGCACACATTATGTAATCAGAAGTGCACCCAATTCCTGACCTGTCGTAAAGGATGCCCAATCTATAAGGCAAAGCCTGCATCAATCAATGAAAAATAATAAAGGAACATTATGAATTTTCTATCAAAAATGAAACTTGGTGCCATGCTGGGCGCAGGTTTCGCCTCTGTCATCATTATCGGTCTGATGGTTGCCATTCTGGGACGCGTCCATCTCGCCAATCTGGGTAAAGATATTGAATCACTCTCTGAAAAAAATCTGGCCAACCTGCTTCTGATTCAGGATACCAAGAGCGGGTTTGAGGTTGTCGCCCGTGTTGTCCGTAATATCGGGCTCTCACAAGATAACGCGCGTATCCAGGAAGAAAAACGCCTGTTCGATCAGCAAATTATCCGCAATAACGAAGCACTGGCGAAAGTCTATAAACAGCTTGCCGAACCGGAGGCTAGAGCCTTGCTGGAACAGCTCGCGCAGGCACGCCCGACTTACCTAAAAGCGGTGAATAAAGCCATTGAATTAAGCCTCTCCAGGGTGCCGGAAGAAAAAATGCAGGCCGCGTTAGTCATGGTCAATGAAATGCCCCCTGCACAGGCAGCGGTTTTCGCGGCGCTGGACGGGCTGACAGCGTTACAGAAAGAACAGACGATGGAAACGACGACCAACGCCATGAATAAAGCCAGAGAGGATGGCAATACGCTGCTGCTGTTCGCTGCGTTCGCGGTCTTCATCGGTATTTTTATCTCCATCCTGATCACCCGCACGATAAAAAATCTGCTGGGTGGCGAAGTCGCTTATGCGGCACACATCGCGCAAGAGGTTGCACAGGGAAATCTGGCCGTCAGCGTCGATCTGCGCCCCGGCGACAGCCACAGCGTGCTGGCTGCCATGAACGGTATGCGCAAAAGCCTGAGTGGGATTGTTGAACAGGTGCGTGAGAGCAGCGAATCTATCGCAACCGGTGCCAGCGAGATTGCCGCAGGCAGTACCGATCTCAGCCAGCGCACGGAAGAGCAGGCGGCGAATCTGCAACAAACCGCCGCTTCAATGGAAGAAATAAGCCAGACCGTGCGCCAAAACACTGAGACGGTACGTAATGCCACGCAGCTGGCACAGGCCACCAGCGATACCGCCGCCAAAGGGGGCGAAGCCGTCAACAATATCGTTGTCACCATGAAAGAGATTACCGACAGCTCGCACAAAATTGGCGACATCATTAGCGTCATTGACGGCATTGCCTTCCAGACCAACATCCTGGCGCTCAACGCTGCGGTGGAAGCCGCACGGGCTGGCGAACAAGGCCGTGGTTTTGCGGTGGTTGCGGGTGAAGTGCGTTCTCTGGCGCAACGCTCCGCTTCTGCGGCGAAAGAAATCAAAGAGCTGATCGGCCACAGCGTCGAGAAGGTGGAAGCCGGTTCCGCCATGGTAGACAGCGCTGGCGCAACGATTGAAGAGCTGGTGCGTCAGGCACACAATGTTGCTGGTCTGCTTAACGAAATTGGCGTCACCACGCAGGAACAAGAATCCGGCGTCTCGCAGATTCATGATGCCGTTAACCAGCTTGATCAGGTCACGCAGCAGAACGCCGCACTCGTTGAGCAATCCGCTTCCGCCGCCGATAGCCTGAGCGATCAGGCTGCCCGTCTGGTCGAGCTGATGAAAGTGTTCGTCGTTGAAGGTGGATCGTCACAGCGTATTGCACCGCCGTTGAAACGGCCTGACAGCGCCAAACTCTCTCTCGCCAACCCTAAAAGCAGCACGGGAAGCGATAGCCAAAACTGGGAGCAGTTCTAATTCTACGCGGGGGATGGATCGCACATCCCCCTCTCTACTTTCACATCCCTTCACCGCCAGCAGCATCCATTCTCTGCGTTTCCTGTTTTTTCCTCATCCGCATGCGGCAATATCGACAATTAAAATCAATGTTTTCGCTGGTCATGCCGATATTCTAGAGTGGACTGCTTAGTTATTCATCAGAAGGATTTAGAAACTGCAGTCGTACATCGCTCCCGTCGTGCAAAAGAAAATCCGCTTAATAACAATAAACAGTGTCAATAAGTCATGAGGATAACATGCAGAATAAAAGAAAAATGAAACTGGGTACTCAGGTCGGTTCGGGTTTTGCCATTGTTATTGTTATCGGCCTATTAGTGGCCATTTTCGGCAGAATGCATCTGGTTGGCCTCGGTAATACCACTGACAGGCTGGCCAAACACCACCTCGCCAACCTCATCGTGCTACAGGAATTGAAAGATAATCTTAACGTCACGATCAAAGCCACGTTGCGTATGCTTATCGCAACCGAACAAAAGGTTCTGGAAGACAATCAAAAACTGATTGAAGCCACGAGCGCCAAAAACACGAAACTCGTCACTCAGTTGGAAGAAAATTTACGGGCAACCGAAGTCCGCAATATTCTGGGTGAGCTGCAGCAAAATCGCACTGAATTTGCCACCGTAGGCCGCCAAGCCGTCGCGTTGTCACTCAGCAACAGGCAGGCCGAATCTATCGAACTGGTGAAAACCCAGCTTGAACCCATACAAACCCGGCTTTTTAACAATCTGAACAACATGATTCAGCTGCAAAAAGGCTACACCACGCAAACGGCAACCAACGCCATTGAAGAGTCCTACTATGATGGCAATTCACTGCTGGTTCTGGCCGTCATCGCTTCATTGTTTGGTGCAGGCATCGCCTGGCTGATTACCCGCCATATCAAGAAGCAACTGGGGGGCGAACCCGCCTATGCCACGCAGGTCACACAGGAAATCGCACAAGGTAATCTCGCGATGCCGGTCGATCTGGCGTCAGGCGACAATACCAGCCTGCTGTTCGCAATGAATAACATGCGCAAAAGCTTAAGCAGCATTGTTGAGCAAGTGCGTGAGAGCAGCGAATCGATCGCAACCGGTGCTAGCCAGATTGCCGCAGGCAGCACCGATCTCAGCCAGCGTACGGAAGAGCAGGCGGCGAATCTGCAACAAACCGCCGCCTCAACGGAAGAAATGAGCCAGACCGTGCGTCAGAATGCCGATACGGTGCGCAATGCCGCTCAACTGGCGCAGGCCGCCAGCAATACCGCGGCGAAAGGCGGTGAAGCCGTCGGCAATATCGTTATCACCATGAAAGAGATTACCGACAGCTCGCACAAAATTGGCGACATCATTAGCGTCATTGACGGTATTGCCTTCCAGACCAACATTCTGGCGCTTAACGCCGCGGTAGAAGCCGCACGCGCGGGTGAGCAAGGTCGTGGCTTTGCCGTAGTAGCAGGCGAAGTTCGCTCGCTGGCACAGCGTTCTGCAACGGCGGCCAAAGAGATTAAAGAACTGATCGGCCACAGCGTCGAGAAAGTCGAGGTTGGCTCCAGACTGGTCAGCGATGCGGGAACGACAATCGAAGAACTGGTGCGTCAGGCGCGCCACGTTGCCGATTTGATTAACGAAATTGGCGTGACGACGCAGGAACAAGAATCCGGCGTCTCGCAGATTCATGATGCGATTAACCAGCTTGATAAGGTGACGCAGCAGAATGCCGCGCTCGTTGAGCAATCCGCTTCCGCTGCCGATAGCCTGAGCGATCAAGCGGCCCATCTGGTCGAGCTGATGAAAACCTTCACCGTAGAGGGCGGGTCGTCACCGCGCATTGCACCACAGCTGAAAAGACCGACCAGCGCCAAACTCTCTCTCGCCAATCCTAAAAGCAACGCGGGAAGCGATAAGCAAAACTGGGAAACCTTTTAACAGCCAGCCAAAAGTCCCCCAAAACCGCTGAGCGATCGGCGGTTTTTTTATCCCTTTATGGCCTGAACGTCTCACGTTACCACGCCTCCCCTATCCACCACACATCAAGAAACGCGCGAAATTTTTTCAATAGGGAAAAACAATGAATAAAGAGAAAAACTAACAATGCGTTTTATATTAAGTACGAGGGAATAACATCAATAAAACGAGGAATAGCTATTTTCGATTATAAAAACATCAAATATATGATGCTAAAAACATCATGTCGTTCGAAAAAAAAGAAGGAATGAAAAATAAGCCTCTTTTAGCGTTGAATAAATAAGCAAAAGAATCATAACCGCAACGTTTATTAACATGATTGTCAATTTAGCATTACAGCATGACTCCAGTTTATTTTTTCTCTAACCCATAGAGATATTGCGGCTTTTACCGCCACCTTTTATACTCCTGCGCCATCATTTACCCTTATTTGTATATGTTCCACCGCACCAGACACGAAGACCGTTTACCGGAAAGCGTGACAGGAAAAAGTAAACTTAGGATAAGTTTATTAGCCAAGGAAAACAGGCAACGATTACGGGAAAGGATATACCTGTCATTCTTCAAGCCGCATGTTTATTCATCTTTCTGCGACACGAGTCTTTAGGGTATCAACGTGATGGTATTGGCAAAATAAATACATTTGCGCAACGCCTACTTCACATTTAAAGCACGCCGGCACCAACCATATTCGTTCTCAATCTATAATAAGGGACACAATGAATCTCATCAAAAATAGTAGCCTGGGTAAAATGCTAGGGACCAGCTTTACCCTGGTCATCGCTATCGGATTTCTGGTGGCGATATTTGGCCGCATCCAGCTCGACAAGCTCGGGGAAAACATCCAGCTGCTATCGCAGGTCCGCATTACCAATCTCCTGATAATGCAGGAGTTTAAAGACAACATAAACACGAATGCCCTTGCCATCAGAAACCTGACGATGCTGGAAGACAGTCGGCAGCTGCAGGAAGAGAAAGCGCGTATTGAGGCGATGATCTCCCGCAATAACGCGTTACTCTCGAAAATACACGACAGCGCCGTCGATAAACGTGCTCAGGAACTGGTCGCGGTACTGGAGCGCGTGCGCCCGGCCTATAGCCGTAGCTATACGGACGCCATCGCATTGGCAATGGCGAACAAGAACAGCGAGGCTCAACATCTGTTATTAACCGATGTGCGGGCCAAGCAGGATGCCGTCTTCCAGGCGCTGAATGACATGGTTAACTGGCAAGAGAAGCTTACGGTGGAAATCGCCGACCAGTCGTTAAAGAATGCCACCAGCGCAGGTACGCTGATGGTTATTATCGCCCTGCTTTCTGTTGTGCTGGGAGCAATGATCTCATGGTGGATTACTCGAGCCATTAAACGTCAGCTCGGGGGAGAGCCAGCCTACACGTTGGAAGTCACGCGTCAGGTTGCGCAAGGGAATCTGGCTGTCGCGATTGAACTGCGCGACGGCGATACCACCAGTGTGCTGGCCGCGATGGAAGATATGCGTCAAAACCTGAGCAATCTCGTCGGTCAGGTGCATCAGAGTAGCGAATCTATCGCTACGGGCGCGACGCAGATTGCGATGGGCAACACCGATCTGAGCCAGCGCACGGAAGAACAGGCCGCGAATCTTCAGGAAACTGCTGCCTCAATGGAACAAATGAATACCACGGTGAAGCAGAACGCTGCGACCGTGCGCACCGCAACAGAACTGGCCCATTCTGCCAGCACGACGGCGCAAAAAGGTGGCGATGCGGTCAATAACGTGGTGCGCACCATGGAAGATATCACCACCAGCTCGCGTAAGATCGGCGATATTATCGGCGTAATCGATAGCATTGCTTTCCAGACCAACATCCTGGCGCTCAATGCTGCCGTTGAAGCCGCCAGAGCCGGTGAACAAGGCCGTGGCTTCGCCGTGGTCGCCGGTGAAGTGCGTTCTCTGGCACAGCGTTCCGCTTCCGCCGCGCGTGAAATCAAAGATCTGATTAGCGTAAGCGTGGCTAACGTGGAAATGGGTGAGAAGCTGGTTAACGACGCGGGCATCACCATCAAAGACATTGTCGAGAAATCTCAGCAGGTTGCCAACCTGCTCAATGAGATCGGCCTGACCACCCACGAGCAGGAACAGGGCGTTTCTCAGGTGAATGATGCGGTGAATCAGCTCGATCAGGTGACCCAACAGAACGCCGCGCTGGTTGAAGAATCCGCCTCTGCCGCCGACAGCCTGAGTGAGCAGGCCAGAACGCTGCTGGAATTAATGGGCGTGTTTAAAATCAGCGGCGTTCAGACGCCAGCACCACGGCTGACGTCAAAAGTGAAGCAGCCGACGGCACCGAGGCTGGCTCTGGCTGGTCAGTCAGGCAGCACAAACCGTGATAACTGGGAAACCTTTTAACGAACGCGGCCAGGCGATGGATTCCCCGGCCACTTAGCACCAACATAAAGCCGCTGACTCTTCAGCGGCTTTTTATTTTCCACGATAACAAGAATAAGTAATACGGTTAAAAAAACCGCGATAATTAATAATTATCATAATTGAAAGTTAAAAGTTACAAAATAAATATCGATAAGAAAAAGATCTTACTCTTATTAGTTAGATCACCATTCATTAATATTTATTATCTATTCTGACCGCGATAAGAAAATAATATTAATTTCCTGACCGACGAATAAATCAGGGGTTTTTGTTACGTTTATTCTGCCATCAATCTGTCACATTCTTGTCTACACTTTATTTGTCATTCTTTTGGCCTGTAAATATTCCCAACAGGCATTCCCTACGTGCATGAAAGTGACGATCTTATTCCTCCGCCAACGCAGCGACTGGAGTATCAGCGTCGCCAACACACCCGTATGAGAAAGTGCACTATGGGATAAATGGAATGATGAAAGCCATAAAATTCGCAGGGTGAATCGCATCTGTACCATCACCCTTAAAATAACGACACCTGCAGTGTCAAATTTCAATAATTAAAAAAGGTACATCATGAAGAATATAAGCTTGGGAAAAATGTTAGGAACGGGTTTTACGCTAATTATCGTCATTGGGTTTTTAGTCGCCATACTGGGTCGCACCCAGTTAGAAAAACTCGGGGGAAACATTCAGATTCTGTCACAAGTCCGTATTACCAATCTTCTATTAATGCAGGAATTTAAAGACAACGTTAACGACACCGCACGCGCCATCAGAAATATTGCACTCCTAAACGATCAACAGCAGATGAAGACGGAAAAGGATCGCATTGAGAAATCCATCGTACGTAACAACGAGTTGCTGGCGAAAATACGTAACAACGCGGTGAGCAGCGAGACTAAAGCGCTGGTTGCCGCTCTGGAACAGGCACTCCCCGCCTATATCAGCAACATGAGAAAAGCCACTGAACTGGCGATGACCAGTCAGCACGACGCGTTTCGCAACTTTCTGCTGACGGAGGTACGCACCGCGCAGGCAAACGTCTTCACCGCACTGGATAAAATGGCTGAGAGACAGAAATCCCTCACGATAGATATCGCCAACCAGTCCGAGAAAGACGCGTTCAAGTCTGGCAGCTTAATGCTGATTCTCACGCTGTGCGCCTCGCTCCTAGGTGGGGTTGTCGCCTGGTGGATCACTCGGAAAATTAAGCGTCAGCTTGGTGGAGAACCAGCCTATACGCTGGAAATCACGCGTCAGGTCGCCCAGGGGAATCTTGCCATCGCCATTGAACGGCGTGCCGGAGACACCACCAGCATTCTGGCTGCGATGGAAGAGATGCGCCAAAGCCTGAGCAATATCGTCGGACAAGTTCATCAAAGCAGCGAGTCTATCGCCACCGGTGCCAGCCAGATTGCCATCGGCAATACCGATCTGAGCCAGCGCACGGAAGAACAGGCCGCGAACCTACAGGAAACCGCCGCCTCCATGGAAGAGATGAATATCACAGTGAAACAGAACGCCGACACCGTGCGTAGCGCGGCACAGCTTGCCAACTCGGCCAGCGCGGCGGCCCGCAAAGGCGGAGATGTCGTTAACAACGTCGTGCGGACAATGGAAGAGATCACCGCCAGTTCGCGTAAAATTGGCGATATTATCGGCGTGATTGACGGGATTGCTTTCCAAACCAACATTCTCGCGCTCAACGCCGCTGTCGAAGCCGCCCGCGCTGGAGAACAAGGACGCGGATTCGCGGTAGTAGCTGGGGAAGTTCGCTCACTGGCTCAACGTTCCGCTTCCGCAGCACGTGAAATCAAGGATCTGATTAGCATCAGTGTCGGAAAAGTGGAAGCCGGAGAACTGCTGGTTAACGAAGCGGGCGTAACCATTGAGGAAGTCGTGGAGCAGTCGCAGCGTGTCGCCAATCTTATCAATGAGATCGGCCTGACCACCCACGAACAGGAACAAGGCGTTTCTCAGGTGAACGATGCGGTCAATCAGCTCGATCAGGTCACCCAGCAGAACGCCGCACTGGTTGAAGAGTCGGCTTCCGCCGCAGACAGCCTGAGTCAACAGGCCAAACATCTGGTTGAGTTGATGAGCGTGTTCAAAATCGACGGCATCCAGCCACAGCGTGCTGCACAACCAGCGGCGAGACTGTCCAGACCCAAACTGGCGCTGGCCGGTAGTTCGAGTAACACAAACTGGGAAACCTTTTAAACACACAAGCGATTAACGCGACGTTAAAAAAGAAAAACCGCTGAGATATCAGCGGTTTTTTCACATTAACGGGCAATGCATTATTGGCGATTACAGCGCCCGACGCAAGCGAGCCACCGCTTCATGCATTTGCTCATCCGTTGCCGTCGCAAAGGACAGACGCAGCGTTGAGTAATCGATATTGTCTGGGAAGAAGAACTCGCCCGGCACGAAGACCACGCCCTGATCCAGCGTCTTCTTCAGCCATTCCGTCGTGTTGAAATCGTCCTGACGGAACTTCGCCCACAGGAACATCCCACCTTTCGGCTGGTTGAAGGTGATCACATCACCCAGTTCCTTCTCGACCAGCTGTGCCAGCAGTTCGCCTTTGTGCTTATACGCGTGGCGAATTTTCTCGATCTGCGTATCCAGACGTCCCAGCCCCAGATAGCATTCCGCGACGGTCTGCGACAATGCGCTGGCGTGCAGGTCAGCGGCCTGTTTGATAATCGCTACTTTGTGCAACAGCCAATCCGGCAGAATCGCCCAGCCGAGACGTAATCCCGGAGCCAGCACCTTCGAGAACGTAGAGGTATACAGCACGTATTCCGTGCTACCCAGTTGCTCTTGCGCCAGTTGGAACAGCGTCGGGTTGCGCTCTTCGGTGAAGCGCAGCTCGCCATAGGGATCGTCTTCGATAATGACAAAACCGTAGCGCTCTGCCAGTTGAATCAATTTCAGGCGACGTTCATAGCTCAGCGTCACACCGCTCGGGTTACCGAAGTTCGGAACGATATAAACGCCTTTGATACGCTGTTTCGTCAGCAGTTCTTCCAGCTCGTCGACGACCATGCCGTCGGCATCGGATGACACAGACATCACCTGCGCCTGCGCCAGTTCCAGCGTTTGCAGCGCTGCCAGATAGGTCGGACGTTCAACGACGAACACGTCGCCCGGATCGACCATCGAGCGCATGATCAAGTCCAGCGCCTGCTGCGAACCGGCGGTGACGACAATATCGTCACCGCGCGTTTTTACGCCGCGCACAGCACACAGCTCGGCAATGCGATCGCGCAGCACGCCGCTGCCTTCGGTCAAGCCATACTGGAATGCCGTTTTCGGCTGTTCGGTAATCGCTAACTGCGTGGCCTGACTTAGCCCTTCGAAATCAAATAATGCATCTGACGGAATCCCGCCAGCCAGCGAGATAATATTTTCCATCTTGCTGTGTTTCAGCAGTTCACGGATGGCGGAACTTTTTAACTGAGCGATGCGGTGCGCTAACAACCCTTCAATGGCCATATCTTCTTAACCTTTCAACAAAACTTTAATTATCCGCCCAGATAGGCCGAACGTACCGCTTCATTAGCTAACAATGCCGCACCGGTATCTTCCAACACGACATGGCCGTTTTCAAGTACATAACCCCGGTCTGCCAATTTCAGCGCCTGATTGGCGTTTTGCTCCACCAGGAAGATGGTCATGCCCTCTTCGCGTAGTTGCTGGATCGTGTCGAAAATTTGCAGAATGATGATCGGTGCCAGACCCAGCGACGGTTCGTCCAGCAGCAGTAAACGCGGCTGGCTCATCAGCGCACGGCCAATCGCCAGCATCTGCTGCTCACCACCGGACATCGTGCCGGAACGCTGGGCGCGTCGCTCATACAGACGCGGGAACAGATCGTAAACGCGTGCAATGCGCTCCTGATACTGATCGCGCTCGGCAAAGAACCCGCCCATCGCCAGATTTTCTTCTACCGTCATGCGGGAAAAGACGCGACGCCCTTCCGGCACAATCGCGATAGCTTCACGCATAATCTGCGCGGTCTGCCAGTTTGTGATGTCCTTACCGTCAAACGTGATGGTGCCTTCCGTCGCGCGCGGGTCACCGCATAGCGTGCCCAGCAGCGTGGTTTTACCGGCACCGTTCGCGCCGATCAGCGTAACAATCTCGCCCTGATTAATATGCAGGCTCACCTGATGCAGCGCCTGAATTTTTCCGTAGTGGGCCGAAACCTGATGTAATGACAGCATAAACGTTATCCTTCACCCAGATATGCACGGATGACATCCGGGTTGTTACGAATTTCAGCTGGGGTGCCTTGTGCCAGCGGCGTTCCCTGATTGACGACATAAATCCGGTCAGAAATACCCATGACCAGCTTCATATCATGTTCAATCAACAACACAGACACCTGATGGCTATCGCGCAGTTCCGCAATCAGCTGATTTAACTCGTCAGTTTCTTTCGGGTTCAGACCAGCCGCAGGCTCATCCAGCATCAGCAGCTCAGGGCGCGTCACCATGCAGCGGGCAATTTCCAGACGGCGCTGCTGGCCGTAAGCCAGATTCCCCGCCTGACGGTTCGCTAAATCTAACAGACCGATACGCTCCAGCCACACCGCAGCGCGCTCTTGCGCATCGGCTTCCGCACGACGAAAGCCCGGCGTTTTCAACAGCCCGGCAAATACGCCACTTTTCAGGTGCTGATGCTGCGCGACCAGCAGGTTCTCGATCACCGTCATTTCACGGAACAGACGAACGTGCTGGAATGTGCGCACCACGCCCATACGGGCAATAGCCTGTCCGGGTAACCCTTCCAGATGACGATCGCGCAGCATGATGGTGCCGCCGCTTGGGCGATAAAAACCGGTCAGGCAGTTAAAGACTGTGGTTTTCCCCGCCCCGTTCGGGCCGATCAGCGAGACAATTTCGCCCGCATGAATATCCATTTCAACGTTGTTGACCGCCAGCAGGCCGCCAAAACGCATCATCAGACCTCTGACTGATAATAGTGGCTGCGTGCTCATGCTTGCTCTTCCTTCTTCGCGACTTTCAACTTCATCTCAGGACGCTTCATCGGCAGCAGGCCTTGCGGACGCCAAATCATCATCAGAACCATCAACGCACCCAGCAGCAGCATGCTGTATTCATTCAGATCGCGCATCAGCTCGCGGGACACAACCAGCAGGATTGCTGCGAGAATAACCGCAAACTGCGAGCCCATTCCGCCCAGTACGACGATGGCCAGCACAAAGGCAGACTCAGCGAACGTGAATGATTCCGGGCTGACGAAGCCCTGACGCGCGGCAAACAGCGTACCGGCAAAACCCGCGAATGCTGCGCTGATAGTGAAAGCGGTCAGCTTGATGCGAGTTGGGCTCAGCCCCAGAGATCGGCAAGCAATTTCATCATCGCGCAGCGCTTCCCAGGCACGTCCCAACGGCATCCGCAGCAGACGATTAATCACAAACAGGGTCAACACGACCAGCAGCAGCGCGACCAGATACAGGAAGATAATACGGTCACTCGGGTCGTATTGCAGACCGAAGAAATTGTGGAACGTATCCCAACCGCCATCGCGCGCACTGCGGCCAAATTCCAGACCAAAGAAGGTCGGTTTAGGGATCTGGCTGATGCCGTTCGGACCACCGGTAATTTCGGTGTTGTTCAGCAGCAGGATACGGACAATCTCGCCGAATCCGAGCGTCACAATCGCCAGATAATCACCGCGCAAACGCAGCACCGGGAACCCCAGCAGGAAGCCGGACAGCGCCGCCGCCATGCCCGCCAGCGGCAGACTCTCCCAGAAGCCCAATCCGTAATAGTGATTCAGCAGCGCATAGGTATACGCACCAATGGCGTAAAACCCGCCGTAGCCCAATACCAGCAGACCGGACAAGCCAACCACGACGTTCAGGCCCAAACCCAGCATCACGTAAATCAGCGTGAGGGTGGCGATATCCACCGTACCTCGCGACACCAGAAACGGCCAGGCGATAGCGGCGATAATCAATGCCGCCGCTACTATCTTCTGCCGTGGCGTACTGCCATCAAAGCTTGGCAGCACCAGCGACGGTGCAGAGAATTTCTTGATGCTTTGCTGGAAGAACGGGCGAATCAACTGGAAGAAAAACACCACAATGCAGCCCGCGCCAATCCAGTACCAACGGACTTCATCAGCACCGCGCACCACCAGTTTGGTGCCATCCAGCGCCAGCTGCATGCCCATTAAGAACGAGGCCAGCACCAGCAGCATGAGCGCGGAAACCAACGCATTAAACAGGTTGAGCTGTTTCATACTTTCTCAACCTCCGGACGACCCAGAATACCGGTTGGCATCACCAGCAGCACCACAATCAGCAGCGCAAACGACACCGCATCTTTGTATTCCGTGCTCAGGTAAGCGGACGTCAGCGCTTCGGCTACGCCCAAAATCAGCCCACCGATCATCGCACCAGGGATGCTGCCGATTCCGCCCAGCACCGCCGCCGTAAAGGCTTTCATCCCGGCCATAAAGCCGATATAGGGGTTGATGACGCCGTAGAATTGCCCCAACAGCACGCCAGCCACAGCAGCCATGAGCGCGCCAATGACGAAGGTCAGGGAGATCACACGATCGGTGCTGATACCCAGCAGGCTTGCCATTTTCAGGTCTTCTGCACAGGCGCGACAGGCGCGCCCCATACGGGAATAGCGAATAAATAACGTCAGCGCCAGCATGGCGAGGAACGTCACGATCCAGATGGTCAACTGCATGGTGCTAATCGTCGCGGCAAAGCCATTGCTTTCACCCAACACCCACTGACCAGTCACCAGACTCGGCAGCGCAACATCACGCGAGCCCTGATTCAGGCTGACGTAGTTTTGCAGGAAAATTGACATCCCGATGGCAGAAATCAGTGCAATCAGGCGCTTTGACGTTCGAACCGGTCGGTAGGCCACCCGTTCGATACTCCAGCCGTAGGCGCTGGAAATGACCACGGCGGCAATGAAGGCGGCACAAATCAGGAGCCAGCCAGCATCGATGCCCATCATCATCAGGGCCGCAATCACAATAAAGGAGACGTAGCTACCGATCATATACACTTCGCCGTGTGCGAAGTTAATCATGCCGATAATGCCGTAAACCATGGTGTAGCCAATGGCGATCAGCGCATAGGTGCTGCCCAACGTCAGGCCGTTGAACATCTGCTGAAAAAAGTAAAGGAACTGCTCGGACATACCTTAAACCTTAAATGCTGCCCCCGCGCCTTGCGGCAACGGGGGCTTCGGTATTGAGGGATTATTATTGGTACACACTCAGCGTGTGGAGAATACTCTCCACGCCGAAGAGGCAGACAACGGTGTCTTCAACCGTTTCCCGCCTCGGGCATGATGATTATTTCACTGCGCTGGAAGTACCGTCTTTGTGCCACTCAAATACGCCAAATTCAAACCCTTTCAGGTCGCCTTTTGCATCCCAGCTTAATGGTCCCATTACCGTCTCCACAGGGTTCGCTTTCAGATCTGCGACCAGTTTTTCCGGTTCATCGCTATTGGTACGTGCCATCGCGGTGGTCAGCGATTGCAGTGCTGCGTAGGTCGTCCAGACGAACGGACCGGTTGGATCCAGTTTCTTGGCTTTCAGCGCATCGACAATCGGCTGGTTAGCAGGAACCTGATCGTAACGCTTCGGCAACGTTACCAGCATGCCTTCAGACGCATCGCCTGCGATGTTGGACAGCGATGAGTTACCCACGCCTTCTGGACCCATGAATTTGGTGGTCATGCCAGCCTGACGTGCCTGACGCAGAATCTGCCCCATTTCCGGGTAGTAACCGCCGAAATAGACGAAATCGACGTTCTCTTTCTTCAGACGCGCAACCAGCGTGGAGAAATCTTTATCACCCGCCGTCACACCTTCAAACAGCACAACATTCGCACCGGCTTTTTTCAGGCTATCCTGAACAGAGCGGGCCAGGCCTTCACCATATTGCTGTTTGTCATGAACCACGGCGATACGCTGCGGTTTGATGGTTTCGACAATGTATTTTGCTGAGGTTGGTCCCTGATCGGAATCCAGCCCCGTCGTGCGCAGCACCATTTTGTAGCCGCGCGTGGTCAAGTCGGCGTTGGTTGCCGCAGGCGTAATCATGATCACGCCTTCTTCTTCATAGATATCAGACGCAGGCTGCGTGGAGGAGGAACACAGATGACCAATCACATAACGGATACCGTCATTGATGACTTTGTTCGCGACGGCAACCGCCTGCTTAGGGTCGCACGCGTCATCATATTCAACGCCAACCAGTTTGTTACCGTTTACGCCGCCTTTTGCGTTAATGTCTTCAATGGCCTGACGCGCGCCAATGAACTCCATATCGCCATACTGTGCAACCGGGCCAGACATTGCACCCACAACCGCAACCTTAATATCGGCAGCGCTGACTGCGTGACTCAACGCCGCAGCCATACAACCCATCAGCAATACTTTACCTTTACTGAATTTCATTCTTTTTACCCCATCTGTCATTATGGATATTGCCGAAAACCTGACCGCCTTCTGCCATAACCTGCTATTTTCTTATAAGTAAGAAAGGCTTAGGTTATTATTAGTAATCTTTTCTAATAAGGCTTTATTTTTCATATTATTAAACAGGAATTTTATGCTGCAAATCAACTCACACTGTCAGAAACAAGCGGAGCAAACAGCACAAAACACCAGATGCAAAAACCAGCATTCAATTTATATATAGTCAGATATTCTACTTTGTGCATTAATTGTTGATGGATTACTCGAAAAACAAAGAATGAGAAAAACATTTGCCCTATTAACCATAACGCTCAAATTACACAACTGATCCACTACAAAACAACTACATTATTCTTCACTCATATGATGGAGTGCCGATAAAAATGAAACTCACCGTTGAATGCCTCACCCAATTCAACCCTCAGGATAAAATTGATCTGGCAAAAATCTGGCCACATCAGAACATTGATTTATTAGAAGCGGGACTAAAACCGACTCGACGACTCTTTGCCGCGCGTTTTAACGATCGGTTACTCGGAGGAATGCTGGTCGAAATTGCGGGGGACTATGCAGAGCTGAGCGATCTGATGGTACGTGAAGTGACGCGCCGCCGGGGAGTAGGACAACTTTTGGTTGATGAGGCGCGCCGTCAGCTTCCTGAAGTGAATGAGTGGTGGTTGGCCACAGCGAATCATGCCGCGATCAAAGAGGACGTGCTGGCACGGTTTATGGTGTCCTGCGGATTCTCACCCGTATCCGGCGGCTGGCGCTATATTCGCAGAAAAGAAACGACGCTGATTCTTGACGAACTCAACCCAGATAAGCCGGACTGACCCCAGACAAAAACAAAACGACCGGGCATTACCCGGTCGCTACAGAAAGAGACGATGAGAGCGATTAGGCTTCTATCGCCGCTCGCAGTTTTTTCATCGCATTCTTTTCTAACTGACGCACACGCTCGGCGGAAACACCGTATTGATCGGCTAGCTCCTGCAAAGTGGATTTGTTGTCATCATCCAACCAGCGGGCGCGAATAATGTGCTGGCTACGTTCATCCAGCCCTTCCAGCGCGTAGGTGAGCTTATCGGCCGCATGCGTTTCCCAGTTATCTTCTTCAATGCCATCGGCAAAGTCAGACGATTTATCCTGTAGGTAAAGCATCGGCGACATCGCCTTGCCGTCGTGCGAATCTTCTTCCGGCGTCGGATCGAACGTCATGTCCTGCGCCGCCATGCGGGATTCCATCTCGCGCACGTCTTTGCTCGTCACGCCAAGCTCACGCGCAACCAGTTCGACTTCATCCTGATTAAACCAGCCGAGGCGCGTTTTCGACTTACGCAGGTTAAAGAACAGCTTACGCTGTGCTTTAGTGGTCGCAACTTTCACGATACGCCAGTTACGCAGCACGTATTCATGAATTTCGGCTTTGATCCAATGCACGGCGAAAGAAACCAGACGCACGCCAACTTCAGGGTTAAAGCGACGTACCGCTTTCATCAGGCCGATGTTCCCTTCCTGAATTAGGTCCGCCTGCGGCAGGCCGTAGCCGGAATAGTTACGGGCAACATGAATAACAAAACGCAGGTGTGACAGAATCAGGTGCTTAGCAGCCTCCAGATCGCCCTGATAATGCAGCCGTTCAGCCAGCGCCCGCTCTTCCTCCGCCGTCAGCATCGGATAGGCATTGGCGGCACGAATATACCCTTCCAGACTGCCCTGGGGAACTAAGGTGAAAGTTTGCATATCTTTGGTCATTCAACCCTCTCAGTTGCTCTACTCGTCATATTGCAGTTGGCTATCTTAGCACTGCTTCACCGCATCGTTTTGCGCGAAGATGGCAAAACACGGCACCTTAACGCTTATTTTATGAAAAACCCTAAAACCAGATTAATTAAATCCTAAAATCTGTCTATTCAGACTGTGATTTCGCTCGCAAGTTCCTCTCATTTTATTCACCTCATGCCAGAGATCAAGCAGGAGAAAAACGCGTCACTCACACACGAGAAACCAAGGGGAAAACACAGCGGGGAGAACAAAGAAGAGATGTCGCTGAGGAGATTTCCCCTGCAATACGGTCTGAATTACAGGGGATAATTATACCAGAAAACGCTTACTGTGGTGTAAAACGGCGTAAATGTTGCACCGTTGCCAGCCAGGCGGCCAACCACCCAATCATACCGGCGATTAACAGCAGCAGCAGGGATTCATCCCAGCTTAATCCTTTGACGGCAAACGTCGTACCGAAGACGGACGCCACCTGCGCCACCACGGCACCCAGCTTCCAGACCAGCGCTTGCGATAAAATCAGCGACAGCACCGCGCCGCCTACGCCCATCGCTGCCCCGCCATTCAGGAACGGACGCAGAATAAAGCCGTCTGTCGCCCCAATCAGCTTCATCACGTTAATGGTTTCACGGCGGCTGAAAATACTCAGGCGCACGCTGTTGCCGATCACCAAAAAGACAGCAACCACCATCAGGACGCCAATCGTCACGGAAATTTGCCCAACCAGATTGGTCAATGCCACCAACCGCGCAAACCAGCTGTCATCCATCCGTACTTCATCCACGCCCTGCGTCGCCGCCACTCGGTCGCGCAGCGTCGTCAGCGTGGTGGAATCCTGAAAACTCATTTTCGGCGTGATAATCGCTACGGCTGGCAGCGGATTCTCTTCCAGCATATCGAGCGCGCCGCCAAAACCGGACCAGTTGCGGAATTCGCCCATCGCTTCATTGCGCGACAGGTAATTGACTTTATCAACGCCCTCTTCAGATTGAAGCTGCGTGATCACCGCCTGCGCCGCGTTGTCATCCAGCGATTTATCCAGATACACCGTCAGCTGCGGCGAGGGATACCACTGTGTGGCCGCCTGACTGACGTTTTTCCATACCAGATAGCAGATGCTGGGCAACGCCAACGAAATAGCGATGACCATGATAGTCAGAAAGGTCGCCAGCGGCTGGCGCAGCATATCAGCCAGCGTATTCATCCAGGCATAGCGCCACTGTTCCTGCCAGCCGCCGCGCAGCGCTTTGGCTTTTGCGACAGGCTTTTTCGCGTTGCGGACGTTATTCGCCATTGTGGTTTCCCCCCACCATGCGGCCATCCGACAGCGTCAGCACACGGTAATTACGGCGGGCGATCAGCCCAGTGTCATGCGTCGCCATCAGAACGGTAACGCCAACGCGATTGAATTCTTCAAACAGGCGCAAAATGCCTTCTGACAGCGCTTCGTCCAGGTTGCCGGTCGGTTCATCCGCCAGCAATACGGCGGGTTTGTTCACCACCGCGCGCGCAATGCCAACGCGCTGCTGCTCACCACCGGACAGCTGGATAGGGTAGTTTTTCGCTTTATCCAGCAGGCCAACCTTGTCCAGCGCGGCGGATACCCGACGACGGATATCCTCACTGCTGGCACCCGCGATGATGAGCGGCATCGCGACGTTGTCATAGACCGTGCGTTCCATCAGCAGGTGGTGATCCTGAAAGATCATGCCGATCTGGCGCCGCAGGAACGGAACTTCGCGTTTTTTCAGGCGGCTAATATTGTGGCCGCCAAAAAAAATCTGACCCGCGCTGGGACGTTCAATGCCACAAATCAGTTTCAGCAGGGTACTTTTCCCTGCGCCGGAATGGCCGGTCAGGAACGCCATTTCCGCGGGGCGCAGATGGAAATCCACCCCTTGTAATGCCTGACGCCCACCGAGGTAAGCTTTACTGACCTGTTCAAAACGAATCATCCGTTTTAATCCTCTCGGGCAAAAAGTGCCTCAATAAAATCGTCGGCCTTGAATGGCCGTAAATCTTCAATACCTTCACCTACCCCAATATAGCGGATAGGAATAGCGAACTGGTCGGCAATGGCGAAAATCACCCCGCCTTTCGCGGTACCGTCCAGCTTAGTTAAGGTAATACCCGTCAGCCCAACCGCTTCATTAAACAGCTTGGCCTGACTCACTGCGTTCTGCCCGGTGCTCGCATCCAGCGTCAGCATCACTTCATGCGGCGCGTCTTCGTCCAGCTTCTTCATCACGCGCACTATCTTTTTCAGCTCTTCCATCAGGTGCGCTTTGTTCTGCAAGCGACCGGCGGTGTCCGCGATCAGGACATCAACGCCGCGCGCTTTCGCTGCCTGAATCGCATCGAAAATCACTGAGGCCGAATCCGCACCCGTATGCTGTGCGACCACCGCCACGTTATTGCGCTGTCCCCAGACCTGAAGCTGCTCGACCGCCGCCGCACGGAAGGTATCCCCCGCTGCCAGCATCACGGATTTGCCCTGCGCCTGGAACTGACGTGCCATTTTCCCGATGGTGGTGGTTTTACCCACGCCATTAACGCCAACCATCAGAATGACATACGGCGTTTTGCCTTCGATATTCAGCGGGGCGTCCACCTTAGCAAGAATCTCCGCCATTTCTTCTTTCAGCTTCACAAAAAGCGTATCAGCATCTTTCAGTTGGCGGCGGCTGGCGTGCTCTGTCAGGCTGCCGATGATCTTACGAGTCGTCTCGACCCCGACATCCGCAACCAGCAGTTGTTCTTCCAGTTCATCAAACAGATCGTCGTCAATTTTCTTACCGCGAAACAATCCGATAAATCCTGAACCGAGGTTCTGGCGCGTTTTTACCAGACTGCGTTTCAGGCGAGCGAAGAAACCTTCTTTCGTCGGACGTTCCTGCTCTTGCGCCACAGCAGGCACATCATCTGGCTGCGCAGGTTCTGGTTCTTCGTATTCTTGCTCTTCCTGCTGCGCAACGTCCGGCTCAGCATTAGCCACCGTCGCGCTGTCGGCGATCTCGGCCGGTACGATCGGATCGACGACATCCCGATCGAGAACGTCATGTTCGATCGCGTCACGATCGTCTGTTTCAGAAATAATGGGGGCCGATACGGCTGGTTCAGGCACAGCGACGGTCGGTTCGTCAGCCGCTGCGGTAACGTCACGCTCGGCGGCAGGTTGGATCAGCTCTTCCGCTTCAACCTTGATCTCTTCTTCAACGACAGGCGCTTCCGGCAGCGGTTTCTCTACCTGCTCCGGCGCGTGCTCAACGGTCTGGTGAGCCGATGCAGCGGTATCCGACTCCGCCGCTGACGGCTGTTCTTCCACAACCGGCGTCTCTTGCGGCTGCTCTTGTTGTTTCTCTTCCTGTTTCCCTAATCCCAGCCAGGAAAAAAAACCGCGCTTCTTTTCTTTTGACATGTGCGATCGCGCTCCACGCTGCTCACCGCAGCGAATCAATCAATGAAAATCATATTTAAACAATAAGTTTAACACTTTCCTGCCGACAGCAACACGCAGCCAACGGGGGCAATGACGGACAATTCTCGGCGCTGTCGACAATCTTCGTAACGAAAGGCAATGTCCGTAACGAAGTGTGTCAAACGCTGCGCGTTATCGAAAGCCGTAGATAGCACAAAATTTTGGCTTAAGCGCTTTAACGTCCATCTTAACATTCCCTCTACACGTAACCGCCGCTAGAATAGCGCCAGAAATTTCCTGCCCGTATCCACACCACGATGATGCGGCACAACAATAACCCTGTGAGCTATGGCTAAAAAAAATGCATCGTCAGCCGCCGGACAAATCCGAATCATCGGTGGTCAATGGCGCGGCAGAAAACTTCCGGTTCCTGATAGCCCCGGTTTACGACCCACCACCGATCGCGTGCGGGAAACGCTGTTTAACTGGCTGGCTCCCGTCATTCAACAGGCACGCTGCCTAGACTGCTTTGCCGGCAGCGGCGCACTCGGGCTGGAAGCCTTATCCCGTTATGCCGCACACGCCACATTATTGGAGATGGAGCGTGCAGTCGCGCAGCAGTTAACGCAAAATCTGGCACTGCTTCGGGCGGAAAACGCCGAGGTGGTCAATACGGATGCCCTGAGCTGGCTGGCGAAGCCGGGCACGCCGTTTGACGTCGTGTTTCTCGATCCACCGTTTCGCAAAGAGCTACTGAACAACACGCTCGCGTTGCTGGAACAGCAAGGTTGGCTGGCACCCGACGCATGGATTTACGTAGAAACCGAGGCGGAAAATGCGCAGCTGACTATCCCGGAAAATTGGCAACTGCACCGTGAGAAAATTGCGGGTCAGGTCGCCTACCGTTTATACATTCGTCAATAATCTTCGCAGCAACGTAAGGGTAAGAGATGATTTTGATTAACCTTGGCAGGCTATTGATGCTGGGCGTGTGGGGATTTTTGTTGCTTAACCTGATTCAGCCGTTCCCCAAGCCGTTGAATATTTTCATGACCGTGGCGATGGTGTTTATGATCCTGATGCATGGTTTTCAACTGCTGCTGTTAAAATCCAGCCAGCCGAAAGACAGCCCCGCGCTGAGTCGCGCGTTTCAGGCACGCATTTTTCTTTTTGGCGTGTTTGAACTGCTGGCGTGGCAGAAAAAACAGCCTAAGCCACCGAAGTCGTAATCGCTACCTCTGCTGGGGCACAAAGCGAATAAAACGCGTGCCCTTTAGCTGCAACGATCCCTGCATACCGGTATCAAGCTGGTGATAATCCGCGCTTTCGAGGCGCAATGTAATATCCCCGCTGCCAGCAATCGGCCTAAATGTAGCTTCATAAAGCATGTCCTCCATGACCATCACCTGATGCTCACGCGCACGCCGACGAGTGCGGGGAAATTCGCGTTTGTGTTTCACCTCTGCGCTCACAATACGCAGCGGAGCCGCATCATTCTGCGCTTCCCGATAACGTTGGCGTCGGTATTGTCGCGCTGCCAGCAGCAGAATTGCGCCAACAGCGAAAACCAATAGCCAGGGAAAATCACCCATCAGGGTTTCTTGCCGGGAAGATAAGGGAATGCGGTAACGTTGTCGCCTAAATCAGAAATGCGCGCGCTGCCTTTTTCCGTCACGGCATCAATGCGAATGATCGCCTGTAGAGGAATGAAGCTGCGGCTAACGCCGGAGAATTCCGTTTTCAGTTTCTCGGTTGACGGGTCAACCAGCACCGTAGACTGGCTATCAAACACGAAGTCGGCAATTTCAATAAAACCGAAAAGGCTGCTCTGCACCAACTCACGCACGTAAAGCTGGTAATTCTTACCGTTATTTATAAATTGAATACGATAAAGCGCGGATTCATTACTCATTCAACACAATGCTCCCTTCGAGACTTCACGGCGCCCATTTACAATAAAAACAGGCGATAACATACCATGAAGCTCACAGAAGTCGCATCCGTCTCGCCCTGTGTTGTTTAACTTCCCCACAATCCCCTACACTGAATAAAGAACGGTTTATTTTTATCCTGACACAAACAAAAACACAAAAAGGACACGCTATGCTTTGGTCATTTATTGCTGTGCTTTTTTCTGGCTGGTTGTATGTGGACGCCAGCTACCGTGGTCCAACGTGGCAACGTTGGTTATTCAAACCGGTCACGATGCTACTGCTGCTGGCTCTGGCCTGGCAGACGCCGCTGCTTGGTGTGCCGGGCTATCTGATTGTACTGGGGCTACTGGCAACGCTGGTCGCAGACACCCTGCTGTTGCTGCCGACTCAGCGCCTGCTTTACGCGTTTGGTGCTTATTTCCTCTCCCATCTGCTGTACACCATTAGCTTTTTTACCGGGCAGATTTCACTCACGTTCTTTTGGCCGCTGGCATTAACGCTCGTCATTCTGGCCGCGATCCTGATCGCTATTATCTGGGGGCGATTAGAAGCACAGCGTTGGCCCGCCTGCGCATTCATCATCATGACGACGTTAATGGTCTGGATTGCTGGCGAGCGGTATTTTGCGCTGGGGACAAACGCGAATTTCTCCCTGCTGACGGGCACCGTGCTGCTGTTTATCGCCCATGCGGTCTGGCTGATTCACCATTACCGTTTTCCATTCCGCGCCCATCAGGCGATTGTGGCAGCGGGCTATTTTGGCGGCCATTTCCTGATCGTTCGCTCCCTCTATTTCTGACGTTCGCGGCGCTCACGAAAATCTGGCTAAGCATTGAGCGGCGGTGTAAAGTTCCTGATGAGAATGGCTATCACTAATAACCCAGGAGGAAGACATGCACTCTCATCAGCACCACAGCACTGAGAAATCAGCCTGCTGCAATAACAGCGTGCACCACGCGCCACGCAGTGCTGCACCCCGTACGAAAAGCTGCTGCAACGAGCACACGCAGCATTCAAACCACGCCGACCACAGCTGCTGTTCAACCAAACACACGTCTGACGCCGCAGCGCAGAGCGCGTGTGGCACAGATCAGTCGTCGTCAGACAGCGGCGGTAGCGCAGATTCAGACGACCCCGACGGCGGAGACAGCGACAGGCCCCGATCCCACCAGCGTTTCAGTTGGAAAATCAGCGGGATGGATTGTCCCAGCTGCGCACGTAAAATCGAAAATGCAGTAAAAAATCTCACCGGAATTGAACAGGCCAAAGTGCTGTTCGCCACCGAAAAATTGGTTGTTGATGCCAACACCGATATTCGATTTCAGGTTCAACATGCCGTTCAGCAAGCGGGCTTCACCTTGCAGGACACCGCACTCCCACTCGCTCCACCCGACACCTCGACCGTACGTCGTTTCGTACATGAATATGGTTTCTTAATACTTTTCACTCTGCTGGCTGCTGCAAGCTGGGGACTTTCCCTGCTAAGCGAGCGCGGCGGGCAGATCGCGTTTATCGCGACCACCATTATCGGGCTGATTCCGATACTGAAGAAAACGGTGCAGCTCATTCGCACGGGTACCCCCTTCGCGATTGAAACGCTGATGAGCGTGGCTTCCATCGGGGCGCTCTTGATTGGCGCCACCACCGAAGCCACCGTCATCCTGCTGCTGTTTATGCTGGGCGAACATCTGGAATCTTACGCGGCAAACCGCGCACGACGGGGCGTAACGGCGCTGATGGCGCTGCTTCCCGAAGATGCCACGGTCGTCGGCAACGGGCAGCGCCGCCTCGTTCCCGTCGCCAGTCTGGTTCCCGGTGACGTGATTGAAGTCGCGCCCGGCGGGCGACTCCCTGCCGATGCGGAGCTTTTGAACAGCGACGCCAGCTTTGATGAAAGCGCGCTGACCGGTGAATCAGTCCCCGTTGAACGTACGCCCGGTGAGAAAATTGCCGCAGGCAGCCTGTGCGTCGATCGGGTCGTGCAGCTGCGGGTGGTGTCACAGCCTGGCAACAGCGCGATCGACCGCATTCTGCAACTGATCGAAGAAGCGGAAGAGCGCCGTGCGCCGATAGAGCGCTTCCTCGATAAATTTAGCCGCTATTACACGCCAGCCATCATGCTGCTGTCGCTGCTGGTGATTCTGGTGCCGCCGTTGCTGCTGGCGCAGCCGTGGCAAGAGTGGATTTATCGCGGCCTGACGCTGTTGTTAATCGGCTGTCCGTGTGCGCTGGTGATCTCAACGCCTGCGGCGATTACGTCCGGGCTAGCCGCCGCAACGCGCCGTGGAGCGCTGATTAAAGGTGGCGCGGCGCTGGAATCGCTGGGCAGCATCAAGACTATCGCGTTCGATAAAACGGGCACGCTGACGGAAGGCAAGCCGCAGGTGACGGACGTATTGCCCGCCGAGGGCGTGAGCGCAACGGCGCTGCTGATGCGCACCGCTGCCGTGGAGTCCGGTTCGCACCATCCGCTTGCCAAAGCGATCGTCCAGCATGCGCGATCCAGCAGCACGTTCCTGCCAATGGCGGAAAACCGCAAAGCACTGGCGGGGGTCGGCGTGGAAGGCACGATTGGCGGCAAGCGGATTCAGGTCAGCGCGCCGACTCGTGTCGCGTCCGATCTGCTTGATGCCGACTGGTTGCAACGGGTTGAGGCGCTGGAAAACGAAGGGAAAACCGTCGTAGTGGTGCAAGAGGACGATAACCTGCTCGGCGTGCTGGCGTTGAGCGATACGCTACGTCACGATGCGCGTGAAGCGCTGGATGCCTTACAGCAGTTGGGGATTCGTGGCGTGATGCTCACGGGCGATAATCCCCGCGCGGCGGCGGCGATTGCGGCGACATTAGGGATCGATTACCGCGCCAGCCTGCTCCCCGCCGATAAGGTCACGGCGGTCAGCGAATTGAGTCAGCAGCATCCCGTGGCGATGGTCGGCGACGGCATCAACGACGCACCAGCGATGAAAGCCGCAACGATCGGGATTGCGATGGGAAGCGGTACGGATGTGGCACTGGAGACGGCCGATGCAGCCTTAACGCACAGCCGTCTGACCGGGCTGGCGGCAATGATTAGCCTGTCGCGGGCGACGCAACGCAATATTCGCCAGAACATTACCATCGCACTGGGGTTGAAAGCGGTATTTCTGGTCACTAGTATTCTTGGCATTACCGGGCTGTGGCTCGCCGTGCTGGCGGATTCCGGCGCAACCGCGCTGGTCACCGCTAACGCGTTGCGGCTCTTGAGAAAACAGGACTAATCGTAGTCTACGGTGCGCGGTGCAACGCCGCGCACCTGCGGCTGGAAGTATGACGAGTATTACCCTTTGCGCAGCAGATACCGATAGGGAAGCTGTTCAGTCTCCTGTGCCAGAAGCTCATGCTCCATGAACACGCAAAAACCGGGAATATCGCGGGTGGTGGCCGGATCGTCGGCAATAATCAGCAGCGTTTGCCCGGTTTCCATCTGGCGTACCGTCTTACGCACCATCATTACAGGTTCAGGGCAGCGCAGTCCCTGTGCATCAAGGGTTTTATCCGGGTTGGTAAAGGGATCGGTCATCAACGTTCTCAGTACAGAAATCAAAAAACCGCCTTAGTTTACGCTGAGGATTTCCCGACGCAAGCGACGACAACGTTTGCGCAGAAAACAACCATCTTTTCCTGGCAAAACACATTGCATTAACGAAGCAATTGCGTATTATGCCGCCGCGTTGCAGCATAAATCTGCACGTTATCTCTTGGGTTCCCTAACCCCAATAACCAAAAAGGTCACATTATGTATCGTTTTACTCCCCAGCAGCGGCTTACGGCGCTGATCTGGCTATCGTTGTTCCATGTCCTGATCATTACGTCGAGTAATTATCTGGTCCAGCTCCCGGTATTGATTTTCGGTTTTCATACCACCTGGGGCGCGTTTACCTTCCCGTTTATTTTTCTGGCAACTGACCTGACGGTACGGGTTTTCGGTGCGCCGCTGGCGCGTCGTATCATTCTGACCGTGATGGTGCCCGCTCTGGTCATTTCCTATCTGGTGTCGAGCCTGTTTTATCAGGGATCGTGGCAGTCGTTCGAGGCATTAAGTCAGGTGAATATCGTCGTGGCGCGCATCGCCTGCGCCAGCTTCATGGCTTATGTTCTCGGCCAGATTCTGGATGTTCACGTCTTCAACCGCCTGCGCCAGAAACGCGCGTGGTGGGTCGCGCCGGCTGTGTCGACCGTATTTGGTAATTTCAGCGATACGCTGGCCTTTTTCTTCATTGCGTTTTACCGCAGCACCGATGCCTTCATGGCAGCAAACTGGGTTGAAATCGCGATGGTGGATTATGCCTTCAAGTTACTGATCAGCCTTGCCTTCTTCCTGCCGATGTACGGCGTCATGCTGAACATGGTGCTCAAACGTCTGAGCGAGCAGAAAGGCACACCCGACTATCACTCCGTCAGCAGCCACCATTAATGCCAGTCAGGCGGCCATTTGCGCCGCCTTTTCTCATCAAGTCACTCATCGTTTTGTAAAAATAACGCAGGTACTAACAACGGTTTGCAACAACAAAATGCTTGTTTTTGCTATCTGAATAGGGTGCCATACTGTTATTACCTGTTTAAAACGATTATCTGTTTCAAAAACGAGAGAAAGGGATCCCATGTCGAATGTAATCAAATACCTCGGTGTCGGCTTGCTTGTCGGCCTGCTTGCTGCCTGTGATGGCAAAACGGATGACGCTGCAAAAGCGGGCGCACAAGATAAACCTGCCGCAGAAGCCAGCGCAGGTCAGAATATTGAATTAATGGAAGGCAAGATTGCGTTTACTCTGCCAGCCGACATGCGTGACCAGAGTGGTAAAGTGGGAACGCAGGCGAACAACATGCACGTTTACGCCAATGACAATGGGCAGAAAGCGGTCATCGTGATTCTGGGCGACAACACCACAGAAGAGTTGACCGTGCTGACGCAGCGTCTGGAAGATCAACAGCGCACGCGTGACGCCAACCTCCAGGTTGTCACCAACAAAACCATCGACGTTGACGGCAAGAAACTGCAACAGCTCGACAGCATTATCACTAGCAGCGGACAACAGGCTTATTCCTCTGTCGTACTGGGCAAAGTGGAAAACCAACTGCTGACCCTACAGATCACACTGCCAGCCAGCAATCAACAGCAGGCACAGAGCGAAGCCGAAGGCATCATCCACACCCTGAAGCTGAAATAATCGGTGTTATCGTCGGACAGTAGCCACCAAGGTGGTTATTCGAATGATATAGCAAAGTACGCAGAGCGGTGATAATGGATAGATCGTAAAGACGCGGTAAATACATCCGTGTACGCTCGAGCCGCGCCATCCCTGGCGCGGACGCTTTACTCTTCTATTCCATTATCACCGTTTTCATTTCGTGGATTAGGATTGTCTACGGCCCGCATTGCAATTCTCTATACGTTAACGATCCGCTGAGCCAGCCGCCACGTCAGTGCCAGACCGCATAGCCCTAGCAGCGCCGCCGCCAGATAAATAGAGGCGATGCCGGTATAGGCCATCAGCACACCCGCCACCGGTCCGACGATGCCCAGCGATAAATCGAGAAATATCGTATAGGTTGCCAGCGCGCTACCCTGATTCTGCGGCGATACCGCCTTAACGGCGACAACACCCAATGCCGGGAACACCAGAGAGAAACCCGCCCCCGCGAGGAACGCACCAACTTCCGCCATCAGCGGCTGCGTCGCTCCCCAGACCAGCAACAACCCGACGATCTCAACCACGAAGCACGCCATCGCTACGCGCAGTCCGCCAAACCGTTGAATACTGTTAGGAAACACCAATCGTGCACCGACAAAGGCACAGCTGAAAATGGTTAGCGTCAGCGCCGCACCTTCCCAATTCCGGTCAGCATAAAACAGCGTGATGAAGGTGGCGATCACACCAAAACCCGCAGAGGCGATCGCCAGAATAATGCCGTAAACCCAGACTTTCCCCAGCACTTCGCGGAAAGGAATCTTTTTCCCCGGTGCGACCTGCACCGCCGGACGCGGCAGCGCGAGGACAATCGCCACGGCTGCGATCAGGATAATGCATACGGAAAGCAGTTTTAGCCCACCGATATGGTTGAGCCAGACGCCGAGCGGTGCGCCAATCGCCATCGCACCATAGGTGGCAATGCCATTCCATGAAATCACGCGCCCGATGTGTCGGGAACCGACCACGCCGACGCCCCAGAGCGTTGCGCCTGTACCGGCAAAGCTCTGTCCGGCTCCCAGCACGATACGCCCGAGACACAACAACAGCAGCGTGATTGCAGGCGAGGCATCGCTAAAGGCGGCCATCAGGTAGAACACCCCGCTCAGCATGACGCCAGCCAGCCCCCAGACGACGATTTTCTTCGGCCCTTTTTCGTCGGCGCTGCGGCCCGCATGTGGCCGGCTCAGTAGCGTGGAGAAGTATTGCAGGCTGATCACCAACCCAGCCCAGAATGCACTGTAGCCAAGGTGATCGTGCACATACCCCGGCAGCACCGCCAACGGCAGGCCGATATTCAGATAGCTGGCGAAGTTGAACGCCACAATCGAAACGATGCGCAGATTAAGGCGCAGACCGCTCAGCGCCGGTTCGGATGGGGAAGGTGTTGGCATGGAAAATTCACTCGCTTAACGTCCGTGTATGACGTACGTTCAGAAAAACATCGAAAAGTAACATTCTTATATTGTTGGTTATAATCAATCTTATAATCCCGAACACAGGAGAAACGCAATGCCTGTACCGGCAGACCCGGAGCGCCAGTCAACATCGTCAACCCCTGAAGGGGATAAATCACCACAGAAACCCCTCTCGTTTCTGGGCAAAAGTAAGCGTCTGGTCGCCCGTATTCAGGCGATCCCCAGCGTGGCGCACCTGATTCGCGCGGGCGAACGTTTCAACGATCGGATGGGCAACCAGTTTGGCGCGGCCATTACCTATTTTTCCTTTCTGTCGCTGATCCCGATTCTCATGGTGTCTTTTGCCGCCGTGGGTTTCGTGCTGGCCTCCAACCCTGACCTGCTGACGGGGCTGATTAACCGTATCGTCAACAGTATCAGCGATCCTAATCTGGCCAATACGTTGAAAAGTACCGTTAACACCGCCGTACAGCAGCGTACTACCGTGGGGATTACCGGTTTGCTGATCGCACTCTATTCCGGCATCAGTTGGATGGGAAACCTGCGTGAGGCGATTCGCGCCCAGTCGCGCGACGTGTGGGAACGGAACCCGAAAGATGAAGAGAAGATTTATTTTCAGTACACGCGGGATTTCCTGTCGCTGACCGGTTTGGTCATTGCGCTGATCATTACGCTTTTCCTGACTTCCGTTGCTGGCACCGCGCAAAACATGATTGTGACCGCGCTGGGGCTGGATGGCATCGAGTGGTTGCGCCCCGCGTTGACGCTGATTGCTCTGTCCATCTCCATCTTCGCCAACTATCTGTTATTCCTGTGGATATTTTTCGTTTTACCGCGCCATAAACCCAAACGCAAAGCGCTCTTTCGCGGCACGCTGATCGCCGCCGTGGGCTTTGAAGTGATCAAATTCGCGATGACCGTCGCGCTGCCTAAACTGGCCAGCTCACCTTCCGGTGCCGCGTTCGGTTCGGTCATTGGCCTGATGGCGTTCTTCTATTTCTTCGCGCGTCTGACGCTCTTCTGCGCCGCCTGGATCGCCACGGCGAACTACAAAGGCGACACCTCGACGGATAAGAATGAGCAGGAAAAAGAACCGCCCTCACCTCGCTAAAAGCAGCGTGAAAGCACTGGTTTTCCGATCTGTGTCATGAAAAAATAAAACATCGTTTCAAGGCTATTGACTCAGTCTCGCGTAATGTTGAGACTGACGTTAATTTCCGCATTTTATACCCAGCTTTTCAAACAGGCCAAAAGTGATGACAACTACTAACATTGCCGTAATCGGCGAATGCATGATCGAACTGTCGCAGAAGGGCACGGATCTTAACCGTGGATTTGGCGGCGATACGCTGAACACTGCCGTTTACATTGCCCGTCAGGTAAACGCTGATAAGCTGGGCGTGCATTACGTGACCGCGCTCGGCACCGATAGCTTCAGTACCGAGATGGTTGCCGCCTGGCAGAAAGAAGGGGTGAAAACCGACCTGATTCAGCGACTGGACAACAAGCTGCCCGGTTTATACTTCATTGAAACCGACGATAGCGGCGAGCGTACATTCTACTATTGGCGTAATGATGCCGCGGCTCGCTACTGGCTGGACAGCCCGGAAGCAGAAAAAATCGGTCAGTCGCTGGCACAGTTTGACTATCTCTACCTGAGCGGTATCAGTCTGGCGATTCTGAACCCAGAAAGCCGTCAACGTCTTCTCGCCCTGCTGCGCGCCTGCCGCGCCAACGGCGGTAAAGTGATTTTTGATAACAACTACCGCCCACGTCTGTGGCAGAGCAAAGAAGAAACGCAGCAGGCTTACACCGACATTCTGTCCTGTACTGATATCGCTTTCCTGACACTAGATGACGAAGACATGCTGTGGGGCACGAAGCCGCTGGAAGCGGTGCTGGATCGGACGCACGGTTTGGGCGTTAACGAAGTGGTCATCAAACGCGGTGCCGATTCCTGCATCGTGTCTGAACGCGGACAAGAGCTGGTTGATGTCCCGGCGATCAAATTGCCAAAAGAGAAAGTGGTCGATACCACCGCCGCAGGCGACTCTTTCAGCGCAGGTTATCTGGCAGTACGTCTGAACGGCGGCAGCACGCAGGAAGCCGCACAGCGCGGTCACCTGACGGCCAGCACGGTCATTCAATACCGTGGCGCAATTATCCCGCTAGAGGCAATGCCTGCATAAACAGGCTGTCGCGTGATAATAAGTAAAAGGCCGCAATCGCGGCCTTTTCTATTTACTGATTAATGAGTTACTGATTAACGAATTACTGTGCGGCGGGTGCCGTTTCCTGCGGTTTCGTTCCTTCAGGAATGGCCCCTTCCGACGCAGCCGCCGCGGTGCTGGCAACCGGCTCGGTCGCCGGTGTCATAATCCGGTCGTAGGCTTCCTGCAACGCTTTCATATTCGCTTCCGGTTCACCGGGCTGTTGGATCAACATCAGCGTCGTATCCTGTACCAGTTGCTGGTGCAGTTCCTGATTCAGCATATCGAGCGTCAACGCGGACAGATAGGTCTGGCGCAGTTTCTGATACTGCTCGGGAGAAATATCTACGACGCCATTCTGCTGGGAGCGCAGTCGCTGATCCATCAGGATGTCCGTGCTGGTCCGCGCATAGGTCGCAAACAGCTTGTTCAGCTCGTCCGTCTTGCGCGCAATCAGCGCATCAAACTCTTGCTGCGTCAGCCCTTTTTCACGCAGCGTCGCCAGCTCACGCGCCATAAACGTCACGCCCGGCTCCACGCCCTCACTATTCGGGACATCCATATGAATCGCGCACTGAGAACGGGTATAAAACACATTACAGTCGAAGCGGAGATTGTTGCTCTTCAGCGTGCTCTTCTCCAGCGCCTGCTGCAGGTGCCAGAACATCGCTTCCCGCGTCATATCGCCCAGCCAGTAGCGAACCAGCGCCTGCGATTCACGAATCGGGTGCCACGGGGCATCCCACATCAGCGACAGCGTATCCTGCTGGACGTTGTTATTCATCAGGCTGATCGCCTGCGGCGGTAGCGGGCTCAGCGTCGGCAACGGCGCGGGCGCTTCACGCTTCCCTTCCAGCGGGGAGAAGGCTTTCCCGATCTGCTCGATCACGCTGCGGTTATCCACATGACCGACGATGTAGAGCGTCATCGCATCTGGCGTGTACCAGGTTTTATAAAACTGCTGGAGCTGCTCGCCATTCAACGGCGGTTTGACGTCCTGAGCAGGATCGTGCGCCAGCAGGGGTGAGCCTTTCAGGCGATAGCGCCAGCTCGGATCCTGTGGGTTAATCGGAAAGGTTGCCACCTGATCGGGCACCTTCAGCGCGGCCTGTAGGCTTTTTTCGTCGAACGTCATCTGCCCTGCGCTTTCCGCAAGCCACGCCAGCGCTTCTTTCAGCAGTTCGGGGCGATTATTCGGCAAACTCAGGTTATACGACGTGAAGTCATACGAGACAATGACCGGAGGCAGGACGCGTGAGCTGTTAGCATCCCGCATCCACATAGAAGGCTGCTGGGCGGCAGACAGCTTATCGCCGGGCGCTAAGGCCAGACGGGGAAGAAAATGGGCAAAACCAACCTGCTGAGCGTTTTCCAGCAGCGACCCGGCATTCACAACCAGACGCAGCTCAACCCGATCGCCGGGGCGCTGTGGTGTGGTTAATAACTGCCAGGTAAAACCATTATCAAGCTTACCCTGCTGCCAGGCAGGATCGGGCTGTAGTGCTTCAGCCTGCACGCCGCTGCTGACCACAGCCAGCAACAAACCACCAACGAAAAGCGCCTTTTTGGTGCCCTGCATGTGAACCCCTACTCATAGCTATCCAACATAATAATGTGGTTATTGTTGATCATTATGGTGGCCTTGCGTCTGCCACCGCACACTCTCGTGGATATATCACGGAAAAAATTAAAGACGCGAAGTGTACCATTCCCTTGGACAGCGCGCTTTTGTCTATGTCACTCCAGAAGACGAAATAATCTGCAAAAAAGGTAAAAATAGTCATATTTAACAATATTTTTACGTTTCAGGACGGGTAAGAAAAGGAAGGGAAACGGTTTGGTTCGACGTGTTGGCAGACAAAAAAATTCCCCACGGAGCGTTAACGCCGTGGGGAACTGATTTAGAAAACCGTATCGGAATTATGACTGTGCAGTCGGTGTAATCCCATTATCGCTCTTGTTGGTGCCAGACAGCTCAGCATCCAGTTTCTTCTCGTCCAGCTCGCGGCAGTATTTTGCTACCACGATGGTCGCCACACCGTTACCAATCAGGTTGGTCAGCGCACGGGCTTCTGACATAAAGCGGTCAATACCCAGAATCAACGCCAGACCGGCAACAGGCAGGTGGCCCACGGCAGACAGCGTTGCCGCCAGCACGATGAATCCACTTCCCGTCACGCCCGCTGCACCTTTAGAGGACAGCAGCAGCACCACCAGCAGGGTAATCTGATGCCAGATATCCATGTGGCTATTGGTCGCCTGAGCGATAAATACCGCGGCCATTGTCAGATAGATGGAGGTGCCATCCAGGTTGAACGAGTAGCCGGTAGGAATAACCAGACCAACGACCGATTTTTTACAACCGACCTTCTCCATCTTCTCCAGCATACGTGGCAGCACGGATTCAGAAGAAGATGTGCCCAGTACGATCAGCAGTTCTTCACGGATGTAGCGAATGAATTTGAAGATACTGAAGCCTGTCGCTCTGGCAATACTGCCCAACACCAGGAACACGAACAGAACACAGGTGATGTAGAAGCAAGCGATCAGCTGTCCCAGCTGTATCAGCGTACCGACACCATATTTACCGATGGTGAAGGCCATTGCACCGAACGCACCCAGCGGAGCCAGTTTCATGATCATGTTAATGACGCCGAAAATGACCTTGGAGAAGCTGTCGATCACGTCAAAAATCACTTTGCCTTTTGGCCCTAAGCGGTGCAGCGCAAAGCCGAACATCACAGCAAACAGCAGAACCTGCAAGATGTTACCGCTGGCAAACGCACCGACCACACTCGCCGGAATCACGTCCATCAGGAACGGAATCAGACCCTGTTGCGAAGCCTGTTGGGTATAAACCGCCACCGCAGACGCATCAAGCGTACTTGGGTCGATGTTCATGCCCACGCCAGGTTGCACCACGTTAACCACGACCAGGCCGATAATCAGCGCAATCGTACTCACGATTTCAAAATACAGCAGGGCGACCGCACCAGTACGACCGACCGACTTCATACTTTCCATGCCTGCGATACCGGTGACTACCGTACAGAAGATAACCGGCGCAATAATCATTTTAATTAATTTAACAAACCCATCGCCCAGCGGCTTCATTTGCTCGCCAAGCTGGGGGTAGAAATGCCCCAACAGTATCCCTATTGTAATGGCGGCAAGAACTTGAAAATAAAGACTTTTAAAAATTGATGTTTTCATACATACGTCCTATGGTGGGGAAAACACAGGAGGGGAATAGGGTACGAAAATGCCGCCTGTGATTGCGCCGGAAAGTAACATTGCAATAACAAGCTGAGAATGTTTTATAAGTTTAGTTTGTGAACGACAGGTTAAAAACAAGAGCTGAATCACGTCAGCAGGAATTATAAAGAAACATCAGTGCAATTTACTTGTAACAGATGCACATTTTTTCGGCAGCAATGTTGCCTTGAAAAGCCTTCAAACCCCCGTCATACGGGGAATGTGCCGTTCAGGAAACATTTCTATGAAAAGTAACATTTGCGTTACCTGTAAATACTCAGGAAGGCACCGTGAGAGGATGAATCCCGGATTTTTTATCACGCCGCGCCAGCTGCATAGCAAAACGTGCCTGTGATAAAAGCAGTGCCGCATCCTCGGGTCGAGGATCGGTAATGGTAAGGATTCCGGCGCTGACAGCCCGCGCAGGCTGGGAGCCCGCCGGTAAAAAGGGAGAATTAATCGCCAGCATCACGTTTTGCGCCCAATCTTGCGCCTGTCCGGCGGATTGCAGCTGCTTCCCGATGATAGCGAACTCATCACAGTCGAGACGCGCCAGATAGATGAGCCCAGCCTCGTTCTGTTCTTCAATCGCCGCACTGAGCTGCTGCGCCAGCATATCTACCTTGCCCTGCTTGCTGGCAGACGAATCAAGCCCGAAAACCAGCAGGCTGAACGGTGTGGCATCGGCCAGACGCTGTTCAAGGCGTCGCATGAAGTGCGCTTTGTCCGGCAGCTCCGCGCCTTCCGTTCCGACAGACAGCGACTGCGCCAGCAGCTGTTGATTGCGGTTATAGCTGCGCACCAGCGCGCCCAGCTCATCGTCCTGATGCCAGGGCGGCAGCGTAAGTTGGCGGTGGAGCATGTCATCCGGCGGGAGATTCTGTAACTCGACAATAATCCCACGCAGCGGGTGTATCAGCAGGCGGTTAATACACCAGGTAATGGCGATCGACATAATCAGCGCCAGCAGCAGATACGTCGCCAGCATGGTTGAAAAGGTGCTGACGATAAATTGATACATCCGGTAGGAATCCGCCTGCAACACCAGATGTGCCAGTGGAGCCGAATACTGCGTCTGTGGCGGCGAATAGAGCGGAATAGAGATGCGGATAGGCAGCTTAAAGACCCGTGCGATCCAGTCTGGCACCGGACGCTCTTTCGGGAAATTCGCGTGCAGCGTCTGGAAATCATCCGGCAGCAGCACATCGGCCCGGCTCAGAAAGGCAACGGGTAATAAGCTGTCCAGAATATTGCCCGCACGCTGCACTTCCCCTTGTAACACCGCATCCGTCAGCGGTTGACGCACGGAATAGGCGATGCTCTCCAACTGCTTGGCATAATCTTCACGGCGCTGATGCACAAAGTGAAAAAGCTGTATGACGATAAACAGGCTGATCGTCACCAGTGCCACGGCAGACACGGCTGTCATCTGTTTAATCGTTAATGAACGTCTGAGCCGCAAGCGCTTTCTCCGTCAACCTTTTATGCAGACCTGAATACCTGGCCCACCAAACAACAAATAGGTGAGCAATATACAACGCGAAAAATGCGCACGCGTTACACACAGCAACACGATTTACACGCGGCAAATAGTATAAGGCAGCTTATCGCCGCCTTAACGCTGTTTTCTGCTGATGTTCGGGGGATTTCATCTTAATCCTAGGCGACCTTTGGCAACAGCGATAACGCGGCCTCAGAATAGGGGATATCCCCTGCATAAGCCAGTATCGCTATTCGGGGAGCAGACTGAGGAATCGGGCAGGATTCTCGCCTGCCCGATCAAGTGATGGGGTGAGATTATTGCGGGTAAGGCACCCAGTCTCCGCCGTTCAGACGAATGTAAGGTTTTCCCTGATATTGCATCACGATAGCGTTCTCATTTTCCGAGATCGCTTCCGTTTGCGGCAGTGCGCTCGTCAGCGTTTGCCAGTCAACAGACGGCGCGGTGAACACTTTGCCGTCGACCATGCGCGCCACCAGTTCTGAAATTGCCAGATAGCTGCTCGGCGACGCAATCTCCAGCGCATTGCCCTGATGCGGTGCCTGTAGGCCAAACAGTTTCACGCCGACGGGAACATGCGTGATGCTCGGACTGGGAATATCGCGCAGCCCGGACATTTGCATCTTATCCCCAGCCAGCGCTGCGCCGTGCTCTGGCACCACAATCACCATGACTTTACGGCCGGACTTTTGCAACACGTCAAAAAACGCATCCAGTTGGTCAAACAGAATCTTCGCGCGTGGCGCATAGTCCGCCGACTGCTTGCTTCCCACAAAGCGATTACCATCGTGCAGCGGAAGCAGGTTAAAGAAGGTCGCGTTACGCGTCGTCGTCGCTTTCTCCCGCTCGCCCAGCCAGCGATTCAACAATTCCAGATCGTTATAAATCGGCTCGCCGTCGAATGAGGTAATCTGGTGACTAATGCCCTCCTGCGACAGCATCGGGATCTGAATATCTCCCTCTTCACGCACCTCACGCAGGTAATTACCAAAGACGCCGGAATGATCGAGCATCAATTGCTCTTCAAAACCCAGCGCCACCAAATTACTGAACAAGTAACACTGTTGGTTCACCGGCTGATACAAATCAATATGAGACTGTTGACCACAGCTTGCCCGTAGCAGGCGAATTGACGCAGGCCCACTGTAAGCGGCGGCAGAGTTAAACTGGCTGAACAGGATATCGAACTTCTTCCACAGCGGATGATTCTCTAGCTGCGCCACTTCCAGATCCGACCACGACAGCGAACAGATATTGATAATCAGGAGATCAAAAGGCTGAGCATCCTGCGGCAGCGCAGCGGGGAACGCCGTGGCTCGCGCTTTTTCTCGTGTGTAAAACTGGTTCAGATAAGCCGTTAGATTGGCGTTTGTTGGCGGTAATGTGGCCTCAGGCAGCGCAGCGTCTCCGCCAGCCGGGGACGCCGCCGAGGGAGCAGACGCCGTCGATACCGCTGGCATCAACGACACCGCTGGGCCCGCCAGATTGACAAGGTTTAACCACGCCAACGCCGCCACGGTAAACACCGTAATACGAATCCACTGTGCGAAGAATAGGTAGGCGACGGTAATCACCGCCGCCGCACCGACCATTTGCCAGTTAATGAAGCGGTTTAACAGCTCCAGCAAATAGGCTCCGCTAAAGCCCGCAACCTGCGATCCCTGACTGATAATACTGTTAATGCCCGGCAGCCAGGTGTCGTGGTAAAACAGCCCGATACCGAGCGGGATGGCAATAATATGACGCCAGCGGTGCAGCGTGACATTGGGGATCGGAAACAGCAGAAACGCCAGAAAGACCAGATTAAGCAGCGGATGAAAATTCAGGTAGCCAAACCATAACAGAGCAAATTTCAGCAAAAAATACACATTCCAGGCACCGAGCCCACGCCAGTAGCGCCATGTATTTTGCTGTTTTTGCGTATCCTGTTGCTGCGTAGGTTTTTTTTCGTCCATTTTATTTTTTAGTCTCTGCTGAAGTCGGCTTGGTTGAGACCGTCTTTGTTGAAGAAGAGCTGCGCATCCAGACACTCGCAGGTTTCAGGTAACGCGGTGACAACAGCCTGTTTTTCCAATACTGAAGCCAGTGGGGAATCACACGGTGCGCCAGATAGCCAAGCGTAAAGAAAACGACCGCGCTCAATAACACCAGTTGCACGATATCAATCAGGTTCATGACGGCTCTCCCGGTGCGCGGGCCCGTAAATTGGAACCCAATAGATCGGGCGCCAATAGATCGATAGCAATAGGTTCACGCCGCGTCGTCTGGCTGCGCGGTGCAGATTCGGTCTGCTGCAATTGCACATAGTCGTTAATCTGCCGCTCTTGCTCCAGCGTATCGCCCTGCACCAGCGATTTAACTTCTGCCAGAATCTGTAAGTCTTGCGACCAGACAATCCGATTACTGAACGCTTCATCTACCGGCAGGCGGAAAATGGATTTCAGCGCGATATCCAGCTCATTCAGGCGGCAATTGGACAGGAACAAAAACAGGCGACCCTGCGCGATCGTGACGACATCACCAAAGCGTCGCAGCGTGCACAGCGTCAACGCCTGCGCCGCCCGCACGCCCGGTACGGGGCGCAATGCGACCAGTACGCCTTTGCTGCCTTCCGGCATCAGCGTGCTATCAATCAACATCTGCACAGACTGCCGAAAGATATCAGGGGGCTGGTAGCCCTTAATCTGTAGCGGCCGCATGGTGGTCAGCAAGACTTCAACATCGACAGGAACGTGTTTGGTAAAGCGCTGCCCTTGCACGCTTTCAATCCGGGTCAGGAAACGGGATAGCGGTTCTGAATGAGAGACAATAATATTCGCGCCACATGCCAATAGCAGACGCTCGTCGCTGGCACGCAGACAAGGCTTCATTTCCCGCACCACAATCTTCAGCAATTCACCACGCTGCCGCCGCAGGCTATGCACCTGTTTGACGAGCGTATCCACCTGACTGGTTTGATTGAGCGCAAAAACGAGGGTAGCCGCATGGGTCAGCATGCCGGTTTGTACCAAAATGGCGTTATCATCCAGTAGCTGCCAGTTTTCTGACAGCGCAGGTGCGCCTTCCATTACGCTCTTTTCCATCAGGAAGAGCCCATCATCATCCAGAGACGGCGTGAGGATCGGCTCCTCTTCCTTCAGCATGTACCACCCGTCACTGTCGGATTGCAGCATCTGCACCTTATTCGCCCGCACGCCCCTTTCCGTTGCCCACCATGACACCAGATACTGCGCGCGATCCTGCTGCCATTGCAGACTGGCTAAACCATAGAGTCCACGATGTTGAGAAATCAGCATATTCCTCAGGCGGGTTACGCCGCTGCTGTGGCTGATCACCACCAGCGTACACTGGCGCTGATGCAGCCATGCCGCGGTGTCATCGATCCAGCGCTGTAGCCTTTCTGGCGAGATATCCCGCCACAGGCTGGCTGGGGCATAAAGCACTAACAGACGATTTTTGGGGCGCAATGCGCGCATTAAGTCATCGGTTAAATTCAGCAACGCGGCTTTATTTTCCGGCAATGCATAGCAGGATAATTGTTTCTTTCCGGCGTTATTATTTTCTGTCGTAAACAATGCCGTCAAAAGAGAATCAGAGCGTTCCCCACAGCCTATTAACGCCACTCTCGCGTCGTTATTTTGGCCGTGCATGATTTGCTGGCAAAATAAGGCGGCATCAACCTGCCGATCAATATTCACCCAATAAAAGCCCGCCTGCTGGAGCGTAACCAGCTCATCCCAAAGGTCACGAATACCTAATGAAAAGTTCTGCTTCATAGACTGATTTCTTTTCCGTTAATGGCAGCGTTCCACCTTAATAACACAGTCAAAATAAACTCTAGCAGCCCCCCGAAGGATCACAACTTTGCGCTATAAATTATTCCTATCCCTTGATAAATCACCCGTTACTATTTTTTCCTATTCACATTGCAATCATCAATTCATTGCTATAGTTAACGGGCACACCTGACTCCTTATTAAAGACAGCAGAGGCGTAATCCTTCATCTGCCAGACTGTCTGTTATGGGTGCAGTAAAAGACGCACCACATCTGCTATTTGGATGTTTTCCCTTTATCGATATCAATGATAATGGATAGCCTATTTCAGAGGCATGGGATGAATAACGAACCGACTCGTATAGATACCAGCGCACGCGCCGATTTAACTGAAAATGCAAGAACCGACGACGATCTACGGGTTCTCAGTCAGGCTTTTTCTTTACCTGAAATAAACTATATCGATATCGCCCGTCAGGCGCGTCTCAGCCAAATGATGGCTCGCTGGCCGCTGCTGGATGAATTAAAAGAACCGGCCGGGAGCGACTGACGATGCCTGTGATTGCTTTGCAGGGGATCCGTGGAGGCGTAGGCACCACCTCAATCGCCGCCGCGCTGGGTTGGGCCTTCCAACGGCTGGGCGAATCCGCGCTGGTGATTGATTTTTCGCCGGACAACTTGCTGCGCATTAATTTTAATATGCCGTTTGAACAGCGCCGCGGCTGGGCGCGAGCGGAAGCCGATGGCGCGCCGTGGCAAACGGGTGCCATGCAATATCTCCCCGGACTGGATTTCCTGCCGTTTGGTCGCCTGAATACACAGGAGATCGCGACGCTCCAACAGCATTACCACCAGCACCCCGCACTCTGGCAAAACAATCTGGCACAGCTCAGCGCGGCGGGTCGCCATCGCTGGATACTGATCGATGTACCGGCAGACAACAGCCCGCTCACGCGGCAGGCGTTAGCCACCGCGAATACCGTGTTTCAGGTGGTGGTAGCCGATGCAAACTGCCATTCGCGCTTACATCAGCAGGCGTTGCCGCGTCAGTGCCATTTTCTGGTGAATCAATTTTCTACTCTCAGCACGCTCCAGCAGGATTTACACCAGCTCTGGCTGCACACGCTCTCACATCTGCTGCCGCTAGTGGTACACCGTGACGAAGCCCTGGCAGAATCGCTGATGCTGAAGCAGCCACTGGGCGAATGTCGCCCGGACAGCGTGGCAGCGGAAGAGATCATGACGCTGGCAAACTGGTGCCTGATTCACGTTAAGGAAAGCGGCGTATGAGTGGAATCCTGCGCTTGTTCCTTGTTCCGCCCGCCAGACAGGCGATACAGCAGCGCTACCGCGGCTATCGTCAGCAGGGTGCCTCCGCCTTTGCCGCCTTTTTCGCCACGCTGTTTGCGATACTCGGCTGGATCTTCCTGCGGCTGGAGTCTGAGGGCTGGCAACAGATTCGCGCGCAGCGAACCTATTGGTTCCCACACATTTCGCCTCAACGCCCGCGTCCGGCCGATATTCTTCGCTATCTGACACAGGGTATTTGGCTGCTGACCATCAAAAACGGCCAGTTGCCGACATCGCGCCGCAATTACTTCTCCGCGCTGCCGCGCTGGCGGCAACGCTACATGAACGCGCAGCAAGCGCTGTTTACCCGCTTTAGCCACACGAATACTGACGATCGCGAAGACCATGAATCAGGCTCCACCAAGACGAGCCGCCTTCAGAGGCTAGTGACGGTCGCGCTGAGCCTGCTGTGTGCGGCGCTGGCGCTGCTATGCATCACGCAACCGTTTGATTTACTGTCACAGTTTATTTTCATGACGCTGCTGTGGTGCATCGCCATGCTCGTTCGCAACATGCCGGGACGCATGCCAACGCTCATGATGATCGCCCTTTCTTTCACGGTTTCCTGCCGTTACCTGTGGTGGCGCTACACTGAAACGCTGAACTGGGACGATCCGCTGAGTCTGATCTGCGGCATGCTGCTGCTGGCAGCGGAAACCTATGCCTGGGTCGTGTTGGTTCTGGGCTATTTCCAGACGATCTGGCCGCTGAACCGCCACCCGGTTTCACTGCCGGAAGACAGCAAAACGTGGCCAACCGTCGATCTGATGATCCCGACCTACAATGAACCGTTGAGCGTCGTGAAACCAACGGTGTATGCCGCGTTAGGTATCGACTGGCCTAAAGATAAGCTCAACATCTATATTCTGGATGACGGCGGGCGCGCCGAATTTAAGGCCTTCGCAGAAGACGTCGGCGTCCATTACATCGCCCGCGTCACACACGAACATGCCAAAGCCGGGAACATCAACAACGCCCTGAAACAGGCGAAAGGCGAGTTCGTTGCCATTTTCGACTGCGACCACGTCCCTACCCGCTCTTTCCTGCAATTAACCATGGGCTGGTTCTTCAAAGACAAAAAGCTGGCGATGCTGCAAACGCCGCACCATTTCTTCTCGCCCGATCCATTCGAACGCAATCTGGGACGCTTCCGCCGTACGCCCAATGAAGGCACGCTGTTCTACGGTCTGGTTCAGGACGGTAACGATATGTGGGACGCCACGTTCTTCTGCGGATCCTGCGCCATCCTGCGGCGTAAACCGCTGGATGAGATTGGCGGGATTGCGGTTGAAACGGTGACGGAAGATGCCCACACCTCACTGCGCCTGCATCGCCTTGGCTACAGCTCGGCGTATATCCGCATTCCACAGGCCGCCGGACTGGCAACCGAGAGCCTCTCGGCTCATATCGGGCAACGTATTCGCTGGGCGCGCGGCATGGTGCAAATCTTCCGGCTGGATAATCCGCTGTTCGGCAAGGGGCTGAAACTGGGGCAACGGCTATGTTATGCCAACGCCATGATGCACTTTCTGTCCGGTATTCCGCGGCTGATCTTCCTGACTGCGCCGCTGGCGTTCCTCCTGCTGCATGCCTACATCATCTTCGCCCCGGCGCTGGCCATCGCGCTCTACGTGCTGCCGCACATGGTACACGCCAGCCTGACCAACTCGCGTATTCAGGGGCGCTACCGTCACTCGTTCTGGAGTGAGATCTATGAAACCGTGCTGGCGTGGTACATCGCCCGCCCGACTACCGTCGCGCTGTTTAACCCACACAAAGGGAAATTCAACGTGACGGCCAAAGGCGGACTGGTGGAAGAACAGCATGTCGATTGGGTGATTACGCGGCCTTATCTGGTGCTGGTGCTGCTGAATATCGCAGGGATCGTGTATGGCCTCTGGCGTCTGATTTACGGGCCGCCGGAAGAGATCATGACGGTGCTCATCAGCCTGCTGTGGGTCGTGTACAACATGACCATTTTAGGCGGAGCCGTCGCGGTTGCCGTAGAAGCCAAGCAGGTACGTCAGGCCCACCGGGTGGAAATGTCGATGTCCGCCGCCATCCTCCGTGCCGATGGTCATCTTTTCCCCTGTGTCCTGCGCGACTATTCCGATGGCGGCGTCGGCGTTGAAGCCCGCGAGTCGGGCATTCTTCAGGTCGGGGACAGCGTCTCTTTGTTGCTAAAACGCGGTCAGCAGGAGTACGCCTTTCCGTTCAGCGTCACCCGCGCGTTCGACAACAAGATTGGCCTGCGCATGACCAACCTGACCATCCGCCAGCATATTGATTTCATTCAGTGTACGTTTGCCCGCGCTGACACCTGGGCACTCTGGCAAGACAGCTTCCCGCAGGATAAACCGGTCGAAAGCCTGGTTGATGTGCTGGCACTCGGCTTTCGCGGCTACCTGCGTCTGGCCGATTACGCGCCGCCTGTCATACGCAACATTATCCTGGCCTTCCTCAACATCGTGGTGTGGGTGGTGTCATTCATCCCACGCTATGTAGGGAAACGCACCGTCACAACCCCGTCGGGTGCTGCGCTGCCGGAAAAAGCCTTACATCAGGGCAAAACGCCGTCTGCCCATGAAACGCGATTTGCACAAGAGAACCTGTTTACAGAAAAGACAGTGGCTTGATTGCCATTCACAGGCCGTGATCAACGGTCTTTCTCCTGACAACGAGAAAGACCCTTAACATTGATGATGACACGATGACGAAAAAAATAATCTGGTTCACCGCATTGGCTTTAGGCGTCAGCTCATTATCTCAAGCTGTCACCGCACCGCACGCCCAAACACCGGCCACGGGGGACGCGCCCCTGCCGCCCGCCAACGCGGCTACCGTAGCGCCAGCGATGACGATGCCAGCGATTCCTCTGGCGCAACCGGCAACCAACACCGCCGTGCGCAACGTGGTGATGCCCTTTGCGCAAATCGCGCCTGCGCCGGGCGCCTTTGCGCTACGCGGTATCAATCCCGACGGACAGATTGAGTTTGGCGTTCGCAGCGATGAAGTGGTCACGCAGGCTTCCCTCGATCTCGAGTTTACCCCGTCACCGGCGCTGATCCCCACCGAGTCGCATATCAAGGTTTACCTGAACAATGAGCTCATGGGCGTCACCACGATTAGCAAAGAGCAGATGGGGAAATCCAACCGCGTTCGCATTCCTATCGATCCGCGCTACATCACGGACTTTAACCGTATGCAGTTGGTGTTCGTCGGCCATTATCAGAACATCTGCGAAAACCCAGCCAGCACCAGTCTGTGGCTGGATATCAGCAAAGCCAGTGCGCTCAATCTACAATTCCAGAAATTGACGCTGAAAGACGATCTGTCGCCGTTCCCAGCACCGTTTTTTGACAGCCGCGATACCCGCCCACTGACGCTGCCTATCGTCTTTGCCGACCAGCCGGATCTGGTGCAACAGCGTGCCGCTGCGGTGCTCGCCTCGTGGTTTGGCAGCAAAGCACAATGGCGCGGGCAGTCTTTCCCTGCCCTCTTCAACCAACTGCCGAATAGCCACGGTATTGTGTTCGCTACCAACGATAAGCGGCCGGATTTCCTGCGCGATACTCCCGCCGTGAACGGGCCAACGGTATCGATCATCAGCCACCCTAACGATCCTCATGTGAAACTACTGCTGGTTCAGGGACGTGATGACAATGAACTGCTCACCGCCGTGCAGGGCATCGCACAGGGGAATGCGCTGTTCCGTGGGCAAAGCGTCACCATCGATAAGGTCGAACAGCTCGCCCCACGTCAGCCGTATGATGCGCCAAACTGGGTTCGCACCGACCGCCCGATGACCTTCGCCGAACTACAGCAATATAACGAACAGCTGCAAACCGACGGTATCGTGCCCCGACCGATTTCGCTGACCATGAATCTGCCGCCCGACCTGTTCCTGATCCGCAGTCAGGGCATCGATATGCGCCTGAAATATCGCTACACCGCGCCACAGATTCAGGACGGCTCGCGCCTGAGCATCAACCTGAACAACCAGTTTGTACAGGCCTTCTCGCTGGCGCCAGAACAGGACCAGAACTCCCTGTTGATGCGCCTGCCGCTCACGCAGGGGCTACGGGATTCCGACAAGACCCTGTCTATTCCGGCGCTGAAACTGGGCACGACCAACGAGCTGCGCTTTGATTTCAACTACACTACGTTGCTCTCCAGCGGCACCGCCGACCGCTGCGAAACTTATACGCCAGTCGTGAATCACGCCGTCATCGACGGCAGCTCGACGGTTAACTTCTCTGGCTATCGCCACTTTATGGCAATGCCGGATCTACGTGCTTTTGCCAATGCCGGCTATCCGTTCAGCCGACTAGCTGACCTGTCACAAACCTTGGTGCTGGTGAACAAACAGCCACAACCGGCTCAGCTCAGCGCTATGCTGAACGCCATCGGTAACATTGGGGCGCAAACCGGCTATCCGGCGTTAGCGATGCAGCTCAGCGATGACTGGACGCAGGTAGACAAGCAGGACCGCGATATTTTGATGATCGGTGCTATCCCGCCTGAACTGCACGACAGTAGTAAAATTAACCTACTGGTCGAACAAACAAAAAGCTGGATCAAACAGCCGCTACGCCAGACCGCAATGCCGGACATGGGCTCCCCCGAATCTGACGCGAAGCCAGACAGTAAAACCACCGTCAGCAGTGACGGAGCGATGTCGGCGATTATCGGCTTCCAGTCCCCGTATCACGACCAGCGCAGCGTTGTCGCGCTGCTAGCCGATAGTCCGCAGGGTTATACGCTGCTCAACAACGCGCTGATCGACAGTGAAAAAAGAGCCTCGCTGTTCGGTTCCGTTTCCGTCATCCGCGAATCGGGCATCAATAATCTGCGCGTCGGCGATGTTTATTACGTCGGCCACCTGCCGTGGTGGGAACGTATCTGGCACGTACTGGCGCAACATCCCGTCTGGCTGGCGATCATGTCCACCGTCAGCGTCATTATTATTGCCTGGCTGCTGTGGCGAGGTCTGAGACTCTTCAGCCGCCGTCGCCTGTCGCCGGATGAAAGGGATTAACGCACCATGCCACGCGTGCTGCGCTACCTGACTCCCACGCTGCTGTGGCTATGGGCTTCCCTGACCACCGCCGCCGTCTGCGACTGGCCAGCTTGGGAGCAGTACAAGCAGTATTACATCAGCGAACAAGGAAGGGTGATTGATACCTCAACGCCCAATAAAATCACCACGTCCGAAGGGCAAAGCTACGCCCTGTTCTTTGCGCTGGTCGCCAACGATCGCGTGATGTTTGATCGGCTGCTGAAATGGACAGAGGACAACCTGTCCGCAGGCGATTTGCGCGCGAATCTGCCCGCCTGGCTGTGGGGAGAGAACACGGATAAACAGTGGACGGTACTGGATCCGAACTCCGCTTCCGATGCCGATCTGTGGATTGCCTATAGTCTGCTTGAAGCTGGCCGGCTGTGGAAAGAGGCACGCTATCAGACGCTAGGCACCGCGCTGCTTGCGCGCATCGCCAAAGAAGAGGTGGTGACGATTCCGGGGCTGGGCGTGATGCTATTGCCCGGCAAAGTGGGCTTCGCAGAGAAAGAGAGCTGGCGCTTGAACCCCAGCTACCTGCCGCCGCAGCTACTGGCACGATTTGCGCCGCTGGACGAGAAGTGGAAAGCCATGCAGCGCACCACGCAGCGCCTGCTGTTGGAAACCGCACCGAAAGGGTTTTCGCCTGATTGGGTTATCTGGCAAAACGGCAAAGGCTGGCAGTCCGATACCACCAAACCTAATGTCGGCAGCTATGACGCCATCCGCGTCTATCTGTGGGCGGGGATGATGGCCGACAGCAGTAGAGGGAAAACCGATTTGCTCAAACAGTTTCAGCCGATGGTTCAGCAGACGATCCAGCAAGGGCTACCGCCCGAAAAAGCGGACACCGCGACAGGCACCGTCACCGGACAAGGATCGGTAGGCTTTTCCGCCTCGCTGCTTCCGATGCTCTCTCGTCAGCCGGACGCACTGGCCACCCAGCGACAGCGGCTCGCTGCCAATCCACCGGGTGACGATGCTTATTTCTCTGCTTCTCTGACGCTTTTTGGTCAGGGATGGGATCAGAAGCGCTATCGCTTCACTTCACAAGGCCAACTTTTACCGTATCGGGGCAGCCAATGCGCAACGACACCTTAAATTGGCTGCGCGTCCTCCCGTTATTGCTGGTTGCTGCACCGCAGGCATACAGCGCGGAAACCGCATCGCCAGAGCAATTCCTGATGGAACAGGTGCGCCTGGGAGAAGCCAGCAACAAAGACGATCTCGTGCGTCAGTCTCTCTATCGGCTGGAGCTTATCGCGCCAAATAACCCCGAAGCAATTGCCGCCAAATTGCGGCTGGCGATGCGTCAGGGCGATCAAACGCAGGCGCGTCAGCTGTTGGAAAAACTGAAAACGCTGGCACCCGATTCCGCTGCCTATCGTCATGCAAGCATGATACTGGCACTGACGCAGGAAGAGACGCGCCAACAATTACAGAAGGCTCGCTCGCTATCTACCGCCGGGCAATATGCGGAAGCCAAAGCGCAGTATGACGCGCTCTTTCACGGCGAACCCCCAACGCTCGATCTGGCCGTTGAATACTGGCGTCTGGTTTCCCACTTACCGAATCAGGAGCTGGTCGCGCTTAAGCAACTGGCAGTGCTGGATCAGGTATACCCTGACAACGTTCCTCTGCGCCTTGCGCTGTCATACTTGCTCTTCCGTCAGGGTAGTAACGAGCAGACCGTTCCTTTGCTGAAACAGTTGGCTAACGCACCCGTCGGACGCAGTCAGGCGGCATCGCTATGGCTAGCGATCATTCGGCGGATGCCCGTCACGCCACAGAGCGTAGCAGAGTTAAATCGCTTTCTGACCCTATTTAACGAAGGCAAACGAGCAGAAACCGTCCGCAAAGAGCTTAACCGCCAGCAGAAAATGTTAGCCGATCCCGCCTATCAGGCACGTCTCCGTAGCCTGGCACAGGGTGAAAGCCGCGGTGGCAATAGCGCCATGCTCAATGAACTGAATAACGCGCTGGCTGCCACGCCAAATACCCCCGAACTGATCGGCGCGGTCGCTCTGGTTTACCTGCGCGAAGGCGATCGGAAAAAAGCACTGGAACAGCTCCAGAAGGCATTACAGGTGGATATGAGCCGTCTTCACAGCGGTAGATGGGAAGGGCTCATCCAAAATACGCAAGATTGGACCACGATCGCGAAAGGTGACAACGCATTGAAAGCCAACAATCTGGCGCTGAACTGGCTGCGCCTGCTCCCGTTATTGCTGGTTACTGCGCCGCAGGCATACAGCGCAGAAACTACGTCGCCAGAGCAGTTCCTGATGGAGCAGGTGCGTTTGGGAGAAGCCAGCAACAAAGACGATATTGTGCGTCAGTCGCTCCATCGACTGGAGCTGATTAACCCGGATAACCCAGAGGTTATAGCCGCCCGACTGCGGCTGGCGCTGCGTCAAGGCGATCAGGCACAGGCGCGCCAGCAGTTGGACAAACTGAAAGCCGTGGCACCCGATTCCGCCCTCTATCGGCAGGCAGAGATGACGCTGGCGCTGACGCAGGAAGCCGCACGTCAGCAATTACAGCAGGCGCGTTTGCTGTCTACCGCCGGACGTTATGCGGAAGCCAAAGCACAGTATGACTCGCTCTTTCACGGCGAGCCACCCACGCTCGATCTCGCCGTGGAGTATTGGCGGTTGGTCTCACGCTTACCCAACCAGCAACCTCTGGCGATTAAACAACTGGAGACGTTAGATCAGGCCTATCCGAATAATGTACCGCTGCGTATGGTGTTGGCGCGGCTGCTGTTCAGCCAGAATCGTAACGAACAAGCCTATCCCTTACTGAAACAGCTTTCTAATGACCCCGTTGGGCGTAGTCAGGCGGCGTCGCTGTGGCTGGAAATTATTGGCCGGATGTTGGTCACGCCACAAAGTGTGGCGGAACTCAATCGTTTCCTGACCGTGTTTGATGAAGGCGAACAGGCGGATACGGCACGTAAAGAGCTCAGCCGCCAGCAGGGAATATTAGCCGATCCCGTTTATCAGGGTCGGCTGCGCGCACTGGCACAGATTGAAGACGGCGGCGGCAATAGCGCCACGCTTGGCGAGTTGAATAAGGCGCTGGCTACCACACCCAACGACCCCGAACTGATCGGCGCGATTGGCCTGGTTTACCTGCGCGCTGGCGATCGGGTAAAAGCGCTGGCACAGTTCCAGAAGGCACTACAGGCGGATGTGAATCGCCTGAACAGCGGCAAATGGGAAGGGCTGATTCAAAGTACGCAATATTGGACCACCATTGCGGAAGGCGACAACGCGCTAAAAGCCAATAACCTCTCGCTGGCACGCCAGAAGTATCAACAGGCACGCCAGATGGATAACACCAATCCCTATGCGCTAATTGGTCTGGGCGATGTCGCCGTTGCCAGCCAAAACGATACCGCCGCCCAGCCGCTCTATCAGCAGGCTTTACACCTTGAGCCCGGCAACGATAACGCCCTGCGCGGCTTGGTCGGGATTTATCAGCGGCAGTCGCCGGAGAAAGCACTCACTTACCTCAACAGCCTGTCGCGCAGCCAGCAGAACACGATGCGGGAGACGCTTACTGCGCTACAACTCAATATCCTAAAACAACAGGCAGACCAACTTGCGGAACAGCAGCAGTGGACGCAGGCGGAAGAGAAGTATCGTCAGGCGAGCCAGCAGGATCCGAACGATATCTGGTTTGCCTATCGCTATGCCCAGACGCTGCGCCAGTTGGGGCAAATGCAGCAGGCCGACAGCGTGGTACAACGTGCGACGGCCGTGCCACCCGCCGACGCGCAGAAGAACTACGTTTACTCACTTTACCTGTCATCGACCAATCGCGATGAGCAAGCACTCGCTCACTTGAACACGCTTCCCGCAGCGCAGTGGAGCGACGACATGCGCGATTTATCTCAGCGTCTGACGATGCAGACCACGCTGGCAAAAGCAGAAGCCATGCGCGATGCGGGGGATGAATCCGCCGCCATTGCGTTCCTGCGTCAGCAACCGACCGATACCCGTATCGATCTGCTGCTAGCAGACTGGGCGCTGGCACGGGGCGAATACGCGACAGCGCTGGCGGATTATCAACGCATTCGCACACGGGAACCGCAGAACCCCGACGCACAATTGGGTGAGATCGACGCGTTTATCGCGCAGGGTCGGCAAGATGACGCACGTCAGCGTCTGAACCAGCTCCCGGCGCAGGCGGCTGATACCCTCAATGCGCAGCGGCGCGTCGCCAACGCCTGGCAAGCGGTAGGAAATCCGCAAAAATCGACGGCGCTTTTCCGTCAGCTAAAAATCGACGCGCAGAAAGAACCCGTCGGTCAGGGCAAAGCGTTGGTCTATCGCGATGCGGCACGCGTTGAACAACAGCAGTCTCAACCTGAACAGGCGCAGCAGGACTATAAACAGGCGATGGTTGCTAGCGGCATCACACCCGCTCTGCCGCAAAGCGATGATGACTATACCCGACTGACGCGCAATAAAAGCAGCGACGACTGGCTGCAACGCAGCATCCGCGCCGATGCCGCAAACCTGTATCGCAAACAGGATATTACCGTCACGCTTGACCACGATTACGGGAGTTCGAGCGGTACAGGCGGAATTTCCGACCTCAGCGCCCACAACACCATGCTGCAAGTGGATATGCCGCTGTACGACGGTCGCGCCTTCTTCCGCACCGATACCGTACAGATGGACGCTGGCTCCTTCTCTACGGACAGCAACGGTGCCTATCGGGAAACCTTCGGCACCTGTGCTACGCGGGACTGTTTCGACGGTAAATCACAGAAAGCCACCGGCACCAGCGTAGCCGCAGGCTGGAAGAACGATCGCTGGTCGGCGGATATCGGCACCACGCCGCTCGGCTTCGACGTGGTCGATATCGTCGGTGGCGCAAGCTACAGCGGTGACTGGCGGCAAATCGGCTGGACCGCGACAGCATCGCGCCGCCCAATCTCCAGCTCATTACTCGCCTTCGGCGGCACCAAAGACCCGGGCACCGGCGTTACCTGGGGCGGCGTGCGTGCCACGGGCGTCAGTCTCGGGCTGAGCTACGATCGGGGCGAAGCGCACGGCGTCTGGAGTGATTTCAGCGTCCATCAAATTACGGGTAAAAACGTGGCCAATAATGACCGCGCTCGCGCTATGGCAGGTTATTACTACAAGCTGATTAATGAGGATAACCGACGCGTCACAGTCGGTCTGAACAGTATGTGGTGGCGCTACCAGAAAGATTTAAGCGGTTATTCGCTTGGTCAGGGCGGTTACTACAGCCCGCAGCAATACTTCTCGCTAGGCGTGCCGGTGAACTACCGGCAGCGGACGGAAAACTGGTCGTGGGAACTCGGCGGATCGCTGTCGTGGTCACGTTCTTCTACCAAAGACCAGCGTCGCTATCCGTTGACCGGCCTGCTGGGCAACGCTGCGATCACCGACCGAGACGCCATCGAACAGGGCAGCAGCAGTTCCGGCTTCGGCTATACGGCGCGCGCACTTGTCGAACGCCGCCTAAGCTCACACTGGACGCTGGGCGTCGGTATCGACATCCAGCAAGCGAAGGACTACACCCCAAGCCACGGCCTCATCTACCTGCGCTACTCCGCCTCCGGCTGGCAGGGCGATCTCGACAGCCCACCGCAGCCGCTCACGCCGTACGCGGACTTTAAGTAACCGTCCCCACTTCAGACCTCATTGGGTTTCCATCGCAGCGGAAACCCAATGATAAATATAAAAATTACTCTGACTTACGATATAGTTACCTGCCTATCTATATAAAAATGATAATGACTATCATTTTTATTCTCAAAAATTAAATTTCTCAACGTATTCTGTCGAATTTCTATTGGCTATCGATTTTACCTAGTCACGAAATGAAGCATTTGTGTATATAAGCGCAAAATGTAAATCAACGTAAGGAACACGTTCATTTTGTGTAAAACCCTTTCTTTTATAAGCCTTATTTTTTTGAGTCTCAGCAGCTCAACCTTTGCCGCCACCGCCATCAGCCCAACAGATCGCGATGCGCTAGAGCTCCAGCAAAAGTCATTACTGGAGCAGGCCAAACAGCAGCGTTTATCGCTGGAAAACAGCACCACCTTAACGATACCCACGGTCACTGCACCAACAGCAAAGGATGCTGTCTGCTTCCCTATCCAAAGGATTACCTTTCACAATGCAGATGCGCTTTCGACAAAAGATCGGACCGCCATTCAGGGACGCTACCAAAACCGCTGCCTTGATTTAGCCACAGTCCATAACGTCGTGAGGGAAACCACCAACACCTACCTAAATCGCGGCTTTGTCACCAGCCAAGCCTATTTGCAGGAACAAGATCTCTCCGACGGCACGCTCATCATCAGCGTCAGCGAGGGAAAAATAGAAGCCATTCGTATGGAAGGGGAAACGCCACTCGCAATCAAGATGGCCTTCCCCGGGCTGGAAGGACATATTCTTAATCTGCGCGACATCGAACAAGGGATGGAACAGTTGAATCGTCTGCCTTCACGGCAGGTTGCAATTGATATTCAGCCGGGAAAACAAGCCGGAAGTTCGATTGTTTATCTCAAACGCACCACGCACTCCCACCCTGTCACCCTGTCTCTCAGCACAGACAACAGCGGACAAAAAAGCACGGGCCGCGAACAGCTTTCTACCCACCTAACGCTCGATAACCCGCTGCGACTCGCTGACCGCTGGTGGCTCACCGCCAGCCGTGATAGCGCATTCAGCCATAGCTACGGCAGCAAAGCCTTATCGGGCGGGATGTCTTTGCCTTATGGCTACTGGACGCTCGGCTACCAATACGCCTGGAATGACTTTTTCCAACCGATCCCGATTGGCAGCAGCGCGTATCGCTATGAAGGACAAAGCAACACTCATCGGCTCAGCCTCAACAGAACGCTCTATCGGGATGGGAAACAGAAGCTGGCGCTGGATGGCGCGCTCTCCCGCCGACGCACCGAGAACCGCATGGCGGGCGAGCGCCTTGAGGTCAGCAGCCCTACGGTCAGTAGCGCCAACCTTGGGCTCAGCTATAGCACCACGCTGGTCGGGGGATATTTTACGCTCAACCCGATGTTAAGCCATGGCGTAAGGAGTTGGGGCGCGACAAATGATACAAAGGAAAATAGTGGCCTGCCACGCAGCGAGTTCCGCAAATTTAGCGTCAGCAGCAGCTACTTCTACCCACTTACACCCTCGTTGTACTTTCTGACTTCCCTTTACGGCCAAACCACGCCGGACAACCTGTATACCAGCGAACGCGTCTCGCTCGGCGGCGAGTATTCCGTCCGGGGATTTAAGGAACAGACACTAACTGGCAATCGGGGTTTCTACTGGCGTAATGAACTGAATTGGCAATTCACCACGCTGCCATTTTTGGGAGATATCGCATTAACCACCGCGCTGGATAGCGGGTGGATTGCGGGGAAAGCCGGCAAAGTCGATGGTGGCAATATGACCGGCGCTTCCGTCGGCCTGTCTGCATCTTCACGTTGGGTCAGCCAGTCAGTGTCACTCGGTGTGCCGCTGCACTTCCCGGACGATCTCCATCCCGACAACGCCGTCGTTTACTGGCAAGTCTCCCTCCCCGTTACAGCGTTTTTTGATTAAGCGTTTTATTCAAGCAAAAGGAAAACAAGGAAAGTCACATGGAAAAATTCAATAACCGTACCACTCGTGGACTTAGCTATCTGCTGATCTACCTGACCGCAATTCAACCGTTACACCCCGCGTTCGCGGCACTCACGCCAGACGGCCCACGCACGCAAGTCAACAACGCGGGTGCCGTCCCGGTCATCAATATCGCGACGCCAAACGCAGCGGGTGTTTCTCACAATACCTATAAAGATTTCAGCGTCGGGACACCCGGTGCTGTGCTAAACAACAGCATTGCCGCGGGGCAATCGCAGTTGGCTGGGCAGTTAAACGCTAACGCCAACCTCAATGGCAAAGCGGCCGATTTGATTATCAACGAGGTAACGGGCTCCACCCGCTCAGACCTGCAAGGGAAGATCGAAGTCTTCGGGAATAAAGCCAACGTATTGATTGCCAACCCGAACGGCATCACCTGTGACGGATGTGGGTTCATCAATACGCCTTCAGCCACGCTGACAACCGGTAAACCGGTGTTGGATCAGCAAGGCGCACTTGAAGCGTTGGAAGTGAAAAAAGGCAGCATCACCATTGGTGGCAAAGGCCTGGACGGTTCAGCAACGGATTATGTCGATATCCTCAGCCGGGCAACCGAACTGAACGGCAAAATCAACGCGAAAAACCTGACACTGACTCAAGGCAGCAATCGGGTCGATTTCAAAACCAGCACGATCGCCCCCATCGCCGGAGAAGGTGCCAAACCACTGCTGGCAGTCGACACCAAAGCGCTCGGCGGCATGTATGCAGAACGCATCCGACTCGTGGCAACCGAGGACGGAGTCGGCGCTAACGTCGCTAACCTGACCAGCTCTCAGCAAGGCATTACGCTGGACAGCAAAGGTAAAATCCAGCTCGGTAATGTAAACGCGAAAACCGACCTTAATCTGAATGCACAGCAGGTCGATATTGCCGCAGGCAATACGGTGAAAAGCGACCGCGATATCACGCTTGCCAGTACCGTATTGAATAACCGAGGGAATATCATCGCGGGCGAAGATATGCGCCTGTTCAACGATAGCCTGACCAACACACAGGCCACCATTCAGGCCAACAACAACCTGTGGATCCAAAAAGACGCGACGGGGAACAAAGGCGTTAAAGTCGAAAACCGCTCAGGGACGATTAAAACCAATACCGGGGATTTGGTGATTCGGACGGAGCAGTTGGATAACTTACGTCACCAGTTCACAATAGAAGATAATGACATCGTTCCAACCTCAACATCCATCAAACCTTCAGAAGAAGGTGCAGAGATAACACATCAACCTCATTTTAAAGATAATAAAAATAAGAAATGGTTTGGGGATGCTATTGATAACGGTGTCGCACTGACAATTAATGAGGCGAAGACGCAGTATCTCCTGTCTCAGGAAACGCCTGAAGCTACAATTCTTTCTGGTAAAAATATTTATATTAATGCAACTCAATTGAATAACAATGCCAGTTTGATCTCAGCATCAAACAACATCATGCTTACCGGGAAAAACTTCACCTCGTTAAGCCATCGACTGGGGACAATGGATATACAGTCTGATTATATTTATGATATTGAGGAGAATTTACGGACCCCACCACCAGCCCCCAATTTTTTTGACCCAAATAGAAAAGATTCCTCATGGGTTAAAATATTAGACTCTTTTTACAACTGGCGTGAGAGCCTACCATTATCTTCTCGCATTACGGCTGGAAGTGATCTGGTTGTTGATTTCATAGACACATTAAGCTTTGATAAAAAAGCACCTTACGATATCAAAACCCCAGATACAGTTTTCACTATTACATCTCAGCCAGCTATTACCGCAAAAAACATCGTACTAAATGGAAAGAACATTTTCATCAACGATACGTTACAAGCAACAGGAAACATAACGGCGATAGCAGAAGAAAATATTTCTATCTCCGATGCAAAACTTCAGGCTGAAAAAAATTTATCAGCCATAGCGGGTAATAATATTTCTGCTTTTCAGGGAAATTTCATCAGTCAAAACGCTATGCTCACAAGCCGTACGGGTGACATTACGATACACAGTCAGCCCAAAGATGAAAATTATTTAACAGGGCTTTATTATACACCAGAAAAACGTCAAAAATTCTCCACACTCTCTGCTTCTGATAATCTAGACATTAACTCGGGTGGTAATATACATCTATCTGATATAGAGATATCACAAAGCAAAAACATAGCCCTTACAGCGAATAAAGATATATTATTTATCCATTCTGACAATTTCTTACAACAATCGCCAGATCTTTCTCCATCTTCGGAGCAACGTCAGCCTCTTTACAACGATGCCTTACTAAGAACCAGCGAAGTTAACGCCACGAACGATATTTTAATGAATGCTGGTGGCAGTCTTCTGTTGCAAGGAAAACGCCTTAATGCAGGAAAAGATATCAACCTCAGCGGTGCATTGGATGTAATAATCAATCCGAAGAGTAAAACAAAAGGATATTCTCTCGATTTTCTACCAAGTCGTGCCCCAGAGAGCGTCAGTCAACTATATAGCGGCAATAACCTACAAATTAGCGCAGGACGGGATATTGAAGCTCAAGGAATGAAAGTAAAAAGTAAAGGAAGAGCTACACTAGTCGCTGGGCGCGATTTCACTCTTCCCGCATTAGCATACTCATTCATTGATGATTTAAATGATAACAATAAAGATGATCGCCAATCTGTAGCCTCACTTCATACCGATAAAGAATTAACGCTCTCGGCGAATGGCTCTCTTATTGCCACCGGAACCGATTTCTCTTCCGGTGGTGATATGGCATTAAGTTCCGGCGGAAAAATGGAATTTAACGCAGTGGCTAATCATATCTATCGGGAAGGAGGCAACGAATATAGCGAGTCCGTGACTCAGAAAAATGCCGTTTTGAACAGCGGCGGAATACTCACGCTGTTATCTAACGGCAGCATTCTCTTCCAGGCGACCCAGCTTATTGCTAAAGGTGCATTAGATGCGGCAGCCAAAGGCGGTTTCCTCTACGCACAAGCGGCGGAAGAAAGTAGCCATTACGAAAAAACCACCACCACACGCAAATGGTACGGCAAGAAAACCACCATTCGGCAAACCAGCCACAATGTCACAAACAAAGTGACAGAATTCACCGCAGGCGGTGATATCAATCTGCTCAGCCGTGATGACAGCACCTATGAAGCCAGCAAAATCAACGCGGGCAAGAATGCCAAGCTGACCAGCACACAAGGAAGCATTAACTTCAAGGCGGTCAAAGACACTGCATTCGAGCAGACGATCACCACCTCAAAAGGGTTCTTCATCAAGAGCAATGACAAAGGCTATACCAAAGACACCTGGTTGCTTCCAAGCATTTACTCTGGCGGCCAACTGACTATTGATGCCGCTACTGGCATTACCGCTGATGCAAAAACCCAGAATGCGCAGTCCCTGCAAAATGCTCTTTTGGTGTTGAGTAATAACCCCGGCACAGCCTGGCTTAAGGATTTAAACAGCCGCACTGATGTGCAGTGGAACACAGTACAAGATGCCTATAGCACCTGGAACCACACCACACAAAGCCTGAACCCCGTTGTGGGGGCAGTGATTGCCATTGCCGTTGCGGCGGTAACCGCAGGAGCAGGCCTGGCTGCTGCTGCAGGTAACATGGCAGTTGGTGCTGTGGGAACGGGAGCCAGCGCGACAACAATTGCTGTCGTAAACGGTGCAGCTTATTCAGGAATGACGGCACTGACCTCGCAGGCAGCAGTCGCGCTGGTGGATAACAAAGGCAACCTGTCCAAAACGTTCCAGGCCATGAGCAGCAGTGACTCGGTCAAATCACTGGTTACCTCAATGGTGATCGGCGGCGCACTAGCAGGCTTCGATGAAGTCATGCAATTTAGCAAGGCTGCTAACGGCGCAACCGTCATCGACCCCGCTAAGGCTAAGCTCCCCATGCTCAGCAACGGTGACTGGAGTAAGGTGGCGCAACGCGTCGCCGGACAGTCAGTGATCAGCTCCAGCATCGGTACCGCGATTAACGGCGGTAGCTTCAAAGATAATTTCACCACGGCACTCTTGAGCAACGTCGGCAGCCAGATTAATGCTGAAGGGGCAAAATTTATTGGGGATAACGGTACAGTCCTTGACGTACCGGGCAAAGCCCTCAGCCATGCTGTTGTCGCAGGTATCGCTGCTGAAATCAGTGGTGGTGACGTTAAAGGCGCTGCGGCTGGTGCATTAGCGGCAGAGCTGGCTGGCATCATCATTAACGATAACCTTGTTAAATCAGAAGGATGGCAAGAAAAACAGGCTCAAATTAGCCGCTTCGCGGGTGCAGTTCTGGGCGCAGTCGCCACAGGCAAAGCCAGTGGCGTTAACAGCGGTGCCAACGCCGCTGAAATTGTTGAACGCTTTAATCGACAATTACACCTTGATGAAATTCAGGCCATCAAAGAGATTGCCAAAGGTGACAAAGAGAAGGAAATGCGCCTGTTGGCAGCATCCTGCCGCAAAGTTAACTGTGTGGCACAGGAATCATTAAATTCAGAAGAACGCCAGCAATATGAGGCGTTGATGGCACTGTACCCTACAACACGCGAAGAGGATGGAATACTCGCCAATTATTGGGTACAGAAAGATCGGCAACGTACAAGCAATTACCCACTTTATGTTGGCTATGACATGGAACAGCTGTTTACCTATACTACAGGCGACAGCATTTCTGATGGTCAGATGTTTGCCAGAAACCAATGGATTGAAAATTTTAGCCAGATGACGGGCTGGTCTAAGGACACAGTAGAAGCTTTAGGTTTTGGTATTTCGATAGCGAGTACATTCGCGGGCATCGGGAAGGCAGGCGTCGGTAATCAGTACCTGTCAAAAAGCCTCGTGACGCCAACCGCAGGCTGGAAAAGTTATCTGGTTAATGAGAAGACCATACAGCAAGCGGCTGGCTTTAGGCAGCAGATTATAGATTTGAGAGCAACATTACCTCGCAATCCTAGAACTAGTGGAAATGTAGCTATCGCAGAAATTAATATACTAGGGATGCCGAAAACCTTAGCAGGGCATAGCCGTATAGACAAAGCTGAGCAGGGTTTTGTCGGCTCAGGAAAACAGAATTTCACCTATCAGGTGATAGAGAACAGTGAGGGCACAAAGATATCGAGAAATACTGATTCAGAATACAAAATACTAGATAATTTAGCCGATAGATTAGGAAGCAATATCTCAGCAAAAGGCAGTGTAACCATATTCACAGAACGGGCAGCCTGTGAAAGTTGTCTAGGTGTCATTGACCAATTTAAGCAAAAATATCCTAATATAGAAATAAATGTATTAGATAACAATGGAATTATATTGAAACCAGGAGGAAGAAAGTGAACGAAGAACGTATTAGCTATAATGAGATTAGGGAAAGCTTTTTAGAGTGCTATTACATATATTGTAGACACAAAATTCACTCTTACAATATGACTGGAAATGTATGGATTGAAAATGAATCGGAAGGTGGTTACGCCTATGAACAAGCAGAGGGAGCTTATGATTTCCCCATTGAAAATCTAATGCTTGAGGTCTTATCTTTAATTATGATCGCAGGGAGAGGGCCAGATATAGCCGAAAAATACCATAGAGATATGATAGAAAAAATTCTCGTTGAACATCCTCTTGAACAGTTGTTAGAGGAGATCACCGAGGAAGAAAAATCAGACCTTCTCTATGATATGTCTTTATTAGGATTAGTTGATAAAAAATCAGAATAACGCAGACAGAGCAGCCCTTTCGGGCTGCTAACTTATAGGAAAACAAAATCAATACCCTATCGCTGCTCCGGCCGGGCGGCGGATATCATTTGCGCCGTACAGGTAACCCTCACGCACTTTGCCAGATACCGCCGAGTCATTGCCCGAATCCGCAGGCGTCACGCCCGCCGCACCCGGCAAGCCGACCAGAATCAGCTCCGCTGCACCCCAAGGGGTCTGTTCCACCATCTTGTAGCCACGCTGCTTCAACAGGTTCAGCGTATCGGCAGACAGCCCACGCTGTTCGTAATATACCTCGTCCGGCAGCCACTGATGATGGATGCGCGGTGCGTCCACCGCTTCCTGCGGCGCCATGCCGTGATCGATGATATTCAGCGCCGTTTGCAGCGTGATGGTGATAATACGCGAACCGCCGGGTGAACCGAGCACCATGAAGACTTTGCCGTCTTTCGTCACCAGTGACGGACTCATGGACGAAAGTGGGCGCTTACCGGGGGCGATCGAATTACGTTCCCCTTGCACCAGTCCGTACAGGTTTTTCTCGCCAACCTTCACGGTAAAGTCATCCATTTCGTTATTGAGGAAGAAGCCCGTACCCGGCGCGATCACCACCGAACCAAAACGCCCGTTCACGGTATACGTGGTGGACACCGCATTGCCCTGATTATCCACGATGGAGTAGTGCGTGGTTTCCGGTCGCTCGTGCGGGCCAATCCCCGGCTGTACGTTTTTGGACGGCGTCGCGTTCTCTGGTTCGATTTGTTTGCGAATTTCAGCAGCGTAGTCCTTACTCAACAAGCGCTCGACGGGGTTGCTCACAAACGCCGGATCGCCGAGATAGGTGTTGCGATCCATGTACGCATGGCGCATCGCTTCCGTCAGCACATGCACGGTGGCGGCCGAATTGAAGCCTGTCGATTTAATGTCGTAACCTTCGACAATATTGAGAATTTCACACATCGTGACGCCACCGGAGCTGGGCGGGGGTGAAGAGACAAACTGATAGCCACGATAGTTACAGGTTACCGGTGCCGTTTCGGTAATACGGTAATCGGCAAAATCAGCCGCCGTTAGAATGCCGCCGCCCTGCTTTGCCGCCTTCTCCACCGCCTGTGGGATCGTGCCCTTGTAGAAAGCATCCGGCCCTTTCGCGGCAATCGCCGCCAGCGTATTCGCCAGATCGGTTTGCACCAGCTTATCGCCGGGCTGCAACGCGCTGCCGTCAGAGCGCAGGAAAATACGCGCCGCCTCAGGATCGGCTTTGAAGCGCTTGACGGTGGTGTCCAGAATATCGGTATCCGCTCGCGTAAGCTCAAAGCCTTCACGCGCCAGTTTAATCGCCGGTGCCATCACCTGTTCACGCGTCAATTTGCCGTATTTTTGCAGCGCAGTATCCAGCCCCAGCACCGTTCCCGGTACGCCAGCGGCCAGATAGCCGTACAGGCTCGCGTCTTTTTTCACGCTCCCATCAGCATTCAGATACATGTTGGCGCTGGCCGCCGCGGGTGCGGTTTCACGGAAGTTGATAAAGGTGTCTTTCCCATCGGCCAGGTGCAGCGTCATAAATCCACCGCCGCCGATATTGCCACAGCAGGGGTTTACCACCGCCTGCGCGTAACCCACGGCCACGGCGGCATCAATCGCATTGCCGCCCATTTTCAGGATATCGACGCCAATCTGCGAAGCCAGATATTGCGAACTGACCACCATACCGTTTTTCGCTTCCACTGCAGGGGCAGACGCCGCCTGGACGGTTCCACTCACTAGCAGCGCCGTCACGCTCAGTGACAACAACCATTTTCCCGATGTTGTGTTTTTTATTCTCATGCCGACCCCTTTATCCCGTTGATTTCACTCACTGCTTTTATGTCTACCCTCTTGCCTGGCTAACTTGCAAAGTCCACGCCAATAAACAGACACGGCTTAACGGATTCACCAGCAGCAGTAAGAAGCGTAGGAAAGGCATGAAAAATTGCGAAAATAGCCGCTTATCTTTGCGACGCTGCACGATAAATACGCCCCATAACGAGACATAGGGTTTACGACTGCCGCACGGGTAGCCATGAACGTAACCGCGCGCCAAACACATTCACCAGCAGGCCGACCATAATCAGTACCGCGCCCACGACCTGCAATAGTGAAAGAGATTCACCGAGGAACGCGGCGGCGCTGACCAGCCCAACCACCGGCACCAGCAGCGACAGGGGGGCCACACGCCAGGTTTCATAGCGCGCCAGCAGGCTTCCCCAAATCCCGTAGCCGATGATGGTTGCCGCAAATGCCAGATAAACCAGAGATAATATCGTCGGCAGTTGGATGGTCGTTAAACTATGGACAATCGCGTCCCGACCTTCAAACAGCCAGGAGCTGATGAAAAACGGCACGACAGGCACCAGCGCCCCCCACACCACCAGTGACATGATGCGCACGTCGCTGTTTTGGCTCATGATGACTCTATTGATAATGTTGCCCACCGCCCATGACAGCGCCGCCGCAAGCGTCAGTAGCAGCGTGGTGGTAGTCATTCCGGACGACATTTGCAGCGCTGTACGACCTTCTGCCAGCACCACCATCCCTAGCGCCGCCACCAGAATGCCGACAACGTGATTCCAACGTAGCTTTTCCGACAGCAAGACTGCGCCAACCAGCAGTGTAAAAAAGGCCTGCGCCTGTAACACCAGCGAGGCAATCCCCGCAGGCATGCCCAGCTTAATGGCGAGGAACAAGAAACCAAACTGACCGAAGCTGATTGTCATGCCATAGGCGAGCAGCCATTTCAGGGGAATACGTGGGAAAGGAACAAAGAAAATTGCCGGGAGCGCCACCAGCGAAAAACGCAGCCCTGCCAGTAAGAAAGGCGGCATGTCGTTCAGCCCAACTTTGATCACCACGAAGTTCACGCCCCATAGCACGACAACACAAAGCGCAAGCAGCGCATCTTTCAACGACATCCTCATCCCCTGATCAAATACGTAACAAATACCTTCCTCAAGGTACGCGTAAAATGAAGAAACGGATAAGAAAAGATAATTATGGCGTTACGTGACAATGACTCAGCGTAACCATGACGTGAGATGGCCGACCACCAGATTCTGTGGCCGGCATAGATAGCGTTACTCGATGGCGATGGGTTTTTCCGTCAGCGTGGTTTTGTTGCCACCCTGAATGGCTTTCACTTTCTGCTCCGTTTGCTGTACCGCATCAGTGCTACTCAATAGGCTGTATGTCAGCTCAAATGTCGTGCTCTGGCCGGGCTGTAGCTTTTTGACCCGTCCTTGTTCACGTTCAATCGTAACCGGATAGGCGTAGTTAGTACCGGGCTCGATCCCCGTGACGTAGCCCTGTTTTTCCGTATCCGTGTTTTTCCACAGCGTCAGCAGCGGCAGTTGATGGGTGTCAAAGGCAATCGACACGCCCTTATCTCCCGCCTTGTTCACCAGCGCCGCCAGCGTTTTGCCCTGTGCATCCGTATATGGCGTGATGTTGAACACCATTTCATCGAAGTCTTTTGTCGGCCCTTTGTAGGTTTGCCAGGTTGCCAGACCTGCTTTGGCATGGTCATTAAACGGAGAAATGTCTTTTACCGGCGCAATGAAACGCGCGCCTTCTTCCAGAATCGGCGTACCGAAATTACTGTGGTAGATAATCTGATAGTCGCGCGCGTAGTCGGCTTTGTTGGTCAGCACATCGTGCACGGTAAACGACTCGCTGCCGGGAACGTAGCGCAGCTCGGTCCAGGTTTCCAGATTCGACTTCTTGAAGCTGTTTTCCTTCAGCAGGCCGCGCACCGTAATGGTGTGCGGTGCTATATCGCTGACTTCCACCACCACTTTTGACGCTGGCGTGTTGCCCGCGCGGCCGTGCAGGGTATAGATCATGCCATCGCTGACGACCGGGTGCCCCGTCCATTCAAAGCCGCAGCGCACCATCATCTCATTGAAACCTTCCAGCCAGCCCAGCCCGTTACGGCTTTCCAGATTGATGGTATTCGGGTTGACGACCTCATCAACCGGCGAATCCCACCCCAAACGGATGTTTTTTCCCGTCACATGCAGCAAGTTCATCCCTCGCGTCGGGCTGAGGGCAATTTTCAGGCCGTCTTGACTGGTAATCGTGATCACTTTACTGCCTTCCTGACGTCCGCCGTGCAGGACTTTTTGCTCAATGCTGAAATGCTGATTTTTTATCTTCAGGGCATCACTGCCAATTTGCCAGTTTCCCTTTTCTACACTGCTTTCAGCATCTGTCAGCACAAACGTCTGCGCCGATAGTTGCCATGATGTCAGCGCCAGTGTAATGCCTATAGCCAGTAATTTTTTCATGTTAACCATCCCTCTCTGCTGAATTGTTTTAGCTAATGCGAGCTAAAGACTACAAATCAGCGAATGGTCAGAATGTGATAGCTATCACCAGATGGAAAAATTCGGCATTGTCGCGTTATTTATCCAATTAGCATCACTAATTCACTATGAATAGCATCTATGATTGCAGAATTATTGAGATATCGATCGGTAAAAGCTGAAAACGTTTCAGCAAAATAAAACCGATTGTCTGAAATCATTTCCACGCTCAGGTTAGAGTCAGCAAGTTATTCTGAATATTAAACGCTACGCGGGATAAAAAATTACCAGTCTGTTTTTTGACCACATTGCACCCTATTGGCGCAAGCGCTATGGTTGCCGGTAACCTGTGTAAGACCACTGATAAATAAACTATGAACTTTTCTCTTTTCGGCAAGAAATTCACGCGCCACGCTGGCATCACCCAATTAATGGACGACCTGAACGAAGGGCTGCGTACGCCAGGCGCAATCATGCTGGGCGGCGGCAATCCGGCGCATATTCCGGAGATGGACAGCTACTTCAAACAGCTGTGTCAGGATATGCTGGAACAAGGGAAATTAACGGAAGCGCTATGCAACTACGACGGCCCGCAAGGTAAGGATACGCTGCTTAAGGCGCTGGCCGAGCTGCTGAGTAATGAATTAGGCTGGCAGATTGGACCACAGAACATTGCGCTGACAAATGGCAGTCAGAGTGCGTTTTTCTACTTATTTAACCTGTTTGCTGGTCGCCACAGCGATGGCAGCCTGAAGAAGGTGCTGTTCCCGCTCGCGCCGGAATATATCGGCTATTCGGATTCCGGGCTGGACGACAATATGTTTGTCTCTGTTCGTCCACAGATCGAGCTGCTACCCGAAGGGCAATTTAAATATCACGTCGATTTCGATCACCTGTCGATTACCGATGAGATCGGGCTGGTGTGCGTATCCCGCCCGACCAATCCGACCGGTAACGTGCTGACCGACGACGAGCTGATGCGTCTGGATATTCTGGCGCAGCAGCACAACATTCCCCTGCTGATTGATAACGCCTACGGCGTGCCTTTCCCTGGCATCATCTTCAGCGATGCCACACCGCTGTGGAACCCGAATATCATCCTGTGCATGAGCCTGTCCAAGCTCGGTCTGCCCGGCTCACGCTGCGGTATCGTAATCGCGGATGAAAAGGTGATCTCGGCAATCGGTAACATGAACGGCATCATTAGCTTGTCTCCAGGCGCAATCGGCCCAGCGCTGGCGCACGAGATGATTCAGCGTGGCGATCTGCTGCGCTTATCTAATGACGTCGTACGCCCGTTCTACCAGCAACGCGTAACGGAAACCATCGCAATTATTCGCCGCTACCTGTCACCCGAGCAGTGCCTGATTCATAAGCCGGAAGGTGCGATCTTCCTGTGGCTGTGGTTCAAGGATCTGCCTATCACGACAGAAATTCTGTACCAACGCCTGAAAAAACGCGGCGTCCTCATGGTGCCGGGTCACTATTTCTTCCCTGGCTTAGATCAGGACTGGCCGCACGCTCACCAGTGCATGCGCATGAACTATGTGCCAGAGCCGGAAAAAATCGAACGCGGTATTGCGATTCTGGCTGAAGAAGTGGAAAAGGCGATGCAGGAAGGCTAACTCACCGCAAGAATAGATGCGTCATTGAACGAAATATGGTTGGGGCAACGCACCGCCCCACTATTTTTACCGACCACTTGCAGCATGCTAAGGGCAGGCATTCTCCTCTTTGTTATTCACTCTCCCGTTTCTGTCATCCCGTTCTTACCACCCACAACATCAGATGACTAACGATTAGCTGATTGAATTATTTTCTGCATTTTTAATCGGCAATAACATTGATTATCACCCAATCAATAGCTAATTCATTCCAAAAAGACGGCCATCTCATAGATCTAACAAAAACTTTCAGCATAACTGCGCATTCTGCGCAATTTCTTGCTCACTTTCTGGTGTAAATCACTTTTTGCGCAATGTCTGCAAACGATTCAGGAAGTCTGCGCAACTTCTTGCTCAAATTTTGTTTAGTAAAAATTTGAATTAGGTAAATTTCCTTATAAAACAAACAGATGAAATTTGGCACATGAATTGCTATGTGAACGGCGAAGTACTAACCCCGTTCAACAACTCATTCCGTTTAACAACAAGGAGCAAGACTATGCCAACTCCATGCTATATCAGCATCGAAGGTAAAACGCAGGGCAACATCACCGCGGGTGCTTTCACTTCTGATTCTGTCGGCAACATCTATGTGGAAGGCCACGAAGACGAAATGCTGGTTCAGGAATTCAAACACATCGTCACCGTACCGACCGACCCACAGTCTGGTCAGCCGTCTGGCCAACGTGTGCACAAGCCGTTCAAATTCACCGTCGCGCTGAACAAAGCGGTTCCGCTGATGTACAACGCCCTGGCGTCTGGCGAAATGCTGCCGACCGTGACCCTGAAATGGTACCGCACGTCGGTTGAAGGTAAGCAAGAGCACTTCTTCTCTACCGTGCTGACCGATGCCACCATCGTTGACGTTAACTGCCAGATGCCACACTGCCAGGATCCGGCGAAGCTGGACTACACCCAGCTGATCGAAGTATCGCTGGCCTACCGCAAAATCGATTGGGAACACACCGTTGCAGGAACCTCTGGTTCCGATGACTGGCGTGCGCCGGTCGAAGCGTAATTCCTATTTAACCCGGGCTTGCCCGGGTTTTCTGCATTGAGCCATGGCCCACGCCATGCCTGAGTGTGGATGACAGCATCAGGAGGACGGATGGCAAACAGTACAGGATTACAGTTCACCGTTAAGGTCGGCGCATTACCTGCATCGACCTTTGCCGTGGTGGATTTTCAGCTCAGCGAGGCGCTTAACCAGCCGTTTGCCCTGTCGCTGAATCTGGCCAGCCCCTTACCGGGGATCGATTTTGGTGCTGTTCTCGACCAGCCCTGTGAACTCCTGGTGTGGTACGAAGGCGAACTCCAAAGACGCGTGAGCGGCATTGTCAGCGCGTTCGCGCAGGGCGACACCGGCTTTCGCCGCACGCGCTATCAGGCGGAAGTCCGTCCGGCGCTGTGGCGTTTAGGGCTACGCACTAACGCCCGTATTTTTCAGGCACAGAAACCAGAAGCCATTATTGGTGCGCTGCTCGAAGAATCCGGCATCACCGACTACGCCTTTGCGCTGCGTAACGAGCACGCGGTGCGGGAATACTGCGTGCAGTATCGGGAAAGCGATTTAGCCTTTATTACCCGGCTGGCCGCAGAGGAAGGTCTGTACTTCTTCCATGAATTTGAGGAAGGCAAACATCGGCTGGTTTTTGCCGACGATGCCGGCGCGCTGGCCAAAGGCCCTGAGCTGTTTTTCAACCTTGCCACACAGGGGCTGAGCGAAGGGGCGTATGTACGCCGTTTCCGCTATGCCGAGGCCGTGCGAACTGCCGAGGTGGCGCTGAAGGATTACAGCTTCAAAACCCCAGCTTACGGATTGTTGCACAACAAGATGAGTGGTGAGCTGGAGCACCAGCGCGAAAGCTATCAACACTTCGACTACCCCGGTCGTTTTAAACAAGATCCGAGCGGCAAAGCCTTTACCGGCTATCGGCTGGACGCACTGCGAGCAGGGGCGATGACCGGCTCGGGCGAATCCAATGCCGCCGAACTGATGCCGGGCAGCAGTTTTACCTTAACTGAACACCCCAATCTGGCACTCAATATCGCCTGGCAGTTGGTTGCCATCACCCACAGCGGACAGCAGCCGCAGGCGCTGGAAGAAGAAAGCGGCGGCGAACCGACCACCTACAGCAACAGCTTCGAGGTCGTGAAAGCCAGCACCACCTGGCGTGCCGATCTGCCGTACAAGCCGATGGTAGACGGCCCGCAAATCGCCACCGTTGTCGGCCCGGCGGGTGAAGAGATTTACTGCGACCAGTACGGCCGGGTGAAACTGCAATTCCCGTGGGATCGCTACGGCGCGAGCGATGACCAAAGTTCCTGCTGGGTGCGCGTCAGCCAAGGCTGGGCCGGTGGTCAGTACGGCCTGATCGCTATTCCGCGCATCGGCCATGAAGTCATTGTGAGTTTCCTCGAAGGCGACCCGGATCAGCCCATCGTGACGGGCAGAACCTTCCACGCGACCAATCCATCGCCCTACCCGCTGCCCGCCAACAAAACACGCACCACGCTGCGCACCACAACCCACAAAGGCGCTGGGTTCAACGAGCTGCGTTTTGAGGATCAGGCCGGTCAGGAAGAAGTGTTTATCCATGCTCAGAAAGACATGAACACCGTGGTGCTGAATAACCGCAGTACGGGTGTAGGCGTCGACCATGCAGAGAACGTCGGACGAGATCAGATCAGTGTCATAGGCCGCCATCAAATTCTTAACGTCGTCGAGAATCAGGGAACGGAGATTCAGGGTGCCCAGAAAGTCATCATCGGGGCAGGCCGAGAAACCGAGGTCACGATGAACGAGAAGCTGACGGTAACGGGAAATATCACCATCACCTCGACCGGCGGCAATATCGAACTGACGACGGGAGCAGGATCGCTGACCATTTATCAGAATGGCAATATCGACATCAAGGGCGTGAAGGTCAACGTGGTTGGCAGTGAACGTATTGATTTAAATAAATAATCAGAGAATGAGTCACCATGCTACAGGTGTGGTGGCTTAGGGCTTACAACCACACCATTACTCGAGACATTTTATCGTGACGACGACATCTTCTTCCCACTGCATCTTCACTGAAGGCCGTATCACGTTGCCCGACAGCTACCGCGATCGCACTGTGAATGCATTTACGCCCAGTCAGGAAGGCGAACCTGCTTTTACGGTTTCACGCGATGTACTGAACGACGGAGAAGTATTGAGCGGCTACATCGATAGACAGTTGGACCTGATGACCCAGCATTTTAAAGGCTGGAAAACACAGGCCCGTGAAGCAATTTGGTTAGGCAATAACACCCTGGAAGGTGAAAGCCTCCAGGCGAGTTATATACGTGATGGTCAACGCATTTGGCAGCAGCAGGCGGTATTCGCATTAGATAGCGTACAGATTCTGGTTTTCACCCTATCGAAAACCGCCGCGCCTTCTGCTGCCGATGAATCTCGATTCAACGCCCTGCTCGGGAGCTTTACGTTTAACCAATAACGATAAGGAATATTGTTATGTTTGAAGCCGCACGCGTTGGCGATGGGATCGGGCATTCAGGTGCGTTAGCAGGCATGATTGCGGGCACCATTGTCGGTGGGTTGATTGCCGCAGTCGGTGGCATTGCTGCCGGTGCCTTATTTGTGGCGGGTCTCGCCTCCTCTTGCCTGGGCGTTGGCGTGCTGTTGATTGGCCTCAGTTTTGCTGTGGGTTGGGCGACTGGCGTGCTGGCAGAAAAAGCGCGTGATGGCATTGCCGAGGCGGGTGCCAGCAGCATGTCAAAAGCCGGAACCATTGATACAGGCTCACGCAATGTGTTCATCAACGGTATGAAGGCCGCCCTCGCCACCCTGAGTGTGGCCAGCTGTAGCAAAGATGGGCCTTCCATGCAGGTGGCGCAGGGCTCGGAAACGGTATACATCAACAACCAGCCCGCATCCCGCCTTGGCGATAAAGTGAACTGTAGCGCCACTATCACGGAAGGTTCTTCCAATGTTTTCATCGGTGGGAAAGCCAAATCCACATTACCCATCAAACCGGAAGTTCCTGAGTGGCTCTATAAAGTCTCTGATTTAACGCTGCTTTTCGCCGGACTGATTGGTGGCGTCGGCGGCGCAGCGAGCAAGCTCGGAAAACTGGGTCAGCTTTTACAAAAACTCCCCGGTATCAATAAGATCCAACGCATTGCCTGCCGCTTTGGTGTGCTCGTGACCGGTGTCGCGGCTGGGGGCATTATCGCCCGTCCGATAGACATCGTGAGCGGCCAAAAATTTCTGTCAGATGAAGATGAGCTGGATTTTATCCTTCCCTCTCGCTTATCCGTTTATTGGCAACGCTACTGGCGTAGCGGTAACCCCAGCGATAGCGTACTGGGAAAAGGATGGAGCCTGTTCTGGGAAACGACGCTAACGCGCTATCAGGACGGTCTGGTTTGGCGCGCGCCGTCAGGCGATCTGATTTCCTTCCCTTTCGTTCCCATCGGCCAGCGCACCTACTGCCCGGCGGAAAAACGCTGGCTGGAGCACCATCAGGATGAGAGCTGGTCGGTTTATGGGCCAGACGGTGAAGTGTGGTATTACACTGCGCTGTCTTCGCAGGGAAAAGCGGTGCTGGCACGCGTTGCCGAGTCATGTGGCAATGACATGCTCCTTTTCTGGAACGATGACGACACGCTTAACGCACTGACGGACAGCGCCGGGCGGCACATCACATGTCGATATCTTGATGGGCGGCTGGAAAGCGTCTGGCTGGATGAATCGACCTGTCTCGTGCACTATACCTACAATACGCAAAAGCAGCTTGTCACCGTCACCGGGCGGGGCGGTAGCGTGCGCCGTCGTTTTACCTGGCAGGATGACGGGCTGATGGCCAGCCATGAAGATGCTAACGGTCTGCTCAGCGAATATCAGTGGCAGGAGATTGCCGATTTACCTCGCGTGGTGGCATACCGGAATAGCGCGGGTGAACAACTCACGCTGGAGTACGACTTTGCTGGCCAGCGGAGAACCGCCCGCCGGGAGGATGGCCTCGTTGCACAGTGGGCGCTTGACGGTGATGACCACGTCGTTCGCTTTATCGATTACGACGGTCGCGAAACCAACCTGAATTATACCGACGGCGAGCTGTGTGAAGTCATCCTTCCCGGCGGAGCAAGTCGCAAGACCATATGGGACAGCTATGGTCGTTTACTCAGTGAAATTGACCCGCTAGGTCGGGAAACACACTACCAGTGGTATCGACTGACGGATAACGTTGCGCTGGTGACGTATGCCGACGGTAGCCAGGAGCGAATGCAGTATGACGACTTCAACCGGTTGGTTGAGGAGGTCGATGCACTGGGGAATTCAACACGTTATCATTATCCCAATACACAGGAGCGTTTACCGGACAGCGTGATCGACGCTCTGGGCGGCACCGTGACACTCGCCTGGAATCACCAGGGGCTGCTGACGGCACGTACTGACTGTTCGGGGCAATGCAGCACCTTTGAGTATGACCATTACGGACAACTGCTGGCTTCTGTCGATGCAGAAGGCCACACTACCCGCCGGGAATGGGATGCCTGCGGGCAACTGACTGGCGTTATCTACCCGGATGGTCGCCGGGAAACGCTACGCTGGAATACCCGAGGTCAGTTACAGACATGGCGTGATGCCCAGAACAGCGAAGTACGCTGGCAGTATAACGTATTGGGCCAGCCCGTCAGTGTGACAGACCGCCTCCGCCGGACAAAACGCTGGCACTATGACACGCGCGGGCTGTTGTTGCGGTTAGAGAATGGCAACGGCGCGGAATACCAATTTGGCTATGATGCCGTCGGCCGACTGGTTAAAGAACGGCGCGTAGATGGCGTCGAGCTAACCTTCTGCTACGACGACGCAGGCCATCTGTGTCAGAGAGCACAACGCGGAAATGCGGCGAATGATGCAGCCATCACGCACATTTATCAGCATGATGCGGCCGGGCAACTGGTGCGTCGAGCACATGCACACGCCGAGTTTCACTACCAGCACAGTGACAGAGGGCGGCTGGTTGCGCTAAAACGCGAGCCTACCGAGGAAGGCCTCGCGCTGGGACTCATCGCCGATGAGGTCAGATTGACCTATGATGCCGCAGGCTATCTGTCGGGAGAGTACGGCAGTGAGGGAGACATTTGCTATGCGCGGGACGTACTGGGGAATGTGAGTACCCTGTCTCTGCCGGATGGCGACGCGTTGCACTGGCTGCGCTACGGTTCCGGGCATGTCAGCGCAGTAAAATTCAATCATCAGGTCATCAGCGAGTTTACCCGTGACCGCTTGCACCGGGAAATCACCCGCACTCAGGGACGGCGCGAACAGCGACGGGACTATGACCGTTTAGGCCGCCTGACTTCACAACGCAGCGGGCTTTGGGATGTCGCAGAGCCGGAGCAGCAAATATTATCGCGGGCCCTAAGCTACACCGCATCCGGTGAACTGGCCTCGGTCAATGACAGTCTGCGCGGGGACGTGCAGTACGATTACGATGCAGAAGGCCGTCTGCTGAAGCGCATTGACGTGCACTGGCAGGTGCATCACCGGGCCTACGGCTACGATGCGGCGGACAATATACAGGATGCGGGCCACTCACGTTCAGCCCCGCTTCCGCTGCCGGACAACCGCCTGCTGAACTGGCGTAACCTGTGGAATCAGTATGACAGTCAAGGCAACCTGACGCGGCGGCGTGACGGCGAAACAGAGCAATTTTACAAGTACGATGCTGATAATCGACTGCTGGAAGCACGAGGCCGAGGTCTGCAGGGCGAGTTTGTCGCCTGCTATAACTATGACGCCCTGGGTAGACGCACTCGTAAAACCGTTATTTGGGGCGAAGACGGAAAGCAGGAAGAAACACGTTTCCTGTGGGAAGGCTTCCGATTGTTGCAGGCCAGACACGCTGACCGAACAGAAAGTTATATTTATGACCCGAACGTCTGGTGGTCACCGTTAGCGCGTATCACCCAGCGCCCAGGTGATAACGAAGGCGATATCCGCTGGTTCAACACGGACCTGAACGGCGCACCGCTGGAGATGACCGATGCGGACGGCGCGGTCCGCTGGAGCGGCGACTACGGCAGCTTCGGAGCCCTCAACGGGCAGACGCAGGACAGCGAAAGGTTCCGCAACGGCAAACCGGTGGAATCCCAGCCGTTACGCTACGCCGGACAATTCGCCGATGACGAAACCGGTTTGCACTACAACCTGTTCCGCTACTATGATCCCACCGTCGGACGCTTCACCACGCAGGACCCGATTGGGCTAAACGGCGGGTTAAACTTATATCAGTATGCGCCGAATCCGCTGGGGTGGGTTGATCCACTGGGGCTATCTCCTAAAGTATTACCGGATGAAGCTATAGTTTGCCGAGGTGGTGCATGTCTTGCCGATTCGTTTAAGAATGGTAGTGGTGTTATTGTAGATGGCGGTGGTAAGTTGGATGGTGTTTCGGTTAATAGTGCAGCGGGTAAGACATTAGACCAACTAACAGAAGGCATACCTCATAATAAAGTAGGAGTTACAACAGTTGGGGATATTCGGGCTAAAGGAGGAGATGTTGTTTCGTCTCCTACGAGAAATAATCCCAATCATGCCACCTTATCTGGCATTACAGCAGATCAGGCACAGGATTTAATGACGCCAACTCAAAAAAATCCGTCAGCGAAGCCAAAATTGAAAGGTGGGGGAAGTTGCTAATGCAGTACGATAAAATTTTGGATGAAGAATTAAATTTGATAAAAGAGCGTTGTGTTAAAACGACACCGGGACCATGGATTTCTTATGTTGAAGGGAGGGATCATACTAGTGGTTCTAATTTTATTATGACAGGAGAGGGAGAGAATAGAGGTGAAGATCTTGAGCTTATTGGCGCTACGATAGAAGATCAAGATTTCATAGCTCATGCAAAACAGGATATACCTAGATTACTTGATGAAATAGAAAGATTAAAGAAGCTGATACAGGTGGTTGGCGAGAAATAATAGTATGATTTATACACATTATATTAATAGGAAGATAAGAATTGTGTAGATAAACGAATTTATCAAGTTCTGGTTGTGATATATGAACTACGATCCAGTAGTATTATTTATGTATGAACCAAACCATCAGTATGATCCGTGATCGAGTAAATTTCATCACCTTGACCCGATAGGGCTGGCGGGGGATAAATCTTTATCAGTATGCGCCTAATCCGTTGGGGTGGATTGATCAGCTGGGGTTGACTCCAGACGAAGTTATTCGTTACATGGGGAAAGATGAGGCAATATCTTCCGTTGCTGAACGTAATGGCCTAGGGGGACTAGTTCCTAATAATCGTGGAGATAAGGCTGTTTGGGTCAACCATGACAGTAAACCTGGATTCAATCCGGGTAATGAGAAATATAGAGCTGTAATGACAGTGGATAAAAATGGCGTCGATATGCTTAATAAGCATCAAGATATTTCTGCTGTAAATTATAAAGAAACAGGATTAAAAGATGGTGTGCTTTCTAAGCAGAATGAGCCCAAAGCTAGAGGTATTGGGCGAAATGTGATTGATAAATTTAATAATTCGATAAAATCCTTTAGGATTGAGAAAAAGGGTAAGGACGGAAAATGGAAATCGTGCGGAAAGAAAGTCACATGAACATTATTGATGTTTTTTTTTATAAGCTTGAAAACTTCATCAATCCAAGATGTTACAGAAAAGATTTCCTCCCCTATTCTTACAAAGAGGATGAAAGAGATCTTCATTTAATTTCTGTTAAAGGAGTAAATGGCAGACTGTATCCTTTGACAAGATGGTATGATATTTTCCCAAAAGGTAAAGTGGATAAGATAATACATAGCCTAGGCTTTAGTGAAAACGATTGTTATGCTATGAAAATAATGCTTTCCAGATTTGGGTATTTATTTCAAATAGATAACAGACAACGAATAAACAAAGATATTCATATTATTTTCTATGTTTTTCAATTGATTTTTCTAAAGAAAAAAACAAAAAATGAGACAGATATAAATTATTTTTTCAAATTTTTATGCTTTGAGCTTGGTATTGGTGATGATGTATACGATAAGTTTTATGTTCATGATAACAAATTATTTATGAAATCAGAAAATTTAGGTGATATTGATTTTTATGAATATATTATTGAATTTTATGATAGAATTAAAAAAACGGATATCATTGAAAATATAAAATTATTTCAACTTTCCGTCATTGAGTTATTATTTTCCAAAAAACACAAAATAAAAGAAATACCTATTAATGATATTAACAAAGATCTTATTAATCCTGAGTTTTTTTTATTAAGTTATAAAAAATCAAAAAAAATAATATTTGATTCGTTAATTGATTGCTTTAATAAATATCAATCAAGTGAAAATTTATTTATTTCAAACTCTATATTGATGAATTATTCTTACTACATATTAAAAAACAATAAAAGAAAAATAATGTCACTTAAAAAATACGTTGGCGATGATACTATTTTCTCTTCAATAATATCGTCTATAGCATTCAGGGGGATTGCAGTTAATGAAGGTTTTTTCATTAACATGGGGCTTGGTGAATATTTGAATTTACCTGATAGGGAAGAAACTACTCTATATAATCTTATATACTCTATATGATATATTTAAAATATACGATTATATCGCTATGAATTAAGAACGGCTCGGTCCGCTGGAGCGGAGACTACAGCAGCTTCGGCGCCGTCAACGGGCAGACGCAGGACAGCGAAGGGTTCCGCAACGGCAAACCGGTGGAATCCCAGCCGTTACGCTACTATGACCCCATCGTCGGACGCTTCACCACTCAGGATCCAATTGGGCTGGCAGACGGGGAAAATTTGTATGCTTATGCGCCGAATACCAATGGAATAAGCACACAATCAACGCCCCACGCTCTGGCAAAGCGGCGTGGGGGCATCGAAGGCAAACTAGGCTACAGCGGTGCCCTGTTCGTCTTGATCGACGGCGAAGCAAGCGACCTGCTGTTCGCCGTAGGTTTTCAACTGCGGTTGGAACTGTGTACAGGTACTGAAGCAGCGCTGGCAGCGAGCGTTGAACGCGCAGCCCGGCGGTGGGTTCAGCGGGCTGGGCAGTTCACCCGTCAGCTTGATGCGTTCGCGGCGTAAATCCGGGTTCAGGCGCGGCGTCGCGGAAAGTAACGCCTGCGTATACGGGTGGCGCGGATTGTTGAAAATGGCATCTTTACTGCCCTTCTCCACACAGCGGCCCAGATACATCACCATCACTTCATCAGCGATATGTTCGACCACGGACAGATCGTGCGAGATGAAGACGTAAGACAGCCCCAAGTCCTGCTGCAAATCCATCATCAGGTTCAGCACCTGTGCGCGAACCGACACGTCCAGCGCCGAAACCGGCTCATCGGCAATCACCACGTCTGGGTCCAGCATCAATCCACGGGCGATAGCGATACGTTGACGCTGACCGCCAGAGAACATATGCGGATAACGGTCGTAATGCTCTGTTTTCAGCCCCACTTTTGCCATCATCGCCAACGCTTTTTCACGACGTTCAGCTTTTGACAGTTCCGTGTTGATCTGGAGTGGTTCCTCCAGGATCTGGCCGACTTTCTTACGCGGGTTCAGCGATCCGTACGGATTCTGGAAAACGATCTGGATCTTCTGCCGACGCAGCTTCTGTGCTTCAGGATCGTGCTTCAGCAGATCCTGTCCCTGATAGTACAGTTCGCCATCAGACGGGGTTTCGATCATCGTCAGCAGGCGACCCAGCGTGGATTTTCCACAACCGGACTCTCCGACCACCGCCAGCGTTTTACCGCGTTCCAGCGTAAAGGAAACGCCGTCCAGTGCTTTCACCATCCGCTCTGGCGCAAAAAAGCCCTTTTTCACCGGATAGTGTTTTTTCAAATCAATCGCATGCAGCAAATACGGCTGCGATGGTGCGTTCAGTTCACTCATAGGGTTGGCCTCCCCGCATCATCCAGCGGTGTATGACATTTCACCTGACGACCAGGAATATCGCGCAGAACAGGTTCTTCCTGACGGCAGCGGTCTTGCGCATAGGGGCAACGCGGGTTTAACAGACAGCCGTTCGGGCGGTCATATTTACCCGGTACCACGCCCGGCAACGATGCCAGTCGGGATTTATCCGCCGCAAACTCTGGTAGCGCACGTAACAGCGCCTGGGTATACGGATGACGGGGCGCGCTGAAAATATCCGCCGCTTTGCCTGATTCCACGACCTGCCCGGCATACATCACGATGATGTGGTGTGCCGCTTCAGCCACCAGCGCCAAATCATGGGTAATCAGGATCAGCGCCATGTTTTCTCGCTGCTGCAATTCGAGCAGCAGTTCGATGATCTGCGCCTGAATAGTCACGTCGAGCGCCGTGGTCGGCTCATCGGCAATCAGCAGCTTCGGCCGACAGGCAATCGCCATCGCGATCATCACGCGCTGACTCATCCCGCCGGAAAGCTGGTGCGGATACACGTCAAGACGCGAACCCGGATCGGGAATCCCAACCAGCGTCAGCAGGTCAATCGCACGCTGACGACGGGTTTTGCGGTTACCGCCCTGATGCACCTTGATGGCTTCCATGATCTGGTAGCCCACTGTGTAGCACGGGTTCAGGCTGGTCATCGGGTCCTGGAAAATCATCGCGACTTCAGAACCCACCAGATTACGCCGTTCTTTTTCAGAAATTTTTGTTAAATCACGCTGGTTAAATTCCAGCTTGTCGGCCATCACTTTGCCGGGGTAATCAATCAGCCCCATAATCGCCAGCGAGCTGACGGACTTACCGGAGCCGGATTCCCCGACGATACCGACGACCTGACCTTGTTCAACCTGGTAGCTGATACGATCGACCGCACGAAACGGCAGATCCTCATCACCAAAGTGAACCGACAGTTTATCTACATTGAGCAACGCCATCTCTCTACCTCTACTACTGCTTGAGTTTGGGGTCGAGAGCGTCACGCAAGCCGTCCCCCATCAGGTTAAACGCCAATACCGTCAGTAAGATTGCCAGACCGGGGAACGTCACCACCCACCAGGCGCTTTGCGCAAACTGCAAAACGTCCGACAGCATGGTGCCCCACTCTGGCGTTGGCGGCTGTGCGCCCATACCGAGGAAACCCAAAGCAGCCATATCGAGAATGGCGTTAGAAAAGCCGAGAGAAGCCTGCACAATCAACGGTGCCAGGCAGTTAGGCAGAATGTTGACGAACATCTGACGCGCCGAACTGGCTCCCGCCACGCGTGAAGCCGTGACGTAATCGCGATTGACTTCCACCAGCACCGCCGCGCGGGTCAAACGGACATAGTGCGGTAATGCCACGAAGGTCAGCGCCAGCGAGGCATTCACAATCGAAGGTCCGAAGACGGCCACCAGCACCAGCGCCAGCAGCAGGCTCGGCAGCGCCAGCATGATATCGACGATACGCATGATGAGCGCATCGACCACACCGCCGAAATACCCGGCCAGCAGGCCGAAGATCACCCCCAGCACCAGCGACAGTACGACGACCAGACAGCCAACCAGCAGCGACAGACGCGCGCCGTACATCAGACGGGACAGGACATCACGCCCGACGTCATCCGTTCCCAGAATAAACTGCCAGCTTCCGCCCTCTTGCCAGACCGGCGGACGAAGCAGCGCATCGCGGAACTGCTCGGCGGGCGCATGCGGAGCCAACACGTTGGCACCAATGGCGATAATTAGCATCAGCACGACATACACCATGCCAACGACCGCCCCTTTGTTACGTTTAAAATAGTGCCAGAATTCCTGTAGCGGGGTCATCGGCTTCGGTGCGCTATTTACAACAGGTTCAGTGACGTGTGTCATCTTAGCCTTCCCCTTATTTCTTGTGACGGATGCGTGGGTTAACCACGCCGTAGAGCACATCTACCAGCAGGTTCACCAGAATGATCATGGTTGCCACCAGCAGTACGCCGCCCTGAACCACCGGATAGTCACGACGCTGCAACGCATCGATTAACCACCGTCCCAGCCCCGGCCAGGAGAAAATGGTTTCCGTCAGGATCGCCCCGGCCAGCATGGTACCGACCTGTAAACCAATTACCGTTACCACCGGCAGCATCGCATTACGCAACGCGTGCACGACAATCACACGCAGACGGCTCAGCCCTTTGGCACGGGCGGTACGAATGTAATCCTCACCCAGCACTTCCAGCATCGCGGAGCGCGTCATACGCACAATCACCGCCAGTGGAATGGTGCCCAGCACGATGGCAGGCAGGATCATGTGTTCAACCGCGTCGATAAAGTCGCCTTCCTCGCCCCAGAACAGGGTATCGATCAGCATAAAGCCGGTTAGCGGCATGCTGTCATCAAGGAAAATCGTGTCGCTGATGCGCCCCGAAACGGGGGTAAGGTCAAGCTGAACGGAGACCAGCATAATCAGCATCATGCCCCACCAGAAGATAGGCATGGAGTAGCCCGTCAGCGCCAGGCCAACAGAGGTATGATCGAAAATGGAACCGCGTTTGACCGCAGCCAGCACACCAACCGGAATCCCCACTGCGATAGCAAACATCATCGCACAGATACCCAGTTCCAGCGTCGCTTTGAAGCGAGGCACAAATTCTTCCCACACGGGGATACGACTCTTGAGGGAGATCCCCAGATCGCCCTGCATCACACCGCCAATATAGTGGAGGTATTGCTGCCAAAGCGGCTTATCCAGCCCCATTTCAGCCAGCAACTGCGCATGACGCTCGGCGGAAATACCCCGTTCCCCCGCCATGATCATCACCGGGTCGCCCGGAATCATGTGCACGAACGCGAAGGTTAATAGGGTGATACCAATAAACGTTGGGATAACTAACCCCAAACGCCGGAGTATGAACTGCAACATATCCCGAACTCTCTATTCATGCCCGTTGGCTCATTGGCCATCAGGCTTATCATTGCTCACAGCTAAAAAATCGCCAGGTGCGATTTTAAACGTCGTGTGCGACGGCCCGCAGGATAGCGGGCAGGGAAGACAACCATAAATTTAACGGGCAAGAAACCCCGCCTCCACGGTTCCTCTAACGAGAAACCGCAAGGTCGGGGTTTTTAGTGTCCGTGAAATCTAGTGGCTGATTTAATCCAACGTCACGTTGTTGAAGCTATGCACACCACGCGGCTGAACCACATAACCTTTCACGTTTTTACGTACAGGTTCGTACACGGTGGAGTGCGCAACAATCAGCGCCGGAGCCTGATCGTGCATCACAACCTGCGCTTGTTTGTACAGCTCAATACGTTTTTCGTGATCGGAAACGGCGCGCGCCGGTTGGATCAAGTCTTCAAACGGCTTGTAGCACCACTTGGAGTAGTTGGAGCCATTTTTAGCCGCATCGCAGCTGAACAGGGTCGCGAAGAAGTTATCTGGATCCCCATTGTCGCCAGTCCAGCCCATCAGTACGGTCTGGTGCTCGCCGTCTTTCGCACGCTTCAGATACTCGCCCCACTCGTAGGTGACAATCTTGGCTTTCACGCCCACTTTCGCCCAGTCGGACTGAATCATTTCCGCCATACGACGCGCGTTCGGGTTGTACGGACGCTGTACCGGCATTGCCCACAGGTCGATAGAGAAACCGTCAGCCATACCCGCTTCTTTCAGCAGCGCTTTCGCTTTCTCAGGATCGTAGCTGTAGTCTTTAACGTCGTTGTTGTAGCCCCACATGGTCGGCGGGATCAGGTTAGTTGCGGCCTGGCCGGCTCCCTGATAGACCGCTTCGATAATGGCAGACTTGTTCACCGCATAGTTCAAAGCCTGGCGAATCTTGACGTTATCCAGCGGTTTTTTCTCAACGTTGTAAGCCAAATAGCCAACGTTCAGGCCAGGCTGTTCCATCAACGTGATGTTTTTATCTTCTTTCATCTTCGCGAGATCGGCCGGGTTTGGATACGGCATGATCTGGCATTCGTCTTTTTGCAGCTTGGCATAACGTACAGACGCATCTGGCGTGATAGAGAAGACCAGACGGTCAACACCCGGCTTAGTACCCCAGAAGCCTTCAAAGGCTTTGTACAGAATACGGGAGTCTTTCTGGTACTGCTGCAGCTGGAACGGGCCTGTACCGATTGGGTTCAGGTCAATCTTCTCTGGCGTACCGGCTTTCAGCATCTTATCCGCGTATTCCGCTGACAGGATGGAAGCAAAGTCCATCGCCAGGTTTGCCAGGAATGGCGCTTCAGGGCGGTTCAGCACAAAGCGGACGGTATAGTCGTCTACTTTTTCGATTTTGCTGACCAGTTCCGGCATACCCATACCCTGATAGTATTCATAGCTGCCGCCAGATACTTTGTGGTACGGATGGTTGGCATCCTGCTGACGCATGAAGGAGAAAATCACGTCATCGGCATTGAATTCACGAGAAGGTTTGAAATCCTTGCTGTCTTGCCATTTCACGCCTTTGCGCAGATGGAAAGTATAGGTTTTGCCGTCTTCGCTGATATCCCATTTTTCAGCCAGACCCGGACCGGTGTCCGTGGTACCGTCTTTAAATTCCACCAGGCGGTTATAAATAGGAATAGAGCTGGCATCAAACGTTGTACCGGAGGTAAACAGCTGTGGGTTAAAACCTTCCGGGGAGCCTTCTGAGCAGTACACCAGCGTCTTTGCCTGAACGCCTGCAGCGACGGACAGGGCGAGCAAGCCAAGGCCGAACTTAAACACCCTTGATTTAACTAGGGATTTTTCCATTACTTGTGCTCCATTGTGGATGATGTTGTGTGCTATACCCGCCATACTCCAAGCTGCATACGCGTTAATTCTGTCGTTAAACGCACAGTGGTTAACAGCGCTGATATTCCGTCCTGCATCTCGAAATCAATTGGGTATGGTTGGCCAGACCTGTATTTTTACGAACTGTGGTCTGTACCCTGTCGCCCGAAGGCAAAATTAAAATAATGAGGAAGAGGAAAGGGGTTACCAAAACCGATGGCCGCCACGCTGTTGGATATAGTCATAATAACTACAACGTATACCTTGACGCGCCACAACCCGCTCACGGATGCTGGATGAAGACGTAGAATCATTCAGACAAGCCGCTGCTTTCCTCCTTATATCCCTATGACGCCCTCAATTTCTCAACAGATGGCGGTGACGTCAATATAAGCAGTAAGGATTTACAAAATTTCCTTACATTTTCTTAAAAGAGAAAATACAAGCTCATCACCTTACCAAAGGTGGATGTTTTGCCTTTTTAGTAAAAAACAGCGATAAAAACCGATAGCTTGCGGACATAAAGAAATTATCACCATTAAAAAAACTATAGTCATCTGGTCTTACATGTCCAAGATTTGAGCACTATTTTTTGTTAAAAACGTTAACAGCAGGTGAAAATCCTGACGGATAATAAGAAATTCTGATATTTACCACGGCACCATAAGTAGGCAAATGACTATCTACGCTACATAAAAAAACTTATCTCTGCCCTTTTAACTGACCACAAACCCCCCCTTATTCCGCCAGATTTTCCATCCCATTTTTCGCCAATATCGCTTTCACTTTTTGATGCTGCGTATCCAATTAGATCGGGATAGAATTAATCCATGCCGCAACAATTATTGTTGTATCGGTTGTATTGCTGACAAGGAAAATAGCTCGATGAAAGGAATAGTGAGCGTTGTGTTGTTATGTACTTCATTTCCCTGTTTTGCAGCCTGGGGTTATGAGATGACGATGTGCCGTAATGGCGCGTTTCCTGATTATCCAGACCAATACTCTGTCGCCAAAATCACGGCGGTGCATGGCGATAAAGTCCACTTTTACGATGATGATGTCAGGAATGGATGCCCGGATAATAAGGCAATTTGCCAGTATGAAACCCATCTGAAAGCGGGTGACAACGTGATAGTGGCACAGGAAAAAGACGGTTGGTCCTGCGTGTGGCATTTTGGCAAAAAATCCGAATTCGTCGGTTGGGTGGAGCCGGCCTATCTTAAAAAACAGCCCATCAAAACGGCAGATATCAATGCCTGGCTCGGTTCATGGCATGAGTATGGTAATAGCATAAAAATTACCCGTGGGAAAAACGGCACGCTTCATCTAAAAGGTAAGGCGACCTGGCATGGTGGCGTATCAAGTTATGGTGAACGAATTGTCCATTACGGAGGTATGTCTGCCTCGGCAATACCAAACGGCAATAGGCTCCAATGGGGTGATTCGCTTGAGGAGTTTGAATGCAAGGGCGTGATGCAGCTGATTAACGGCAATTTGATCGTGGAAGATAATGGTAATTGTGGCGGAATGAATGTTCGTTTTAACGGCATTTATCGTTTGAAAAGGTAATATGTCAGCCAGAGACCCTGCCCTCTCGGGTTATCCCCGTGGCAGGGTATCTACTGGCAGAAAATGATATTGCTCAATAATTAATTGGCTATTTTAGTTAAATAAATATTTTCACTAAAATGAAAACACGCTATTTACTTATTCTCATAAAGTGGTATTTTTCACTCAGTGAGTTACCTCTCCTTCTGTTTTAACCCCTCACATTCCCTCGATAAATTATTTTAATTACAAAAAAACAATATAAGTTATTTAAAATAGAGTTGCTGATAAGTTCACAAATACGTAATTAACGTATTATTTTTAACATTCCCTCATGCTAGATTACCCTCCAACAGGATTCATTGTTAAATAACATCAACCATTCCTTATCTTTTTGTTACTAACTGATAAAAAACAAAAAAACGTATTTTTCTGCTTTTTGATAATAAACATCCCGCCGCCATTGGCATTAGCAAGACTCGATATCCACACCGATATCGGCAAGCAAAAAGCCAATAAGATGCGTCGATAACGATGCGTTACCAATATCTCAACGATATTACACGGCAGGTATGTCATTTCTTTCTGTACCAACTGTCCTAGCAGGGTGAATATAATGAAAAAAATTGAAACTGATATTTTATGTGAGAACGATCTCGCTCTGGAAACACAAGAATCGCTTATCGGGGGATTTTTTAAAAAGAAAATCGGCTCCGTTCCCGTTGCGCTTTTTGTGGCGATTGCCGCCATTGTCGCTATCGCGGCCTACGAAGGATATTTGCCTAAAAATATGATTGGCGGTTTCGCCGTCATCATGACGATGGGTTTTTTACTGGCACACATTGGCAGCAACATTCCCGTGTTCAAAGATATCGGTGGCCCGGCCATTCTGTGCCTGATGGTGCCATCCGTTATGGTGTATTTTGAGTTGTTCAACGACAACACCATGAAAACCGTCCACCTGCTGATGAAAGAGGCGAACTTCCTGTATTTCGTCATCGCCTGTCTGGTGGTCGGCAGTATTCTGGGTATGAACCGCAAGATCCTGATTCAGGGGATGGTGCGCATGTTCGTCCCGCTGGTCATCGGCACAGCAACCGCACTGGCAACCGGTTTACTGGTTGGTAAACTGTGCGGCTATAGCTTCTATCACACCTTCTTCTTCATTATCGTGCCAATCATCGGCGGCGGTATTGGTGAAGGCATCCTGCCATTATCTCTCGCCTACTCTGCCATTCTGGGACAAACCCCAGATGTGTATGTGGCTCAGTTAGCGCCTGCTGCCGTCGTCGGTAACATCTTCGCGATTCTGTGTGCCGGCGTGCTGTCTCGTCTGGGGATGCGCCGCAAAGATCTGAACGGCGAGGGCCGTCTGGTTCGCAGCGATGAAGACAACGCGATGTTTGCCGTCAATGAAGCACCAAAACCGGTTGATTTTCATCTGATGGGCGGCGGACTGTTGATGATTTGCGCCTTCTTCATCGTCGGTGGCCTGTTTGAGAAACTGGTACACATCCCAGGCCCAGTGCTGATGATTCTGATCGCCGTGTTCTGTAAATACGGACGCGTGATTCCAGCGATTATGGAAACTGGAGCGCACAGTGTTTACAAATTCGTATCCAGTTCTCTGGTGTGGCCGCTGATGATCGGGCTTGGCATGCTGTATATCCCGCTGGAAAGCGTCGTCGCGGTATTCTCTGTGGGTTATGTCATCGTCTGTGGTTCTGTGGTGCTGTCCATGGCGCTGGTGAGCTTCCTGATTGCACCTTACCTGAACATGTACCCGATTGAGGCTTCTATCGTAACCACGTGCCACAGCGGGCTGGGCGGTACGGGCGACGTCGCGATTCTGTCTGCTTCTAACCGTATGTCTCTGATGCCGTTCGCACAGATCGCTACCCGTATCGGCGGCGCATCTACCGTCATCGCCGCAACGCTGCTGCTGGGCTGGGTTGTTTAATCTCAGTATCATGGTTTCCCTCAATCAGGGGGAAACCTTATTCTGAATGAGAAAAACCATTTAAGCCCGTATACACAGCGTTCCAGCTATGCCGTTATCTGTGTCACAGGTTCAGAACTGCGCTCCGCTACCCCATCAACTGCGTTCTTATCTAACCTTTTTGAAAATGATGAGAATCAGAGCCACGCAGATGGGGAAACCAATTAATACGGCCGAATACATGGAATCCATAGATTCTCGCATATCAGCTAATATCGCAAAATGGTATTCAACTGGCACTGTTTTATCAGATAAAAAAACCATTCTTTCCTTATCTTGAACATGTCCAAAAGAAAAAAGAGCAATGCTTATCAAATAAAAAAAAGAGACAAAGCAAATACTGAACCATCGAATAAAAGTCTTGCACTTACTTGTTAACATCATGCATCCCTTCTAATAACCCACCGACAGAACCACCAGAATAAGGTGAAATTTTACCTATACCAGAAACAACCTCGGACACGACTCTTAAAGTGGTATCTTCACTTATCGGTGTGTAGTTATCAGTATTCGGGTACTGATTTCTAAACTCACTGGTCATATCAACAACAAGCATCGATGACTCACCGCTTTTTCTTTCTAAATACCGCTGTAGCGATACCGGTACAGCAAAATCTTCTTCGTAATTAATCCGTATCTGAGAGTGAGTGGTATATCCTCCCTCAAATATCTGTGATCCCGCAATCTTCACGCCTTTTGTTGCATGGGTTGTACAGTTCACGCCTGTCACATCATATTGATCGACTGTACGACCGTTTCTTTTAGTGCTTTCTCCCATCTTGATTGTTTCTTTCACTTTGCCCCCTGAATGCCATAGCTTTTCAAAGTACAATCGAGCAATCGCAGGATTCGCATCTGTAATGAGAAAAACCTTAGCTTCTGTTTGGTACAGCTCTTCTCGGTAATATGTTCTGGCATCTTCAAACTGCAAAAAATTTAAGATGCCATCACCGACAGTCCCAGCAACACCAGATCGTCTACCGAATCGACCATAAGTGAAAACAGAAGCACTATTACCCTCATGAACAGAGACAAAGGCGTGACCTGTCCCCTTAGTTTCCGTCCAGATGAATACACCGTTTTCTAATGGGTTATTTTCTTTTTTGCATTCTTGGCTCTGATTAATCCATTCCCCTTTTGAGGGCGTGAGGTAAATCGGGTCATCCCTGAAGTAATTTATTGGTTCAGGCTTAATATTTTCCCGTGGGTTACGCCACAGCCCTAACCCGCGGCCGTGCTGCATAAATTTATCGTGTTCCACTAAACCAACTCCATTTGGTTTCATCGTCACTGAATTGTGATAGCACAAGGCGGGATCGCTCCCGCCTTGTTATCTCATTCCACATATGACATTCAGTTCCATTTGCTGACCACAACTATCTAACCTTCTTGAAAATGATCAGAATCAGAGCCACGCAGATGGGAAAAGCTATGAACGCAGCTAAATACACCGAATTAGTATGTTGCTGCATAATCTCCAGGCTAGCCCTGTGATATTCAACAGATATAGTTTTTTCTGAAAAATACATAATATCTTTATCAAAGGAAATCGCACCAACACCCCCTACCAGTAGATAATAAAATAGAGAGACAAGGGCAATACTGACCCATCGAATAAATGACTTGCACTTACTTGTTAACATCATGCATCCCGCCTAATAAGCCATCGATAGTACCACCAGAATAAGGCGACATCCTGCCAACACCAGAGGCAATTTCAGAAACGCCTCTATTTACAATCATCTCAAGGTTTTTTTTACTTATCGGTGTGTAGTTATCGGTATTCGGGTACTGCTTTCTAAACTCACTCGTCATATCAACAACAAGCATCGATGACTCAGCGCTTTTTCGTTCTAAATACCGCTGTAGCGATACCGGCACGGCAAAATCTTCTTCGTAATCAATTCGTATCTGAGAGTGAGTGGTATATAGCACAAGGCGGGATCGCTCCCGCCTTGTCTCTGTTTACCTTATTCAGCGCGATTTATTTACCGCTTTTTATTCATAGCCTTTTATTCACAGTATTGGCGCAGCGAGTCCTGTTTTTCTGGCAGCAGACGATACAGATACACCGGTCGGCCAGTTGAGCCGTACAGGATATTGGTGGTCAAAATACCGGTGTCAGACAGGTAGATCAGATACTTACGGCAGGAGACGCGGGAGATACCAATCGCATTCGCCAGCATCTCGGTAGAGAACTCGATGCCCTGATTACCTTCAATCCACTCGCAGACGGTACGCAGCGTCAGGCTGGTCAGCCCTTTCGGCAATTTCTTACGTTCACTAACCGTGCTACTGCTGGTACGACGAATCAGGTTATCAATATCCGACTGCCCAACAAAATCGCGGTGTTTGAACAAGTTCGCCTCTTCGCGATAGGCGGTCAGCGCCTGTTCGAAACGCGAGAACTGGAAAGGCTTAATCAGATAGTCCACCACACCGTAATGCAGCGCTTTCTTGATGGTGTACACATCGCTGGCAGACGAGATGATGATGACGTCCGTTTTTTCGCTGAATTCACGGATAGTCGGCAGCAGGTCCAGTCCATTATCCTGCTGCATATAAATATCCAGCAGTACCAAATCGATTTCCGAGTCAGGTTGCATCAGCAGGTTGCGCGCCTGCTGCAATGTGGGGACGGTCGCATAGCAGCTAAATCCAGAAACCTGGTTCAGATAAGATTTGTTAAGCTCTGCAACCATGGCATCGTCATCAACAATCAGTACATTAATCATGGTCAAACAGCCTTGCTTGATAAGGAATAGTAACGAAAAACTGGGTGTACACCTCAGGTTCTGATTCAAACTCGATAGTGCCGCCAATCTTCTCCAGACTCTGCTTGGTCAGGTACAGGCCGATACCGCGCCCGCTGCCTTTGGTAGAGAATCCCTGTTCATAAATGCGCGCCTGACTCTCCGGCGAAATGCCGGGGCCGTCATCCCCCACGGTACAGTGAAGGCGGCCATTCTGATGATGGAAACTCACGCTGATTTCGCAGTTTTCCTGCCGATCAATCGCGTCCATCGCATTCTCGATCAGATTACCCAATACGGTAATCAATTCATTGGTGGCATCGACATCATCAGTATCCGGCAGCAGACTCTCCTCACTGATGGAGAGCGTAATGCCAAGATCGCGCGCGCGGTTGATTTTACCCAACAGGAAGCCGGCAATCACTGGCGATTTCACTTTACGAATAATCGAACCAATTTCCGCCTGATAATTATTGGCGGTCTTCAGGATATAATCTTCCAGCTGCGAGTAATATTTTAAGTGCAGCATCCCCAGAATCACGTGCAGCTTGTTCATAAACTCGTGCGACTGCGCACGCAGCGCATCCGCATAGTAGGACATCCCGCTCAACCGTTGCAGCAGTTGGCTGATCTCCGTTTTATCACGGAATGTCGCAATCGCGCCGATAATGTCGCCCTTCACAAAAACCGGAACGGTGTTAGTCAGCAGCAGGTGGCCGTTAAAGTTAATCTCTTCATCACGCCGCGGCGTACCGCTCTCCAGCACTTGTTTCAGGTGCAGATGTTCAAGCCACTGGTCGCTGACGCGTTCAGCAGGCTTCGGAGCCGGCGTTTCACTACCCTGCGGCTTATTCTGCCGGAAAAGCCGTCGCGCCTCATCATTGATGACCGTAATCCGGCCATGCTGATCGACCGCGATAACGCCTTCTTTGATGTGTTTGAGCATCGCGTTACGCTGTTCAAACAGGTTTGAGATCTCAAACGGCTCGAATCCCAGCATAATGCGCTTGAGCACCTTCACCAAAATCAGCGTGCCCAGCCAGCCGACCAGCGCCCCCGCCAATAGCGTCCAGGGAATCATCCAGCGGTTATCGCTGATCACCTTCTGCACGCTGGTTAAGGCAATCCCCAACGCGACAACGCCAACCTGCTTATGGTTGCTGTCGAAAACCGGTGTAAAGACCCGCAGCGCGGGATCGAGCGTTCCCCGGTTGATGGCGGTATTTTCCATACCCAACAGCGCCGGGTAGATATCCCGACCAGCAAAATGCTCACCGATTCTTTCCGGTTCAGGGTGGCTATGGCGCACCGTGTCCATATCTGTGACCGTGACAAAGAGCAGTTGATTACGCAGTCGGATCGTCTCCGCCGCCGCCTGCACTTCCTCAGGCCGACCAATCCCTTTAAGTTCATCAATCACCACGGGAGAGGCGGCAAATGTGCGAGCAATGGCAAAGGCTTTTTCTCGCAGATGATCTTCTGAAAGCTGATTAATGCGAAAAAACAGCAAGGAATAGACCACCAGCAACACCGCCCCAAGCACAACCGACACCATCAGAAACACCGATGTTCCCAGCTTTAGCGGTGCCTTTTTCTTGCCCATGTCACTCTCCGAAACCACCATCATCACACCGTTATCTTATACTGTTTCGTCGCGTTTCGCGTGCCGTGATGCATACGCCCCGTCACAAGGACAGGGCGTAGGCTTGAAGAAAGGAAATCAGGCTTAACGTTGCGGTACATTTTTGTGTCAGGAATGTTTCGCATCTGGAAAGCCAGCAGTACCTGCGTTTACCAGAAACCGAGCAGTTTCCACCACATTCCGCCAACACCCAGCCAGATAGGGATGATGACCAGACTGACCAAGAAACCGATCTTCCACCAGGTTCCCAGCGGCACGTAGCCAGTGCCGAACAAAATCGGTGCCGGGCCACTGGAGTAGTGGGTCGTGGACATAAACAGGTTACTGAAGATACCGAATACCAGTACGGTCAGCATCGGCGGCGCACCGGCGGCCAGCGCGATAGAGACAAAAATCGCATACATGGCGCTGATGTGGGCAATCGCGCTCGCCATCAGGTAGTGGCTGTAGTAGTACACCAGCAGCAGCAGACCCAGCATTGGCAGCCAGTGCATCCCACTCACGGCATTACCGGCCAACCCGCCCAGCCAGGCAATCAGACCCATCTTGTTGAGCTGGCCAGCCAGCGTCATCAGTACGGCAAACCACACCACGGTATGCCAGGCTTCTTTCTCGCTGACGACATCGTCCCAGGTCAGCGCACGGCTGAGCAACAGCACGCTCAGGCCCGCCAGCGCGGTCAGGGTTGCATCGATATTCAGCGTAGAACCCAGCACCCAGAAGGTCACCAGACCCAGGAACACACCCAGCACCACCCATTCGTCGCGGGTCATTTTGCCCATTTCACGCAGTCTTTCGACGGCGATTGCACGCATTTCTGAGGTTTTCTTCAGTTCAGGCGGATAGAAACGGTAGATCAGGTAAGGAATCAGCGCCAAAGACAGGAAGCCCGGCAGCAGTGTCGCCAACGCCCAATCCGTCCAACTGATGTGAATACCAAACTGAGAAGCCAGCTTCGCCACCATCGGGTTACCCGCCATGGAGGTCATGAACATCGCGGAAGTCACGGCGTTACACTGGAAAATGGACTGCACCAGAAACGCACCAATACGACGCTGCGTGCCTTTTTCCGGCGTGGAGTCATAAGCTTCGGCAATTGACCGGAACAGCGGAGTGATGATCCCGCCGCAGCGTGCAGACGTGGAAGGCATGGCCGGAGCGAACATCAGGTCGGTAAACACCAGACCATACGCCAGACCGAGTGAGCTATTCCCCAGCTTGCTGATGAACAGCAGACCAATGCGTCGGCCAAAGCCGGTTTTGATAAAGCCGCGAGAGATAAAGAAGGCGCAGGCGATCATCCAAATGGTGGGATCGCTAAAGCCCGTCAGCACATCTTTAATGGGTAATAACCCTAATATGGCGACCGAGGTCAGGCTGAACATCGCCATCGCGCCAAGCGGGTAAGGAGAAAGAATCAGACCGACAACGGTGGCAATAAAAATCGCCATCAGATGCCAGGCATCGGGTTTAACCCCGTCAGGAACCGGCAATAACCATAAGCCACCGGCAATACAAAGGATAACTAGAAGCTTTATCAACCTGCTGTTATTCGCAGACATAAGAACACCACTCTTCATTAAAACGGATTCTGTATTCCCCGTCATACTTCGAGTCACACTCAAATTATTCAGGAGATATTCACGACGGATGTCCCGTGCGGAGGAGTGGGTATTTCGTTATTCTTCCTTCGTCACCCTGCTGAAAACAACGCAACAGGAATCATCTGCGGAAAAAAAAGACGAGAAAACAAGGGTTCAGGGTGCTTCTCTCGTCTTATCAAATCAAGTGATTAATGAAGAGATAGTATTATAATGCGCCTATAAAATAGCGTAACTTTAGTTACTAAAGTGGTTCATTAATTTATTTAAGAAACCATCGTGGTTTTAATTTCCTGATAAAAAACCCTTAAGATTCAATAATAATTGACATTTAAAGAACATAAAATTAACGAAGTTAACGACAACGCAATGATAAAAAAACCTTATAGCTAACAGTGGTAATATAATTCTTTTCCAGACAGTCAGTTATCCATTCCTTATTTATTCACTCAGGTATTCCTCTATTAAAAAATAAAGAAATAAATCGCCATTATTCGGCGAGAAAATATTATTTTTTATCCAGCTGATAACATTTAGAGGGTAAGAAAAAGTACGGCTAACAGCTGCGGTGACATAATGCGCAGAAACATCGCCAGCGGATAAACCGTCGCATAAGACAGCGCCGCCGCACCGCTGGTCGGGTGTAGCCCATTGGCAAACGCCAGCGCAGGCGGATCGGTCATGGAGCCCGCCAACATGCCGCACAGCGTCAGGTAGTTCATCTTACCCAGCGTCCGCGCCAGTACGCCGACAAGCAGCAGCGGCACAATCGTAATCAACGCGCCATAGCCAATCCACCACACACCATCGCCGTTCAATAACGTATCGACGAAGTCGCCGCCAGATTTCAGCCCTACGACCGATAAGAACAGCACAATGCCGAGTTCGCGCAGCGCCAGGTTTGCACTGGGTGGCATAAACCAGTGAAGTTTACCGATCCCGCCGATGCGCCCCAGCACCAGCGCCACCACCAGCGGCCCACCCGCCAGACCGAGCCGCAGCGCGACGGGAAAGCCGGGAATCATCAGCGGTACCGAACCCAGCAGTACGCCCAGCCCGATTCCGATAAAGACGGGCAGCATCTGTACCTGCTGGAGTTTTTGCTGCGCGTTTCCCACGATATCCGCGACGGCATCGATCGCCGCTTTTCGCCCGACCAGATTCAGAATGTCGCCAAATTGCAGGCTAGCCTGATTGCTGGCAACCAGCTCGACGCCCGCACGGTTCAGGCGCGAAATCACGACATCGTAGTTTTGCTTCAGATTGAGCTCGCGAATCTTGCGTCCCAATACCTTCTCATTCGTCACCACCACGCGCTCAACGTGCAGATCCGTGCCACGCGTTGAGAGCGATGCCTCCACTTCATTACCAATGACCAGACGCGCCTGCTCCAGATCGTTTTTCGCCCCAACCAGATGCAGATAATCGCCCAGTTGGATAAGCGTCTGCGGCGACGGCACCATCAGTTCATCACCGCGTTTCAGGCGGGAGCAGACGATGGTGTCGCGGTTCAGAATCGGCACAGCCTGAATCGCCAATCCTTGCAGATTGCTATTCGTCACCGACACATTCATGGTGTGCAGTTGCTCATGATGCAGACCGTTGCTGGCTTCAAACTGCTTAGCCTCGTTCTCCACCGCGACACGGAACAGCACGCGCATTAGCCACATCACCAGCAAAATGCCACAGATCCCCAGCGGATACGCCATGGCGTAGCCCGTCCCCATCTGGTTCACCAATGCGGAACTCGACCCGAGATCGGTCAGAATCTGCTGACCCGCACCCAGCGACGGCGTGTTGGTCACCGCACCGGAGAAAATACCGAGGATAATGGGCAAAGGAATATTAAGCAGTTTGTGCAGCAGGACAGTCACCACGCAGCCGAGGAACACCGTCAGCAAAGCAAACGCATTGAGGCGCAGGCCAGATACCCGCAGAGAGGAAAAGAAACCCGGCCCGACCTGAATGCCAATGGTATAGACAAACAAGATCAGCCCGAACTCCTGAATGACGTGCAACATGTCATCATTCAGTTGAATCTGGTACTGATGGGCAACATGCCCGACGATGATCCCACCGAACAGGACCCCGCCAATCCCTAAACCGACGCCATAAATCCGCCAGTTGCCGATCCATAACCCCAGAACCGCAACCAGCGCCAGCATACTCACGGTAAGTGCGATATCACTCATACCCGTATCCTTTGCGGACGTTTTTATTGGGAAATGCCACTGACGCTATACTCTATAATGAGTATATTTTGATTCTGGCAGAGTGCTGGAAAAGGAAACGTGGCGGGCAACACAAAACCGCGCCCGTAATGATACGAGCGCGGGAAATCATCAAACAAATAATGCGGATATCGCGTTATGAGGCATCTTCAGCAGGCTGCTGGTTCAATGCCGGACGGTCACTATTGATGGCGATACGCTGAGGCTGCAAGGCTTCCGGCACGTCACGCACCAGATCGATATGCAGCAGGCCATTTTCAAAATGGGCATCGGACACATGCAGATGCTCGGCCAGCGTGAAGCTTAGCGTGAAAGGCTTAAACACCAGCCCCTGATGCAGATATTCCACGGCTTTCTGGGACGGTGCCGGGCTGCCTTTCACGGTCAGGCGCGGGCCTTCTACTTCGATATCCAGATCGCTCTGCCGGAACCCTGCCAGCGCGAGCGTGATGCGGTAGTGGTTGTCGTCTTTCTTCTCGATATTATACGGAGGAAAATCAATCGGTTCCTGACCGCCCTGCATTGAGCTGGCTAATTTGTCAAAACCGATCCACTGACGCAGTAAAGGTGATAAATCGTAGTTACGCATAATATGACTCCTTCTAAGAAGCGAGATTAATCGTGCCCATACGGGCATGCCCTATGCCAGCCACAGTTCTATAGCTGGCGTCGTCCCCATTCGGCAGACGAAGCATTCATTCACCGCACTGCCGTTTCAGGCAATGCGCGATTCGTGCAAATAACGTGATGTTGGTTTACTTGATTTCAATCCGACGCGGCTTCATCGCTTCCGGCACGATACGTTCGAGATCGACGTACAGCAGCCCGTTTTCCAGATTGGCACCTTTTACCTGAATATGTTCGGCCAGCTGGAATTTACGCTCGAAGTTGCGCTCGGCAATCCCCTGGTACAGGTAGTTACGAGCCACCTGTTCACCGGCGTGGGCACCTTTTACAATCAATACGTTGTCGTGCGCGGTGATGTCCAGTTCCTGCTCCGCGAAGCCAGCTACGGCAATCGCAATGCGGTATTGGTTCTCGTCAACCAGTTCGACGTTGTAGGGAGGGTAGCCGCCGTTACTCTGGGTCTGCCCGGTTTCTAAGAGATTAAACAGGCGATCAAAACCAATAGCGGAACGGTACAGTGGGGAAAAATCGGGGTTACGCATAAAACAGCCTCCTAAACATGCAGCGAGGATTTATTTTTTACCTTCCCTAGGGACAGGCTCACAGCCGGGACAGATACCCTGACGGCGTATCGTTTTCTTCCGGCTTATTATCAATATGGTGACCCCCCTCAGACTTTCAAGAGGCAAAAAGGAAAAATCGCTGGGTTTCATGCAATATTCACTCACACTGCGGGCGTTATCACATACACTCAAGATAGGCAGGCTCTGGAACCCACTCTGGCAGCAGGTTCTTAATGGACAGATAATATGACCTTACTGAAAAGTGCGTTGTTCTCTTTCATCATCACCGGCAGCGGCGCGGTGGCAACCAGCGGTTGCTCCAGCGTGATGACGCATACCGGAGGCGATCAGGGATACTATTCCGGCACGCGCGCCGGTGTGGATATGCTGCGCGACGACGACACCAGTTGGGCGATGATGCCGCTGGTCGCTATCGACCTGCCGTTCTCGGCAGTAGCCGACACCCTACTGCTGCCCTACGACTACTATCGTGCAGGCAGCGATAAGAACAAACTGTCGACGCGCGAACGTATTTCACACAGCGAAGAGCAAAATCAGACCGCCAGCTCACAGCTTGCCACCATGCCTCATAATCAGCTTTGATAGCCCTGCATTCACCTTGAATCAGCGTGTGCAGGTTATGCCGTCGCCACAACAAAAAGCTGATTAAAGCCGTCAATCTCTCGCATATACGCAATGTGTTTCCCATCAGGGGAAAAGACCACGGCATCCGCACTCGGTGCGCTGTCCGTCCGCGCCGTTAGCCGAACAAGCTCACCGCTTTTCGCCTCACACAGCATGATGCTGTTGTCAGACACAAACGCCAGAGAATGTCCATCCGGGTGCCAGTTAAAGGCCGACTGTACGCCGTGTTCCGTGCGCGTTACCTGTCTTGGCTCACCGCCGTTCGGGGAAAGCGTCCACAGCTGCACCACGCCTGCCTCATCCCGCATCAGGAAAGCAATCTCACTGCCGTCGGGCGAGGCTCGCAGCCAGTGGCGCGGCTGGTTCACCAGACCAGGATAACGACGCGAGTGCGTAAACGTTAAACGCCGCTGCTGCACGCCTGCTGGCGGCGCAGGCATTGACGTTGACGTCCCCGCCAGTGGCGCATCACCCGCTTTGGCGTACTCTTCCAGCGCATCCGGCAAGTCGACAATAAAAATCTCAGGCACCGTTGCCCCGTCCGCCGCACGCGTATCACCGATAAACGCCAGCGCCCAGCGCTGCCGCGAACCATCCTGTCTGATATAGCCCGCCGCTCCTACCCAACCTTCTTCATAGGCGCGATTGATCTCATCGCTGCCGGGCTGCGGCTGAGGCGTCGTTCTGCTAACCAACACACAATAGTGGCTACCGTCATATTCACGCGGATGGTGTTTTTCAACGGTGACGGCCTGTAGCGGCACGGCCACGCCCACGTTGCGCAAATTCAATGCTGGATCGCGCTCATGCAGCACATGGTCGTTATAGGTAAAGCTCAGGCGGCTGGCATCCGGGCTGAAGACATGGACATGCGTACCGCCGCGCAGCGCACCGGCCTGATAAGGCGGCGTAATGGAGAAAGCATCGAGCGTGATGGCCTCATCGCGCTGGCGATCCGCCACTATCGTTCCACGCCGATGGTGAAAATCATACTGCCACCCGCCATCTGGGTTTTCTGGCCCGTGGATAAAGACATAGCGCAGCGGTTCCTGCGGGCTACAGGTCACCACGCCCACGTGCGCCCCCGCCGTCGCCCGATAAATCACCTCGGTTTCCCGGCTTTTCAGGTGTATGCGCTCAATGGTCAGCCCTGTGAATGAAGATCCATAGGGTCTTATGTCATAGACCAGCCAATTCCCATCACATGACCAGCAATTAATATTGGTAAGTTGATGACCAGCAGCATTAAACGTTAGTTGAACCTCAACAGACAAGACATCACCCCACTTATTCAATATCAGTCAATTTTTTGTAAATCAATTTCAGCTTTATGTATAACTTATTGTTTTTAATTTAAAAAAAACAAACAACATCGATAAATATCATTCAAAAAAATAGAAAGACTACCTCAATAACATCCGTTTTTTAATTTATTAGCATCGGCGTAACATTCTTCATATCGAAAGGGCAGCCCCCTTTCACCTATCAAATCAGAAAAGGATAAGACACCATGAAAAACGTAAAAACCATCGCCGCTGCTGTTGTTCTCGCTACCATGACTTTCGGTGCTTCTGCTGCTGAATATGTTGCGCCTTCACAGACACAGAATCTGGAAAAAGCAGGCGTCGTTACCGCTACCGCTCAAGACCTCAGCTCACTACAGGCTCAGCTCGCGGCGAAAGCAGAAAAAGCAGGCGCTAAAGCTTATACCATCACGTCTGCGACCGGTAACGATCAGCTGCGTGGCTCTGCGGTAATCTTCAACTAATTGTTGTTTACCCTGAGTTTTTATCCCAGTTAGCCATCCTGTAAGCATCACGTATTACCCTCTTTCCGGCTTGCCTCCTCATCAGGGCAAGCCGGTTTTTTTATTTATGCGAAAGGGGTTCGTGGGAAAGCAAGAAGGGTGGTGAATGTGGTGTGGCAGAGTGCCACACCGACGTGGATAAGGACTTACAATGTTGAACCTTGAAAGCCATTCTCGGCCGCTGTCGCCGCGAACCATTCCCCGCTTTTCTTCACCGTGCGCTTTTGCGTCGCCAAATCCAGTTGCACAAAGCCATAGCGATTCTTGTAGGCATTCGACCACGACCAGTTATCGATAAACGTCCACATATGGTAGCCGAGGCAGTTGCTGCCTTCTGCGATCCCTTTGTGTACATACTTCAGGTGCTCACGGACAAAATCGATGCGGTAATCATCCTGAATCTGGCCGTTAGCGTCGAAACGCTGTTCGTTCTCAACACCCATGCCATTTTCCGAAATAAAGCAGCGCGGATTGCCATAATTCACTCGTAGGTTGGTCAGAATGTCATAGATGCCCGGTTCGTAAATTTCCCAGCCGCGATAGGGATTCATTTTTCGCCCTGGCATCTCATAGCTGGAGAAGAACCACTCAGGCATAAACGGACTATCAGGGTTAACCAGACTGTCGCGGCACTGAATACGGCGCGGCTGGTAGTAGTTAATCCCCAGCAGATCGACAATCCCATCGGCCAGCAGCGCACGATCGTCAGGCTGGCAATGCGGCAGTTGACCGTATCGATGCAGCAGATCGACCAGTTCCTGCGGATATTCGCCCCTCAATGCAGGATCGAGGAAGCTGCGGTTAAACATCAGATCGGCGATGTTAGCGGCTTTAACATCGGCCGGATGCTGGGAACGCGGGTAGGAAGGCGTCAGATTGAGGATAATGCCAATTTCCCCACCCTGAGACTGCTCGCGATATGCCTTCACCGCCAGCGAATGCGCCAGCATCGTATGGTACGCCACTGTCGCAGCACGCTTGAAATCCACCACGTTCGGGTAGTGGAAATCATACAGATACCCGCCTTCCACCGGCACCACCGGCTCATTGAACGTAAACCAGTGTTTTACCCTGTCGCCAAACAGGCGGAAGCAGGTCGCCGCATAGCCCGCATAGGCCACCACCACCGCCCGATTTTCCCAACCGCCCAGCCGCTGCATCACCATCGGCATATCAAAATGGAACAGATTGATAAACGGCGTGATGCCCTGCGCCAGCATTTCATCAATGACCTGATTATAAAACGCGACCGCCTGCGGATTCGGTTCACCGACGCCATCGGGAATCAGCCGCGCCCACGAGATCGACGTGCGGAACGTGTTGTGATTCAGCGTCTTCAGCAGCGCGATATCTTCACGCCAGTGCTGATAAAACGTGGAAGTCTCTGCCGGCCCAACCTGCTGATGAAAACGGCCGGGCTGCGTGGCAAACCATTCGTCCCACACGGTGGCGCTTTTACCATAGTTGAGGCTTTCGCCTTCCGTTTGCGGTGCCGAACTGGCGCTACCCCACCAAAAATTCGCGGGAAAGCGAAAATCGTTCTGAAGATGATCGTGCATACGTTCCTCTCTGCTTCACTCGTGTTTATGCGCTGGCGCTGGCTTCGCCCGCGGCCTGCTGTTGTTTCTCCTGCTCCTGTTTAAGCAGCGTGCGCTCATAGACTTTCAGGAACGGGTAATACATCGCGGCCGACATCACCATGCAGAGCAGACACATGATCACTGGGCTGAATGCCCAGTTCGCCGCCCATGATGCCCCAATCGGCGCAGGCGTCGTCCACGGCGTCAGGGAAACGACCTGCGCAATCCAGCCGAGCTTCGTCGCCGTATAGGCAATGACGGCATTGACCATCGGCACGAATATAAACGGCAGGAACAGCAGCGGATTCATGATGATAGGCGCACCAAACAGAATCGGTTCATTGATGTTGAAGAAGCTCGGCACCACGCCCATGCGGCCAATGGTGCGCAGGTGAATCGCGCGGCTACGCAGTAACAAAAAGGCCAGCGGCAACGTGGAACCGACCCCACCGATCAGCAGGTAGTGATCCCAGAATCCCTGCAAATAAATATGCGGTAGCGGCGCACCGGCCGAAAGCGCAGCCTGATTCAGCGCCAGATTGGTCATCCAGAACGGGTTCATAATCCCGGTGACGATCAGCGCGCCGTGAATCCCGGCAAACCACAGAATCTGGCAAATAAATACCGAAATCAGAATCGCAGGCAGCGAATCCGACGCCGAAATCAGCGGTGCCAACAGGTGCATGATGGCTTCAGGGATAATCATGCCGGTCGCAGACTGGATGAACAGGTTAAACGGATGCAGCGTCGCGACGATGACCAGTACGGGAATAAGAATTTCAAACGAACGCGCCACGCCAGTCGGCACCTCTTTCGGCAGGCGAATCGTGATGTTGCGTTTCTTCAGCCAGGCATACACTTCACCCGCATAAATCGCGGTCAGAATCGCGGTAAAAATCCCTTCCCCAGAGAAGTACTGGGTGGAAATTTGTTTATCCTGATAAGGCGCAGCCACCAGCAAGAATGCCATCAGCGCCAGCAGGCCGGTCATGATCGGATCCAGCTTGTAGTGCTTGCCAAGGCTGGCTCCAATCCCCACCGAGATAAAGAAGGTCATGACCCCCATACTGAGGTAGTACGGCAGCATCAGTTGTTCACGATAAGCAACGGAGAAATCGAGCCACGCGCGGGCAAATCCCAGCGTGGTATCCGGTGCAAACGGCGGGAAGATGAACACCAGCATAAATGAACCGATGATCATGAAAGGCAGCGCGGCGATAAACCCATCACGAATCGCGATGATGTGGCGCTGTTGTCCCACCACACCAGCCAGCGGGGTAATTTTTTGCTCGATGATATTAACCATCGACTGATAGAGGCCACTCATAGCGGTTGTCCTGATTTTTCGATCAGTGAAAAGGCAAAATCCAGCACGTTGTCACCGCGCTGCATACCGTAATCCATCATATCTATCGCTGCCACGGGCACGCCTTTTCCCTCGGCTTTCTCCTGAAAGGACGCCAGCATATATTTCACCTGTGGCCCCAGCAGCACAACGTCATACTTCCCGACCTGCTCATCAAATTCATGGGCGGCGTAGGCGGCAATCTCGACGTCCAGACTACGTGCGCTGGCCGCCTCCTTCATCTTTCTCATCAAAAGGCTGGTAGACATCCCAGCGGAACAACAAAGCATGATCCTTTTCATTTTCAATACCCCGTCGTATTACGTTATGAATAAAAAGCGTTACGAATAAAAAAACGTCATCAATAAAAGCATCGTGAATAAACACGTCCATTGGAAACATCATCATGGAAACACAACGGAAACCGTTTTCCATGAAAAAAATCAATATATGAGAATAGGTTCACGAAATGATAGACATTGCGGGAAACAATGTGAGGCAGGTCATGGAAAACGTGTTTCAGACGTGAAGGACGGGTAAAACTCACTATTGCCGCGCTTATTACGCTAAGTGTGCTGATTTCAGGCATTTTCTACTTTTGACTATAAAAACGACAAATTGAGATTTAAAAAGCCCGTCCTCCCCCTGCTATGTTTATCACCTGATGTTGCATTTTCTCGCTGTATTTTAATTTTTAGTTATAAGGGAGGGGTCATAAGCATGTCATTGATGATGAAAAAATCGGTCACGGAAGGACGTGGAGAAAACGCGCCATTGTGGAGCAACCTGACAGCGCGGCTACGCCGGCTCCCCGCTATTCTGGCCGCCAGCGCCCTGCTGCTCGTATCCGCCGCCGATGCACAGGACAGCGTGCCAACGCAGCTGCGCGTTGGCTATCAGAAAGGTTCGGTCAGTCTGGTGCTGGCAAAATCACACCAGTTGCTGGAAAAACAGTTCCCCAACACCAAAATCAGCTGGGTTGAATTCCCCGCCGGCCCGCAGATGCTGGAAGCGCTCAATGTGGGCAGCATCGATCTGGGCGGCACCGGTGATATCCCCCCTATTTTTGCGCAGGCCGCTGGCGCTGACCTGCTGTATGTCGGCGTGGAACCGCCTAAGCCTCAGGCCGAAGTGATTTTGGTGCGGGAAGACAGCCCGGTGAAAACCGTTGCTGACTTAAAAGGCCGCAAAGTCGCCTTCCAGAAAGGCTCCAGCGCACACAACACGCTGTTGCGAGCACTGCAACGCGACGGGCTGAAATTCACCGATATCAAACCGACCTACCTGACCCCGGCTGACGCCCGCGCGGCCTTCCAGCAAGGCAACGTCGATGCATGGGCAATCTGGGATCCCTACTATTCCGCCGCGCTGCTGGAAGGCGGCGTTCGCGTGCTGATCGACAGTAGCGGGCTGGAGAAAACCGGTTCCTTCTATCTGGCTGGCCGCCCTTACGCTGAGGCGCACGGCACCTTTATTCGTCAGGTTCTGGACGTGCTGACCAAAGCGGATGCCTTAACAATCAGCGACCGGGCGCAAAGCGTCACGCTGCTGGCAAACGCGGTAGGGCTGCCGGAAAAAGTGATTGAAACGGCGCTCGACCATCGTCCACCGACTACCGTCGAACCGCTGGATGCCGCCACGATCAAGGCCCAGCAATCCACGGCCGACCTGTTTTATGAAAATCGTCTGGTGCCGGTGAAGGTCAATATCGCAGAGCGCGTCTGGCGTCCTCAGGCGAACTAATTCGTCTGTCACACACCTTTTGTTTACCCAAACAAGACTGTTCAAGGAGTTCACACCATGAGTCTTAACGTATTCTGGTTTCTGCCCACCCACGGAGACGGTCGCTATCTTGGTAGCACCGAGGGCGCACGTCATGTTGACCACAGCTATCTGCAACAGGTGGCGCAAGCCGCCGAGCGGCAAGGATTTGGCGGCGTGCTGCTGCCGACGGGCCGCTCCTGCGAGGATTCCTGGCTGGTTGCGGCATCGCTCATTCCGGTGACGCAGCGGCTGAAATTTCTCGTCGCCCTACGCCCCGGCGTGATTTCCCCTACCATCGCCGCACGTCAGGCCGCCACGCTGGACAGGCTGTCTAACGGACGCGCGCTGTTCAATCTGGTGACCGGCGGCGACCCGGAAGAACTGGCCGCCGAAGGGCTGTTCCTCAGCCACGAAGAGCGCTACGAAGCCTCGGCGGAATTTACCCACATCTGGCGCAGGCTGCTGGAAGGCGAAACCGTCGATTTCGCAGGGAAACACATTCAGGTCAAAGACGCCAAACTGCTTTACCCGCCCGTGCAGCAGCCGCGTCCACCGCTCTACTTTGGTGGCTCTTCCGATGCGGCACAGAATCTGGCGGCAGAACAGGTCGATCTCTACCTGACGTGGGGCGAACCGCCTGAGCAGGTTAAAGAAAAGCTGGAGGAAGTCCGCGCCAAAGCGGCGGCACAGGGGCGTGAGGTTCGCTTCGGTATTCGCCTGCACGTCATCGTGCGGGAAACCACCGAGGAAGCCTGGCAGGCCGCCGATCGGCTGATTTCTCATCTGGATGAAAAAACCATCGCCGATGCACAGGCGGCGCTGGCGCGTTTCGACTCCGTCGGTCAGCAGCGCATGGCCGCCCTGCACGGCGGCAAAAAGGACAAGCTGGAGATCAGCCCGAATCTGTGGGCGGGCATTGGTCTGGTACGCGGCGGTGCGGGCACGGCGCTGGTTGGCGATGGCCCGACGGTGGCCGAGCGCATTCAGGAATACGCCGATCTTGGCATTGATACCTTTATTCTGTCCGGCTATCCACATCTGGAAGAGGCGTATCGCGTGGGTGAACTGCTGTTCCCGCACCTCGATCTGGCGCAGCAACCTACGCCGCTGCATACGGTGAACACCGCGGGAGAGCTGATTGCTAACCGCTATGTGCCGCGTAAAGTCTCGCAAAGCTGAGGAATCGATCATGGCAAGAACGCTCTCTTCACTGGCACAGCGCTTTGCACCTTTCCTGCTCCCCGTAACGCTGCTGGTTGCGTGGCAGGTATCCGTCGAGTTCGGTTGGCTATCTAACCGGATTCTGCCTGCGCCCAGTTCGGTGATTACCGCAGGCTGGTCGCTCATCTCTAGCGGCGAACTGTGGCAGCATCTGGCGATCAGCGGTTGGCGCGCCCTGATCGGGTTTGCTATCGGCGGCAGCATCGGATTGGTGCTTGGCTTTATCACCGGGCTGTCACGCTGGGGCGAGCGTCTGCTGGACAGTTCCGTGCAGATGATCCGCAACGTTCCCCATCTGGCGCTGATCCCGCTGGTCATTCTGTGGTTCGGCATTGATGAAGCGGCCAAGATCTTTCTGGTGGCGCTGGGCACGCTGTTCCCGATTTATCTCAACACCTATCACGGCATTAAAAACATCGATCGCGGCCTGCTGGAGATGGCGCGCAGCTATGGACTGTCCGGCTTGAGCCTATTCTCTCAGGTGGTGTTGCCCGGCGCGCTGCCGTCCATCATGGTCGGCATCCGCTTTGCGCTGGGCTTTATGTGGCTGACGCTGATCGTCGCGGAAACTATCTCTGCCAACTCCGGCATCGGCTACCTCGCCATGAACGCCCGTGAGTTCCTGCAAACGGACGTGGTCGTGGTCGCCATCATTCTTTACGCGCTGCTCGGCAAGCTGGCCGATGTCAGCGCTCAAGGGCTGGAGCGCATTTGGCTGCGCTGGAATCCGGCTTATCAAACCTCATCGGGGGACGCATCATGACCGCTTTTACCGATTCTGCAACGCACGCGCATTCACCGTCGCCGCTCACCAAGGGGACGCCGCTGGCTCTGGATGCTATCACCAAGCACTACGGCCACCGCACCGTACTGAATGATGTGCAACTACGCATTCCGTCCGGGCAATTTGTTGCCATCGTCGGTCGCAGCGGCTGCGGTAAAAGCACCCTGCTTCGCCTGCTCGCGGGTTTGGAAGCAGCCAGCAGCGGTGAGCTGCTGACCGGCACCGCGCCGCTCAGCAGTGCGAAAGACGACACACGACTGATGTTTCAGGAAGCACGGCTGCTACCGTGGAGAAAGGTGATCGATAATGTCGCGCTGGGACTGCACGGCAACTGGCGTGAAAAAGCGCAGGAGGCGCTATCCTCCGTCGGGCTGGCAGATCGCGCGAATGACTGGCCAGCCGCGCTGTCCGGTGGTCAGAAACAGCGCGTCGCGCTGGCACGCGCGCTCATTCACCATCCACGTTTGCTGCTGTTGGATGAACCGCTGGGGGCGCTGGATGCCTTGACCCGCATCGAGATGCAAAGCCTGATCGAAAATCTGTGGCTCCAACACGGGTTCACCGTACTGCTGGTGACGCACGATGTCTCCGAAGCTATTGCGCTGGCCGACCGGGTTATTCTGATCGAAGAAGGCCGCGTAGGACTGGACATCACGGTTGATTTGCCACGACCACGACGTCGTGGATCGGCTAAGCTGGCGGAACTGGAAGCCCGCGTGCTGGAACGTGTGCTGGCACCCACCTCACCGCCGTTGCCTCAGCAGGCGGCAATATAGCCTTCATTCTGGCGATCGAGACTGTGCATCTTATCGCCAGATTTAACATCAAAAATATTGACAGATATTCTCAAAACACTCCGTTTTCCCTTCTACCTGCATCGGCGTAATATCCTCTTCATCGAAAGGAAATGACCTTTCACTCCAAACAACATTGAATAGGATACATCACATGAAAAACGTAAAACTCTTCGCCGCTGCTGCCGTACTGTCTGCCCTGTCTTTTGGTACTTTCGCTGCCGATCAGGTCTCTTCACAACAGGCTCAGAGCCTGGAAAAAGTGGGTGTCGTTAGTGCTACCGCACACAGCCTGGATTCACTGCAAGCACAGCTGGCTCAGAAAGCAGAAAAAGCCGGTGCCAGCGCCTTCACCATTACGTCTGCAACGGGTGACAACCAACTGCGCGGCGTCGCCGTTATCTACAAATAATGGCTGCTGATAAACAGTCAAAAAATTAAACGGACTTTCCTCAACCAAGAGGAAAGTCCGTTTTTTATGGTTTTTCCAGAACCTACCGCACGCGAGTAACGAGCGTTAGCCTACACGCTTCACTTCACCCACCAGTAAGATGTAAGACAGTGCGCCGACCAGCGCTACGCCAGCAATATAGGTCAGCGCCGGAGCAAAACCATAATCCTGCGCCAGATAGCCAATAATCAATGGCACAGTGATACCGCCCAGACCGCCGACAAAGTTGAATACCCCGCCCGTCAGACCAATCAGGCGAATCGGTGCCAGCGACGACACCAGCGACCAGGTAATGGAAGCAAAGCCATTGCCAAAGAATGCCAGCGCCATCAACACCATAATCCATACCGGATCGTTGGTGTAGTTCGCCCCCATTATGCAGGTTGAAATTAGCAGCCCACAGATAATCGGCGTTTTACGCGCCAGACCAATCGATTTTCCGCTACGTACCAGACGGTCCGCCACAAACCCAGACAGCAGTACGCCAACGAATGCCGCCAGGAAAGGTACCGTCGTCATAAAGCCTGCCGTCAGTGCACTAATTTGTTTTTCCTGCGTCAGGTAGTTCGGGAACCACGTCAGGAAGAACCACAGCGTAGAGGTCACAGCAAACTGCCCGATATACACGCCGACCAGCTTGCGGTTAAACACCAGTTTCCAGTCGGCTGCCGTTAATGGCGTACGCGCTTTTTTCTCAGTCGGGGCATCACCATCAACGATACCGCCGCCTTCAGCAATGTAATCCAGCTCAGCCTGATTGATCCCTTTGCTTTTCTTCGGTGGCTGATAAACAAAGTGCCAGATAATTGCCCAGACAATGCCGACGCCGCCGGTAACAATGAACACCCAGTGCCAGCTCAGGATTTCCTGCAACCAGATGAGCAATGGCGTAAGAAATGCCAGACCAACAAACTGCCCTGACGTATAGAATCCAACGGCAGAAGCACGTTCTTGCTCAGGGAACCAACTGGTCACCATGCGGTTATTCGTCGGAAACGCAGGCGCTTCAAACAGCCCGGTCACCGCACGCAAACCAATCAATGACGCCAGACCCGTGGCGAAACCTTGCAGCAACGTGGCAATCGACCACCCCATGATGGCGATAAAATAGGTGACCTTTGAACCGACGCGGTCAAGGAACCAGCCGCCGGGTATTTGGCATAACGTATAGGTCCAGGCAAACGCAGAAAAGATATAGCCCATTTGTGTTTTTGTAATGCCGAACTCTTCCTGAATATGTGCCGACGCCACAGCCAGGTTGGCGCGATCCACATAGCAGATGACGACCGTAATAAAAATCATCAGCAAGGTGAAATAACGCCGTTTTGTAGGACGGGTAGTTAATGTCATATCCATCTTATGTTCCTGTTATTTATTAAACGGGCTGCGATATTTATCGCCCGCTATTTTTGAACGTTCAACAACACCAGCAGTTGGTATACTTTATTTTTTCTAATGAAATAAATAACCGCGCACGCTCACTATATTTCCCTATTTATAATGGCGTTTTATTTTTAATAATCCCGGTGGTGGCGTACTCATGATAAATGGAAGATTACTTTCCCCGACGCTAATAAAATAAAACAGTAATCCCTCACGAAATAATGTATTTCGTGATAATCCATGATTGCTCTATTCCGTCGTGCCGGGGAAATGCGTTATGTATTACTCGTTATTCAACACCTAACCTATTGTTTTCGTTATACCCTAAAATAATTCGAGTTGCAGGCAAGCCAACGCGAATGACGGGTGTTACCACTCGGCGACGGCACCATCAGGATAACGCCACACCGGGTTACGCCAGTCTGGCGCATTTTTACTACGTTCAATAACCAGTTCTTCATTAATTTCCACACCGAGGCCAGGCTTATTCAACGGATAGAAATGGCCGTCGGTCATGGCAAAGTCTTCTTTATTAATGACGTAATCCAACAGCTCGGCACCTTTATTATAATGGATGCCCATACTTTGCTCCTGCAATACGGCATTACGTGCCACAAAGTCGAGGTGCAAACAGGAAGCCAGTGCAATTGGACCTAATGGGCAGTGTGGTGCCAGCGCGACATCATAGGCTTCCGCCATGGCAGCAATTTTAAAGCACTCGGTAATACCGCCTGCGTGAGACAGGTCAGGCTGAATAATAGCCAGTCCGCCGTCTGCCAGCACGCGTTTGAAATCAAAGCGTGAGAACATACGCTCGCCCGCCGCAATCGGCAGGTGGGTTTGCGCTGCCAGACGAGGATAGTATTCCGCCTGTTCAGCCAGCACGGGTTCTTCAATAAACAGCGGACGGTACGGCTCCAGCTCTTTGATCAGGATTTTCGCCATCGGCGCATCCACACGACCGTGGAAATCCAGACCGAACTCGATGCTGTTACCAAAGGCTTCGCGAATTTCCGCGACCACGGCCACCGCCGCATCCACTTTGCGCGAGTTATCAATGATGCCCATCTCTTCACAGCCGTTCAGCTTGAAGGTATCGAAGCCAATGTCGGTCAGCTTCTTGATGCCTGCGATCACTTCGGAAGGACGATCGCCGCCCACCCAGCTGTAGGCTTTGATCTTATCGCGCACCAGTCCACCCAGTAACTGATAAACCGGTACACCCAGCGCCTTGCCTTTGATGTCCCACAATGCCTGATCGATACCCGCGATGGCGCTCATCAGAATCGGGCCGCCGCGGTAGAAGCCCGCGCGGTAAAGCACCTGCCAGATATCGTTGATGCGTGCCGGATCTTGCCCAATCAGATAGTCAGACAGCTCGTGAACGGCAGCTTCAACCGTACGTGCACGACCTTCGATCACTGGTTCGCCCCAGCCGACAATGCCTTCATCGGTTTCAATCTTCAGGAACATCCAGCGTGGCGGCAGCCGGTACGTGGTGATTTTGGTAATTTTCATTGAACAGCGTCCTTATAGGCGTTAACAAATGCATGTGCTTTTTGCGCGGTAACGTCAACCGACTGACCGGCTCGATACAGATCGCTGCCTAACCCGGCACCGATGCAGCCCGCACTAAGGTAATCCTTCAGGTTTTCAGGCGTGACGCCACCGACGGCAAAGACGGGAACGTCCTTTGGCAATACCGCTTTCAATGCCTTGATGTAGTCAGGCCCAAACGCGGATGACGGGAAAATTTTCAGCGATTGCGCACCCGCATCCAGCGCCGTGAAGACCTCCGTCGCAGTAGCACAGCCAGGGCACACCATCATGCCGTAACCCACTGCCCGACGAATCACTTCGGGGGAAATGTTGGGCGTAACCACTAACTTGCTACCAATTTCCTGTAATTTGTCGACATAGTCGGCTTTCAGTACCGTGCCAGCACCAATCAGGGCACGATCGCCAAAATGCTCTACCGCCAGTTGAATACTTTCATACGGGTTCGGCGAATTCAGCGGGATCTCTACCGCATCGAATCCGGCATCCAGCAGCGCTGCGACATGTTCCAGCACCTCGTCCGGCGTGATACCGCGCAGAATCGCAATCAAGGGAAGATTAGTATTCCAGCTCATTAACAATGCTCCTTATTCCTGCCTGAAAAGCCCGATCGCCATCCAGCTGCTGCCAGCGCAATCCAGCTTGTTGTAATGCTTTTTCGTAGCGCGTGGTCAGCGCAGGGGAGCCGATGAGTGTAATGCTGTCTCCGGCTGCCACCTGATAGTGGCGCTGCATTTGCGAGACTTCGTTGCCAATCAACAGCCCGGATAACCAGTCGCTCACGGCACTTTTCTCCAGACGCCCCAGCACATGCGCCGCGCGGGTTTCAAACAGGCAGCGGATGATATTGTCGTCGGCAAAGCCCAGTTCCAGCCCTTGCTGGAAAGCGGTAGAGGATGGCTGCTGCTCGGTCAGTCCCACACCAATGAGCGACTGTGTCATCAGCAGGTGATGCAGTTCACCGGTCATCACCGTGCGAAAATCCAGCACGTTGCTGTCATCAGCCCGCACCCATTTCGAGTGGGTTCCCGGCATTAAATAAAGAGAGGAAGGACATTCGCTATATGCGCCAATCAGCTGGGTTTCTTCACCGCGAATCACATTGCAGTTATCGTCCTTCGCAATACTCAGTCCCGGCACGATCCAGGTGACCAGCGGCTGAGCTTCTTCCACACGCGTCAGGCGATGGGCGACGTCCGTCAGGCGAGTCGGGCATGACAGATACGGCACGGAAAGCCAGCCCGCATTGCTGCCAATCATGCCCGCCATCACGACAGGCACGTTGTGCTGCTGCCACGGCGCAACGATCTGCTGAAAAACCTGCTGCGGTGTCTGACCGTTCAAACGCGTGACGCCCGCTTCAGACTTCACGCTGTCGATACAGACGCCGTCCAGATACAGCCACGCCCGCAGGTTGGTCGACCCCCAGTCAATGGCGATATAGCTTTCACTCATGTAATGTCCTTTAACCGTTTGGTCGAGCTGGCGATCATGGTCAACGCCGCCCGCTCTGCTGCTTCAATATCCTGATGCCGAATGGCATCGTAGAGATCCTGATGCTCACGCAATGTCCGTGGCATGTTGTCTTCGTCTGGCATATAGGTGCGCTCAAACACCGCACGCTGCAAGGAACTGATCGCGACGCTCAACTGCTGTAGTACCGGGTTATGCACCGCCGCTAATACCGCCTCATGGAAGCGAATATCCGCTTCATTAAATGCGTCACGATTCTGGTGATTGGAAATCATGTCATTCAGCGCCGCTTCAATTACCGCCAGCTCGCTTGAGGTCGCCCGTTCGGCAGCCCAGCGGGCAATCGTCGGCTCCACCAGATTACGTACTTCGCTCATCGCGCTGATCAGCCGTGGGTCGTAATCGCTTGCCAGAACCCATTGCAGAACGTCGGTATCCAGGTAATTCCACTGGTTACGCGCGGCCACAAACGCGCCGCGATACCGTTTCACTTCCACCAGCCTTTTCGCCATCAGCGCTCTGAACACTTCGCGAATGATGTTGCGCGAGGTCTGAAATTCTTCACACAGCTCAGCTTCTGCGGGTAACGGCGTACCCGGGGCATATTTCCCGCCGACGATCTGTTGGCCAATATCCAGAATGATGCGGTCGGTTTTGCTTAATTCTTGCTTATTCATCATCACCTCAACGAGACAAAACGGATTGATATCACTGCACTTACTTTACCCGCCATGCCGCCTGACGTCGTCGAACTGTTGCACAATAACCGCATCCTTCCCTCTTTTTCTGGCTTGATTGTAGTACCATTTATATGTGTTGTACTACAATCTGGATCACAAAACGGACAATCAATACAATTTAGCAACATCCCGCGTTACCGGATTTCAACATCCAGAGGGATTGGATCGAGCGAAAGTGGAAGGAGGCTCCATTATTCCTAACAAGGATTGCTTGCTAATATAGCCTGTGGGTTATAATGTATTTACGGCGTGTAGGACATGGAGGTTTACAGATTGGCATGGGAAATAGTCACACGGGCGCTATTTGATACATGGTTTGATGAGCAAACCGAAACGGTACAGGAAGAGGTTTTGGCACACCTCGTTATACTCGAAGAGGATGGCCCACAGCTAGGGCGACCACAAGTTGATCAGATTAAAGGCTCAAAATACAAAAATATGAAGGAGCTTCGAGTTCAGGTTGGCGGCCACCCATTCCGAACATTCTTCGCGTTTGACCGGACACGTAAAGCGATTGTTTTATGTGCGGGAGATAAGAAAGGCGAAGATGAAAAATTGTTCTACGAACGTATGATTAAGATCGCAGACGCTGAGTTTGCATCGCATCTGATATCACCGGAGGTAAAAGAAGATGGCGACGCTTAAAGAAATGATGGCTAAACGTTCACCGGAGAGCCGCGCCCGCATTGAAGCGCGCACGGCTGAGATCCGTCAGGAAATCACTTTAGCGAAACTACGCGAGGAGCTGAACATGTCGCAGACTCAGCTTGCGTTAGCATTGGGCGTCAAGCAGCCATCTATTGTTAAGATGGAGAAGGTCGAAAATGACCCAAAACTGTCAACGCTGAAACGCTATGTCACTGCCCTAGGCGGCAAGCTTACGCTAGATGTGACCTTGCCTGATGGTAAGCGTATCGCGCTTACTTTGTAATTAAGTCGTTCTGGATTTTCAGTAAGCGCAATTCGTTCACTCCAGAACGAAATGCCCCTCTCCGACTTGCTTATAGCGGCGTGCGGGAGGATGGAAATCAGGGGCGCGTACCGGACTGCGCAGTTCATCATTGGTGATATTGCGCACCGGGCGGGTGTCAGGATCCGGCACGGGCACCGCGGAAATCAGACGCCGGGTATAGTCATGCTGCGGATTGTCGAAGATCGCCGAACGTGGCCCGATCTCCACGATTTCACCGAGATACATCACCGCTACGCGGTGGCTGATTCGTTCGACAACGGCCATATCGTGCGAGATAAACAGGAATGAGAGCCCCAGCTTCTGCTGGAGATCCAGCATCAGGTTGATGACCTGCGCCTTGACGGACACATCCAGCGCCGACACCGATTCATCGGCAATAATCACTTTCGGCTCCAGCGCCAGCGCGCGGGCAATACAGACGCGCTGCCGCTGCCCGCCGGAGAACTGATGCGGGAAACGCGAAGCCATATCGCCGGATAATCCCACCTGTTCCAGCAGTTCGCTCACTCGCGCATTCACATTCTGTCGGGTCGCCAGACCGTGCAACAGCATCGGCTCGGCGATGGCTTCTCCTATCCGCATGCGCGGATTCAGGCTTTCATACGGATCCTGAAATACCATCTGAATCTGTCGCCGCGAATCCGTCAGCTCACGCTTATCCGCCGTCAGGATATTTTTTCCCAGCAGCTGAATGTCACCGCTGACGGCATCGTTGAGACGAATAATCGACCGACCCGTGGTCGATTTACCGCAGCCCGATTCCCCGACCAGCGCGAGCGTTTCTCCCGGCCAGAGATCGAACGAGACATTCTCCACCGCGTGAACGCGCCCAGACAGCCGACGGAAAAAGCCTGATCGGATATCAAATCGAGTAACCAGGTTTTTTACCGTCAGCACCGGCTCCTCGCCCGACACGGTGTTCACCGCCTCCGGCACCGGCTGGCGCTCGCCCGTTTTGAGATCGACCAGCGGAAAGCGCTGCGGCCATGCGCTACCGGACATCGAGCCTAATTTGGGCACGGCGGACAGCAGCATACGAGTGTAAGGCTGCTGCGGGTGATGAAAGATCTCCCGCGTGACGGCGTTTTCCACCATTTCGCCCTGATACATCACCAGCGTGCGGTCGGACACTTCCGCCACCACGCCCATGTCATGGGTAATAAACAGCACCGACATCCCTTCTTCTTCCTGAAGGGTTTTTATCAACGTCAGAATCTGTGCCTGAATCGTAACGTCCAGCGCCGTCGTCGGTTCGTCGGCAATCAGCAGCTTCGGGTGGCAGGCCAGCGCAATCGCAATCACCACGCGCTGGCGCATCCCGCCGGAGAAGCTCTGCGGATATTCGTTCAGCCGTGATTTAGCCGCCGGAATACGGACTTTTTCCAGCAGGCGCACCGCTTCGGCACGCGCTTCGGCTTTCCCCATGCCGCGATGGCGTCGCAGCACTTCCGTAATCTGGTAGCCAATCGGCAAGACCGGATTCAGGCTGGTCATCGGCTCCTGGAAAATCATGCCGATGCGGTTCCCGCGCACGTCCTGCATCGCCTTATTAGGGAGCGACAGTAGCTCGGTATCACCGAAATGAATCTGCCCCTCAACCCGGCTTTGGCCGGGCGGCAGCAAGCGCATGATGGATTTCGCCATCACGCTTTTCCCTGAACCGGATTCCCCCACCACGGCGACCGTTTCTTTCTCGCCAATCGTGAAGGACAAATCCCGCACCACGTTCATCCACTCGCCGTTCACCTGAAAGGCAGTGGTCAAATGCGAAACGGACATAATCGGCGCTGTCATGTGTGCGTTACCCCTTATTCCTATGGGCGTTCCCACAGATTAATTCCGCGGATTGAGGATGTCGCGCAGCGCATCCCCGACCAGATTGATCGCCACAATCAGCAGCAGCAGCGTCAGCCCCGGAAAGAAGCTGATCCAGTAGTCGCCCGACATCAGGTATTCAAAACCGTTTGAGATCAGCAGCCCCAGCGACGGTTCCGTCACGGGCAGCCCGATCCCCAAAAACGAGAGCGTGGCTTCCAGCATGATGGCGTAGGCGATGCGCATCGTCGCTACCACGATCAGCGGTGCCAGACAGTTGGGTAAAATATGGCGAAACAGGATGCGGCGGTTGGACAGCGCCATGCTGCGCGCCGCGTCCACGTAGCTGCGGCGACGCTCCACCAGCGCCGACCCGCGAATCGTGCGCGCGTAGTAAGCCCACTGCGTTACCACCAGCGCCATGATGATCTTGTCGACTCCTTGCCCCAGCACCGCCAGTAGGATCAGTGCAATCAGGATCGGCGGGAAGCTGAGCTGGATATCGACGATGCGCATGATCGTGGCATCCGTTTTTCCACCGACGTAGGCGCTAATCAGCCCCAACGAGGCACCAATCAGCAGCGCAAGCACCGCACTGGAGAAGCCCACCATCAGGCTGATGCGGGTGCCGTACAGAATGGCGCTGAACAGGTCACGCCCTTGATCGTCCGTCCCCAGCCAATACGTCATGCCCGCCATGCTCTGCGCACCCGGCGCAAGCCGGCCATCCATGATGTCGAGCTGCATCAGATCGTAGGGATTCTGCGGCGACAGCAGCGGGGCAAGGAGCGCCAGCAGCACGAAAATCGCCAGCATGATCAGCCCGCACAGCGCCAGCCGATCGCCGATCAGCGCCATCATCACGCGCATCACCGGATGAGCGGTTTTTTGCACGGCAGCGGGCTGGTGTATCGTATTTCCCGTCATCCCTTATCTCCTCCGAGCCGCACACGCGGATCGACCAGCACATACAGCAAATCGACCAGCAGGTTAATCACGCTGAACATCACGACGGTAATCATCAGATAAGCCAGGATGACAGGGCGGTCGAGCACAGCGATCGAGTCGATAATCAGCTTGCCCATGCCCGGCCAGGCATAAATGGTTTCCGTGACGACGGCGAATGCGATCAGCGATCCCAGCTCCAGCCCCAGCACGGTAATCAGTGGAATCAGCGTGTTGCGCAGCACATGCACCAGTACGATGCGGGTTTCTGACAGCCCTTTCGCACGAGCAAACTGTACATAGTCCTGTTGCAGACACTCCATCACGCCCGCGCGCATCAGGCGGATAACCAGCGAGATTTTAAACAACGCGAGGTTAAACGCAGGCAAGAGAAGATGTTCGAGACCATCGCGGGTCAGAAAGCTGAATGGAATACCGAATAACTCATGCGTATCGCCCCGGCCAGAGGACGGCAGCCAGCCCAGCTTCACGCTGAACAGCATGATCATCACCAGTCCAATCCAGAACGTGGGCAGGCTAAAGCCGAGGATGGAAAAAGTCATGATGGATTTGGACACCGCGCTGTCCGGCTTCAGGCCAGCGTAGATCCCCAGCGGAATACCGACAACCAGCGCCATCACGAACGCCACCATCGCCAGTTCGAGCGTGGCGGGCATGCGCTGAAAAATCAGCGTCAGCGCGGGTTGGTTAAAGATAAACGAGTTGCCCATGTCGCCCTGCAAGGCGTTCCAGACAAACAGCCCGTACTGTTCCCAGACGGGCTTATCCAGACCAAAGGACTGAATCACCGCCAGCCGCTCCGCTGGCGTGGCCGTCGCACTCAATAGCATATCGACCGGATTACCGACCAGATAAACACCCACAAACACCAGCACCGACATCACAGCCAGCGTCAGCAGCGTTTGTCCGATTCGGCTAAGCAGGTAGGCGACCATCAGCGCTCCTCAGATCCATTGATTGCGTCAGCTTCAGAGCCATAGCGACGCAGACGATCGGCAATCAGCCCGAGGAATCCTTGTTCGTCGATTTCTCGCATGACCAGCGCATTCGCCGGCTCACCCAGCTTGTTATAAAAATCGGCAAACACGTAACCCATGGTCTTACCGGAAACTTCTACCCCGACGCGAACGTGTTTTGACTTGAATAGCTCGGGCTTCAACAGCCACGCAATGACGGTCGCATCATGAATCGGTCCACCTTCACGACCAAAACGCTCGACTTCGCTACGGTCAAACATGCGCAGCAGCGCGGCCATCGCCTTACCCGGCGCACCGCCGCTATGTGCGATAGCATCAACCTGTTCCGTCTGAATCAGCGCCTGAAAGGTCACATCCAGCGGCATGATGACAATGGGAACACCGGAAGAAAAAACGATCTCCGCCGCATGCGGATCGGCATAAACGTTGAAATCTGCCCACGGCACGCGATTCCCCATCGCGGTAAAGGCACAGCTCATGGACACAATCTGTTTGATGCCGCGAGCGACATCAGGATGGAAGCACAGCGCCAACGCCAGATTCGTCAGCGGGCCAAGTGAACAAATGGTGATCGGGTTATTATCGGCAGCCGCCTGACGCGTCATCCGCACCAGAAAATCAACGGCGTGTTCCTCTTCCGGCGACAGCGTGCTTTCTGGCACCCACTCAGAGGAAAACTTGCCGATATGGGCGTATTTACCGAAAACCTGATCGCGGATGAGCGGGCGCGAAGCACCCGCAAAAATCGGCACATCGGTTCTGCCCGTCACACCCACCACGTTGCAGGCGTTCGGCAATGTCGCAGCAAGCGGTACATTACCTGCCACTACGGTAATCCCAAGCACGTCCAGCTCGGGCGACGCCAATGCCAGCCAGATGGCTATCGCATCGTCGACGCCGGGATCGGTATCAATAATAATGCGTTCTCGAACCATGTCAGACACCCTCTCTGTAGCGGCTCAATAGGTCAGCAAACAGCTCGACAACCTGTTTAGCATCAACCCCCGTCACCACATCGACATTCGGCTGACGATCGGTTTTTCCGTACCAGTCGGCAACGGTCTGCCCCATGCACAGCTCGCTTTCCTGCTCAATGTAAACGCTGGCTTTTTCCGTCGTGAAGCAGTGCGGTGCCAGCACCCAAGCGATGACCAGCGGATCGTGTAGCGGGCCGCCGCGTGAGCCGTAGCGACGGATATCATTGCGGTCCCAAAACGCCATCATTTCACCCAACGGCGCGGAGATGCGTCCGGATAGCGCAATGAAACGCGCCACTAATTCCGGCGTTAAAATCACCTGATGCGTGACATCCAGCGGTAGCGCGACGATGGCAATCGACGAGTCAAACACCACCTTGGCGGCCTGCGGGTCGGCAATCATATTGAATTCAGACGTCAGGCTACGGTTACCCGCTTCGCGGTACGCGCCGCCCATCATCACGATGCGTGCAATTCCGTCGGCAATCTCGGGTGCCATACGCAGCGCCATCGCCACGTTGGTTAACGGCCCTAACGTACAGAGCGTGATCGGCGTGCCGTCAGCGATCGCCTGACGACACTGCTCAATAATAAAATTCACCGCATGTTTCTCGTCGGCCTGTTTTTGTGGCGCAGGCAGCACCGTCTGACCCAGTCCGCTTTCGCCGTGAAACTGGCCATGAATAGGGTCACGCAACAGCGGCCGATGACAGCCAGCGAAAACGGGGATATCCGTACGCTGACCCAGTTCAACAATTTGCAGCGCATTACGCACCGTCTTGTCCAGCGACTGGTTACCGCACACCGTGCAGATACCGCGAATATCCAACTCTGGTGCCACAAATGCACTTAATAACGCAATCGCGTCATCTATCCCCGGATCACAATCAATAATAATAGGTAAAGCGCTCATCCTTCGATGATTCCTTTTCTCTTTTTAATAGGTACTGCCGAACATCAAGGTGCAGAAAACCCCACACCTCTACAGCGTGAAAAATAACAAAATGTATTTTGCGTTAGAGGGAATCGACGGATGCTAAAACATCCGCGATCTCCTTACGCGCCTTTTCATCCAGCGATTGCTGAGGCGGCAACGGATCGCCTACCGCAAATCCCTGCAATTGCAGCGCCGCTTTAATACAGCCGGCAATGGAATAACGGGCAAAGATTTCATTGATGCGCCACAGCGGACGCTGAAGCTCCATTGCTTTGTTCCAGTCACCCGCGCGGGCGGCTTCATACAAAGCAATACTCTGTTTGGGAACGATACACGCCGGGCCAGCCATCCACCCCACGCCGCCAATCAGCATGACGCAGGCGGGAATATGGGCGGACGCGGAGAAGACATCCATTCGGCCACGGGTACGTTCGATGATGGAAAGCAAGCGCCCGGTATTGGTCGAGGCGTCTTTGATATAGCGGATGTTATTCACATGGCTCAGGCGTTCAATGACGGGCAGACTCAAATCGGAACGCTGGAACTGAGGATTGGTATAAAGCACCACTGGTTTGCCCTGTGCGGCTTCGGCAATGGCGCGGAAATACTGTTCGACGCCTTCGTCTTTCAGGGGGAAATAGGCTTCCAGCACCGCCAGAATGCCATCCGCACCCAGTTCGACGTAGCGTTTCGTTTGCTCAACGGCATCCTGAATGGTTGTCGACGCGACACCAGCGATAACCGGCACACGGCCCGCCGTCGTTTCGATCACCGTTTTGACAACATCCAGACGCTGAGCCGCAGAGAGATAGGCAAATTCACCGGTGCTGCCTAACGGCACGACGCCATGTACACCGCATTGAATCAGATGTTCAGTGAGCTGCGCCAGAACGGGCTTATCAACCTGACCATCGGGCCTGACGGGTGACACCAGATAGGGAAAAACACCGCTAAATGTATTCACTCCGCTCTCCTTGTTACGGATAGATAAGGGGTGAATACTCACCCCTTATTTGAATCATAAATGACAGGTGACTATTTCGCAGAACGGACGAAGTATGGCAGCGTGTAGGCATCGGAACGGCCTACGTAGGTATACTGCTTTTTCATCGCCCAGGTGTTGGACAGGAACATCACTGGAATCACGCCCAGATCGTTCATGCCAATGTTCATCGCCTCAGCCAGCAGCGCATCACGTTTGGTTTCATCCAGCGTGACACGTGCTTCGTTCAGCGTTTTATCAAAGACAGGATTGGAATAGCGACCACGATTACCCTGTCCTGCATTGGGGCCAAAGGTTTCTAACAATGGCCCCAATACTCCAGAAGCTTCCCCGGTTTCAATCGCGGCCCCGCCCATAATCAAACTGAATTCGAGACGAGACGCACGTGAGAAGTACACACTGCCGGGCATCGTAACAACCTCGGTTTTGATACCAGCACGGGTGAACATTTGGCCAATGGCCTGAGCAATTTTAGAATCATTAGGATAGCGATCGTTCGACGCGTGGAAGGTCAACGTGAAGCCGTCGGGGTAACCCGCCGCCGCCAGTTCCTGTTTGGCTTTCTCCGGATTATAAACCGGCGCAGGAATGGAAGCGGAATAGCCTGGGTACCCCTTCGGTACAAGCTGAGAGGCAACAACAGCCTGCCCCTCCATCACACGGTCGACGATTGCCTGACGATTAATAGCTAAAGACATCGCCTGGCGTACTTCTTTTTTTAGTAATGGGTTTTTACCATCAGGACCTTTGGCGAACGGTGATTCATCTCGCTGCTGGTCCATGTGAAGGTAAATAACACGATTCCCTGGTGTTGAAATCGTTTTTAACTGCGAATTTTTTTCAATATTACTGCTGTCGGCTGTTGGAACGTTTTCAATCATGTCCACATCACCGGATAATACTGCTGCTACACGTGCACTACTGTTTTTAAATACACGGACAGTAACGTTGTCCCACTCTGCTTTTCCTCCCCAGTAATCGTCATTACGACTAAGGACTACCCGGTCATCCGGCACCCAGGAAACAAATTTGAATGGCCCTGTACCAATCACATCTTTTCCTGAATTCAACGTTTCCGTTGGGACGTTCTCAAGTCGGGCGGGCAAAATGGAAACCCGACTTAAATTATTCAGCAGCAGCGGCGAAGCCTCTTTTGTCTTAATCCGCACCGTTAATGGATTCACTTCTATTACTTCAGCAATGTCGCTGACGTAGGGTGCGTAAGAGCTAGGGCTGTTTTTCGATGCCAGCGCAACACGCTTAATGCTGGCAATCACATCTTTAGCCGTAAAATCACTGCCGTCGTGAAACTTAACGCCAGGACGCAATACAAACTCCCACGTCTTGTCGTCAATCACTTTCCAACTGGTTGCCAGGGCAGGTGCAATCTGCTGTTTTTCATCCTGTACAACCAAACCGTCAAAAATATTGCGCGCCATTGCGCTATTCGCCCCACTCACATAAAACTGCGGATCCATTGATGTGGTGGAGGAAGCCAAACCGATATTCAGGTCCGCGCTATAAACCAAAGGTGAAGATGAAAATAAAACAGTAAACAATAACGCCAGAGTCGATTTCTTCATTCACTAATCCTCTATTCCATGATTGAGTACTGATGAAGTGTATTAAATCTTATGATTGTGAGTCTATGCGCTAGATTGGATAATGAAAAATTGCATTTTGTGTTAAATTGATAACCAAATGTTATGTTTTAAGGTGACGAGCATGCGTATCAATCCCCGCCAGGTTGAAGCCTTTCATAAAGTCATCCTCACCGGAGGCATCACCGCTGCCGCCAACATGATGTACATCACCCAGCCTGCGGTCAGCAGGCTGATTAAGGACTTTGAAGACGCACTGAATCTTAAGCTGTTCGATAGGGACGGGCGCGGCCTGATTCCACGCGCAGAGGCGATGAAGCTGTATCGCGAAGTCGAGCGTCTTTATCTGGGGTTGGATCACATCGGGATGATTGCGGATGAAATTCGCCACGCCAAGGGCAGCGTGCTACGCATCGCCGCCGTTCAAGCGCTCTCGTTTCTTTGTTCAGATCAGGTTCTCCCTACTTTACTCAAGAAATACCCCGATCTTTCCCTGTTTTTAGACATCGAAAGCAGCAGCCATATTACGAGCGCCATTTCTGAAAATCAGTATGACGTCGGCTTTATTTTTGGCCAGCCAGGCATCAAAGGGCTGGAAGCTGAACCACTGGCGGACGCCAGTGCTGTCGCGGTGTTAGCGGTGGATCACCCTCTTGCCACGGCGGATGAAATTACGCTTGCCGACCTGGCCGGTACGCGCGCTATTCTGCCGGGAAGAACCACACCGCTGCGGGCGCAGCTCGATATCTCCTCCAGAAAAGAGCAGACCTATTTGCATAACCCCATCGAAACCTCAATGGCTAACTGCTGCGTGCTGGCATCAAGAAACGTCGGCATCGGCGTGGTGGATTTTATTACCGCCCTGAACAGCCCTTCGCCGGTTATCGTTAAGCCTTTCAATCCTGATATAAAAATGGCGTATTGCGCGGTTTATCCCCCGCAAATTCCCCGCAGCCAGGTGGTGAATCACATCACTCAGGTTATGAAAGAAAAAATAGCGAGCAGTCTGGAATTAAAATAATTTCCAGCCAAAGCCGTTATTTTTATTAATGTATTTATTGAATAATGACTGCTGGGGAGTGGATTTATAAAAAATAAAAAGCGGCGTTTCTATTTAAAATAGAAATAGCGCCATAAGATTTGATTAATTCAAAAGAGAAAGTTATTTCCCTTCCCAATTGGATATAGATCCCTTATGCTCGGGAGTATTTCTTTTAATTAATACTATATGGATTTTATCACTATTATCAAAACCGATTACAATGTTATCCCCTTCCTGAGCCTCGTTCATTACAATGTTTCCGCTAAAATATAATCGATGTTCCGTTCTTGTACTGTGTTCTTCTCTGGCATCATACCAGGTTATTGGTTTAATACAACTTATACGCTCCCCTCGGATAGAAAAATAAGCATCTTGCTTAAATTTTTCTAATCCAAAAAGATTCTTCAATGCTCTAACACCATTAAATTCATGCTGATTTGAGCGATTTCTTTCTGCTTCTACTGCTGACAATGTTTTGATGCACGATCTTTCAAGAGAAAAAGGGGATTTTGACATATATAACCTCTTATAAAATCCGTAAAAACTGGCATTAATAAAAGGAATTATAGTAACTGCGAATAAACTAACATCAAGAAATAATAGAATAATTTTTCATTAATGCGATCTGCCATTGAGTTTAGCTCGAAAATGACTTTAAGGCACAAAGCTAGTTTCAACCATGATGTAATTTTCTTTAAACTTTTCATTCATAATGGTGCCATTTAGTGATATTCTATCACTAGTATCTCCCTTTTAAATGGTGTTAAAAATGAAAAATGTTGAACTGATTGCACAAAAATTAATTAAAGATAATGAGCAAGATCAGCTTCATAAAAGAAAGGAAGATAAAGACCTGGTCAAAAAACTTGTTGATATTTATGATCAAAAACATGTCTCTGAAGCGCTTCGTGCTATTAGTCACAGTGAATGGACTCGTGAAACCCTAAATCGCTGGCTGAACGGGAAAATGCCACAAAAGCCATTGACCGATCTGGAAGTAAAAATGCTTAACAGTTTGCTCCCATCCCCCCCAGCCCATCATCCTGACTATTCGTTCCAGTTTATCGATCTATTTGCTGGTATAGGCGGGATAAGAAAAGGATTTGAAGATATTGGCGGGCAATGTGTTTTTACCAGTGAATGGGACAAAAATGCAGCCAGAACTTACAAAGCGAATTGGTACTGTGACCCAGAAAGTCATATTTTTAACTCTGATATCAGAGACATTACACTGAGCAATGCTTCTTCAGTCAGTGAAAAAGAAGCATATGAAAACATAGATAGAGAAATCCCAGACCATGATGTATTACTGGCGGGTTTCCCTTGCCAGCCTTTTTCGCTTGCTGGTGTATCAAAGAAAAACGCTTTAGGCCGTGCCCATGGATTTGAATGTGACACACAAGGGACTTTATTCTTTGATGTTGCAAGAATTATTGCGGCCAAAAAACCCCCTATTTTCTTATTAGAAAATGTGAAAAACCTGAAAAGCCATGATAAGGGAAAAACATTTCGGGTCATCATGCAAACACTGGATGAACTGGGATATGTGGTTGCTGACGCTGAACATTCGGGAGCGAGTGATCCTAAAGTTATTGATGGTAAGAACTTCTTACCCCAACATAGAGAACGCATTGTTCTTGTAGGATTTAGACGTGATCTCAACATTCACAAAGGATTTTCTCTGAAAGAAATTAACCAATTCTTTCCAGATAAAAAATTAACTATCAAAGAATTACTCGACGAAAATGTTGATAAAAAATATATCCTTACTCCTACTTTGTGGAAATATTTATATAATTACGCAAAAAAACATCAGGCCAAGGGAAATGGATTTGGGTTTGGCTTGGTATCACCAAGTAATCCAGATAGTGTCGCCCGTACTTTGTCAGCTCGTTACCACAAAGATGGCTCAGAAATACTGATAGACCGCGGATGGGATCGGGAGCTAGGAGAAGAAGATTTCGATAATGAAAAAAATCTGGAAAATAGGCCAAGAAGGTTAACCCCTCGTGAATGTGCTCGCTTAATGGGATTCGAGTCTCCTGGTGAAAAATCATTCTGTATTCCTGTATCAGATACCCAGGCATATCGGCAGTTTGGGAATTCTGTCGTTGTTCCTGTTTTTTCAGCCGTTGCAAAACTGCTAAAGCCTTATATTGTGAATGCAATTAAGTCAAAAAACAGCAAAAAAGTCGCGTAAGGTATAAAAATGGCTGATGTTCATAACCCTGCGATTCGTAGTAAAAATATGAAGGCGATCCGCAACTGTGATACAGCCATTGAAGTTAAACTGGAAAAAATCCTTGAAGACTTAGGCTTAAAGTTTCGAAAACAGGTAAAGGATTTACCTGGAAGGCCTGACTTTGTTATTGATGAGTATAAAAAAATTATCTTTACGCATGGATGTTTTTGGCATCATCATGAGTGTTATCTTTTCAAAATTCCGGCAACGAGAACTGAATTTTGGATGGGGAAAATTGGAAAAAATGTTACCAGAGATAATAATATCCACAAAGAACTCAAGAATGAAAACTGGCATATTATGACTATTTGGGAATGTGCTATAAAAGGTAAACACAGACTGTCTATTCAAGATCTCTCAGAAAGGATAGAAGAGTGGGTTTGTGCTGGAAGTGGCTCAGTAGAAATCGATACTAAAGGGATACATAATAAAAATGCTTGAAAAATTATCTAACCATTTTGAAGTCGCTGTTGCTAAATACCTTTCTGCTGTCGATGTTGACTCTAAAAAATCTAATCAGCACGAAATTGGTGGGTTAGTAAAAGCAGGGTTTGCCAGGTACCTTCCCGTTCCCCAAAATGGTGAAAAGATATTATTTAATGCCAACCTTATTTATATATCAGGTGAAGAAAGCGATCCTATTTCTTACGAGGATACGCTGACATGGTATGATACTCGCCATAATCAAAAGAATAGAAAACCAGAATATAGAATGTATTATAAAACCAATCCCGTATCTTCAATGATGAATGAAGGGGACTTCTTTCTTATTATCAAAAAAATTAACGGAGATTTGTTAATAATTATTACTCCGTCAGGTTCTGCTATAGAATTCCAGCTAAAAACTTTATTTGGAATTAATAATATTAGTAGTGAATTTTCTCAATCGTCTATCGAAGGCAAGTCTCTTATTCTTCCAGTAAGAATGCTATTTGAAGATTTGGGAATAGAGCTTGAAGAGTCAGAAAGCAAGAATGATAACTTACTCGAAATATTGCTGAGACGTTTTCCTAATGGCTTTCCAAAATCAAAAGAATTCTCTTCTTTAGCAAGGGAGCAAACGCCAGGAGAACCATTATATGAACCTGATGAAACCTTAATGTTATGGCTGGAGCAAGAAGAAAAATTGTTCAGAACATACGAACGTTTTGAGGTAGCTAAAAAACTTGCTCAGGGGTTTGGTGAAAATGGCGATAATGTTGATGATTTTATTGATTTTTCCCTAAGTGTACAAAATAGACGCAAGTCCCGTGTTGGCTTTGCGTTTGAAAACCATTTGAACTATTTATTTAGTCTGCATGGGTTAAAGTTTCAGCAAGGTTCGTCAAAAAATACGACTGAAAATAAATCTAAACCAGACTTTCTCTTTCCTGATTTTTCTGCTTACCATGATCCACTTTTCCCTCAGGAAAAACTAAGACTGCTTGGCGCTAAAACAACATGCAAGGATAGATGGAGACAAGTTCTGGCCGAAGGAGATAAGATCGGACGTAAGCATCTAATTACTATACAACCAGGAATTAGTGAGCAACAGTTGACAGAAATGAAGAATAAATCACTTCAGTTAGTTGTTCCTTATTCTGTTCAGTCAGTATATCCAGTGTCATTCATTAGCGATTTGCAAAGTGTTGTAGATTTCATTGCTGAAGTAAAAAACATTCAAGCAATGAATTGAAATAATAACCATCCTATAAGGCTACGTTAAAAGTAGCCTTATAGTTCTTCGATATTCCTATCACCTCTAAGAATTCAGCACAAATTTCTCGATCGCATAAGCGACGCCGTCTTCCATGTTGGTTTTGGTGACGAACTGGCTGGCTTCTTTCACTTCGTCGATAGCGTTGCCCATCGCGACGCCGATGCCCGCATAGCGAATCATCGCCAAATCGTTCTGCTGGTCACCCAGCGTCATGACGCTTTCGCGTGGAATGCCGAGGTGCTCCGCCAGCATCTTCACGCCTTCACCTTTGTTGACGCGTTTATCCAGAATTTCCAGATAGTATTCGGCGCTCTTCATGATGGTATAGCGTTCAAAGGCTTCCGGTGGCAGCTGACTGATGGCGCGATCCAAGATCTCTGGCTCATCAATCATCATCACTTTCGGGAACGTCAGGCTGCGATCCATTTCTTCAACTGCACGATACTTCAACGGCATCCCGGTCAGGTGAGATTCGTGGATGGTGTAAGGGCTGATGTCTTTATTGGCGGTATAGACGAAATTGAAGTCCAACGCATGGAAATGGACGCCCAGTTTGCAGGCCAGCGCTTCGAAATAGAGATAATCATCGAAGCTCAGCGCCGTTTGCGCCACACAGTCACCATTGACCGTACGCTGCACCAGCGCACCGTTATTGGTGATGCAGTAACAGCCTTCCTGCTGCAAATCCAGCTCCATCAGGTAGCGCTCGACGCCAATGTAAGGGCGACCTGTAGCCAACACCACCTGCACGCCTTTCTCTCTGGCAGCGGCAATCGCGGCTTTTACCGCAGGTGAAATTTGATTTTGGGGCGTCAGCAACGTCCCGTCCATATCAATAGCGATCAGTTTTACAGACATAGTTTTTCCAGCATCAAGTTATCTGTTTTCATGCTAACGCGATTCAGCGATGAAGTCGTTAGTGAAATACAGCCGGGTGACAGGCGTATTACATATATACCCTAAATAATTCGAGTTTCAGGAAGGCGGCGAATGAGAGAATCCCGATGAGCTTACTCAAGTAAGTGATTCGGGTGACCGAATGAAGCCAACGCACATGCAACTTGAAGTATGACGGGTATAACGTAAAAAGCCGTGCGCTTAAGCACGGCTCTGTGGCCAACGTTTCCTGCAATCGCCGTTATAGTTCGGCGCCGTTGCTGGAAATCACCTTCTTATACCAGTCAAAGCTCTTTTTCTTCGAGCGCTTGAAGGTACCGGTGCCATCATCGTGTTTATCCACATAGATGAAACCGTAGCGTTTGCTGTACTGACCGGTGGTGAACGACACGCAGTCGATGCAGCCCCACGGGGTATAGCCCATCAGCTCCACGCCATCTTCCACGACTGCTTTCTTCATCTGATCGATATGCGCTTTGAGGTATTCGATGCGGTAATCATCGTTAATGCTGCCGTCGGCTTCCACCTTGTCTACCGCGCCAAAGCCGTTTTCGACGATGAACATCGGTTTCTGATAACGCTCGTAGAAGCTGTTCAGCGTATAGCGCAGACCAACCGGGTCAATCTGCCAGCCCCACTCCGATGCCTTCACATGCGGGTTCTTCACGCCGCCGTCGAAGCCCGTAATTGAATCTTCTTTTTTCTGGCCTTTTGCCGCCAGCTGCACCGCGCTGCTCATGTAGTAGCTGAAGCCCAGATAGTCCGTGCAGCCTTCGCGCAGCGTCTGTTCGTCTTCCGGCTGCATATCAATCTGATAGCCTTTGCGCGCCCACTCTTTCAGGATGTAAGACGGGTAGTAACCACGCAGTTGCACGTCGCCGAACAGGTGACGCTCACGCATCGCTTCCTGTGCAAACATCACGTCATCCGGGTGGCATGACCACGGGTAGATCGGCACCAGCGCCAGCATGCAGCCAATTTTGAAGTTCGGGTTAATCTCATGACCCAGCTTCACCACTTTCGCACTGGCGACAAACTGGTGATGCAGCGTTTGGTACAGCGCCTGCTCTGGCTTGTCGTGATCGGTAAAAATCACGCCGGAACAGCAGTAGCCAAACAGCGGATACTGCCAGTTACGCTGGTTGTTGATCTCATTGAAAGTCATCCAGTATTTCACTTTGGACTGGTAACGCTTCATGACCACTTCGCTGTAGCGAACAAAGAAATCCACCACTTTACGGTTCAGCCAGCCACCGTATTGCTTAACCAGATGATGCGGCATTTCAAAGTGAGACAGCGTAATCACTGGCTCGATGTTGTATTTCAACAGCTCATCAAACAGGTCGTCATAGAATTGCAGGCCTGCTTCATTTGGCTCCAGCTCATCGCCATTGGGGAAAATACGCGTCCAGGCAATCGAGGTGCGGAAGCATTTGAAGCCCATTTCGGCGAACAGGGCGATATCCTGCTTATAGTGGGAATAGAATTCCACCGCCTGATGGTTTGGATAACTGACACCAGGCTGTACGCCATCGGTAATCACACGGTCAACGCCGTGAGCACCGCCGGACAGGACATCACAAATGCTGACGCCTTTGCCGCCTTGATTCCAACCACCTTCAACTTGATGCGCCGCTACCGCGCCGCCCCACAGAAAGTCTTTCGGTAATTGTTGAGCAGACATCTTATTTCCTTCTTATTTCAGGTTTACACGTTATTCATTTACAAACGGTTTAATGGATAGATTGTTTCAGGGTGGAGACTTCCCGATGCAGTTGAATCAGCTCCTCCACCAGCTCACGGCATAGCATCGCGTTCATCAGGTGATCTTGCGCGTGAACCAGAATCAGGTTGACCGGGATTTTTCCGCTGCCCTCATCGGCACCAATCAGGGACGTCTGGATTTGATGGGCTTTGCGCGCCGCCACAGAAGCCGTGTTCAGCAGTTCCTCAGCCCTGTCCCACTCGTATTTTCTGGCGGCGCTCAGCGCTTCCATCGAGCTGGAACGCGCCTCTCCCGCATAGATAATCAGTTCCATTACTGTCGTTTCATCAAGCATGGTTTCATCGCGCATCACTCACTGCCTCCTCTGCTGTCCCCACTTCTTGTGCGACCAGCTGACGTTCATACATTTTGAAGAAGGGGTAATAGATTAAGGACGAGACGACAATCAGTACCCCCACCAGCACCACCGCACGCCAATCCCACCCCGTAGACCAGGCTGCGCCAATCGGTCCCGGCGTTGTCCAGGGTGCAAGAGAAATGACGCGGTGCACCAAATCGGTTTTTAATGCGATATAAGCAAGGGTGGCATTCACCAACGGCGCGGTAATAAACGGGATAAACAGCAGCGGATTCATCACGATAGGTGAACCAAAAATCACCGGTTCGTTGATGTTGAACATGCTTGGCACCACGGCCAACTTGCCGATGGAGCGCAGGTGAGCAGAACGGCTACGTAGATAGAGGAAGACCAGCCCCATGGTCGCGCCCGAGCCGCCCACCGTAATGAAGAACTGCCAGAAGGGTTCAATAAAAATTTTGGTGATCGGTGCGCCCGCGTTAAACGCTTCCTGATTGATCCCTAAGTTGGTCAGCCAAAACGCCTGCAAAATGCCGCCGACAATAACCGCACCGTGAATCCCGGCAAACCACAGCAGATGGCAGAGCAGCACCGCGATCAGGATGGCGGGGAGCGAGTCAGATGCCGAGATAATCGGCGCGAAGACGGCCATAATCGCCTGCGGTAACAGCATGCCGAACTGGCTCTGCATAAACAGGCTAAGCGGGAAGAGCGTCAGGAAGATGGCAAGAATCGGGATCAGCAGATCGAAAGACTGGCGGATTTTCGGCGGCACCTGTTCCGGCAGGCGGATACCAATATTGCGCTTCTGCAAAAAGTGCATCAGCTCCGTCGAATAGATCGCCACGATAATCGCGGTGAAAATCCCCTCGCCGCCCAGCGACCCGACCGGCAGGCTTTTGTCGATTTGCGGCGCCGCAACGACCATAAACGACATCAGCGCCAGGCTGGCCGCCATAAAACCGTTCATTTTATAGCTCTGTGCCAGGTTATAAGCGATGGCGCTGGTGATATACACCGCCATAATGCCCATCGTCATGTTATAGGGCATCATGATTTGTTCGCCGTGGCGTTCCACCATCCCCAGCCACCACTGCGCAAAAGCCCATTCACTATTCGGGCTAAAAGGTGGATGAGCAAATAACATCATAAAAGAGCCGACAATTAAAAACGGCATAGAGGCAATGAAGCCATCTTTAATTGCTACAACATGGCGCTGACTAGAGAGTTTTGCCGCAATTGGACTAATACGGTTTTCGATAACGCTGAATAATGACTCGCTTAATTTACTCATTATTCCTCCCGTTATACTAATTGATCATCGCCAGGGCATCATTGAGGACTTTTTCCCCATTCATCATGCCGTAATCGATCATATTAATGACAGCAATCGGCTTCGCTTTCTCGTCAGCTATCACCTTGAATTCAGGCAGTTTATACTTAATCTGCGGCCCCAGAAGGCAGCAATCATATTCATCAATTAGCTCATTAAACTCTTCAAAACCCACGGCTTTTATCTCAACAGCGATCGCATTTTTCTCGGCGACCTTTTCCATCCGCTGTACCAGCATGCTGGTAGACATTCCTGCTGCGCAACAGAGTAAAATCTTATTCATACTGCACCTCACCGTCCGTTTTTTTATTATTCAAGCAAGACACAAAATAATATGCAACCGGTTTCATATTGTTTTTACTATTTTTTGAAGGCGATCATAAATAGCGCAATCGGGGAATATTTTTATCCCTACACTTGTTATTGGTGATAAAAAAGGAGGATTTTTCCCTATAATGACGACATCAGGCAGTACAGGAGAACGGGAAAGTACGATGGTAACCATGCTCGATGTAGCGAAAAAAGCCGGTGTCTCCAAAGCCACCGTATCACGCGTGCTGACAGGAAATAATTACGTCAGTAAAACCACGCGGGATCGGGTATTCCAGGCGATTGAAGAGATTGGCTACCGGCCCAACCTGCTGGCGCGCCAGCTCGCCACGAGCAAATCGCAAATTATTGGTTTGGTTGTGACCAACACGCTGTACAGCGGCCCCTATTTCAGCGAATTGCTGTTCCAAACGGCAACCATGACGGAGAAATACGGGCGGCAGCTCATCATGGCGGATGGCAAGCACAGCGCGGAAGAAGAGCGTGAAGCGATCCAGTTCCTGCTCGATTTACGCTGCGATGCCGTCATTATCTATCCGCGTTTTCTCTCTACGAATGAACTGGAAGAGATTATCGAACAGCACGATCAGCCGATCATGGTTGTGAACCGCACACTGCATCAGCATGGCGATAATGGCATCTGCGCCAATCACCAGCAGCACTGCCATGATGCCGTCAATTACCTGATTGCACAGGGCCACCGTGATATCGCCTTTGTCTGTGGATCGGCGAACTCACCCACGGGTACAAGCCGACTGGCGGGCTACCGGCAGGCGCTGGAGGAAAACGGGGTTCCCTATAATGACGGGCTGGTTGCGCCAGGTGACTGGACCCATGACAGCGGCTATACGGCGGCACAAATCCTGCTTCAGCGGTCTGCCACCTTCAGCGCACTCGTCGCCAGCAATGACGATATGGCGATTGGCGCGGCCAAAGCGCTACGCGAACACGGCCTCGCGATTCCGCAGGATGTCTCGCTGCTGGGGTTCGATGATTTACCGATGGCATCATGGTTCTACCCGCCCCTCACTACCGTGCATGTGCCCGTCGCCGAGATGATCAGCTATACCCTTGAGAAACTGCTGTACCGACTGGAAGGTGAAACCATCGCGCCTACGCCAGCCTTCAAGGGCGAATTGATTATCCGCGATTCCGTCAGCAAAGGTCCTGCCGCCTAATCCTCGCTCACGCGGTGAGGCACCATGCCTCACCTCACTGTTCTGTCCGTTCACAGCGATACCAATTTATGCCTCGCTGATTTGTGACATTTTCGTGAATAACCTAAAGACATATTGTTTCTCGCCGATAATTTATTTGTGACTTACATCACAAATAATGACGAGTCGCGCAAGGGAATGACCATAAAACAGAAAGGAAGACAATCGATTGATTCTTTTTATAAAAAAGCACCTATATACCCTAAATAATTCAGGTTGCAGGACAAAACGTTATCGTTTTGAACAACGCAAAGCGTTGGCCCGCTAGGGCGAGGTTCATTTATGGACCTCGTAACGCGGCAAGAGAGGGAATCCCGATGAGCTTACTCAAGTAAGTGATTCGGGTGACTGAACGCAGCCAACGCACATGCAGCTTGAAGTATGACGGGTATCGGCGCTTATATCCCAGGGGATATTACGCATATGTCTACAACACTGTTACCGGTTAACCACAGCAACTCATCCATTCACACCTCGCCAACCGCATCCAAAAGAAAGCTCAGCACACGGATGCTGATGCTCCTGGCGGGCGTCACCACTATCGCACTCGGTTTTATTCTCACTATCGGCCTGCTGATTTGGCAATCTGGCCAGCAGCAAAAGACCATCGCACAGCAGTATCTTGAGCAAACGGCGTATACCAACAGCTACCTGATTCAGCAAAAACTGGATGTCGCGCTACATGCGGCACGTAATTTGGTGCAGAGCGTTGTCAGCCTGCAAGAAGCAGGTAACGCCGATCGAAAAACCGCGGAGACACTGCTGAAAAATGCACTGAAGAGCCATCCTGATTTTCTTTCGATGTCGCTGGCGTGGGAACCTGATGCGTTCGACGGCAAAGATCGGGAGTACGCGGGTCAACCCGATCAGGATCCGCAAGGTCGCTTCGTCCGCTACGTTGACCGCGACACCGCAGGCAACGTTGCTCTGCATACTCTGTTGGATTATGAAACGCCCGGCAGTGGCGATTACTATCTACTGCCGAAGAAACTCCAGAAAGAGGTGATTCTGGAACCGTATAGCTATCCCTACAACGGCGTCGATGTTCTGCTGACCTCCATTGCCGTGCCTATTATCATCAACAACAAATTTTACGGCTCCGTCACCGCGGATTTTTCGCTGGATACGCTGCAACAGCTCACCAACAACATCAAACCCTATGAAGGCACGGGCTACGCCCAATTGCTGTCCCACACCGGTGCCTACATTTCTCATCCTGACAAAGCCCGGATAACCAAGAAAATTGAAAACGACCCAACGCTGCTTGAGCATGTCACCACAGGTCAGTCTTATCAGATCGAACGTGACAATGCCGTGCTAAACACGCCGGCGTTTAACGTGTATGTGCCAGTCACCATCGGCAATACCGGTACACCCTGGATGCTCGGCCTGTCCGCACCCGTCAATGTGGTGATGGCGGAAACGGTGCAGCAACGCAACGTGGGCCTGCTGCTTATGATACTGAGCATCGTGGTGGTTTCCGGCGTGCTGGGCATCATCTTTAACCGCAAAGTTGCACGCCCTATCGGTGGCGAACCCGCTCAGGCGGCGCAGATTGCTCTGTCCGTGGCACAAGGGGATTTAACACAGACCATCCCTGTGCAACCAAAGGACGACAGCAGTATTTTTTACGCCATGAATGCCATGCAGACGCAGTTGAGAGATATCGCCGAGCAGCTAATTAGCACCAGCGAATCAGTCAGCCACGGTGCGACGGAAATTGCAGCTGGCAACACCGATCTGGCTTCCCGTACCGAGCAACAGGCGGCAGCGCTGGAAGAAACCGCCGCCAGCATGGAACAGATTACGGCGACGGTGAAACAGAATGCGGATAACGCCCATAACGCCACAACGCTGGCGCAGAATGCCGCGCAGATCGCTCAGAAAGGCGACAAAATAGTCGGTCAGGTTGTTCACATTATGAGTGAAATCGACGACAGTTCGAAGAAGATTGCCGACATTACCAGCATCATCAACGGTATCGCGTTCCAGACCAATATTCTGGCACTCAACGCGGCGGTAGAAGCCGCCAGAGCGGGCGAACAAGGGCGCGGTTTTGCCGTTGTTGCCAATGAGGTGCGCAACCTCGCTCAGCGCAGCGCCAGTGCCGTAAAAGACATCACCGCGCTGATTACAGAATCCGCCAGCCGCGTCGATAGCGGCGTCACGCTGGTTCAGAACGCCGGTGAGACCATGCAGGAAATGCTGAGTGCAGTCACGTCGGTAAAAGACATCATGGACGAGATTGTCTCAGCATCGGATGAACAATCGCGCGGAATCAGCCAGGTGACGCAGGCGGTTCACGAGATGGACGGCGTCACCCAGCAGAACGCCGCGCTGGTTCAGGAAGCCACGGCAGCAGCGGCGTCATTGGAAGAACAAGCCAGACAACTCGCGCAAACGGTGCTGGTATTTAAGCTCTCGTAATTACCCTTCTTCACCAACTCCCCCCGCACGGGCCGGAAACGGCCTGTGCGTTATTCCCAACGTGGACAGCAATCCTCGAACGAATGCGACGTTGGCTTCAGCTCTGGGCTGTTTTTCTCATCAAAATTCCCAATCGTCAGCGCAATGGTCGGCTCATCATCAATCGCTCCCAGCGTGCTGCCGCAGTGCGGACAAAAAGCCCGGCTGGAATAGTCGGAGGATCGATAGCGCGCAGGCTCTCCACCTTCACCGATCCACTCAACTGCCGATCGGGGAAACTCAACCCACAGTAGCGTTGGCGCACCGGAATGCTGCTGACAGTAGGTGCAGGAACAGGCATGCGGATTGCCCGGTTCACCCGTCGCTCTGAACCGAATCTGACCACATAAACACCCACCCAAATACGATTTACTCGTCATGCCGTTCTCTCCCTATTCTGCCGAAAAGGCGGGTATCAATATTCGCCATAGATGATATAAGTAATATGCTAACCTTATGATCCATTTGCCAGGGAGTGACGCCCTGTTCCTGCGCCAGCTCTCACGATAATAAAATCTACAGACCTGTAAGCTGCAAAAACAACATGAAATTCATAAAACTACCGCTACTGGCGCAAATCTCATCAGCGCATCTGGTAAGTCATTTCCATATGATGGTGCTGCCCGCGCTCATTCCGCTGCTGTCAGCCCAGCGTGATATCAGCTTTGTCGAGCTTGGGTTTGCACTCAGCGTATTCAACATTGTCTCCGCCTGCGTGCAGACACCGATTGGTTTTATGGTGGACCGCATCGGCGCGCGCCGCACGTTAACCGCCGGGATCACGCTCGGGAGCCTCTGTTTTCTCTCGCTCGGTTTTTCAGGCAGCTACGTTTGGCTGGTCGCCGCGATGGGGCTCGCTGGGGTAGCGAACGCGGTTTACCATCCGGCGGATTACGCCTTGCTGTCGCGCGGGATTGATGAGAAACGCATGGGCCGCGCGTTCTCGGTGCATACGTTTTCCGGCTTTCTGGGCACGGCCATTGCGCCCGGTATTTTGCTGTCCGTTGCCGCCTTTTCCGGCATCAATAGCGCATTCATCGTTTCCGGCGTCCTCGGCTTGCTAACGATACCGCTGCTTCTGACCGATCGCGATGAGCCCATCCGGGTGAAACCTGCGGCAGCAACAGGCACCCAGCCGAGCAAATCGCGCGCCCCCGTTTTCACGCTGCCGATTCTAGCGCTGCTCATTCTGTTCCTGCTGCTGAATTTAAGTACGGGTTCAATCCAGAACTTCTCGGTGACGGCGTTAGTCACGGGCTATGATTTGTCGCTGTCACAGGCTAACGTGGCGCTGACCGCATTCCTGTTCGCCAGCGCCTTTGGCGTATTAGCTGGCGGCTCACTGGCAGATAAAACTAAACGCCACGGGCTGGTGGCGACGGCGGCGTTGGCCGTCACCGCTGTGCTGGTCAGTATCGTTGCCATGTATTCTTTACCCACCGTTGTGCTCGTGCCGTTGTTGGCAGCCGCGGGCTTCCTCTCCGGCATGATCGCCCCTTCTCGGGATATGCTGGTGCGCGCCGCGTCACCACCGGGCGCAGAAGGACGGGTATTTGGGATTGTCTCCACCGGTTTCAACATTGGCGGTGCCGCAGGACCGGTGCTGTTCGGCTGGCTGCTGGATCACGGCCATCCTCACGCCATTTTCTGGTCTGCCGTCATCTTTATGCTGATCACGTCTTTCATCACCCTGCTACAGGAAATGCGCAGCGCCAAACGCCGTGTACTAGCCTGATAAAACGTTTTTCAACGTCGCTCGCGACGGCCCAAAGGGTGGCGGGCAGGAAGCTCGCCATAAAAAAAGCCAGCTCCGCAGGGAGCTGGCTCAGGTTGCTGATAAACCGATCGAGCGGTGATAATGGATAGATCGTAAAGACGCTGTAAACACATCCCTGTGCGCTCGGATTGCGCCATCCATGGCGCAAACGCTTTACTCTTCTATTCCATTATCACCGTTTTCACTCTTCAGAAAGACTTATCAGCGGTCAGAATCTATCTAAATCAGATATCGATATTCATCGCTTTCAGGGCGTTCTCTTCGATAAATGCACGGCGTGGTTCAACCGCATCGCCCATCAGCGTTGTGAACAGCTCATCGGCAGCAATGGCGTCTTTCACCGTCACGCGCAGCATGCGGCGGCTGGTCGGATCCATCGTGGTTTCCCACAGCTGATCCGGGTTCATTTCACCCAGACCTTTATAGCGCTGTACGGTCAGGCCACGGCGGGACTCTTTCACCAGCCACTCCAACGCCTGTTCAAAGCTGGCCACTGGCTGACGACGCTCGCCACGTTCGATGTACGCATCTTCTTCAATCAGGCCACGCAGTTTTTCACCCAGCTGATTCAACTTGCGGTATTCGCTACCCGCTACGAAGCCTGCGCCCAGCGGATAATCGGTATCCACACCGTGCGTACGCACGCGCAGTGCAGGTTCAAATACGCTGCGCTCTTCATCATGGTGAATGACAAAGCTGTATGTGCTGCCGTGAATCTCGTTTTCGTTCAGGCTGCTAACCAGCGATTCCGCCCACGCCTGTACTTTTTCACGCTCGCCCAAATCAGCTTCAGCCAACGTTGGTTGATAGATCAGGCGGTTCAAGAACGCACGCGGGAAGCGACGTTCCATGCGGCCAATCATCTTCTGTACGGCGTAATGTTCAGAAACCAGTTTCTCCAGCGGTTCACCCGCCAGCGCAGGAGCCTGTGCATTGGTGTGCAGCGTCGCGCCGTCTAGCGCCAGTGCGATCTGGTACTGGTCCATCGCTTCATCATCTTTGATGTACTGTTCCTGCTTGCCTTTTTTCACCTTGTACAGCGGCGGCTGCGCAATATACACGTGACCACGCTCAACGATTTCAGGCAGTTGACGATAGAAGAAGGTCAACAACAGGGTACGGATGTGCGAACCATCCACGTCAGCATCGGTCATGATGATGATGTTGTGGTAGCGCAGTTTGTCCGGGTTATATTCATCACGGCCAATGCCGCAGCCCAGCGCGGTGATCAGCGTCGCGACTTCCTGTGAGGAAAGCATCTTGTCAAAACGGGCTTTCTCAACGTTCAGGATTTTACCTTTCAGCGGCAGAATCGCCTGGTTCTTACGGTTACGCCCCTGCTTGGCAGAGCCGCCCGCTGAGTCCCCTTCCACCAGGTACAGTTCAGACAGCGCGGGGTCACGTTCTTGACAGTCCGCCAGTTTGCCCGGCAGACCAGCCAAGTCGAGCGCACCTTTACGGCGTGTCATATCACGCGCTTTACGCGCCGCTTCACGGGCACGTGCGGCATCAATAATTTTACCGACCACAATTTTGGCATCCGATGGGTTTTCCATCAGATAATCCACCAGCTTCTCGTTCATCAGCGATTCAACCGCCGTTTTCACTTCGGAAGAAACCAGCTTGTCTTTGGTCTGCGAGGAGAATTTCGGATCCGGCACTTTCACGGAAACCACGGCAATCAGCCCTTCACGCGCATCGTCACCGGTGGCGCTGACTTTAGCTTTCTTGCTGTAGCCTTCTTTATCCATGTAGGTATTCAGCGTACGGGTCATCGCGGCACGGAAACCGGCCAGGTGCGTACCACCGTCACGCTGCGGAATGTTGTTGGTAAAGCAGTAAATGTTTTCCTGGAAACCGTCGTTCCACTGCAATGCCACTTCCACGCCGATGTCATCTTTCACCGTCGAGAAATAAAACACGTTCGGGTGAATTGGCGTCTTGTTACGGTTCAGGTAATCAACAAACGCCTTGATGCCGCCGTCATAATGGTAATGATCGGCTTTATCTTTCTCACGCTCGTCGATCAAGCGGATGGAGACACCAGAGTTCAGGAACGACAGCTCGCGCAGACGCTTGGCCAGAATCTCATACTCGAATTCCACCACGTTGGTGAACGTCTCATGGCTCGGCCAGAAGCGCACCGTCGTACCCGTTCTGTTGGTTTCACCCGTAACAGCCAGCGGTGCCTGTGCCACGCCGTGTTTATAGGTTTGCTCGTGAAGTTTCCCGTCGCGGTGAATAACCAGAGTCAGTTTTTCCGACAGGGCGTTAACCACGGAAACCCCTACGCCGTGCAGGCCGCCAGAGACTTTATACGAGTTATCATCGAACTTACCACCCGCGTGCAGCACGGTCATGATGACTTCAGCCGCGGAGATACCTTCTTCTTCGTGAATGCCGGTCGGAATACCACGGCCATCATCCTGCACCGATACCGAGTTATCAGCATGGATGGTGATGATAATGTCTTTACAATAGCCAGCGAGTGCTTCGTCGATAGCGTTGTCCACAACCTCGAATACCATGTGATGCAGGCCGGTACCGTCGTCCGTATCGCCGATATACATACCTGGGCGTTTACGTACCGCATCCAGCCCTTTCAATACCTTGATACTTGAGGAGTCATAAGAATTCGACATCAACGTTTCTCGCTCATTTTAGTCCTGTGATTGAACCGTTATTTTACCCTGTTCTACGCGGAACATCTTGCCCTTTTCACCAACCATGTCCTCTATCTGTTCAGCGCTGACGGCGCTAACAAAAACCTGTGCATGGGTGGCTTTTAACCGTTCGGCTAGCAAACGGCGGCGGGTACTATCCAGTTCGGAAGCAAAATCATCGATCAGATACAGACAGCGCAGTCCGTTCTGACGGGTGAGAAATTCACCCTGAGCCAGCCTCAGCGCACACATCAGCAGCTTGAGCTGACCACGGGACAGCATGTCCTCAACCGCCACGCCGCTGGCGCGGATGCGGAAGTCGGCTTTATGCGGCCCCAGCGCCGTATAACCTAACATACGGTCGCGTTCGAACTGCCGTTCCAGCAGTTCGGCATACTCACTTTCTTTATCCCAGCCGCGCTGGAAAGAGAAACTGAGAGAAAATTCAGGCAAAAATTGCGTACAGGTCGTGGCGATATCATTGGCAATCGCCTCAGCGTATTGCGCACGCCATTCGCTGATACGTTCCGCCAGCGGCACCAGTTCCTGATCCCAGGCTCTAAGCTGCCCATAGTGACTCACCTGACGCAGCGCCGCATTACGCTGGCGCAACAAACGCTTCATGTTGCTCCAGGCCGCAAAAAAGCCGGGTTCATTATGGAAGCAGCCCCAGTCGAGAAAGGCGCGACGAAATTTCGGGCCGCCGTTGAGCAGGGTAAATCCTTCTGGGGTAATCAGCTGTATCGGTAGCAGTTGCGCCAGTTCCGCGACTTTATGGCCGTCGCTGCCGTCAATCCGTACCTTGCTGTCGCCCTGACGGTTTTTGCTTAACCCAACGGATCGCTCCGTTTCCGTACCATCAATACGACCATGCAGTACAAATTCTGGCTGATCGTGACGAATCACGCGCCCTGCCTGAATGCTACGAAACGCCCGCCCGTGCCCTAGCGTATAAATCGCTTCCAGCACGCTGGTTTTACCGCTGCCGTTGGCACCCACTAAAAAATTAAAGCCGGGAACCAGCGCCAGATCGGCCGCCTCGATGTTACGGAAATCTTTGATGAGAAGACGAGTAAGAGCCATGTTGCAGTTATCTTAATGATGAAAGGGCAAGTAAACTTGCCCGATAATTCTACAACCGCATTGGCATGACGACATAGGCCGCCGCCCGGCTGGCGCTATCTTCGATCTGCACGCTGGAAACGGAGTCGGTCAGCAGTAAACGCACCCCTTCGCACTTCAGCGCGTTCAGCACATCCAGCACGTAGCTCACGTTAAAGCCAATTTCCATCTCGGTGCCGTCGTACTGCACATCCAGAATCTCTTCCGCTTCTTCCTGCTCCGGGTTGTTAGCAGTAATTTTGAGCTGATTCTGAATCAGATGCAGACGCACACCGCGGAATTTTTCATTCGATAGAATCGCCGCACGGGAGAAGGCCTGCTTGAGCAGATCGCAGCTGGCTTCCAGCGTTTTATCCGGGTTCTTCGGCAATACGCGGCGATAATCCGGGAAACGACCATCAACCAGCTTTGACGTGAAAATGAAGTCGCCGACATGCGCGCGAATATTGTTGCTGCCGATTTGCAGTTGCAGCGGGGTATCACCGCCATCCAGCAGACGCACCAACTCCATCACGCCTTTACGCGGCACTATCACCGAATGTGAAGGCAAAGATTGCCCAACTGGCATAGAGCAAACCGCCAGACGGTGACCATCGGTCGCGACCGTGCGCAGCTCTTCGCCTTCGGTTTCAAACAGCATACCGTTGAGGTAGTAACGGACATCCTGATGCGCCATCGAAAACTGCGTCGCTTCGATCAAACGCTTCATCGTCGCCTGCGGCAGCGAGAATTCAACCTCGCTCTGCCAGTCGTCCAGATTAGGGAAATCCGCGGCGGGCAGTGTGGACAGCGAGAAACGGCTGCGGCCAGAGCGCACCAGCATACGATCGCCATCCAGCATAATCGTGATTTCCGCGCCTTCCGGCAACCCCCGGCAAATATCAAACAGTTTGCGAGCAGGGACGGTCGTGGCACCCGGCTCATGCGGCTGCGTCAGCGCAACCTTCGCCACCATTTCCATTTCCAGATCGGTACCGGTCAGCGACAGCGCGCCTTCCGTCACCTGAATCAGCAGGTTGCCCAGAATCGGTAAAGTCGGTCGGCCGCCCAGCGGGCTGCTGACCTGTTGTAATGGCTTTAACAGACGTTCGCGTTCAACAATAAATTTCATAGTGTTATGACGATAGAGTTCTGATTAAATTGGAAAAATCTTCTTTGATGTCGTGGCTTTCTTCACGCAACTGCTCAATCTTGCGGCAGGCATGCAACACCGTCGTATGGTCACGCCCGCCAAAGGCATCGCCGATTTCCGGCAGGCTGTGATTCGTCAGTTCTTTCGCCAACGCCATCGCCATCTGGCGCGGACGCGCCACCGAGCGGGAACGACGTTTAGACAACAGGTCGGCTACCTTGATTTTATAGTATTCCGCCACGGTCTTTTGAATATTGTCGATAGTAACCAGTTTTTCCTGCAACGCCAGCAGATCGCGCAGCGCCTCACGCACAAAATCAATGGTAATCGAGCGGCCGGTAAAATTGGCATTTGCAATAACACGGTTCAATGCCCCTTCCAGCTCACGCACGTTAGAACGCAGGCGTTTGGCAATAAAGAACGCCACTTCACCAGGCAGACGGATGTCGTTTTCATCCGCTTTCTTCATCAGAATCGCCACGCGGGTTTCCAGCTCTGGCGGTTCAATCGCGACCGTTAACCCCCAACCAAAGCGGGATTTCAGGCGATCTTCCACGCCGTTAATCTCTTTCGGGTAGCGGTCAGACGTCAGGATGATTTGCTGGTTGCCTTCCAGCAACGCATTAAAGGTATGAAAGAACTCTTCCTGCGAGCGCTCTTTATTAGCAAAGAATTGAATATCATCGATAAGCAACGCATCAACAGAACGGTAGTAGCGTTTGAATTCTTCAATCGCATTATTCTGCAACGCTTTCACCATATCCTGCACGAAACGCTCGGAGTGCATGTAAACCACTTTCGCATTGGGTTTGCGGGCAATGATGCCATTCCCCACCGCGTGCAATAAGTGCGTTTTACCTAAGCCAGTGCCGCCATACAGAAACAGCGGGTTATACGCGCCGCCGGGGTTATCAGCCACCTGACGTGCCGCTGCGCGGGCTAGCTGGTTCGATTTACCCTCAACGAAGTTATCAAACGTATGCTTGGGGTTCACATTCGAACGGTAGGTATGCTCTGCCTGTACAGGCGAGTTATCCCAACTTGGTCGTACTGGAGCCGAACGCACCGGCTGTTGCCGCGCAACGCTGACAGGATTGTGGTGCGACTGCGCCGGCTGGCTTACTGCCTGAACCAACGGTTTGCTCCCCACCTCGAAACGCAGTAAAGGGGCATCCATCCCGCAGAAATCATTCAGCAGGACATTGATATTATTTAAGTATTTATCACGAACCCAATCCAGCACAAAGCGATTGGGGGCGTAGAGCGCCAGAGTGTTATCACTCAGCTCCGCCTGCAACGGGCGTATCCACATACTGAATTCTGTGGCAGGTAACTCATCCTGCAAACGGGCAAGACACTGCTGCCAAAGCGAAAGTGACACGGCGGACTCCACTCGAACAAGAACGATCAAAAAGAAAAGAATAAGACGTTATTTATGTGACTCATGATTTTTTGGCGCCTGCGTCATCCACGATTGTTTCATTCACAATACAGACAGCAGACACACCACGTAGCGCGGCGGTTTACTCCGACGATCCCGTCAAAAGGATCGCTAACGGAACCGCGGATCATAACCTAATCTTCCGAAGAGATCTTCCCCTTCTGCACAGTTTCGATCCTTTTTATCCACAGGCTATTCTTATCGCAACACCCCGCGACACGGCAGAGGGACGGCTAGCACACATTTTATCCGCCTGCGATGAAGCGCACCCAAGCATACCCTCGGAGGCACGATCGTTACGGTGACATCGATCATGATCTTGTCGGACAGATCGTTGGAGGATCCTTGCGCTTTACAGCAGAGTCCGTATAATTCCCTGCCCGCGCGTCTACGCCTTTTCTGTGCTCTGGCAGGCAGAAATTCCAAAAATAATCGGAATGGCTGGCGTGTTAAGTGTGATGTTAATTGACTCAGGACTGTACAATTATTACAATCCTGCCTCTTTCCGTTATATAGCTGTGATATGCGATTGAGGCGTCGGTCATTTTTTCACGCCGAACAGCCAAACGCGTTTACTGTGAAGTTATAATTTTCCAAGTTTAGGTAGAAATCGCCATGAAACGCACTTTCCAACCGTCCGTATTGAAGCGTAACCGTAGCCATGGTTTCCGTGCTCGTATGGCCACCAAAAATGGTCGTCAAGTTCTGGCCCGCCGTCGTGCGAAAGGCCGTACTCGTCTGTCTGTTTCTAAGTAATAAAAGCTAACCCACCGAGTGGTTAAGCTAGCATTTCCCAGGGAGTTACGTTTGTTAACTCCCAGTCATTTCACTTTCGTCTTCCAGCAACCGCAACGGGCTGGCACGCCGCACATCACCATTCTCGGCCGCCTGAACTCGCTGGGGCATCCCCGCATCGGTCTTACCGTCGCCAAAAAGCATGTAAAACGTGCTCATGAACGCAATCGGATTAAACGCCTGACGCGCGAAAGCTTTCGCCTGCACCAACATTCATTGCCTTCAATGGACTTTGTGGTGCTTGTGAAAAAAGGGGTGTCTGAACTGGATAACCGTACCCTGACGGAAGCATTGGAAAAACTATGGCGTCGGCATTGTCGTTTGGCTCCCGACTCCTGATCGGGTTGATACGCGGTTATCAACTCGTTATCAGCCCGTTGCTCGGACCGCATTGTCGGTTCCGGCCAACGTGCTCGCAATACGGTATTGAAGCAATACGCAGGTTCGGCATGATAAAAGGCTGTTGGTTGACGCTTAAACGCGTATTAAAATGCCATCCTTTGAACCCTGGTGGTGATGATCCCGTACCGCCAAAAACCGACAATAACAGAGAACATTAACGATGGATTCGCAACGCAATCTTCTTCTCATCGCTCTGCTATTCGTAACCTTTATGCTTTGGCAGGCTTGGGAGACGGATAAAAATCCGCCAGCGACCACGCAGGCCATACAGCAGGCGACGAACGCAGTGACCGGTGATGCTACCAACCAGGGCGTACCCGCCAGCGGTCAAGGCAAACTGATCACGGTGAAAACCGATGTGCTGTCGCTGACAATCAACACGCGTGGCGGTGACATCGAGCAAGCGCATCTGCTGGCTTACCCGGACACATTGGGTTCAGATAAACCTTTCCACCTGCTGGAAACCACATCCGAGTTTGTCTATCAGGCTCAGAGCGGTTTGACTGGCAAAAACGGCCCGGACAACCCGGCTAACGGCCCGCGTCCGCTGTTTACCACCACGCAAGACAGCTTCGAGCTGGCGGATGGTCAGAACGAACTGCGCATCCCGATGACATACACTGCGGCTGACGGCGTAACCTACACCAAAACGTTTGTTCTGAAACGTGGCGACTATGCACTGAACGTTGACTATAGCGTCAACAACACCAGCGCTCAGCCTCTGGAACTCACGTTGTTCGGTCAGTTAAAGCAATCTATCGAATTACCTAAGCACCGCGATACCGGCAGCAGCAACTTTGCACTGCACACTTATCGTGGCGCGGCGTTCTCTTCCAGTGAAGACAAGTACAAAAAGTACAGCTTCAGCGACATGGACGAAAACCTGAACATCACCACCAACGGTGGCTGGGTAGCGATGCTGCAACAGTACTTCGCAACCGCATGGATCCCAACGACGGCAGGCGCTAACACCTTCTATACCAGTAAGCTGGGGAACGGTCAGGCCGCTATTGGCTTCAAATCCGCTCCGGTTGTGGTTGCTGCAGGTAGCCAACAGGATCTGAAAACCACGCTGTGGGTCGGCCCGGAAATTCAGGACAAGATGGCTGCTGTCGCACCGCATCTGGATCTGACTGTCGATTACGGCTGGCTGTGGTTTATTTCTCAGCCGCTGTTTAAGCTGCTGAAATTCCTGCACAGCTTTATCGGCAACTGGGGCTTCTCCATCATTGCCATTACCTTTATCGTGCGCGGTATCATGTACCCGCTGACGAAAGCGCAATACACCTCTATGGCGAAAATGCGTTTGCTGCAGCCTAAACTGCAAGCGATGCGTGAACGTATTGGTGATGACAAACAGCGCATGAGTCAGGAAATGATGGCGCTGTACAAGTCAGAGAAAGTGAACCCGCTGGGCGGCTGCTTCCCGCTGCTGATTCAGATGCCAATCTTCCTGGCACTGTATTACATGCTGATGGGCTCCGTTGAACTGCGTCACGCGCCGTTCGCGCTGTGGATTCATGACCTGTCTGCACAAGACCCGTACTACATTCTGCCGATCCTGATGGGCGTGACGATGTTCTTCATCCAGAAGATGTCGCCAACCACCGTGACCGACCCAATGCAGCAGAAGATCATGACCTACATGCCGGTCATCTTTACGGTCTTCTTCCTGTGGTTCCCGTCAGGTCTGGTTATGTACTACATCGTCAGCAACCTGGTTACCATTCTCCAGCAGCAGTTGATCTACCGCGGTCTGGAAAAACGTGGCTTGCATAGCCGCGAGAAAAAATAATCCGGTTGATGGCTAACCGATAGAAAGCGTAAGGCGGTCATTGACCGCCTTATTTTTTTAATGGCTGTTTTATCAGCCAACGATACGTAAAATAGCCTGCCAGACAGGCATCAATGCAGAGAGAACATCATGAGTAATACCGACACCATCGTCGCCCAAGCCACGCCACCGGGACGCGGAGGCGTGGGTATTTTACGCATTTCAGGACAGGCGGCCGCAGACGTGGCGCATGCCGTTCTGGGTAAACTTCCCAAGCCGCGCCACGCCGATTATCTGCCGTTCCGTGATGCCAACGGCACCACGCTCGATCAGGGTATCGCACTCTGGTTTCCCGGCCCGAACTCCTTTACTGGTGAAGATGTGCTGGAGCTTCAGGGTCACGGCGGTCCGGTTATTCTTGATTTGCTCCTGCAACGTATTCTGACGCTATCTACCGTGCGCATTGCGCGTCCTGGCGAATTCTCTGAACGCGCCTTCCTGAACGATAAACTCGATCTCGCGCAGGCGGAAGCCATCGCCGATCTGATTGACGCCAGTTCAGAACAGGCCGCCCGCTCAGCGCTGAACTCTCTGCAAGGCGTATTTTCCACCCGTATAAATCAGTTAGTGGAAGCACTCACTCACCTGCGAATCTACGTCGAAGCTGCCATCGACTTCCCGGATGAAGAGATCGATTTCCTCTCCGATGGCAAAATTGAAGCACAGCTCAATGGCGTGATGGCCGATCTGGATGCCGTCCGAGCTGAAGCGCATCAGGGTAGCCTGCTACGTGAAGGGATGAAGGTCGTGATTGCGGGTCGACCTAATGCCGGTAAATCCAGCTTACTCAATGCGTTAGCCGGTCGTGAAGCCGCCATTGTGACGGATATCGCGGGAACGACACGCGACGTACTACGTGAACACATCCATATCGACGGCATGCCGCTGCATATCATCGACACCGCTGGGTTGCGCGATGCCAGCGATGAAGTCGAACGCATTGGTATTGAGCGCGCCTGGCAGGAAATCGAACAGGCCGATCGCGTGCTGTTCATGGTAGACGGCACCACCACGCAGGCGACTGAGCCTGAGCAAATCTGGCCAGAATTTATGGCGCGCCTGCCAAAAACGCTGCCGATTACCGTGGTACGCAACAAAGCCGACGTGACTGGTGAAATGCTCGGCATCGAAGAGGTGAATACTCACTCACTTATCCGACTGTCCGCCCGTACAGGTGAAGGCATCGATACGCTGCGCGACCACCTCAAGCAAAGCATGGGATTCACCAGCAACACGGAAGGCGGTTTTCTGGCCCGACGTCGCCATCTGCAAGCACTCGAAATGGCGGCACAGCATCTGATTCAAGGGAAAGAACAGCTGGTGAGCGCCTACGCGGGCGAATTGCTGGCAGAAGAACTGCGGCTGGCGCAGCAGTCCCTGAGTGAAATCACTGGCGAGTTCACCTCTGACGACCTGCTAGGCCGTATTTTCTCGAGTTTTTGTATTGGGAAGTGATTCGCTCTCCCCGATATTACTCATCGGGGAAATTATGCCCATCCGCTCATGAGCCGTCTCGATCTGGCCTGCAATCCGGCCAGAATTGCCTCACTGATATGAGTAGGAAAATCCACAGGCAGTTGACTTCCAACAGTCGTCATGACGGTATCAACGGTCTGGGCAAACTCCGCCAGAATGTTTTCCATCGATTCTCTGGCAAACCCAACGACCTTCGCCGTCTGGAAAAAATGTCGGGGAAAGATCTGCTCAATCGCATATTTCTTGCCTCTTGAGCCAGTTAATCCCATCGCCATTTTGGCCTCTCTGCGGTCAATTCCCCGTCCGCCCATCGCCGGATACATAGAGAGAATGTCATAGAAAGGCGTGAGTCGATATCGTCCCTCAGATTCAATAAACAGGGAAAAATTTTTCGCATGACCATCTGTTGCAGCCAATAGCCAAAACAGTACCTGAGCCTGCATAAAGCGATAACGATCCCTTTCTGGATAAACCGAACCCAATAGAAACGACATAATGGCGGAAATACCCGGTCCACCATGATTTTCATATTTCAGTGCGGAAGGAACGTTTAATACCTGACAAAAATCCTCTTGTGGTAGCCGCATAATCCAACTGACATCCGAGGCGTATTTACGATCAAAACGCTCCACCACTAACGCCTTTATATTGCCAGCGTTGATCATAAAACAGTGCGGCACTGGCAGCCCAAATGCCTTGGCAATGAGCAAACACAGATACTCATTTTCAACGCTGTCAGACATATCAATTGAGTAAGAGTGACTCTCGATTTTACCAATCGGTAGCTTGATGATGTGGGTAGTTGGTGTGGCATTGAGAGGTAGGCACCAGCGATCATCCAGATACAGCAACGCCGTCTTTTCCTGTGCACCTGCGATAGAGATACGAAAATCGTCTTCAGTATCAATCATACCCAGCGGGGCATCGGACAGATATCCAGTCAGTATGTTTTCAAGCTGCTGCTCGGATAAGGTTTTATATTCGATCTTTTTTATATCGTGCACAGGTGTACCCTGCGGCACTAATTGCAACGCACCGACACTGTCTTGCCCCACTTTAGCCAGCAGATCAAACGGTTGGGTGGAATCCGTATGATGCCTGGCGACAATTCGTCTTCTGATATCCGGGTTATCCGGCAACAGATTGTCGAAAAAGTTATAAACTTCATCGCCCTGATAGGGCTGATGACGTAGCGGCATAGAAAGCGAAATGGGGCGACTCCCCGGCAATCCGAGCCAGTTCGCATCATAGGAAAAATGATGTGCCCCACTGCCCGTTTTGGTCAGAATCCCCACCCGATAGCCGTTCATGTAAACATCGAGCGCAGCCATTACCATTCTTCCTTCCAGGATGATGCAACAGAGGCTTCGTTATTGGTGGTGTCCACATTCCTGGGCGTAACGGTAAGTTCTAAATTCAATGCCGACAGGATTTTAAAGAAGGTTTCCAGCTTAGTGGAATCAGGATGTTGCTCGAAACTGGATACCGTATCCTGGCGAATACCCACTTTACTGGCCACTTTCCCTTGTGAAAGCTTCTGCGTGATACGAACATCTTTCAGATAGCTGCTAAGCTGCTTGCTGTTGGTGATCTTCATCATCTTATCCTACCGGTTATAGGCGGTAGAATAAATATTACACGCTTTAGCCGGTAAAACAATAATTACACGCTACAGCCGTTAATTGTGTATTTACCTGCTAAAGCGTGTAAGCAGCAAACAGAACCGTAGGGAAACACGGTGTATAGCGGGGTGAGATTATTGGCGCTAACGCTTTCTCACCCTCGATGGTATTTACCGCAGGCTTGTTTTGAAAAATTGCTCAAACTTATCAAACGGTATTTTTCCTGCCTGATTGTCGTACAGGTCCACGTGATTGGAACCCGGTATCACTACCAGTTCTTTACGCTTGCTGCCGACTAATTTGTAGGCATCTTCAGCAAAATAGCGCGAATGAGCTTGTTCACCAGTGACGACCAATGTCGGGATAGTAATTTCGCTCGCATAGGTACCACTTTTCGCATCTTTTCAACGCTGTTCGCTGAGGTATTGCAAGTACGCCAGCGTGATAAAAGCGTTTGCGCATATAAACCGCTTGATTGCTCTTTCACTGCACCAAAAGGCCCACTCACAGCGATGGCGGCCCAGAATGATCTCTGAGCCGATTTTTAAGCGTTACTTTTTAAGTGTTATTTCAACGTCGCTTTCACGACGGCTGACAGCGGCGTGGTTGGGCGACCGATCAGGCGGCTCAGTTGCTTACCGCCATCAAACAGACCACCTTTGGATGCACCAGTGTCCGAATCCGCAATAATCTGCGCGAAAACATCGGGCAGCCCAGCGGAAACCAGTGCAGCGGCAAACTCCGCTTCGGACAGATTTTGATAACCGATATTTTTGCCAGACTGTTTACTGACTTCAGCCGCCAGCTCTGCCAGCGTGTAAGGCTCATCACCAGCCAGTTCGTAAACCTTACCAGCCTGCCCTTCCTGCGTCAGCACCGCGACCGCAGCGGCAGCGAAGTCTTCACGGGTTGCAGACGTAATTTTGCCTTCGCCCGCGCTACCGATAAACACACCGTGTTCCAGCGCCGCAGGGATGCTGGCCGCGTAGTTTTCGGTATACCAGCCGTTGCGCAGCAGGACGTGCGGTAAACCAGAATCCTTCAGCAACGTCTCCGTTTGACGGTGTTCTTCCGCCAGTGCCAGAGGGGACTTATCCGCGTGCAGCAGGCTGGTGTACGCCACTAGCTTCACACCGGCTTTCACCGCCGCATCGATGACATTGCGGTGTTGTACCGCACGCTGACCCACTTCGCTTGAAGAGATCAGCAGCACCTTATCCACGCCTTGAAGCGCGGAAGCCAGCGCTTCTGGCTGATTGTAATCCGCGGCTTTCACCTGCACGCCTTTTGCAGACAGATCGGCAACTTTATTGACATCACGCACCAGCGCCACGATGTCGCTCGCCGGAACCTTCTCTAACAGTTGTGCGATAACCAAACGGCCCAGTTGGCCGGATGCACCAGTAATAGCAATCATCTTGAGCTCCTTTTATTGACTGTCTTTATTAACTGTCTTTTATTAACCGTCTTTTATTAACGGGTAGTGGCTGGCATAATATCGGCAAAGCTAACTTTAAGTAAGTACATACATAAAGGTAAGTATAGTGAGTCAACCCAAAACACCCATCGATTTATTGCCGCCCATTCTGCCAACTGGCAATGTCTTCGCGGAAAAATGTCCTTCTCGCCAGATACTTAACCACGTCACCAGCCGCTGGGGCGTACTGATTCTGATCGCATTACTTGATGATACGCATCGCTTCAGTCAACTGCGTCGACGGATTGGCGGCGTGAGCGAGCGCATGCTGGCGCAGACCCTGCAATGGTTGGAAAGTGATGGTTTTGTCCTGCGAACGGCCTATCCGGTTGTCCCGCCACACGTTGAGTATAGCCTCACCCCATTAGGCAAAGAGGTAGGTGTGCGGGTAAAAGAGCTGGCGATATGGGTCGAAGGGAATCTGGACAAGATTATGGCGACGCAACAGTCAGACGAACAATCATCCATCGAACCATAATCAATGCACCTTCTGAAAAGAGATTCTGACTCAGGAAGCAGTGCGATCGGGTAGAAGGCGGGAAATATCAGAGAAAATGGCTTTCCAGGTCTCGTCATCGACCGCCATAAAGCCAAAATAGCGCAGCAGGAATGCCCCTTCGGATGCCAGAAACGCCAGCCGGGCATCTCGCCCTTCCTGCGAATTCAGGTCAAGCCCAGCCAACTGGCTGTCGTACCACGCCTGCGATCTAGCAAGGTGCTCAGGCGTATTCAACAACGAGGCCATCATGCCCGCCGCTCGATCTCCTTCTGCGGCATCCGTCCGATAAGTAATATCAACGTGTGCACGCACTCTGGCTTCCCGACTATCATCCGTACCGATGCACACGGCGGCCATCTCATCAAACTCATCTTCCCAGCGCTGATACATCGCGTGAATCAGCTCGCCTTTCGTCCCGAAACTCGACTGAATACCGCCTTTTGTCACGCCCGCAGCTTTAGCGACCGCATCGATAGTCAGTGCAGCCGTTCCCTGCGTGCGGACAATCTGCTCCGCCGCATCCAACACGCACGCACGATTAATGCTCTTATGACGCCCCATGTCTTCCTCGATTTAAAATACGTTTGTATTTAAAAAGCAATTCTATATCATCAGAACGCTATCCAACAGACGAAAAATAGAAGTTCAAGGTAGAGATCCTGCTATGCAATCACCAAAGAAGTGGCTGATCCTGGCCATTGTTTCCAGCGCACTGTTCCTGATTGTTATCGACATGACGGTGCTGTACACCGCACTCCCGACACTGACTCACGACCTGCACGCGACAGCATCAGAAAAGCTATGGATCGTTAATATCTATGCGCTGGTGGCCTCCGGTTTACTGCTGGGGATGGGCACGTTGGGCGATAAGCTGGGCCATAAACCTCTATTTATTTCCGGGCTGGTGGTCTTTGGTGCGGCGTCACTGTTTGCCGCTTATTCGCCCACACCCAGTATGCTTATCGCTGCTCGTGCGCTGCTCGCGGTCGGTGCCGCAATGATGATGCCCGCCACACTGTCGATTATTCGTCTGACATTTACTGATGAACGGGAACGCGCACTGGCGATCGGTATCTGGGCTGCGGTGGCATCCGGTGGCGCGGCGTTTGGCCCCGTGATGGGCGGGATACTGCTTGAGTATTTCTGGTGGGGATCGGTTTTCCTCATTAACGTACCGGTCGTTTTGCTTGCGCTCATCATGGGAATCACCGTGATTCCACACCGTCCGGGCAACGCCTCCCACCGCTGGGATTTCATCGGTTCCCTATTAATTATGGTGGGTTTAATTGGTGTAACCTATGCCATAAAAGAGCTGGGCAAGCGGGTTCCATCTTATGAGGATGCGCTAATCGCTCTGCTCATCGGCGTAGCTTTCATTACTCTGTTCGTTCGGCGTCAGCGTAACAGCAAGCATCCTCTGGTCGATTTTTCTCTCTTCCGCCTGCCGCCTTTCAGCGCGGCCGTGGCCGCCGCTATCGTAGCCGCAGCCGCCTTGATCGGCATGGAGCTGGCTTTCACCCAGCGCTTGCAGCTCGTCGTCGGGCTGTCTCCGCTACAGGCAGGGCTGTTTATTTTGCCTCTGTCGCTGGCGTCTTTTATCTCTGGCCCGTTAACCGGAAAGATACTGCCGCGCGTGAATAGCGGGACAATGCTAGCCGCTGGCCTGTTGATTTCGGGGCTGGGAATGGGAAGCTACCTGCTGCTGCACAATGCGCCTACCATTATACAAATCATCAGCCTAACCGTTATTGGCGCAGGCGTGGGCTCCACCATGACGGCCGCATCGAGCACCATTATGCAGGTTGCACCAGCGTCAAAAGCAGGTATGGCGGCGTCAATCGAAGAGGTGTCGTATGAATTAGGGGGCGCTACGGGCGTGACGCTGATGGGCAGCTTGCTGTCTTTCGCTTATTCCGCAACGTTTATGCTGCCCGCTGGGTTTGCTGCACCGGACACCGCGTATGACAGTCTGGACGAAGCGTTAATTTTTGCCGAATCCTTACCGGAAAATATGCGGCAGATGCTTACCACACAGGCTCATTCTGCCTTTGATTCAGGTTTTTCCATTGTGCTGGCCGCAGCCACGCTGATCCTGCTGCTGACCGCGGCCTTCGTCTGGACAACACGCCATAATAAACAGCATCGTCATCAGGCCGCTGATGTATAGCACCACCGACTCATCGGTTCAGACAATAAAAAACGCCGTTCAATCACGAACGGCGTTGATGATGTAGCGACGTCTTACACTATAACGACGTACTGCAAGGTAACGATGTACTACCAAGAAACTTAGTAGGTTTCTTTACCGTATTGCAGTGAACGAGGCCCGTACAGCATACCGCGTGAATGGCCCGCTGCCAGCAGGCGCGTGCTGGTCACGCCAGCAACATCGTGGCCTTTGTCGGAGATCGTGTCCGCAATTTGATTCACCGCAGCCTGCACCAGAATACCGATGATGCCGCCGTTAGAATTTGACTGCTGTTCGTTGCTGGACGCCGTTGCGCTTCCGCTCCACAACAGTTTTCCGGTACGCAGATCCACCAGACGCGCATCCGCAGAAACGCGGGTTTCGCTATTAATCACGATGTATGACGTGCCGTACTCTTTTACGTCCAAATACAGCGCAGCATCAGCACCAAAGATTTGATGCAGCTTCGCCGTACTCAGCGCATGAATATCCGCCGCGGTCGACAGACCATTCTGTTTGAACGTTTCGTCCACTACAGCGACAGGCAAGACGTAATAACCCGACTCCGCCAGCGGATACGTGACCTGAGAAAGCAGGCTATAGCTCGCTTTCACATCCGGGGAATGGTTAACCGGCGGCAATACCAGAATGGACTTAGGCTTGCTCTGCTTAAATGCCGTGTAGTCATAAGGCACGGGTTTAGCACAGCCGGTCAGCACCAGCGCAAAAACCAGACCACATAATCCTAAGAAACGATTCATTTAATGCTCCCTTTATTTTTACTCAACAGGAAGTCCATAAAAGGTGCTGATTCAGGGAATTTCGCTTTTTCAGTTTCAAACTGTTGGCGAGCTTCGCTATCACGGCCAGTGTTGGCGTACAGCAACCCAAGTTGAGCATAGAGTCCCGGCGGGACAGGTTTATTGGCGGCTTTCGCTTTTTCGATAGATTCATTCAAAGCAAGAATCTGCTGCTCTGGACCGACTTTATCCTGTTGATAATAATCATAAAGAGCCGGCTGGTATTTATCCCAGCTGTAAATCGTTTTTGGCTGGGACGCACAGCCTGCTAATACTGTCGCTGCCAGTAGCAGGACAATTTTCTTATGAGATAACATGGTTATATTCCTATTCCATTAGTTCGCTGGGCGCCAGGCACCGCTTTCAATTCCTGCAACCAGATTATTGACGGCTTCACGAATCGCCAAATCCAGCACTTTGCCGTTCAGCGTCGAGTCATAGCTGGCCGTGCCGCCAAAACCGATAATTTCACGGTTGGACAAGGTGTACTCACCCGCACCCTGTACGGAATACACCACTTCAGACGTTTGCACGTTCACGATGTTCAACGTGGTTTTTGCGTAAGCAACCTGTGTTTTACCGCGGCCCAGGATGCCCCACAGCTGGTGGTCACCCACTTCTTTGCGACCAAACTCGGTCACATCGCCGGTAACAACATAGGTAGCGCCTTTCAGCGTCTGAGTTTGCCCTTTAATACCCGCTTCTGCTTTCAGCTCTTCCATATTGGTGCGATCCAACACGTTAAAGCGGCCACTCTGCTGAAGATGGCTAACAAGAATGGTCTTGGATTGATTACCTAAGCGGTCAACACCATCAGAAAAAATACCGTTCATGTAGTTAGAGCGGTTTTCAAATTTTCCGACAGAAATCGGGCTGCGAACGCCCTGATAAGGCGTACTGTAAGAAGTCACTTTTTGTGCTTCTACGGTACGGGAAGACTCTGTGGCACATCCGCTCAATAGCGCAGCTGACATGAATACAGAACAAAGAACGACTTTTTTATTCATAACACTATCCCTTAGTGACAATCCATTAACCTGAGCAACGCTCTGTTATTGATTCATAATGAAAATGCCGTAAACGCGTTATTTAGCTGCAACATTGTTTTGATGCATGCAAATAGCGACCAACATTATGAGGGGCGTAAGGAAAAGTAACGAGTTATTTCATGAGGAAATTAACAAAAATAATGAAAACCAGAATTTTTACCCGAGATAAACCACTGTAAACCAGACAAAAAGCAAGGTTATATGCAACCAGACCATTACTTTCGCATAACATTACAACCTACTGAAACGATTCAATAATTTTATTAGTAACACGTGTGAGATTTAACATTAACCGACTTTTTACCTGCTCTATATCAAAGTCAGGGGGTTATCCAACTATTAGGATAAAGGCCACGATCGAGGGATCCAGAGTGGGAAAAGGTAATGAACCGATTTGTTATTGCCAGTACTCAAGACTGTATGGGGTGCCATGCATGCGAAATCGCCTGTGTCATTTCACACAATGACGAGCGCTATCCAGATAGTGCAGCGGTGTTTCAGCCCAGAATAAAAGCATTCAATACGCCAACGCTGCGGGCTGCCGTGACCTGCCGTCATTGTGAAGATGCCCCCTGCGCCAGCGTGTGTCCAACGCAGGCCTTGATCAGAAAAGACAATAGCATTCAGCTCGTTCAGGAAAAGTGCATTGGCTGTAAAAGCTGTGTGCTGGCGTGCCCGTTCGGTGCGATGTCCATGGTGACAAGCCCTGTAGACAACAGCGCCATCGCCCACAAATGCGATCTCTGCGCCGATCGTCCAGAAGGGCAAGCGTGCGTAGAAGCCTGTCCAACTCAGGCCTTACAACTCGTCAGCGAGCAAACGTTAGCAGCTCGCCGTCAGGAGAAACAGCAGGCAATGGCGCTGCGTTCCTCCGCTCACTGGCAGCGTGAAACGCCCGTGCTGAAAACGCTGACAACCCATCCGCTCAGCAAAAGAAAAAACTGGCCGCGCCGGGATGCCGAGAAAAAGCCGCTGACCCAGAGAACCTCCACGTTTGATGAAATCTATCATGGCTTCTCCATGCAGCAGACAGAAGATCAGGCCGATCGCTGCCTTTCTTGCGGCAAACGCGCAATCTGCGAGTGGACCTGCCCACTGCATAACAATATTCCCGAACTGCTGAGTCTGGCCAAACAGGGGCGCATTCTTGAAGCAGTAGAGCTGTCGCACCAAACCAGCAGCCTGCCGGAAATCTGTGGCCGAGTGTGCCCGCAGGATCGGCTATGCGAAGGAGCCTGTACGCTGGGCAAGGAGTACGGGGCGATTACCATCGGTAACGTTGAACGCTACATTACCGACACTGCAATAGAAATGGGCTGGTCGCCCGATATGACGCATGTTGTTCCCAGCGGCAAACGTGCGGCGATCGTCGGTGCTGGCCCAGCAGGGCTAGCCTGTGCCGATGTGCTAGCCCGCAATGGTGTGCAGGCCGTGGTGTTCGATCGTCACCCGGAAATTGGTGGGCTGCTCACGTTCGGGATTCCGTCATTCAAGCTGGATAAAGACGTCCTGATCCATCGTCGTGAAGTGTTCAGCGCTATGGGAATCGAATTCCGGCTGAATACCGAAGTGGGGAAAGATATTTCTCTGGCTCAGCTGCTGGACGACTATGACACCGTGTTCCTCGGTGTAGGCACCTACCGCTCCATGAAGGCCAATATTGACAATGAAGAGGCTCCCGGCGTCTTCGATGCGCTACCGTTTCTGATCGCAAATACCAAACACGTCATGGGGCTACCGGAATTAGAGGATGAGCCTTATATCTCGATGGCAGGCAAACGCGTCGTGGTGCTCGGCGGTGGCGATACCGCGATGGACTGCCTGCGTACATCCGTTCGGCAAGGCGCGGTATCAGTAACCTGCGCGTATCGCCGTGATGAAGCCAACATGCCCGGCTCGAAAAAAGAGGTGAAAAACTCCCGCGAAGAAGGCGTTGAGTTCCTGTTTAACGTCCAGCCGCAAAAAATCTGCCTCAATGAACAGGGCGAAGTGTGCGGCATTAGTCTGATTCGCACCGAACTGGGCGAACCTGACGCCAGCGGCCGTCGTCGCCCGCGCCCGATTCCCGGTTCAGAATTCGTGCAGCCCGCGGAAGCCGTGATAACGGCATTTGGCTTTCAGTCACACAGCATGCCGTGGCTGGAAGACGCCGACATCGGTCTGGATAACTGGGGATACATCACCGCCCCGCTTGATAGTCAGATACCTTGCCAGACCAACCACCCGCGTATTTTTGCCGGGGGTGATGCCGTACGCGGTGCCGATCTGGTCGTTACCGCGATTGCCGACGGGCGCAAAGCCGCATTGGGCATGATTGCGACAATGGGGCTGACCGCCATCACGGGAGCCATTCCCGCACACCCGCAGCGCCCTGAAATGAACGCAACCCGCGAGGAGATCCGCTCATGAATCAATTTGTTATCGCCGAAGCAGAAAAATGTATCGGCTGCCGGACCTGTGAGATCGCCTGCGCGGTAGCCCATAGCGGGGGTCAAAGTGCACAGCTGCGGCCTTCTCACTTCTTTCCCCGCCTGAAGGTCGTTAAAAGCGCCAGCGTCAGCGTTCCCGTTCTTTGCCGTCAGTGTGAGAACGCCCCCTGTGCCAGCGTATGCCCGAATGACGCGCTGGTGCGCGATCGGGATAGCATTCAGGTTATTCAGTCCCGCTGCATCGGCTGCAAAAGCTGCGTCGTCGCCTGTCCTTTCGGGGCCATCAATGTGGTGACAAAAGCGTCGAATGACGAAGAGGAAGCGCACCTCACGCAAAGCGAGGTTCACAAATGTGATTTATGCGTGGATGTCGCCCAGAGCCCTTCCTGCGTCAGCGTGTGTCCGACATCGGCGCTGCGATTAGTGACAGCGGATGAGTTGCGCAAGCAGACGCTGGAAAAACAGCGGCGTTCCGCACTGGGATGGCCGAGCCATTAAAACAGACTGGCGGGTGGCGAACAGGGAAGGATCGCCACAAAACATACGATGCAGAAAATTCGGTGTGCCTAATTAATAATTATCGCCGATTTATCCATCGATTTTTCTTTAGATCACATATTAGTCTGATAATATGCATTGGTAATGCCTGATAGGTTCCCATCTTTTATCACGATCACGGAGTGAACAATGACCTGCCATTTTGTCAGGTGGACAAGCACGGAAGCGCTTCCTGACTTACAAAGACTGCCCGATAGGCTCATCTCATCAACACAAGGTTTTTCAGCCAAACGCCGCGAGCGTTATCTGAAGAGTCGAGTGCTGCTGGCTGAGATGATGTTCTATTTTTTCGGCTATCCGCTGTTGCCCACGCTACTCGTGTCCCCTGAAGGACGCCCTTACTTTGCCGATCCCAATATGCCCAATTTCAGCATCGGCTATGCAGGCAACACTATCGCCATCCTCCTGAGCGAAGAAGGCAGCGTCGGTATGGATATCGAAATCGTTCATGTCAGGCCAACAAATCAGGTCGTCCCACAGATGCAGGCGCAGACACAGGCCGAACAGGCGTGGATCGACGCGCAGCGCGATCCGCTGGAAGCAGCAACGCAGCTGTGCACCATCCGCCAGTCATTGATGAAGATCCCTGGCGTGAACAGCCACCCTCCCAATAACCTGAAACTCCACCCCGCCTCTGGCAGGCTGCGTTCAACCTGCACCCCCGCCGTAGAAGTGATGAGCGATGTTGATGATTACCTTGCCTGGGCCTGTGCCCATATCCCCACACTTAACCGATTGATCATGTGGAAATACACGTCGGCAACGGGCATGAGAAAGTCGGGGGAAATTCTACAGCAGCAGCGCCAGTCTGTACGCTATATGAAATTAACCAGCCATACGATAGAAAAAGCCACCTCTACCGCCTCACAGTAGCCAACCGCCTTGTCGCAGGCTGAGGCTCCGGGAAAACCCCGGAGCCACGAACAGATTAATGCCCGTCGATAAACACGATTTTCAGCAGGAACAACAGCGCAACCACGACCACGCAAGGGCTGATTTCACGCCAGCGGCCCGTCGCCAGCTTCATCACGCAGTAAGAAATGAAGCCCAGCGCGATCCCTTCAGTAATAGAGAAGCTGAACGGCATCATCACCGCGGTAATAAAGGCCGGAACGGCTTCCGTCAAGTCATCCCACTTCACGCGTGCCAGACTGGACGTCATCAATACGCCCACGTAAATCAGTGCACCAGCGGCAGCATAGGCAGGCACCATCCCCGCCAGCGGCGACAGGAAGATGACCAGCAGGAACAGCAGACCCACAATCACGGCCGTCAGGCCGGTACGTCCGCCCACGGACACGCCAGAAGAGCTTTCAATATATGCGGTAACGGAGGATGTCCCGATAAATGAACCGGCCACAGAGCTAACGCTATCGACATACAGCGCCTGCTTCATGCGTGGGAATTTACCGCGCGCATCAACCAGACCGGCTTTATCCGTCACGCCAATCAGCGTACCGGAGGAGTCAAACAGGTTAACCAGCATGAAGGAGAAAATAATGCCAGACATCCCGAGGTTCAGCGCTCCGGCCAGATCAACCTGACCCACCACCGACATGACGCTCGGCGGCATGGAGAACACGCCAGAATACGTCACATCGCCCAGCAGCAGGCCAATCGAGGTGGTCACGACGATGGAGGTCAGTACCGCGGCGTGAATATTACGTGAAGCTAGTGCGACAATAATGAAAAAGCCCAGAGCGCCCAACAGCACGCTGTGTGACGTCAGATTACCAATCGTCACCAGTGTTTCAGGGTTAGGAACGATAATACCGGCGTTTTTCAGGCCCATCATGGCAATGAACAACCCGATACCGCTGGCGATACCCAAACGCAGGCTAAGCGGGATATTGGCGATCATCCAATAGCGAATCTGGAAGATAGTCAGCAACAGGAAACCGATTGCGCCCCAGAAAATAGCACCCATCGCAACCTGCCATGGCAGACCCATCGCACCGACGACGACAAAAGCGAAAAACGCATTCAGCCCCATTGCTGGAGCCAGCGCCACAGGCAGGTTAGCCAGCAGCCCCATCAAAATGCTGCCGAATGCCGCAATCAGACAGGTGGTCACAAAGACCGCTTTGGTATCCATCCCCGCCACACCCAGAATCTGCGGGTTAACAAAAACGATGTAAACCATCGTCAAAAACGTCGTGAAACCGGCAATCGTTTCCGTACGTGCTGTCGTGCCGTGTTGTTTAAGTTTAAACACGCGCTCCAGCAGGCCTTGCTCGGTAGCAAGACCGGGTTGTGATTTATTCATGAGTAACAATCCAAAGAAGGGAATAACTGTCGTCGGGTATCCTATAACAAAACGCGGCGTTTTTACGTTGATCCCACGTTTTTTTTCATCGAATAAGAAGAACCTATTAACGTCATCGTTTTCTCTCGGTTAAATCCCCCCGATCTTACGCAAGATAGCGCTAAAAATGGCTTTATAGGTCGCAATATTGGGTCAATTGGTTAAAGTAAGAACTTCATCTTTTATTTCATCGATAAGGATTGGTCATGCCCCGTATTGAATGCGTCTTCTTCGACTGTGATGGCACGCTGGTTGATAGCGAAGTGCTGTGTTGCCAGGCTTATGTGAATATCTTCATCCCGTATGGGGTGAACTTATCGCTGGAGGAGGTGATAAAAACCTACAAGGGCGTGAAGCTGTACGAGATTATTGCCCGCATCAGCCAGCAGCATGGCTTAACCGTGTCGGTAGACGATGCGGAGCGTCATTTCCGGCAAGAGGTGAAACGTCTGTTCGATGAATTCCTGCAACCTATCGAGGGTGCACGTGAATTAGTGCAGTCGATTACTGTCCCGATGGCCGTGGTGTCCAATGGTCCGGTCAGCAAGATGCAGCATTCGCTCGGCCTGACGCATATGCTCGATCTGTTTGGTGACCATCTCTACAGCGGCTACGATCTGAAAAAATGGAAGCCCGATCCAGCAGTGCTGTATCACGCCGCCGAGCAGTTACAGCTTCCTATCGAGCACTGCATTCTGGTTGAAGATTCCGCCGCTGGCGTACAGGCTGGCATCGCGGCGGGCATTCCGGTGTTCTATTACTGCGCCGATCCCCATAATCAGCCGATTCATCACCCGCTGGTCACGATGTTTGACGATATGCGCGAACTACCGCAAATCTGGCGCGAAAAAGGCTGGAATATCACGGCGTAGTAGCAAAGGCGAACTTAAGGTTGCTGAAAAAGACCGGCGTTTTCGTTCTGCAAATAAGTTTGTCGATAATCTGCATCCTCAAGCTGGCTTATTCCGCCACCACAGCAAACGACGCTTCGGCTGCTTTTCCTGCTGGCTAAAACGGGAATTAACCCCGTTCGCCAGCAGCTCCAGCGACAGACAAAACACAAAGTAGACCAGCGCGACAAACAGGAAAACTTCCATCGGGTAGACCATGCTGCGGTTATTGACCTGCGTAGCGAGAAACGTCAGTTCACCGACGCCAACAATGTAGGCCAGTGAGGTGTCTTTAATCAGGGAAATCCATTGGTTGATGAAAGAGGGCACCATCATCCGCAGCGCCTGCGGCAGGACAATCTGCCACAGTACCTGCCAGCGGCTTAAGCCCAATGAGAGTCCGGCCTGCCACTGACCGCGCCCAATAGCAACAATGCCCGCCTTCACGCCATGCGCGAGATACGCCGAGGCGATCAGCGCCAGCGCGCACACCACGGTCGTAATTTCAGGGATATCGACGCCAAAAACGATCGGCAGCAGAAAGTAGGTCCAGAAAATCAGCATGATGACGGGAATCGCCCGGAAGAACCCCAGCACCATCGCCAACAACGCACTCCCCCATCCCCGGGACATCGCCAGCGCCACGCCCAAAATCGTCCCCAAAATGGCAGAGGCTACGCCAGCAAGCAGGCTCATCACCAGCGTCAGCGCAGCGCCACCCAGCGGGCCATCTGGGAACGTACCCCACATCAAATAGTCGATGTTATCGGTGATAACGGTAAAATCCATCTTAGTGTCTCTCCGCCAGACTACGCTGCTGACGCCACATGCCCCAGCCTTCCATCAACGCAATAATGACGATGTACAACACCGTCGCTACGCCAAATGCCTGAAACGTGCGCAAGGTTTCCGTCTCCACCTGACGCGACGCGTAGGACAATTCAGCGACGCCAATCGCCATCGTCAACGACGAGTTCTTAACGATATTCATGTACTGCCCAAGCAGCGGCGGCAGGGCGATTTTTAGCGCCTGCGGCAATACCACATAACGCATAGATTGCCAGCCGGTTAACCCCAGAGCATGCGCCGCGTACTTCTGCCCGCGTGCTACGCCGCGAACACCAGCGCGAATTTCCTCCGCAATAAACGCGCTGGAGTAGAGCGTCAGCCCTGCCAGGCCTGCCAGAAACTCAAAAGAAGGCCACGCTAACGTCATGCCCAGCAGCGAAATGGCATGAGGCGTGTTCAGCCATTGCATCATCGCTGAGGGAAAAAGCTGCCCGGCCCCGAAATACCAGAAAAACAGCTGCACCAGCAGCGGCGTATTACGAAATAGCGAGCTATAGGCCACCACAACGCCGCGCAGCAGCCGAATCTGGCTGTCTCTGGCCGCCGCCAACAGAAAGCCCAGCACCGTAGACAGAACGATCGTACTCAGGGAAATACCCAGCGTGATCAGGAAACCGTGCCACAGCCAGATGAGGTATTGAGGAGCCAACAGCCACGATTCAAGCGATTGTAGCGCCGTATCCATGCGTTTTATCTCTCTTTGTCATTATTACGAAGTACAAATAGAAATGCCCTCTGCATTGTATTGCAGAGGGCTGGGATCATAGCACCAGGCGTCAGCTATCAGGATTTAGGTTGTTGATCCAACGGGGCAAAGGTGAAATCGCCGCGCGGCTGGGATGACTTAGTGCTCGGCCCAAACCAGCGATCGTAAATCGTCTTCGCTTCACCCTGTTTTTCCAGATTAATCAGCGTGTCGTTAATTTTCGCCGTCAGACGCTCTTCGCCCTTCGGAATCCCAACACCCTGATACTCTTTGGTAATGCTGAACGGAGAGATTTCAAACTCAGCCTTCTGTGCATCGGGCACGTTAGCCAGCAGGCCGACAAGCTTGGCATCATCCTGCGTGATGGCCTGAACGTTGCCGTTACGCAGCGCGGCGAAGGCCAGCGGCGTATCGTCGTAGGAAATCACTTTAGCCGTCGGGTAATGCTCGCGTAGGGTAATTTCCTGCACGGTGCCTTTATCCGCGCCAATACGCAGCGTTTTGATGTCTTCCGGCGTTTTCAGCACGCCTTTACGGGCGATAAATTTTTGCCCGGTCGCGAAGTAAGGAATACTAAAGTTAACCTGCTTGGCACGCTCATCGGTAATGGTGAAGTTCGCGGCGATCAGATCGACTTTCTGCGAACTTAACAGGGGAATACGATTCGCTGGGTTCGTCGCGCGCAGCTCCACCTTCACGCCCAACGCCTTACCAATCGCCTCGGCGATATCTACGTCATAACCCACCAGCTTTTTGCTCTGCGGATCGACATAGCCAAACGGCGGATTGCTGTCGAAGACGGCAATTTTTACCACGCCCGCCTTCTGAATATCATCTAATTTATCGGCCTGTGCAGCACCAGAAATGGAAGCCAATCCGGCCAATAAAGTCACTGTCAAAATCTGCTTTTTCATTCCCTGCCCCTTAATTATTGCTGTATTAACAGCAGGCTATCAGCAGGGCGAAAACGCGGGAAATAACATAAATAGCTATAATATAACCTTATGTTACTTCGCTATTCTGGCAGATTATCCTGACGATTCAACGCACCTTGTCAGCGTATGCTGACAGAATAAACCAGGTCATCATCCCCCCAATTAGCCCCCAGAATGCCGCACCAATGCCCCACAGCGTCAGCCCAGAGGCGGTGATCAGGAAAGTAACGACCGCAGCATCGCGCTGCTTTTCATCCAGCAACGCGCGGTACAGGCTGCCTGAAATCGTGCTGAGCAGCGCCAAACCGGCGATAGCGTGAATCAGCGGCTGCGGCAGCGCCGTGAAAAGCTGACCGATTGATCCGCCAAAAACGCCCGCCAGCAGATAAAAGCCACCGGCAGCGACGGCGGCAAGGTAGCGTTTCTTCGGATCGGGATGCACATCCGATCCCATGCAGATCGCGGCGGTAATCGCGGCGATACACACGGAAAAACCACCGAACGGCGTCAAAACCAGCGCGATTAATGCGGTAACGGTAATCAGCGGTGAGATAGGAACCTGATAGCCCGCCGCTTTCAGCGTGGCAACGCCCGGTGCGTTCTGCGATGCCATGGTGACAATGAAAAACGGAATACCAACGCCCAGCAGAGACGCCCACGAAAAATGCGGTGTAATGAGTTCCGGTACAGCGAACACCAGCGGCGAATCAGAAACCGCAATTTGCCCACGAAATAGAGCCAGTAGCAGGCCAGCAAGCAGTGTCAGCACAATGGCAAAGCGCGGCAGCAGCCGACGGCTGAGCAAATAGGTTACGCACATCGCAAAAGCCAGCCAGAAATCCTGTTGCAGGGAAAGAAAGGCATCCGCGCCAAAGCGCAACAAAATCCCCGCCAGCATCGCGGCAGAAATAGCCTGCGGAATCACATTCATCAGGCGGGCAAAAAGACCCGTGATCCCACAGATAAAGATAAGCGCTGAGGCAAACAGGAACACGCCGATTGCTTCATTGAGCGACGTACCCGGCAGGCTGGTGACCAGCAGCGCGGCCCCCGGCGTTGACCAGGCCGCCAGTATCGGCGCACGGTAGTATAGCGACAGGCTAATCGACGCCAGCCCTTGGGCAATCCCTAACATGGTTAACCAGCCGCCGATCTGCACCGCACTGGCACCCGCCGCTTCCGCTGCCTGAAAAATGATGGCGGCTGAACTGGTGTAGCCCACCAGCACCGCAACGAAACCAGCGATGAGGGTCGAAAAGGTGACATCTTTTAGCGCAAATGACGCAGGCATGGTATACCTTCACTCTTGTCGTGCGCTATAACGCACAGAAAGCGTTAACATAACAGCGTGCGCTATAACGCACAAGCAGGAGCCAATATTGATGTCTGATGAGCTAAGCCGCCGTATTGGCAATACGTTGAAAACGTTAAGACAAGAGAAAGGTTGGAGCCTCACACGTGCGGCAGAAGAGACGGGTGTGAGCAAAGCAATGCTCGGCCAGATCGAGCGCGGTGAATCCAGCCCGACGGTCGCCACGCTGTGGAAAATTGCGACCGGCATGAATGTGGCGTTCTCTACCTTTATTGAACCGACGCTCGCAGATGAAGACGTGACCTATCGCTCAGGGGCAGGTTCGGCATTCAGGGAGAATGAGGCGGGAATGCACGTGGTTCCCCTCTTCCCCTTCGACGAAAAACTGCGTTTTGATATGTTGGTTATTGAGCTGGCGGCGGGTGCCAGCAGCACCTCATCGGCGCATGAAAACGGGGTGATCGAGCATATTATTGTGCTGGAGGGACAACTGGAGATGACCGTTGATGGACAGACGCATTTGCTGTCCGCCGGTGATGCTCTACGCTTTGCCGCCGACAGAGAACACCGCTACCACAACCCTGCCGATACCACAGCGCGCTTCCACGATTTGATTCACTATCCTGATAAAAAATAACGCCCTGCAAGCAGGGCGTTATCACGATAAGCGTAAGAACGGGCTTACTCTTCTTCTTTCTTATCTTTCTGCGCCAGCAGCTTTTCCAGCGCATCGCCGCCGAGGTGGCGGAAATCCTGACCTTTGACGAAGTAGAAGATAAATTCACAGATGTTCTGGCAACGGTCACCGATACGCTCGATAGAACGGGCACAGAACAACGCCGTCAGTACGCTTGGGATGGTGCGAGGATCTTCCATCATGTGGGTCATCAGTTGACGCACAATCCCTTCGTACTCTTTATCCACTTTTTTGTCTTCGCGATAAATACGAATCGCTTCGTCCAGATCCATACGGGCAAACGCATCCAGCACGTCATGCAGCATCTGCACGGTGTGGCGTCCTAATGATTCCAGACTCACCAGCAGCGGCTGATGCTGATGGGAGAACTTCTCCAGCGCGGTGCGGCAGATTTTATCCGCTACGTCACCGATACGTTCCAGCTCGGAGATGGTTTTGATGATCGCCATCACCAGACGCAGATCGCTGGCGGTAGGTTGGCGCTTCGCAATAATGCGCACGCAGGCCTCATCAATCGCCACTTCCATCAGATTAACTTTGGCATCGCCTTCAATAACCTGCTGAGCCAGCTCCGCATCCTGGTTATGCATCGCGGTAATCGCGTCACTCAGCTGTTGCTCCACCAGCCCGCCCATGGTCAGGACCTGCGTGCGGATGTGTTCCAGTTCGGCGTTAAACTGACCGGAAATGTGTTTGTTCAGATTCAGATTATCCATGATGCTTCCTAATCAACCGTAACGGCCGGTGATGTAATCTTCAGTCTGTTTCTGCCGTGGGGCAGTAAACAGGGTATCAGTATCGCTGAACTCAATCAGCTCACCCAAATACATAAACGCCGTATGATCTGAACAACGCGCCGCCTGCTGCATGTTGTGCGTCACGATGACCACGGTGTAGTCTTTTTTCAGCTCGGAGATCAGCTCTTCAATACGGCCGGTAGAAATCGGGTCGAGAGCGGAGCACGGTTCATCCAGCAGCAGGACATCCGGGCGAATGGCGATACCGCGCGCAATACACAAACGCTGCTGTTGACCACCGGACAGGCTATAGCCGCTCTGGTGCAGCTTATCTTTCGTCTCTTGCCACAGCGCGGCTTTGGTCAGCGCCCACTGGACACGCTCATCCATATCGGCACGAGACAGCTTTTCAAACAGGCGCACACCAAACGCGATGTTGTCGTAAATGGACATCGGGAACGGCGTCGGTTTCTGGAACACCATGCCGACTTTGGCGCGCAGCAGCGCGATATCTTGCTTATCCGTCAGGATGTTATTGCCATCCAGCAGGATATCGCCTTCGGCGCGCTGCTCAGGATAGAGCTGATACATTTTATTCAGCGTACGCAGCAGCGTGGATTTACCACAGCCGGACGGGCCGATAAACGCGGTAACCTGATTCGCGGCAATATCCAGCGTAATGTTTTTCAACGCATGGAATTTTCCGTAATAGAAATTCAGATCGCGTACCTGGATTTTTTTGGATGTCTCAGTAGCCATACTCATCAAGACTTCTCTCTTTTTCCTGGCGCTGCCTGGCAACGCCTTGAATTTATTTAATGTTTCTCAGAAAACGACTATTTCTTAGCGAATTAGTGCTTCTTGGCAGAGAAAATAACGCGCGCCAGAATATTCAGCAGCAGCACACACAGCGTAATCAGCAGTACACCCGCCCAGGCCAGCTGTTGCCACTCCACAAACGGGCTCATGGCGAACTTGAATATGGTGACCGGCAGGTTAGCAATCGGATGCATCAGATCCGTGCTCCAGAACTGATTCGACAGCGATGTAAACAGCAGCGGCGCGGTTTCCCCGGCAATACGCGCGATAGCCAGCAGCACCCCGGTGATGATGCCCGATACCGATGCCTTCAGCGTAATCGCAGAAATCATTTTCCATTTCGGCGTACCTAGCGCATAAGCCGCTTCACGCAGGCTATCCGGCACCAGTTTTAGCATGTTCTCGGTGGTACGAATCACAATCGGCACCTGCAACAGCGCCAGCGCAATCACACCCGCCCAGCCGGAGAAGTGCTGCATCTTTGCTACGACAAGCGTGTAGACAAACAGACCCACCACAATCGACGGTGCTGACAGCAGAATGTCGTTGATGAAACGAATCACTTCGGCGATCCAAGATTTACGACCGTATTCCGCCAGATAGATGCCCGCCATAATCCCCAGCGGCGTCCCCAGCAGCGTTGCCCACAGAATCAGCAATCCGCTCCCGACGATGGCATTCGCCAGCCCGCCACCCGCCGTATTCGGTGGCGGCGTCATTTCGGTAAATAACGCCAGAGACATGCCATCCACGCCTCGGGTCACGGTCGAAAACAGAATCCAGACCAGCCAGAACAGGCCAAATGCCATCGTGGACATGGATAAGAACAGCGCAATGCGGTTTTTCTGGCGACGCCAGGCCTGCATTTTACGCCGCGAGCGTGCCAGTGCGGCTTCTTGCTCTATGCCTAATGTAGCCATTAGCGCGCCCCCTCATTTTTTGCCAGACGCATAACCATCAGCTTTGAACACGCCAGAACAATAAAGGTAATAACAAACAGAATCAGCCCCAGCTCCATCAGCGCCGCCGTGTGCAGACCGGATTCCGCTTCGGCGAATTCGTTCGCCAGCGCAGAGGTAATACTGTTGCCAGGCATATATAGCGACGCGCTGTCGAGCTGGTAGGTGTTACCGATGATAAAGGTCACCGCCATGGTTTCCCCCAACGCGCGCCCCAGTCCCAACATCACCCCGCCGATCACGCCGTTTTTGGTGTAAGGCAGCACAATGCGCCAGATCACTTCCCACGTCGTACAGCCAATGCCGTAAGCGGACTCTTTCATCATCACCGGCGTTTGCTCAAACACGTCACGCATCACCGCCGCAATGTACGGGATAATCATGATGGCCAGAATGACGCCGGCCGCCAGAATCCCGATCCCGAATGCCGGGCCGGAGAACAGCGAGCCAACAATAGGAATACCAGACAGGACGTTGCCTACCGGCTGTTGGAAGTATTTGGCAAACAGCGGAGCGAAAATGAACAGCCCCCACATGCCGTAAACAATACTCGGTATGGCCGCCAGCAATTCAATCGCCACGCCAAGCGGACGTTTCAACCAGGCTGGTGCCAGTTCTGTCAGAAATAGCGCAATACCGAAGCTAATCGGAATCGCAATAATCAGTGCAATCAGTGAGGTAACGATGGTGCCGTAAATCGGAACCAGTGCACCAAACTGCTCTGCGGGCGCATCCCACTCTTTCGTCCACAAGAAGGCAAAACCGAACTTCTCGATGCTAGGCCAGGACGCCACAATCAGGGAAACAATGATGCCACCCAATAGCAGTAGCGTGACCAGCGCCGCCAGTTTTACCAGCGTGCTGAAGAGGATATCGCCATACTTTCCCGGGGCTTTGATAGTTGGCTTGTACTCCGCCATACGTCTCTCTTCTCGTTTTAACTACATTTGATAAGCTATTGAAGGCAGAGAGGTTGCTATCACCTCTCCGCCCCGATACGACTTGTTATTCCACTACGTATTTCCCAGAACCTGACAGCCTCATCAGGCTCCGGTTATCAACACGATGTGTCGATACAATAATTAGTACAGTGCTTTACCGCTGCTGTCTTTGACCTGAGTTTTCCAGGCAGCACGGATTTGCTCAACCACTTCTTTTGGCAGTGTGGCGTAATCCAGCGCTTCAGCTTGCTCGCCGCCTTTCTTGAACGCCCAGTCGAAGAATTTCAACACTTCAGCGCCCTGCTCAGGTTTTTCCTGCTTGGTGTGAACCAGGATGAAGGTGGTTGAGGTGATCGGCCACGCATCCGCGCCTTTCTGGTTCGTCAGATCCTGAGCGAAAGACTTGCTCCAATCGATCTCTTTAGCCGCGTTGCTGAAGCTGGCGCCAGTCGGGCTAACCGCTTTGCCATCGGCAGAAATCAGTTTGGTGTAAGCCAGATTGTTTTGCTTGGCATACGCATATTCTACGTAACCGATAGAACCAGGCAGACGCTGTACGAACGCCGCGATACCATCGTTACCTTTACCGCCCAGACCGGTTGGCCAGTTCACGGTAGAACCTGCGCCAATCTTCTCTTTCCACTCTGGGTTCACTTTTGCCAGGTAGCTGGTGAACACGAAAGACGTACCAGAACCGTCAGCACGACGAACCACAGCGATGTCCTGATCCGGCAGTTTGGCATTCGGGTTCAGCTTGGTGATTGCCGGGTCATTCCATTTTTTGATGTTGCCCAGGTAGATATCACCCAGCGTTTTACCATCCAGCGTCAATTCGCCAGATTTGATGCCAGGAACGTTCACTGCCAGCACCACACCACCGATAACGGTTGGGAACTGGAATAAACCATCCTGTGCTAATTTGTCGTCAGCCAGAGGGGCGTCAGAAGCACCGAAATCAACTGTTTTCGCGATAATCTGTTTTACACCACCAGAAGAACCGATGCCTTGATAGTTAACTTTATTACCGGTTTCTTTTTGATAGGAGTCAGCCCATTTGGCATAAACAGGCGCAGGGAATGTCGCACCGGCACCGGTGAGGTTAGCAGCAGCTAAAGCAGAAAATGCCGTCAGAGAAAAGGTTGCCGCAACAACACTGGCAAGAGTGGTACGCATCAGTTTCATAATCCCTCCTGTGGGATAATCGACGTGTCGACATGGAGCCGTTATCAATCAGAGTTATCAAATCAGAGTGTAGTTCGCAGGAGGAAAAATAGGACAGTTTGGTGACAGTAAAATGTACGTAATATGACAGTTTTATGACAATGACGCAGAATGCAGGAAAATTCAGGCATCACCAGCCAGAACAGGCGTTCTGACTGGTGCAGGAGATCGGTCAGTGAGTCTGGCTATGGCTAAGTAATTTGTAAATCGTATCAGGCTTATAGCTATCGCCCTGATAATAAATCGCCCAGTCAGTTACCCGCGATATATCAACGGAATACACACCACCTTCCTGCATATCCTCAACGTAGAACGGATGATTGATTAATGTTCCCGTCACTACAGTGTCGTCGATTTTTTCGGGTATAAACCACATGTGCTCGCGCTCTTCCCCCTCTTCGCCATGAGGAATGCCAAACTTCACCATAAAGCGCCATTCACTTTCGACAGGTTTAGGTGCTTTTTTTAGTAGCTTAGCTAAAAAACCCGGTTTAGCCGGTTCGTCACTCACGTGGTAGTTTTTAAACATGTTGACGAAATAACGCCAGCGCAGCTGTGCCTTACGTGACATTTCTGCCGTTTCCGCATTCGTGCGCCAGAACATGATGGCATTCTGCTCATCAAATCCTTTAAAGAACGTTTGCAGTACCGGATTTTCTTCGTTGGTACGAAACAGCATACAGGAAGGCTCCTGATGCACGTCATCCCGATCGGCGCGATCGCCCAGAAACACGCCTTCCGGCGTCCCTTCCAGATCGTAGCGCATATCTTCCAGAGGCCGCAGTTGATCAATCGGCGTGGATTGATTCACATGCCGCAGCCCTTCTTCAAACGGCAACGCCACCAGATATTCATAGCCGCTGTCCGTTTGCCCGCACAGAATCGGTTCGTTAAAGGTAATCTGCTGATTTTGAATGGCATTATTGACAAAACTTCTGAATAAATCCGGGATGCCATAATACGAACTGAGCGTCTCGGGAATAACTAATTCAGCCTCTGTCAGGCCGCATCGCGCCAGACCATGCGAGTGAAACCAGAATGTCGTTGGCGGATCGTTCTCGGTGTCGTACACGGCATGAATGGTATACAGCGATTCAATTTCCGGCAGGACATCATCTTCCAACTGAAAATTCAGCCATTCACGGGTAAACACGTTACCAGCAGCGGAAATATCGATGCCCAGGAGAAAATCCGGTACCACAGCGCTTAATAAACGAAGCTGATGAACGTAGTCTTCCAGCGGATTTGGCCCAAAAATACACTCAACCATCACTTCCTGCGTCGCCGCATTAGCCTGCGCCAACAGCTCGGGTGAAATCGGGTCGGTTGAATGTATCGGCGTGATGCTATTTTCGGGATCGCGCTCCGATACCTCAAGATAAAAGGTCAGCTCGCGATCGTGATGACGACAGGTATAAAAGAATCCGCCCTGTCCCTGCTCGGTATAACTTACTTCGCCATCGGTGAAAAATGACTGCGCCTCTAGCAAGCTTTCCAGCAGCGGATAGTTCATCTCTCGTGAGGAAAAGGCCACCATCGTTGAAGGTACTTTTTCCCCCTTCCCTTCCGCGATATCCAGGTATTGTTGTTTGTTATTCATATTAAGAACAAGTCAGTATTCAATATGGGTAAACCACTATACCCAATAAATTTTTATGAGGAGAGTGCGGAGGACGCAAAAAGAATGGGTATAAAAAACAAGCAGTAGAATGGGAAAAGAAATGAAGGTAAATAACACGATGGCTATTTACCTTCATTTTTAAAAATTACTCTACCGTAACGGATTTCGCCAGGTTACGTGGCTGATCGACATCGGTGCCTTTAATCAGCGCGACGTGATAAGACAGCAGTTGCAACGGCACCGTATAGAAGATTGGCGCAATCACTTCTTCGATATGCGGCAGTGGAATAATCTTCATATTCTCGCTGCTGGTGAAACCGGCATCTTCATCAGCGAAGACATACAGCTCGCCGCCGCGTGCCCGCACTTCTTCGATGTTGGATTTCAATTTTTCCAACAGTTCGTTGTTCGGTGCCACCACAACAACCGGCATATCCGCATCAATCAGCGCCAGCGGGCCATGCTTCAGCTCACCTGCTGCATAGGCTTCCGCGTGGATGTAAGAGATCTCTTTCAGCTTCAGCGCGCCTTCCATCGCGATCGGATACTGATCGCCACGGCCGAGGAACAGCGCATGGTGCTTGTCAGAGAAACCTTCTGCCAGAGATTCGATGAGCTTGTCCTGAGACAGCATCTGCTCAATACGCGCTGGCAGCGCCTGCAAACCATGAACGATGTCATGCTCAATCTGTGCATCCATACCGCGCAGACGGCCAACACGCGCCACCAGCATCAGCAGAACGGTAAGCTGAGTGGTGAAGGCTTTAGTCGAGGCCACGCCAATCTCTACGCCCGCTTTGGTCATCAGCGCCAGATCGGATTCACGCACCAGCGAGGAACCGGCGACGTTACAGATAGCCAGCGATCCCAGATAGCCCAGTTCTTTGGACAAACGCAGTGCTGCCAGCGTATCCGCTGTTTCACCTGATTGAGACAGGGTAATCATCAGGCTGTTCTTACGCACGGCAGGCTTGCGATAGCGGAATTCGGAAGCAATCTCTACGTCGCACGGAATACCGGCCAGTGATTCAAACCAGTAACGAGAAACCATACCGGAGTTATAGGATGTACCGCAGGCAATGATCTGAACGTGTTCAACCTTCGCCAGCAGCTCATCCGCTTTCGGGCCTAACTCAGACAGATTGATCTCGCCGTGGCTGAAACGCCCTTCAAGGGTGTTCTTGATCGCCATCGGCTGTTCGTAGATCTCTTTCTGCATGTAGTGACGATACGCGCCTTTATCACCAGCATCGTAATTCACTTTTGATTCAATTTCTTCGCGTGCGGCAAGCTGGCCGGATTTATCAAACACGCGCACATCACGACGGGTGATTTCCGCGATGTCGCCTTCTTCCAGGAACATGAAACGGCGAGTCACTGGCAGCAGCGCCAGCTGATCGGAGGCGATGAAATTTTCACCAACACCACGGCCAATCACCAGCGGACTACCAGAACGTGCGGCAACCAATACGCTTGGGTCGCGGTTATCCAACACCACCATGCCATACGCGCCGCGCAGCTGTGGGATCACACGCTTAACCACGTCAACCAGCGTTCCGCCATTCTGCTGCTGTTCGAAATGAACCAGATGGGCAACCACTTCCGTATCGGTTTCAGAAACAAAGCGATAGCCGCGACCGATCAGCAGTTCACGCAGCGGCTCGTGGTTTTCGATAATGCCGTTATGAACGATAGTGATATGTTCAGAAACATGCGGGTGTGCGTTCTCTTCAGAAGGTTCACCGTGCGTTGCCCAACGGGTATGGGCGATGCCGGTACCGCCGTGCAGTTCATGCTCTTCAGCTGCCTGAGACAGCACCTGCACTTTCCCCAGACGGCGTAAACGGGCGACATTTCCTTCGCTGTCAACAACCGCCAGGCCCGCAGAGTCATAGCCGCGGTACTCAAGACGGCGTAAACCTTCCAACAAAATTTCAGCAACATCACGTTGCGCAACTGCGCCTACAATTCCACACATCGATGGTATTCCTATAAAAGTGACATATTGTGTCACCAGGGATGTCTTAGACCTGATTGTTCCGGTTTTTCCGGGTTCCCCGAGCCTTGTAGAGAGTTGGGGATTATTATGTTTTGTTCTGTGCTCTGGGATACTAAAACACAGGACAAAACAACCTCCGCCATAAGCGGAGGTATATTACTCAACGACTATTTCTTTTTCACCGGACGTTGCCAGCCGGAAATATGCCGCTGTTTCACGCGACCGACCACCAGCTCATTCTCCGCCACATCGTGCGTGACGGTCGTTCCCGCCCCGATAGTCGCACCGCTGGCTACGCTAACGGGCGCCACCAGTTGACTATGCGAGCCGACAAATACATCGTCGCCAATAATCGTTTTGTGTTTATTTGCGCCGTCATAATTACAGGTGATCGTTCCCGCGCCAATATTAACACCGGAACCGATATCCGCATCACCCAAATAGCTAAGGTGACCCGCTTTTGATCCTTTACCTAAGCGCGCCTTTTTCAATTCGACAAAGTTGCCGACATGCGCGCCCTCAGCCAGTTCCGAGCCTGGACGCAGGCGGGCAAATGGACCAACGGTACACTCTGCTTCTAACACTGCATCTTCCAACACGGAATAAGGGCTGATCTCACAGTCATCGCCAATGATGCAGTTTTTGATCACGCAGCCAGCACCGATTTTCACCCGGTTGCCTAGCTTAACATTGCCTTCCACGACAACATTGACATCAATCACCACATCGCGACCATGAGCCAGCTCGCCACGCAGATCAAATCGTGCCGGATCGAGCAGCATCACACCGGCCAGCAGCAGCTTATCTGACTGTTCACGCTGATAAACGCGCTCCAGCGCCGACAGTTGCAGACGGTTATTGACGCCCTCAACCTCACTCAGTCGCTCGGGATGGACCGCTTCAACACGCTGACCTTCTTCCGCTGCCATCGCAATAATGTCGGTGATGTAAAACTCGCCCTGTGCGTTGTTGTTATTCAACTGGCTTAACCAACGCTTCAGATCTTTGCCGTTCGCGATCAGAATGCCGGTATTGATCTCGCCAATCTGGCGCTGTTCTTCGCTGGCATCTTTGTGCTCGACGATCCCGACTACGGCACCGTTTTCACGCACAATTCGCCCATAGCCCGTTGGATCGTCCAGCTTCACCGTCAACAGGCCGATACCGCCCTGCGGCTTAGCCTCACGTAAACGCCCCAGCGTTTGTGATGAAATCAGCGGCACATCGCCATACAACATCAAAATATCTTCATCATCAGCAAAATGGGGCGCGGCTTGCTGCATCGCATGCCCGGTTCCCAACTGTTCCGCCTGCAATACCCAGTTCAACGCCGGATCGGCCAATTCACGTTTTAGCAAATCGCCGCCGTGGCCATAGACCAGATGAACGTGCTGTGCGCCTGTCGTCATGGCAGCGTCAATAACGTGCTGAACCATCGGCTTACCCGCCAGTTTATGCAGCACCTTGGGAAGGTCGGAATACATACGGGTTCCTTTACCCGCAGCAAGGATCACCACACTCATCGCACTATTTGACATAAGTATCCTGACAGTACGGAGCCACCGCTCCGCAAGAATAAAATGACCAGCCTGTTACAGCATGAATAACCAGAGTTTACCGAAACTACTGCGTAACGCGGATACTTTTTGGTGAGTTTTTTCTGAAAATCCCGCTAAAAACGACGAATGTTCACGAGAAGAAGATACAAGCACCATACTCTCAACCTAAACAGAAATGACACAGGGTTTCATAAAAAACAGACTTTGTTTTTAAGTATTTCCATTTGTGACACACACAAAAGAAACAGCGTTTCATTTATAGCAATATACGCGGGCGAATAATTCAATAACGAAGGAGATACAATGAAACGTTGTTCTTCACCAAAATGTGATTCATTACGGAAACACCGTTCTTCACGCCTCGCAGCCGTCGCGTTGACGAATGCATTACTCTTTAGCTTTAGTACACACGCCACGACAGAATCACCCCCTGTCTGGCACGGCATCGCCTTTGGTCAATCAACAGACGTAAACTTCTCATCCAATGTCCTGCCGGAAAAGATTGGTGTTAACGACGTCACCATTAATGGCAAGAAATTAGCACCGGGGGATAACGCTGATTTGTCCGCCCCTATCACGATCGAAAGTCGTGGCGGAAAGATTGCCAACACCCATGACGGACTGACGTTCTTCTATACGCAGCTGCCTGCGAATGTGAATTTTACGCTTCAGTCTGACATTACCGTGGAACAGTTTGGGCCAGAAAACGGTGCCAAGCCGGCGGCTCAGGAAGGAGCCGGGATTCTGGTGCGCGATATTATTGGCGTGCCGCGTCAGGAACCGCTGAAAGAAGGGTATGAGGAGTTCCCTGCGGCATCCAACATGGTGATGAACGCCATCATGACGCAGGATAAGAAGTCTCATACCGAAATTAAGCTGCAGGCTATTTTGCGTAATGGCGTCACACAGCCGTGGGGCAATGCCGGTGCGAAAATTACCAAGACCAGCTACCAGGAAAATGTGAATCTGGAGCAAACGCCGACGTTCCGTCTGAAACTGGAACGTACCAATGACGGCTTTATTACCTCTTATGCGCCGAAAGGCACGGATAACTGGGTATCAAAAGAAGTCAAAGGCGCGGACGTCGTCACCAAGCTGGATAAAGACCACTACTACGTCGGTTTCTTTGCTTCCCGTAACGCCAAAATCACCGTTAGCAATGCACAGTTGACTACCACGCCGGCGCAAACCAAAGCGTCACCGGAGTTCAAGGCTAAGGCCTATGATCCTTTGCTCCAGGTGATGTCATCGCCTAAAACCACCAGCGAACACTATGTGGTTCAGGCCAGAGCCAACTACGCCGGCACGATCGCGGTGTCGCAAAACGGTCAGCCTCTGGGTGAAGCGAAGCAGGTAAAAGCGGGAGAAACCTTATCTCTGCCAGCGAAAATTGCCGGTAATAGCGCTGAGTTCAAGATTGCCTACCAGCCTACGGAAGGCGATGATAAAGCAGTAAAAGAGAGCACGTTCAAGGTTGAAAGAGTGGCCTACGCAGACGCTAAAAATCTGTATGTTTCGCCACAAGGTTCAGCCAGCAATGACGGCAGTAAAAATGCACCGATCGATTTAGCCAGCGCCGTCGCCGCTCTGCCAGCTGGTGGCACAATCTGGCTCAACGATGGTGATTACAGCGCAACTGAAATCCCTGTCAGCGCCAGCGGCCAGCAAAAAACCGTCAAGAACCTGTTTGCTGTCGGCAATAAAGCCGTGATTCATGGCCTACAGCTGAAAGCAAGCCATTGGCATGTTAAAGGGATTGAAATCACAGAGAAACCGTTCCGTATCGAGGGGAGCTACAACACCATCGAACGCGTTCTGGCGCACCACGCTGACGATACCGGTATTCAGGTGACTTCGACGGCCGATGTAGGCAGACCGCTGTGGGCTAGCCATAACCTGATTCTGAATTCAGAATCTCACAGTAATCAGGACCCAGGCAAAATTAACGCCGACGGTTTCGCGGTGAAAATGCGTGTGGGTGAAGGCAACGTGATTCGCGGCGCGTTCTCGCACAACAACATCGATGATGGCTTCGACCTGTTTAACAAAATTGAAGACGGCGCAAACGGCGTTGTGGTGATCGAGAATTCAATTGCCATGAACAACACCAGCAACGGTTTCAAAATGGGTGGTGAAGGCCAGCCAGTAGCGCATCAGGTTAAAAACAGCATTGCTGTGGGCAACAAACTTGATGGTTTCACTGACAACTTCAACCCTGGTGCCTTGATCGTTGAAGACAACATCGCGTTAGATAACGAACGCTTTAACTTCATTTTCCGCCCAAGCCCTTACTCTGGTCCGGAAAAACAAGGCGTCTTCAAGAACAACATTTCGCTGAAAACCAAAGCGGGTAAATATGATGATGCGGTTGTCGGCAATATCGATAACACCAACTACTTCATCAAAGGCGACCGTTCGGTTAACGCGCAAGGTAAGGAAATCACCGTAAATAATTTCGTGTCAGTAGCCATTCCTGAGACGTTTACGCGTGATGCCAAAGGCAATCTGGTACTTGGCGACTTCCTGAAGAAAAAATAAGGGCTTCAAGCCCCCGCCTAACAAGGTAGGGGCTGACAAAGCGTAAATGGATTTATCCGCGATCTTAATGACTGCTTTCGCAGGCATTTTTATATGTAACATAGACTTAAATGCAAAAAGGCCAGTCAGTGTGAACTGACTGGCCTTCAATTATTGCAAGCTTATCTGTTACATCGCTTTTCTGGTCAGCTCGATAACACGCAGCTTCGCAATCGCTTTAGTCAGCTCTGCGGAAGCCTGAGCATAGTCCACATCGCCATGCGAATTGCGGATATGATCTTCAGCTTTGCGTTTCGCTTCCAGCGCACGTGCTTCATCCAGATCCTGCCCACGGATAGCGGTATCAGACAGTACGGTGACAATATTCGGCTGCACCTCAAGGACGCCGCCAGAAAGATAGATATACTCTTCCTCACCGTGCTGCTTAACGATACGAATCATACCCGGCTTAATGGCAGTGAGCAGAGGGGCATGTCCCGGATAAATACCCAGTTCGCCTTCGCTCCCCGTTACCTGGATCTTCTGCACCAGACCGGAGAACATTTGCTGCTCTGCACTCACGACATCCAGATGGTAAGTCATAGCCATGTCACCCTCCTACAAGGCGTTACAGTTTCTTGGCTTTTTCCACGACTTCGTCAATGGAACCAACCATGTAGAACGCCTGCTCTGGCAGGTGGTCGTATTCGCCTTCCATAATCCCTTTAAAGCCACGGATGGTGTCTTTCAGGGCAACGTATTTGCCCGGAGAACCGGTAAATACTTCCGCTACGAAGAACGGCTGAGACAGGAAGCGCTGAATCTTACGCGCACGGGATACCACCAGCTTGTCTTCTTCAGACAGCTCGTCCATACCCAGAATCGCGATGATGTCTTTCAGTTCCTGGTAACGTTGCAGAATAGACTGCACGCCACGAGCAACATCATAGTGTTCCTGACCAACAACCAGCGGATCCAGCTGACGGCTGGTGGAGTCCAGCGGGTCAACGGCCGGGTAGATACCCAGAGAAGCGATCTGACGGCTCAGTACCACGGTTGCATCCAAGTGAGCAAAGGTGGTGGCTGGTGACGGGTCAGTCAAGTCATCCGCAGGAACGTAAACGGCCTGAACGGAGGTGATAGAACCGGTTTTGGTTGAGGTGATACGTTCTTGCAGAACGCCCATCTCTTCCGCCAGCGTCGGCTGATAACCTACCGCAGAAGGCATACGACCCAGCAGTGCGGATACTTCCGTACCGGCCAAGGTATAACGGTAGATGTTATCGACGAACAGCAGTACGTCACGGCCTTCATCACGGAATTTTTCCGCCATGGTCAGACCGGTCAATGCTACGCGCAGACGGTTACCCGGCGGCTCGTTCATCTGGCCATACACCAGTGATACTTTATCGATTACGTTGGAGTCGGTCATTTCGTGGTAGAAGTCGTTACCTTCACGGGTACGCTCACCTACGCCTGCAAACACGGAGTAACCGGAGTGCTCGATCGCGATGTTACGGATCAGCTCCATCATGTTTACGGTTTTACCTACGCCCGCACCACCGAACAGACCCACTTTACCGCCCTTGGCAAACGGACACATCAGGTCGATAACCTTGATGCCGGTTTCCAGCAGTTCCTGTGAGTTTGACAGCTCTTCATAGCTAGGAGCTGAACGGTGGATAGCCCAACGCTCTTCTTCGCCGATGTCGCCTTTCATGTCGATGGGATCACCCAACACGTTCATGATACGACCCAGCGTTGCTTTACCTACCGGTACTTCGATCGGGTGGTCCAGGTTATTCACGTTCAACCCGCGACGCAGGCCGTCAGAAGAACCCATTGCGATACAACGAACAATGCCGCCGCCCAACTGCTGCTGCACTTCCAGCACCAGTTTTTCAGCGCCGTTCTCTACCTCAAGCGCATCGTACACCTTCGGTACGGCATCTTGCGGGAACTCGACGTCCACCACGGCGCCGATTACCTGGATAATCTTTCCAGTAGCCATCTTGAATCCTCTACGTAATTCGTAAACCTGCTTTAAACCGCGGAGGCTCCCCCGACGATTTCGGTGAGTTCCTGGGTGATGCTGGCCTGACGAGCTTTGTTGTATACCAACTGCAGCTCTTTGATCAGGCTACCGCCGTTATCGGTCGCGGCTTTCATCGCAACCATTCGCGCGGCCTGCTCACTAGCCAGATTTTCTACGACGCCCTGATAAACCTGAGATTCTACATAACGGCGCAGCAGGGTATCCAGCAGCGACTTAGGATCGGGTTCATACAGGTAATCCCAGGCTTTCTTCTTCAACTCACCGTCATCCGAAGGCGGTAACGGTAACACTTGAACAACAAGCGGTTCCTGAGACATGGTATTAATAAACTTGTTGCTTACGATATACAGCTTGTCCAGACGACCTTCGTCATAGGCTTGCAGCATAACTTTAACCGGGCCGATCAATTCTGATACGGAAGGGTTATCCCCCATACCGGTAACCTGAGCAACAATGTTTCCGCCTACCGAACCGAAGAAAGATACCGCTTTGGAACCAATCAGCGCTAAATCAGTTTCAACGCCTTTGTCGCTCCAGGATTTCATATCAGCCAGCAGTTTCTTGAACAGGTTAATGTTCAAACCACCACACAGGCCACGGTCAGTAGACACAACCAGATACCCAACGCGCTTAACGTCGCGTTCTTCCAGGTACGGGTGTTTATATTCCAGATTTCCTAACGCAAGGTGACCAATCACATTGCGTATGGTTTCCGCATAAGGACGGCTGGCCGCCATACGATCCTGCGATTTACGCATTTTGGAAGCGGCGACCATTTCCATTGCTTTGGTGATCTTCTGCGTATTTTGGACGCTTGCGATCTTACTACGTATCTCTTTTGCGCCGGCCATCTTTGCTTCTCCTCAAAGCCTTGCGGCCTGCTTTACAGCAGGCCACCGGGCGTTACCAGGACTGGGTTGCCTTAAAAGTATCGAGGATGCCTTTAAACTTGCCCTCGATCTCATCGTTATAAGCGCCAGTCTGGTCGATTTGTTGCAGAAGTTCGCCATGCTCACGGTCAGCATAAGCCAACAGTGCCGCTTCAAAGCTACCGACTTTCGACAGCTCAACATCTTCCAGATAACCACGTTCCGCCGCAAACAGAACCAGAGACTGCTGTGCGACAGACATCGGCGCATACTGTTTCTGCTTCAACAGCTCGGTCACTTTCTGACCGTGGCTCAACTGCTTACGGGTTGCATCATCAAGATCGGAAGCGAACTGAGAGAATGCAGCCAGCTCACGGTACTGTGCCAGAGCGGTACGAATACCACCGGACAGTTTCTTCATGATCTTGGTCTGTGCTGCACCACCCACACGGGATACGGAGATCCCTGGGTTAACCGCAGGACGAATACCGGCGTTAAACAGGTTGGATTCCAGGAAGATCTGACCATCGGTAATAGAAATTACGTTGGTTGGAACGAACGCAGAAACGTCACCCGCTTGCGTTTCGATGATCGGCAGAGCGGTCAACGAACCGGTTTTCCCTTTCACTTCACCCTTGGTGAATGCTTCAACGTAATCGGCGTTAACGCGCGATGCACGCTCCAGCAAACGGGAGTGGAGATAGAAAACGTCACCAGGATAAGCTTCACGACCTGGCGGACGACGGAGCAGCAGAGAAATCTGACGATAAGCAACGGCCTGTTTAGACAGGTCATCATAAATAATCAGCGCATCTTCACCGCGGTCACGGAAGTACTCGCCCATCGCACAGCCGGCATACGGTGCCAGATATTGCAGAGCAGCAGACTCAGACGCGGTAGCAACAACAACAATGGTGTTTTCCAGTGCGCCGTGCTCTTCCAGTTTACGTACCACGTTAGAAATCGTGGACGCTTTCTGGCCGATAGCGACGTACACACATTTGATGCCGGAATCACGCTGATTGATGATGGCGTCGATGGCCAGTGCGGTTTTACCCGTCTGACGGTCACCGATAATCAGCTCACGCTGACCACGACCGATTGGAATCATGGCGTCAACGGACTTATAGCCCGTTTGTACCGGCTCATCAACGGACTGACGTTCGATAACGCCAGGCGCAATCGCTTCAACCGCAGAGAAACCGTCGTGATCCAGTGCGCCTTTACCGTCAATCGGTGCGCCCAGCGTGTTGACCACACGACCCAGCAGGCCGCGACCAACTGGAACTTCAAGAATACGGCCGGTGCATTTTACTTTCATGCCTTCAGCCAGATCCGCATACGGACCCATGACTACCGCACCAACGGAGTCGCGCTCCAGGTTCAGTGCGATCGCATAACGGTTACCCGGCAGAGAGATCATCTCTCCCTGCATCACGTCTGCCAGACCGTGGACGCGGATGATTCCGTCGCTGACGGAAACAATAGTACCTTCATTGTGAGCTTCGCTCACCACATTGAACTGAGCAATGCGCTGCTTGATCAGTTCGCTGATTTCGGTGGAATTCAGTTGCATGCTCCAGTCCCCTTAAGACTGCAAGACGTCTGCCAGACGTTCCAGACGACCGCGAATGCTGCCATCTATCACCATATCGCCCGCGCGGATAACCACGCCGGCCATGACAGACTTATCAATTTTGCAATTCAGCTTCACTTTGCGTGACAGACGTTTTTCCATAGCGGCAGCGATCTTTGATTGCTGCTGCTCACTCAACGTGCTGGCAGAAATCACATCGACGTCAACCGTCGATTCCAGAGTTGCCCGCAGTTGAATAAATTGTTCCAGTACTTCAGGAAGCACTGGTAAACGTCCGTTTTCGGCCATCACCCTAATCAGGTTCTGACCGGCTTCATCAAGTTGATCACCACAAACGGCAATAAATGTTTTCGCCAGCTCAATCGGTGCAACCGCACCAGAAAGCAACTCGGCAATCTGCTCATTGCGCGCCACTTCGGCCGAAAACGCCAGCATGTTCTGCCAGCGATCTAAGGCCTGATTCTCAACCGCAAAGTCAAAAGCTGCTTTGGCGTAGGGGCGAGCTACCGTGACAAATTCAGACATCAGCCCCTCCCTCCTTACAGTTCAGCGACCAGTTTATCAACGATGTCGCTGTTAGCAGCTTCATCCACGGAACGTTCAATAATTTTCTCGGCACCGGCAATCGCCAATACGGCAACTTGCTTACGCAGCTCTTCACGAGCACGTTTACGTTCGGCTTCGATTTCAGCCTGCGCCTGCGCCACAATCTTGTTACGTTCAGCTTCCGCTTCAGCTTTCGCCTCATCCAGGATCTGAGCACGGCGTTTGTTCGCCTGCTCGATGATAACCTGAGCATCCGCTTTGGCTTTCTTCAGTTGATCTGTCGCATTGGCCTGAGCCAAGTTCAAATCTTTTTTGGCACGTTCAGCAGAAGCCAGACCGTCAGCAATTTCTTTTTGACGTTTCTCGATGGCTGCCATCATAGGCGGCCATACATACTTCATGCAGAACCAGACAAACAGGACGAACGCAATGGCCTGGCCGAGGATTGTTGCATTAATATTCACAGCACAATGCCTCTTTCAAAGTTAAATAAGTTGATGTTTTAACCTCAGCAGAAAACATTCTGCTTAGGCCACCGCAAACATCACATACAGCCCCAGACCAACAGCGATCATCGGGATGGCGTCAACCAGACCCATGACGATAAAGAACTGTGTACGCAGTAAAGGAATCAGGTCAGGCTGACGAGCAGCACCTTCCAAGAATTTACCACCCAGAATGCCGATACCGATCGCAGCACCGATTGCCGCCAAACCCATCATTAACGCGGCAGCCATGTACAGCAGATCCACACTCAGGTTTTCCATGACAGTCTCCAGTTTGTTTCAGTTAAAAACGTTATTTGTTGAAAGAAAATCAATGCTCTTCAGATGCCATCGAGAGATAAACAACCGTCAGAACCATGAAAATAAAAGCCTGAAGCGTAATAATCAAAATGTGGAAAATAGCCCAAGGCACATTTAACAGCCATTGTGACCACCACGGCAACAGACCGGCAATCAGGATGAAGATCAACTCACCCGCATACATATTGCCAAACAGTCGCAAGCCTAAGGAAATAGGTTTGGACAGCAGGCTGACACCTTCAAGAATCAGGTTGATAGGAATAAATACTGGATGGTTGAACGGTTGCATGGTCAGTTCTTTAACAAAACCACCGAGCCCCTTCATTTTGATGCTGTAGAACAGAACCAGAATAAACACCCCAAGCGCCATAGACAGCGTGATGTTCACGTCGGCCGTCGGCACAGCACGCAGATAAGCATGCGCCGGATCGTATCCCAGCAAGCTATAAATGCCCGCCCAGGCTTGCGGCAACAGATCGATAGGCAGCAGGTCCATCAGGTTCATCAGGAAAACCCAGACGAAAATGGTCAGCGCCAGAGGAGCAATCAGTTTGCTTTTGCCATGGAACATATCGCGTACGGTGCCATCAACGAAACCGATAATCAGTTCGACAGCCGTTTGCAGCTTACCTGGCACACCGCTGGTCGCACGTTTCGCTACGCGGTGAAAGATAACCAGAAAGAGGACCCCAAGAGCGATGGAGAAAAACATCGAATCGACGTTGATCGCCCAAAAACCCGTCCCGACCTGCAAATGCTGCAAGTGGTGACCGATATACTCTTGCGGAGTAGAGATTTCTCCAGCAGCCATGATGTCTCTTACCCTTTTGTTGTTAATTACGGCAACGATTAATTACGGCCGGTGCCACGATCTGCATAACCAGCACCGATAAATAAGTCAGGCCAAGCGGAAAGAATGCCGCTTTAAACACGCCTAACGCCACCACTAACAGTGCAATGGTGATAAATACCTTAAGCGCCTCGCCAATCGCGAATGACCAGGCCACACGCCCGTCAGCAGGCTTGTGTGACTGATGACGCAAGGCAAACAGCACAAACAACACATTCGGTAACCAGGCTGCCAATCCTCCGCCTAATGCAGAAGCAGCAGCGTTGACGCTATTGAGGCTGAAAACAGCACTCAACAAAGCAAAAGTCACTAACTGTAACAACAGCAGCCTTAAGGCTACTTTTCCGCTGTAAAGGGATACAGGCATGACGTTTGCTCTCTCCGTACCTTTTCAGAGGTATACCGAATGACGTATAAAACTGCCTTTACACCACTGAGTCAAGCAGCAAAAAACGAGCAAATTATACGGGTCATACCTGCGAATTCAATCGATAAGTAGCGAAAAGGTGAACAATTATTTAAATTTCTTTCTGAAGCCCCGTTTTTACTAACAATCCTCGCGACTCATGTCTGGTGTCATTAATTTCTAAAGGCCTCCAATCTGTGATATGACTCACATAAAAGGGCTTACGAATATTTACAACAGGATGTATCTTTTTTTGTCCTTAGCAATAAAACGTATTTATTTTATTTAATTTCAATAAGTTAATAAAAACGCCATCCAAAAATCGCAATAAACAACGTTTCAACCACCTATTGACATTATTGATATCGTTTTTTTACTCAATTAACACAAAAATAACTAAATTTTGATGCCGATGATTTATTTTCGCTCGTTATTATTCAGTGCGAAAGCAAAAGGACAACGCTGAAAAAACGAAGATGTAAAATTTCAGTGATCGCGATGCGTTCCAGAACAATGTCACCGATAGACGAGGTGGCATCCTGACATGCAATATTTAGTTATAATTTTTTTGATAAAAAACAAAATTAGTTTGGTTTAAGCACGACCAAATGGCGCTCACCTTCCAGATCGGGAACAGATAAGCGAACAACCTGATCTAATAGGACATCTTGTGGCAAGGATGACAATTCATCCTCTGGAAGTACGCCTTTTAGAGCATAAAACCGCCCTGTCGGTCTGGCCGGAAGATGGCTGCACCAGCTAATCATGTCCTGCAAAGAGGCAAATGCCCGACTGATCACCCCATCAAAAGGGGGTTCTGCTGGAAACGCCTCAACGCGACTCTGCACTGGCGTGATGTTTTCAAGCTGTAGTTCATGCTGAACCTGACGCAGGAAGCGCACACGCTTACCCAGGCTATCCAGCAAAGTGAAATGCGAATCAGGGCGAACAATTGCCAATGGAATTCCCGGCAACCCAGGTCCGGTACCCACATCGATAAAACGCTGTCCGTGTAAATGTGGCTCAACCACGATACTGTCCATGATGTGGCGGACAAGCATTTGCTGCGGATCGCGTACCGACGTCAGGTTGTAAGCTTTGTTCCACTTATTCAGCATATCAACATACTGTATCAGAAGATTTTTTTGCTTATCTGAAATCACAATGCCAGCCGCGTTTAGCAGATTATCGAGTGTGTTGCGCACAATAAGATCCCGATGAAAAATATGAGGTTAATAATAAAAATAGCCGGATAACCGGCTATTTAGGGGATAAGTTTACCTTAAATCAGGCGCTACGGCGCAGCAGACCCTGTTTTTTAAGCCAGATCAGCAGAATGGAGATCGCCGCAGGCGTAATGCCAGAAATCCGTGAAGCCTGACCGATCGACGACGGTTTATGATCGTTCAGCTTGGCAATCACCTCATTGGACAATCCACTCACCTGTTTGTAATCCAGATCGGCAGGCAGCAGTGCATTTTCATTACGCTGCTGTTTCTCGATTTCATCCTGCTGGCGAGCAATATACCCTTCGTATTTGACCTGAATTTCAACCTGTTCTGCGGCCTGTTCGTCGGTTAATCCTGGGGCAAACAGCGGTAGCGCAGTAAGCTGAACGTAATCCACTTCCGGGCGACGCAGCAGTTCTTCACCGTTCGCTTCACGGGACAACGGCGTTTTCAGCAGTGAGTTGACCTGATCTAGCTGCTCAGATTGCGGGTGAACGTGAATGTCGCGCAGACGCTGGCGCTCTTTCTCAATATTTTCGAGCTTCTCGTTGAAACGTGCCCAGCGGTGATCGTCGACCATCCCCAGCTCGCGACCCATTTCAGTCAAACGCAGATCGGCGTTATCCTCGCGCAACATCAGACGATATTCAGCGCGTGAGGTAAACATACGGTAGGGTTCTTTCGTCCCCAGCGTGCAGAGATCGTCAACCAGCACGCCGAGATAAGCTTGATCGCGTCGTGGAGACCAGCCTTCCTTATCGGCAGCCAGTCGAGCTGCATTCAGCCCTGCCAGCATGCCCTGTGCGGCCGCTTCTTCATAACCAGTTGTTCCGTTGATCTGTCCAGCGAAGAACAGGCCATGAACAAATTTGTTTTCCAGCGTAGGTTTCAGATCGCGAGGATCGAAGAAATCGTACTCAATCGCATAGCCAGGACGAACAATGCGCGCATTCTCCATCCCTGCCATTGAACGAACAATCTGCCACTGGACGTCAAACGGCAAACTGGTAGAGATCCCGTTAGGATAAATTTCGTTGCTGGTCAGGCCTTCAGGTTCAAGAAAGATCTGATGCGTATTTCGATCGGCAAAGCGCATGACTTTGTCTTCGATCGACGGGCAATAGCGTGGGCCGATCCCTTCGATGATCCCGGCATACATCGGGCTACGATCCAGATTATTACGGATCACATCGTGGGTCTTCTCATTGGTATGCGTGATGTAGCACGGCATTTGCGCCGGATGCTGGCTCGCATTACCCAGGAACGAGAAAACCGGCATCGGGTTGTCACCGTGCTGTTGAGCCAGCACGCTAAAATCGATCGTTCTGGCGTCAATACGTGGCGGCGTACCGGTTTTAAGGCGGTTGACGCGCAGAGGCAGTTCACGCAGGCGACGTGCGAGTGGAATAGAAGGCGGGTCGCCTGCACGGCCACCGCTGTAGTTATCCAGCCCGATATGAATTTTGCCATCAAGGAAAGTGCCTACCGTCAACACCACGGCTTTTGCACGGAATTTTAGTCCCATCTGGGTAACAGCACCGACGACGCGATCGTTTTCCACAATCAGATCGTCAACAGCCTGTTGGAAGATCGTCAGGTTTGGCTGATTCTCCAGTGCGGTGCGAACCGCCTGACGATAGAGCACGCGATCCGCCTGTGCGCGCGTTGCTCTGACTGCCGGACCTTTACTGCTGTTTAGTATCCTAAACTGTATACCAGCCTGATCGACGGCACGCGCCATCAAGCCTCCCATGGCATCGATCTCTTTAACCAGATGACCTTTTCCAATACCGCCAATCGCCGGGTTACAAGACATTTGTCCCAGCGTATCAATATTGTGTGTAAGCAAAAGCGTCTGTTGGCCCATTCGGGCAGAAGCCATGGCTGCTTCTGTTCCGGCATGACCGCCACCGATCACGATGACGTCAAATGGATCTGGATAAAACATGGTACTGCTCCTCGCATTATCGCGAATGATGAGTGGCGAACGATCGTTATTTGCCCTGGGATGGGGATTCTACTCAACTTTGAGCCAACGACCAAGTCCGTTGGATCCTCGTTAATTAAAGAAAGATCTTTTTATTTAAAGATCTCTTTATTAGATCTCTTATTAGGATCGTCATGTTGTGTGGATAAGTGATTATTCATATTAAAGATCAAGAGAATGGCGTTGATCCTTACCTGTGAATGATCGGTGATCCTGGACAGTATAAGCTGGGATCTTAATGCGGGTTTATGCACAGGACAAAAAACATACTTGGGTTGTTATTGGGATAACTACGGCTTTTACACCTGAATTAAGCATAGTTATCCACATTCAACTGCCGAATATTTCATCTTATTTGAGTAAATTAACCCACGATCCTAGCCATTCTTCTGCTGGATCTTCTGGAATCTGATGCTGGGTGATGTCGATCTTGAGGATTTCACCGATCCGTTTGGCACCTAATTGAGCCAATACACGATCCGCTGTTTGGATCGCGCCACAGAACGTGTCGTACTCTTTACTACCGATCCCCACCGCACCGAAACTCACCTGAGAAAGATCGGGCTTTTGCTGTTCCAGTTGTTCAAACAGTGCTTTCAGGTTGTCAGGGAATTCTCCTGCACCATGTGTAGACGTCACCACCAGCCATATACCGCTTTCAGGTAGTGCATCAAGCGTAGGGCCATGCAGAATTTCAGTGGAAAAATCATCCTTCTCCAGCAGTTCAGCCAAATGCTCTGCAACATATTCGGCACTGCCAAGGGTACTGCCACTGATTAAGGTAATGTCTGCCATAGCGATCCCATCCGATAAAAGACGGGACATTGTACGCTGTGATCTGGCTGGGATCTACCTGTGGATAATATGGGTATAGGAAAAAAGCATTACGGCGCGATCGTCCGCATGATGGGGTTCTGCAGGGAGATTAGCGTTTCAGTGGACTGAATTTCATCAATTGTTTGGATCTTGTTGATAAGCACATGTTGCAGCGCCTCGATCGAGCGGCACATGACCTTAATAAAGATGCTGTAATGCCCGGTGGTGTAGTAGGCCTCGACCACTTCTTCCAGATTGTTCAACTTCTCCAGCGCAGAGGGATAATCTTTGGCGCTTTTCAGAATGATGCCGATAAAACAGCATACGTCATAGCCCAGCTGCTTTGGGTTCACGTCCAGACGCGTACCGACAATGATGCCCGCCTGTTTCATTTTCTCCACTCGAACGTGGATCGTCCCCGGACTAACGGAAAACTGTTTTGCCAGTTCGGCATAAGGCGTGCGCGCATTTTCCATTAAGGCGGAAAGAATGCCGCGATCGAGATTATCGATCTGATAAATTTCTGCCACTTTGAGCCCCCTATTTTAGCGAATAATGATTTTATACCGCTCTAAAATGACGGATTAAAAGCACAAGTGCAATTTATCCATAAGATTATTGAATGACTGGCAGTTTTTATTGCTTAATGAATAACTAAATACGATGAATAAGAGACGCGGCAATGAAAAAGCAGTACATCGAAAAACAACAGCAAATCAGCTTCGTTAAGTCTTTCTTCTCCAGCCAACTGGAGCAGCTTTTGGGATTGATTGAAGTCCAGGCACCGATTCTCAGCCGTATCGGCGACGGCACTCAGGATAACTTGTCCGGTACGGAAAAAGCGGTGCAGGTTAAGGTTAAAGCCCTGCCAGATGCCACATTTGAAGTGGTTCACTCGTTGGCGAAATGGAAACGTAAAACGCTGGGTGCGTATGATTTTAGCTTCGGTGAAGGCATCTATACCCACATGAAGGCACTGCGCCCGGACGAAGATCGTTTGAGCCCGATCCACTCGGTCTATGTCGATCAGTGGGACTGGGAGCGCGTGATGGGAGATGGCGAGCGTAATGCGGAGTATCTGAAATCGACCGTGACGCTTATTTATCAAGGCATTAAAGCAACGGAAGCTGCGGTACATCAGGCGTTTGGCATTCAGCCTTTCCTGCCAGAGCAGATTCATTTTGTGCATACCGAAACGTTGCTGCAGCGCTACCCCGATCTGGATGCCAAAGGGCGTGAACGCGCTATTGCTAAAGAACTGGGTGCGGTCTTCCTGATTGGGATTGGCGGTAAGCTGTCCAGCGGGCACTCTCACGATGTGCGTGCGCCGGATTATGATGACTGGACGACGCCGGGCGAGCAGGAACTGGCGGGTCTGAACGGCGATATTGTTGTGTGGAACCCGGTTCTGAACGATGCATTTGAGATTTCATCAATGGGCATCCGTGTCGATGCGGAAGCGTTAACACGCCAGCTGGCGCTGACGCAGGATGAAGAACGTCTGAAGCTGGAATGGCATCAGGCGCTGCTGCGCGGTGAGATGCCGCAAACGATCGGCGGGGGAATCGGTCAGTCTCGTCTGGTCATGCTGCTGCTGCAATTGTCGCACATTGGTCAGGTTCAGTGCGGTGTATGGCCACAGCCGCTGCGCGAGTCAGTTTCCGGCCTGCTTTAATAAGCCTTGCCGTGCTGCCAACGGCGCACTAAGCGGCTTTTTAACCCGGTATCAAAGCGCCAGATATGGTCAAAGATGTGCATGATGCCGGGTTTGCCATGATCGGACATCGCTACAGCATGGAAACGATGCTGTAGCTGCTTCTGGCGGCTTTTCACCTTATTTACCACCTCATCCGGCAACCGCTGGGCGATAAAATCCGAAATCACCACCGCATCGGCATCATGCCAGAGTGCGTCGTCCATCTTATCCAACAGTGCTGACAGACAGGCGCTCATATCCGTGCCGCCGCGAAACGACTGGCTGAGAAAACGTATCGCCTGCTCTAAGCCGTCCGCAGACGTGAGTTCATATTTCACCACGCCAGTAGAAAACAGCATGATGTAGCAACGACGGTTGTCGGCGAGCGCGATGCGCATCAATGCCAGACAGAAGGCTTTGGCACAGCGTTCATTAAAGCCGCCCATCGAGCCTGACGTATCGACGCAGACGATAAAGGGGCCACGTGGCTGCTGTTCGTTTTGCTGATGTACCACGGGGCGCTCGGTGATTTTCTCTCTCCAGCTCTCACCCTGTAAGCGATAGGTCAGCAGCCGATGTTCCAGCAGGCGACGATAGAATTCATATTCCAGTTCGCTAATACCCAGCGTGACCAGCTCCGTCGGCATCAAACGCAAAATGTCATCGCTCTGGTGCACGCCGCTCACCTGCTCAGGCACGGTGGCGGGTTCCCGTACTCTGACCCGGAAGGCTTCTTTCGGTGCTTCCTGCGTGAGGATGGATTTGGTTTCGCGACTGCGCCCTAAGCGTTCCGCCAGTTTTTGTAATGCAGGCTGGCGTTGCAGGAAAGCGCCGAAATCCAGTAACGGACGGGGATCGGTGTGAATACGCTGCGCGGCGCTGAGATCCCAGAGCCGCCCGGCCGCATTTTCGTTTTCGGCCAGAATAGGTTCGAGTTTGCCGCTGAGGGTCAGGCGTTGTTGCAGTTCATCCAGCAGGATTTCCCGCTCCTGATCCATCAATTGCTGATGCAGTGAAACAGTTTGCAGAGTGAGGCTTAGCCGCCAGCGCTGAAGAAAGAGTGCGTGAAGCCCGCTCGTAACCTTCTGCCCTAAGGTTCGCTCTGGAGAAGCCATGAGCTGTGAGGCCTGTGTCAGAAAGGGGGATTCCACGTTGTTCAGCGTATCCATAATCGCAGGCAGGCGTGCCTGAAAAGTCTGATTGTCGATCGATTGTGAACGCTGGTAGCAGCTAAATTCTTTTTCCAGCTCCGGCGGTACCTGTGTGGCACGCAGGCGCTGTTTTAAGGTTTCTTTCCAGTGAGGCAGGTCGTTGAGTAACGCGGACTTCAGGCTGGGATACTTTTCAAAGAAGAAAGCGAGCTGAGGCGTCGCCAGCAGTGTGACGATAAGATCGTCCAGCAGCTCGTTTTCATCGATAGACAGCAGCATTTCCAGTGATTCCAGCGTGATCATCGGGCGTTAGTCCTGTTGCTCTGATTGCTGGATCTGCTCAGCGACCTGTTGCAGGCTGGCTTCTATTTTGGCCAACCACTCACTGGGGACAAACAGGCAAGGCTGATGCTGGCTGAATAAGCGGCGCTGTTCGCGCAACTGCATGTTCAGCTTTTCATACTCATCGATAATGTCGGCAGGAAGCGCAATGTCGCGCTTTTCCGGCAGAGAAAGAATAGAGGATTGCAGGCTGATATCACGAACCGTCAGATGTTGGCGATCGTCCACCAGCAGATCGAGACGTTGGGTAAAGCCGATACCGTTGAGCTTGCCCCGGATTTCTCCCCCTTTTTGCAGCCAGCCTTGCAGAGCATTTTTCTCAATGATCAGGTGGTTGACTTCAATATCGTGCAGAATCAGCGGGCGTTGCAGCACCAGATCCAGTGTTTCAGCGGCGATTGTGTCAGGCAAGGTGTAATGGAATTTGCGGCCGAGGAAGTGCCCCTGTTTCTCCACCGAAAAGGCCTGTAACTCGCTTTGTTCACGCTGGTATTGCTGACGTCTGGTGTTCACCTGCTGCAAGCGGAACAGCAGGCTTTTCTGCTGGTAGGCGTGCTCAGTAATCAGTAATTCAAGCTGGTGCTCGATAAGCGTTAACGTGCTTTGGTCATGCCAGAGACAGTCTTTCAACAGAATGATATCAACCGGCGTAATGGCATCCCGTCCGCAGAAAAACGCGCTGGCCTGAAGCAGGCGCAGGGCTTTTTTCCAGCGTCGATCGGAAATGTAAGGAGCCTGTTCCAGCGCATCAAGCTGCTGACGCAGCGTGTAAATCAGCTCAAAGCCAAATTCTGGCAACGCGACGTGCTCAATATCCTTCTGCCACTGTTGGTACTCTTCATCGCTGACGCTAAGAGCGGGCGGAACAGGGTTATCGCGTTCGCTGCTGTTATTCACGAGCAGCGCACGGAAATTCTGTTTTTCCTGCACGCGATCGAGCCACAGACGAATGAGCATTCGGTCGTAGAGCGCTTCCAGACCGCCATCCGCTTCCGGCAATTCATTCGACGCGGCGACCAGCAGGCGCATCGGGATCGTGTCTTCGCTGTTGCCATTACGGAAACGCCGCTCGTTAATGGCCGTCAGCAGGGTATTCAAAATGGCGGGACCCGCTTTCCAGATCTCATCCAGAAACACGATTTCAGCTTCCGGCAGATAGCCAGCGGTCAGACGCTGATAGCGCCCTTCGTCTTTTAACGCCTGAATGGAAAGGGGACCGAATACCTCTTCTGGGGTGGAAAAGCGAGTCATCAGGTACTCGAACGCGTTCGCATGACGAAAAGCGAATTTAAGACGCCGAGCGATCATACTTTTGGCTATACCTGGCGGCCCCAGCAGGAAAACACTTTCCCCGCTTAGTGCGGCCAGCAGACAGAGACGAATGGTGTGCTGTCTTTCGTAGAGTCCGTGTTCTAGCGCATGACTGAGACGAGAAATTCTTTCAGCCAATGCCGCAGTTTGACGCATAATTAATCCGTTAGTCCCATGATGTGATGCACCGAAATCGTTTATTTCTGAACCCGATTGATCCCGCTGAAAGCGGACGCTCAGAAAATCCCTACTTTCAGAAAGGTAATAGTAATAATAAACGGCAGATCACAGTTTTTTATTAGAATACTTTTACGGATTATTCACCCTAACGGGGTAAGTAAGCAATAAACCACCTTTTACAGGATGTTTCTTATACAGGTGACCGCATAATAAAAATGGGTTTTTACCCTGATTTGTGCATACTGTGCGCTCTTGGACGAGTTGCTGTGAATGACGCGCTTCGCGGACTGATTAACATTCGCGAACTGATTAACAACAGAAGATAGATATGAGCTCAGAACATAAACGTTCGCTTCCGGCTGTCACGCTGGCGGCCATCGGGGTGGTTTATGGAGATATAGGAACCAGCCCTCTTTATACGTTAAGGGAATGTTTATCAGGGCAGTTTGGTTTTGGGGTCGAACCTGATTCGGTCTTTGGCTTTCTTTCACTGATCTTTTGGCTGTTGGTCCTCGTTGTTTCGCTGAAATATCTGACCTATGTGATGCGTGCTGATAACGCAGGCGAAGGTGGGATTCTCACCCTCATGTCGTTAGCCGGGCGCAATACTTCCGATCGCATGACGTCCGTGTTGGTCATCATGGGGTTGATTGGCGGCAGCTTCTTCTATGGGGAAGTGGTCATCACACCCGCTATTTCGGTGATGTCGGCGATGGAAGGGTTGGAAATTGCCGCACCTTCAATGGACAGCTATATCGTTCCGCTCTCGATTGTCGTTCTGACATTACTGTTTATCATTCAAAAACACGGTACGGGTAGTGTCGGCAAGCTGTTTGCACCCGTGATGCTGATCTGGTTTTTGACGCTTGGCGTACTGGGCGCGCGCAGCATTATTGCTAACCCGGAAGTCTTGCAGGCGTTGAACCCGATGTACGCCGTGCGCTTCTTTATCGAATATAAAGCGGTGTCGTTCTTCGCGCTGGGGGCGGTGGTGCTGGCGATTACTGGGGTCGAGGCGCTGTATGCCGATATGGGCCACTTCGGTAAATTCCCTATTCGTCTGGCTTGGTTTACGGTAGTGCTGCCATCGCTGGTGTTAAATTACTTCGGGCAGGGTGCGCTGCTGTTAAAAGACCCGGAAGCCATCAAGAACCCCTTTTTCCTGCTGGCGCCAGACTGGGCGCTGATTCCACTGATGATATTGGCTACGCTGGCGACAATCATTGCCTCGCAGGCCGTCATTTCCGGTGTTTTCTCCCTGACCCGTCAGGCGGTGCGACTGGGCTACTTGCCGCCGATGCGTATCGTACACACGTCAGATATGGAATCTGGTCAGATCTATATCCCCGCCATTAACTGGATGCTCTATATCGCCGTTGTCATCGTGATTGTCAGCTTTGAGCATTCAAGCAATCTGGCTGCGGCTTATGGGATTGCGGTAACGGGCACGATGGTGATTACCAGTATTCTGTTCTGTACGGTGGCGGTGAAGAATTGGCTCTGGAATCGCTATCTGGCGTGGGTGTTGCTGGCGGGTTTACTGGTTATCGACGTGCCGATGTTTTTGGCCAACGTGGTCAAGATCCTCTCCGGCGGCTGGCTGCCGCTGGCGCTGGGCATGGTGATGTTTATTATCATGACGACGTGGAAAAGCGAGCGTTTCAGGTTGCTGCGCCGGTTGCATGAGCATGGTAACTCACTGGATGCCATGATTGCCTCGCTGGAGAAAACGCCGCCGACGCGCGTGCCGGGGACTGCCGTGTATTTCTCGCGCGCGACTCGGGTGATTCCGTTCGCGCTGCTGCATAACCTTAAGCACAATAAGATCCTGCACGAGCGCGTGGTGCTGTTGACCATGCGAACGGAGGATGCGCCCTATGTGCTTAACGCGCGCCGCGTGACGGTCGAACAGCTTTCGCCGACGTTCTGGCGCGTGATTGCCAACTATGGCTGGCGTGAGACACCGGATGTAGAAGAGGTCTTTCAGCGCTGCTGGCAGGATGGGTTAACCTGCCAAATGATGGAAACGTCTTTCTTTATGTCCAATGAATCGCTGATTATCGGTGAGCGCCCGTGGTATCTGCGTTTGCGCGGTAAGCTATTCATGATGCTCAGCCGCAATGCGCTGAGGGCGGCGGATCAGTTTGAAATACCGCCAAACAGGCTGATTGAGCTGGGGATACAGGTCGAGATTTAAGTAAACCGAATAGATGATCTTATGTTGGGATAAGATCGAGATATACGGTCGACCACGAGGCATCCCTGCGGGAACCTCATCCTCGTGTTTCCCTAATAACAGGCAGCGAGTTGCTGCTAGTACGTTAACTATTTTGCCAGTTAACCGACACAATCAACCCGCCTTCGGGCTGGTTGGTGAATGTGACCCGCATGTGGTGCAGTTTTGCGATGTTGTTGACGATAGAAATCCCAAGACCGCTGCCGGATTTCTCCTGCCCCGGCGGGCGATAAAAGCGTTCGCCAATTCTTGCCAGTGCCTCTTCACTAATGCCCGGTCCGTTATCGGCAACCTGAAAGCAGCGCTCTGTCAGCGTCAAACTTACCGTTCCTCCCTCATGGCTGTAGCGAATAGCATTATCCAGCAGATTGCGCACCAGCAGAGTCAGCAGCAGCGGGTGACCCTGCCTAATAACCGGGGTGTCCGGTAAATCCAGCGTCAGTTCTATACCTGCGGTTTGCGCTGTGTGGTAATGCGCGATCACCGCCTGTTGCAGGAGTTCATTGAACTGGACGGGCTGCATCCCTTCGGGAGACGATTCGGCATCCAACCGCGACAGCGTCAGGAGCTGATCCACCAGCCGTGTGGCCCGATCGATGCCTTTATCCAGATTGACCAGCGCATGGTGCCGCATGGCTTCATCATCATGCGCCAGCTGTGCGACTTCGGTTTGGACTTTCAACGCTGCCAGCGGGCTACGCAATTCGTGAGCCGCATCGGAGGTAAAACGGCGTTCACGAACCAGCATGTCGCTGATGCGGGAAAACAGGTGGTTTAATGCGTTGACCAACGGGCGAACTTCTTGCGGGATGTGCTGCGTCGCCAGCGGCGTACTTTCGTCAGGTGAACGCTGTTGAAGCTCGGCGGTAATGCGTTTTAGCGGTGAGAGCTCACGCGTGACCAGCCAAAACAGCAGCGCCAGCATGATAGGCAGGGCAAACAGCCAGGGCATCAGGTTGGTTTTTACAATATCCAGCGTCATGTCCTGACGATATTCCCACTCCTGCCCGACAGCAATCACGTAGCGATTATCCGCTGTCGTCAGCCAGACGATGCGCCAGGCGTCATTGTCATCGCGTAACCTGCCGTCGGTGAAGCCGTTGCGCGTATAGTTAAAAATGAAATCCTTGCCGTTATCACCATCGTTCAGCACCATTTTCCCATCGCGGGTAAAAATGGCGAAGGCCAGCGCATCATCTTCCTGCTTTCCCTGATTCTCATGTACCAGACTTTTGGTTTTGGGCAGAGAAACTGACTGGATTCGCAATTCATCAGGATTCATGGTGGCCAGGTGTTTGGCAAACAGCATTTGCTGGGTATCAAATAGCTCATTGATATTATGGCGTGTTTGATACCACGAAAGCAGACTGGCTACGCCCCAGCAAATCAATGTCAGCAGTGTAAAACCTGCAATTAGGCGTAAACGCAGGCTGAGCCGGTTCATGGCGCATCTCCCAGAATATAGCCAACGCCATGCACGGTACGGATAAACCCGCTACCCAGCTTTTTACGCAGGTGATGGATATGCACTTCTACCGCATTACTGGAGACATCATCGTCCCACCCATAGAGCTTTTCTTCCAACTGTGCGCGCGTGAGTATGCGGTTCGGATTGAGCAAAAACAGTTCCAGTAACGCCAGTTCGCGAGATTTTAGTATTAGCGGTTCGTTGTTAAGCGTAACGCTCCGCGACCCCGGCTCAAGGGAAACTGCACCGTGCGTTAATACCGGTTGAAGTTGGCCGTGACGACGGCGAATCAGCGCCTGCAGGCGAGCGGCCACTTCTGTCAGCGCAAAGGGCTTACATAAATAATCATCAGCTCCTTTCTGTAGCCCTTCCACACGTTGTTCCAGCGCATCGCGGGCGGTCAGAATCAGTACCGGTTCGTCATGCCCAGCCTGACGCCACTGGCGCAGAATATCCATTCCGTCCATGCCCGGCAGGCTGAGATCGAGCACCACCGCATCATAGGGTGCCGCCTTCAATGCCGCAGCACCCGCTTTACCTTCCATAAACCAGTCGATATTAAAGCCCAGTTTGTTCAACCCCGCTTTCAGGCCGTCACCAATCAGGCGATCGTCTTCGATTAACAATATTCTCATGGCTGCCTCGCAGAGAATGCGCTGCTGTTGCGCTTATGCCTTTTCCGGTTTTATACGAAATAGAGAGCCGGTGTGTACAGGCCAAATCACTGAAACTGGGCAATATCCGGCAATATAAAAAAACAACAATGCGAAAGTTGCTTCCTTAAGATTCTGTTAAGAACGATTTGCTTTAATCCTTATCGAAGACCGATTACTCCCGCAGGTTGACTGCGAAACGACAGGCAAATAAGGAAGGTAAATATGAAAAAAGCAGCTGCGTTACTCGCCATTACCGCTCTGGTTTCTGCACCAGCATTTGCTGCACAAAGTGGCGGTGGTTTTGTCAATCCGGAAACACCAGCCGTTGGTACACATCAAGGGGGATTTACCGATTCGCAGAGTTCCCTCACCACGGTAGATAAAGCTAAAGATTTGCGTGATGACAGTTGGGTGACGCTGAGAGGGAATATTGAAAAACGGCTCGGCGATGAAAACTACCTGTTCCGCGATTCAACGGGCACGATGGAAGTCGAGATCGATCACAAACGCTGGAATGGCCAGATGGTTTCACCTACCGATAAAGTGGAAATTTCAGGCGAGTTGGATAAAGAATTCAACGCTGTTGGGGTAGATGTGAAGCAGATTCGTAAACTCTAACGCATTATCCTCTGTTCCCTATTGGCGGGCTTTGTCCCGCCATTTCTCTATTTATCAACCTCCTATAACGACCTCTCGTTACCTTTCTTTTTTTGTTAGCGAAACGTTTCGATGGTGATCACATTTTTTTTATCTCTTCATTGCCTTTCTTGCTTCTTTTTCTAGAATGTTATTAGCGAAACGTTTCGCTGGTGGGGTGATAAGATGAAAAAAGCAGCATTATTGAATTCAGATATTTCTTCCGTGATTTCTCGACTGGGGCATACCGATAGCCTTGTGATTGGCGATGCCGGTTTACCAATTCCTGAAACGACGACCCGTATCGATCTGGCGTTGACGCATAACGTGCCGACGTTTTTGCAGGTGGTTAGCGTTGTCACCAGCGAAATGCAGGTCGAGGCCGCTATTCTGGCGGAAGAAATTATTGAAAAGAACCCCGCAGTCCATGACGCATTACTCGATCAATTGAAGCAACTTGAACAACACCAGGGAAACTCAATTGCATTGCACTATGTGAGCCATGAAGAATTTAAAACCCAAAGCGGCAAAAGCCGGGCCATCATTCGCAGCGGAGAGTGCTCTCCGTATGCCAATGTCATCCTTTGTGCTGGCGTAACGTTCTGAGGCATCAATGCAACCTTTACTGCAACTGCAAGGCATCACGAAATCTTTTCCCGGCGTTAAAGCGCTTTCCGGTGCGGCACTCAAAGTCTATCCGGGAAAAGTGATGGCGCTGGTGGGCGAGAACGGTGCGGGCAAGTCCACCATGATGAAAGTTCTGACCGGGATCTATCGTAAAGATGCTGGCAGCATTCATTTTCTGGGGAAAGAGGTCGATTTCAGCGGGCCGAAAGCGTCCCAGGAAGCAGGTATCGGTATTATCCATCAGGAACTTAACCTGATTCCCCAACTCACGATTGCCGAGAATATCTTCCTTGGTCGTGAATTTACCAACCGCTTCGGTCGTATCGACTGGAACAAGATGTATGCGGAAGCCGATAAGCTGCTGAAACGCCTTAATCTGCGCTATGACAGCCGTCGTATGGTCGGGGATTTATCGATTGGCGATCAGCAAATGGTAGAAATTGCCAAGGTGCTGAGCTTTGAATCGAAAGTCATCATCATGGATGAACCGACCGATGCCCTGACAGATACTGAAACCGCTTCGTTATTCAGCGTGATCAAAGAGCTGCAATCTCAGGGATGCGGCATTGTCTATATTTCCCACCGTCTGAAAGAAATCTTTGAAATCTGCGATGACATTACCGTGTTCCGCGATGGGCAGTTTATCGGCGAGCGTCCGGTCAGTGATTTAGAGGAAGATACGCTGATTGAAATGATGGTCGGTCGTAAGCTGGAAGATCAGTACCCACGTTCGAATAAAGTGCCGGGAGAGGTTCGCCTTAAGGTACAGAATCTGTCTGGGCCGGGCGTCGACAGTGTCAGCTTTACGGTGCGGAAAGGCGAAATTCTGGGCGTCGCAGGGCTGATGGGCGCAGGCCGTACCGAACTGATGAAGATTCTCTACGGAGCACTGCCGCGAACTGGCGGTAATGTGACGCTGGATGGCCGCGACGTAGTGACCCGTAAACCGCAGGATGGCCTGGCAAACGGCATCGTTTACATTTCCGAAGACCGCAAACGTGATGGTCTGGTGCTGGGCATGTCAGTAAAAGAAAACATGTCCTTAACCGCACTGCGCTATTTCAGCCATGCGGGCGGTCGTCTGAAACATGCCGAAGAGCAACTGACCGTTGCCGACTTTATTCGCCTGTTCAACGTGAAAACGCCTTCGATGGAGCAGCCTATCGGCCTGCTTTCCGGCGGTAATCAGCAGAAAGTGGCGATTGCCCGTGGCCTGATGACGCGCCCAAATGTCCTGATCCTCGATGAACCGACGCGTGGCGTCGATGTCGGGGCGAAGAAAGAGATTTATCAGTTAATCAATCAATTCAAAGAAGAAGGGCTGAGCATCATATTGGTGTCATCCGAAATGCCCGAAGTCTTGGGAATGAGCGATCGCATCATTGTGATGCATGAAGGGCGCTTGAGCGGTGATTTCCCTATTGAGCAAGCTACCCAGGAAGCACTGATGGCCGCGGCCGTTGGTAAGCAATACGGCGCAAAGCAGGAGTAAGTCAGACATGAGTTCTCAATCTATCGCGGCAAAACGCTGGTTCAGCAAAGAGTGGTTACTGGAGCAGAAATCGCTGATCGCGCTCCTGATCCTGATTGCGGTTGTTTCCGCCATGAGCCCTAACTTTTTTACCCTGAACAACCTGTTCAATATTCTCCAGCAGACGTCGGTGAACGCCATCATGGCCGTCGGCATGACGCTGGTGATTCTGACCTCGGGCATCGATTTGTCAGTGGGTTCCCTGCTGGCATTGACCGGTGCCGTAGCGGCTTCCATCGTCGGGCTTGAAGTCAATGCGCTGGTGGCGGTGTTTGGCGCACTGGCGCTGGGGGCGCTGATTGGTGCGGGTACGGGGGTTATTGTATCTAAAGGCAAAGTGCAGGCGTTTATCGCCACGTTGGTCATGATGCTGTTACTTCGTGGTGTGACGATGGTTTATACCAACGGCAGCCCGGTTAATACCGGTTTTTCCGACGTAGCAGATGCGTTTGGCTGGTTTGGTATCGGTCGTCCGCTGGGGATTCCGACGCCAATCTGGATCATGGCTATCGTGTTCGCGGCAGCCTGGTATATGTTGCACCATACGCGTCTGGGGCGCTATATCTATGCGCTGGGCGGCAACGAGTCTGCCACCCGTTTGTCCGGTATCAGCGTTGATAAAGTCAAAATTATTGTCTATTCCCTGTGTGGGCTGTTGTCTGCCCTGGCGGGAATTATCGAAGTCGCACGTTTGTCCTCTGCACAGCCGACGGCGGGTACAGGGTATGAGCTGGATGCTATCGCGGCTGTAGTATTGGGCGGCACCAGTCTGGCTGGAGGAAAAGGGCGTATCGTTGGTACGTTGATCGGCGCACTTATCCTTGGTTTCCTCAACAACGGACTGAATTTATTAGGTGTTTCTTCTTACTACCAAATGATCGTTAAAGCAGTCGTCATCTTGCTGGCGGTTCTGGTAGATAACAAAAGCAGTAAATAACCTTCATTCACACAGGAATTGAGTTATGAATATGAAAAAGCTGGCTACTCTGGTTTCCGCTGTTGCGCTGAGCGCGACTGTCAGTGCTAATGCCTTGGCCAAAGATACGGTTGCTCTGGTGGTTTCTACGCTGAATAACCCGTTCTTTGTTTCAATGAAAGAGGGTGCACAGAAAGAAGCTGACAAACTGGGTTACGAGCTGATTGTGCTGGATTCCCAGAATAACCCAGCAAAAGAACTGGCTAACGTTCAGGATTTGACGGTACGTGGAACCAAAGTTCTGCTGATCAACCCGACCGATTCTGATGCAGTAGGTAATGCGATTAAAATGGCTAACCAGGCCAAGATCCCTGTTATTACGCTGGACCGCGTTGCGAGCAGTGGTGAAGTTGTGAGCCACGTGGCTTCTGATAACGCCTTCGGCGGTAAAGTTGCCGGTGACTTCATTGCCAAGAAATTGGGTGAAGGCGCTAAAGTGATTCAGCTGGAAGGCATCGCCGGAACGTCTGCCGCGCGCGAGCGTGGGGCCGGTTTCATGAAATCTGCTGAGAAAAATAAATTCGCTATGCTGGCCAGCCAACCCGCTGACTTCGACCGTACTAAAGGACTGAACGTGATGCAGAACCTGCTGACCGCGCACCCTGATGTTCAGGCCGTATTTGCTCAGAACGATGAAATGGCGTTGGGTGCTCTGCGTGCACTGCAAACCGCAGGTAAAACAGATGTGCTGGTTGTCGGCTTTGACGGCACTCAGGATGGCGTGAAGGCCGTTGAGTCAGGCAAGCTGGCTGCGACGGTTGCTCAGCGTCCTGATCAGATCGGTGTGATCGGTATCGAAACGGCGGCGAAAGTGCTGAAAGGCGAAAAAACGCAGGCCATCATTCCGGTTGACCTGAAGCTGGTAGCAAAATAATTAAAGAATAAAGCAGGGCTCGCGCCACCCGTTTGTGGTGGCGCATTATTAACGTAGCGGGATTCGACATAATGAAAACGGGTAAGCTGGTGGTGCTGGGCAGTATTAATGCTGACCATATTCTCAATCTTGAGCAATTTCCCCGTCCAGGCGAAACGGTGATCGGTGAGCAATATAGCGTTGCTTTCGGTGGGAAAGGTGCCAATCAGGCCGTTGCCGCTGGTCGAAGCGGTGCAGACATCGCCTTTATTGCCTGCGTTGGAGAAGATGATATCGGCACCCGTATTTGCCAGCAGCTATCCAAGGACAATATCGATGTTTCCGCCGTTGAGGCTATCTCCGGGGAAACAACCGGCGTTGCACTGATTTTTGTTAACGCCGACGCTGAGAACATGATCGCGATTAATGCCGGCGCGAATGCTGCTGTGATGCCTGATTATCTTCATCGTCATCAGCAACACATTATTGATGCTTCAGCATTGCTTATGCAGCTTGAGTCGCCGCTGGAAACGGTCATTGCGGCCGCTAAACTGGCGCATGAACACCAAACGAAAGTGATTCTTAACCCCGCCCCTGCCCGTGAACTGCCCGATGAACTGCTATCGCTGGTCAATATGATCACGCCGAATGAAACCGAAGCGCAGTTCCTGACGGGAATTACCGTTGAGACGGAAGACGATGCGGCTCGCGCAGCACAGGTTCTGCACGATAAAGGCATTGAAACGGTTCTCATCACATTGGGTAGCCGTGGCGTATGGTTAAGTGAAAACGGTCAGGGGCAGCGCATTCCGGGATATCGTGTAAAAGCCGTGGATACTATCGCCGCCGGAGACACGTTTAACGGTGCGTTAGTGACTGCATTGCTGGAAAATAAGCCCATGTCCTCCGCAGTAAGATTTGCCCATGCGGCAGCTGCGATAGCCGTTACTCGGCGAGGCGCTCAGCCCTCTGTCCCGTGGCGTGAAGAGATCGACGCATTTTTGCAAACCCAGGGGTGATCTTTGGCCACCATGAAAGATGTCGCCCGTCTTGCGGGCGTTTCTACTTCTACCGTATCTCACGTCATTAATAACAATCGCTTTGTCAGCGACACCATTCGCGAAAAAGTGATGAAGGCCGTTGAGGATCTCAACTATGCGCCGTCTGCGCTGGCCAGAAGTCTGAAAATAAACCAGACCCGTACCATCGGCATGTTGCTGACTGCCAGTAATAACCCGTTTTATGCCGAAGTGGTTCGTGGCGTAGAACGCTGCTGTTATGAGCGAGGCTATAGCCTGATTCTGTGCAATACCGAAGGCGATCGCGACAGAATGAGCCATAGTCTCGAAACGCTGCTGCAAAAGCGGGTCGACGGCGTACTGTTGATGTGCACCGAAAGCCATCGCCCTTTGCCCGAAATGATGAGCCGCTATCCTTCTATACCTATGGTTATGATGGATTGGGCACCTTTTGAAGGCGTCATGGACGTCATTAAAGATAACTCTCTGCTCGGTGGGGAGATCGCGACCAATTACCTCATTTCTCGTGGCTATAAAAAGATAGCCTGCATCGCGGGTCCGAAAGACAAGACCACCGCCTATAACCGATTAGAAGGTTATCGACAGGCAATGCAGCTCGCTGGGCTATTCATTCCCGCTGACTATGAAATTTTCGGCGATTTTGAGTTTGAGGCGGGCTATCGCGCTATGCAGCAGTTGTTAGCGCTGGAAGATAAACCTGAAGCGGTGTTCACCAGTAACGATGCGATGGCCGTTGGTGTTTACCATGCGCTTTATCAGGCTGGCCTTTCTATTCCGCAAGACATGGCGGTTATTGGTTACGATGACATTGAACTGGCTCGCTATATGTCACCACCTCTCACTACCGTTCACCAACCTAAAGATGAACTCGGCGAATTGGCGGTGGATACACTTTTGTATCGTCTGGAACATCCCAATACTGAACCTAATGCATTGGTGTTGACGCCGGAATTGATGGTACGCCAGTCTGTCCGATGAGGTTTTCTCTCAATTAGCGGCGAAAAATCCGGCATAACGGCGTCTTTTAATTCGCTTTGCTGAAAAAATCCCCACTCGGTAATTTTTTTGCATTTAGCGCTTGTCAGCCGCCGAGAAGTCCCTATAATGCGCCTCCACTGACACGGCAACAGCGACACGCGGTTGCGGTGACAGGAAAAAGATTCACCGAAGGCGGTCAGTAATGACTTGACTTCACAGCGGAAAAGCATAGTATATGCAGCCCGCGCCACCGATGAAGTGGCACTGCTCTTTAACAATTTAATCAGACAATCTGTGTGGGCACTCACAAGACCGTATCTTAAC
>NZ_JBIXKO010000004.1:0-291596 GCF_044751765.1 Pectobacterium sp. CHL-2024 | reverse complement strand
AATCGCAAGGTTGATAGCCTTAGCGCCCTGCGGAAGCTCACTCTGTTTCATGTAGTGATAGCTAATCACTACGTGAGAAAGATACAAGCCGCCCTGTGTCGGGCGCGTGCTACGAGGTAGCATGAAAATGACGGTATTGTGGCGCACGAAACTGTCTCCGCGTTCACATAAAATGTGACTAAGAGACAGCACGATGGGGAAAGCCTACTGGTGCTCCTGACGGGCGTCATCGCCAAACGTAATTGCACGTCCACGCGCATCCATTTTTGCTTTGTCGCGGTTGAAGCCCATTTTGGCGCGAACGCCGCCCAGCATGCCGCTGCGTTGATAGATTTCGTTCGCACGATCGTGGTTGTACTGGCTATCGGGGCTGATTTCCAGCGCACGGTCGATCCACACTTTGGCCAGGTAGCTATTCTGGGCGACGCCTGCCCCGTTACGGAAAGCATACGCGTAGTAACCTGCCGCATAGTCGCGGTTATCATCATCTTCGTCGTCCCATAATTCGGGCAGGACGACATCCACACAGCGCGTCTGATCTTCTGGGAGGTTGCTAAACAACCAGAGAGTACTGAGCTCTCTTGCCGAACGTTGCCACACGGTTCTGCCCAGATTAGGGCTACGCAGTACGCTGAATAGCAGTGTGCTGGCACGCTGGTACTGTTCCGGTGTCAGCGTGTCATTTTCATTGATCAGATTATAGGCAACGTTGTACATGCTAACGACATGGCCTTTCTCCGCCGACACTTCCTTCCAATAGCGTGATTTTTCGTGATCTTCATAAGGTGAAGGGTCGCGGCCGTGCATACGTGATAGATAGCCGGAGTAGAGGTCACCGAGTGATGCCATTGAGGAGACTTCCCCCCAGCTCGCGGCTTCGTGTAAAAGAAAGACCCCTGCCTCTTCGGAAACGGATTCGAACAAGTTAGCGGCCGCCTGACCGAAGTTCGTCTCTGATTGCATGAAGCGGCAACGTGCAAGCAGCGCATCGCTATCAAACTGGCCTTTTGCGATACCGTAGAAGCCAAATTTACTGGCGAGCGCGGCGATAGCGGTCTCATACGCTGAATCCGCCCACGCCTGACAGCGTTCCAGAAATTTTGGCATTAAATTAAAGCTATCTTCGATACCGGCAAAGTTCACACAGCTGATTAAGGTGTCGAGCATGCCCTCATCAGGGTGTGATTCAGGAAGATCAACCTGCCAGGCTTCAACCATCAGGTCATAGGCCTGTTGCATATCGACCTTATTCCAGTGGATCTCGCCATCTTCTTCAGTTCGCGCATACGTGCTGAGGAAGCTGGCATATTTGCGTAGTACCTTAGCCCGAACATCCACATCAAGTTCAAGCGTCAGTAGCCAGTCGAAGGTTTTTCGGCAGTACGCCACGTTTTCTGTGTCCTGAGCATCGGGCAAGAACACATCATAGCCAAGGTAGTCCCAACACTGCGTCACGCGCAGGCTGTTACGTTCCGGCTCTGTCAGTGCTTCACACAATGGCCCATCAATAAATTGCGCCATTGCCTCATGGCTACCGCCCCAGCGTGGATACAAGAAGTAAACGCACTCTTTACGAATGGCTAAATCTTGGGGGCGAGTGGCTAATGTGACGCGCAGCCAGTAGTGCATGGGCTCTTCCCATTCGTGTTCTTCTCTGGCTGGCAGAGGAGCGGGCAACGCGACAGGAAGCTCAACAAGCGCTGGTGCGCCTTCATTACGCAGGTGCTGTAGACCCGCCTCCCAAAGCTCGGGCTCAATCTGCGCCTGACGCTGTGCGTAGGTCAGCGGCTCACTGCCTTGTAGTAGGACACCCAGCCACAGTGGTTCGCCTAAATAGCAGGTCAGACGAAATAGACGTGAAAAGGTCAGAGCAGGTCGCTGATGTAGCGCACTGGCGCGCAGGTAAGCCGCGACGCCCAGATCGCGTGCCAGCTCAGCACCCATCCAGCGATCGTCTTCGACATATTGCCCGCCGTTTGAAGTACGAATCCGCGCGGCGGCGTTCTCCCAATATTGCCCGGTGAGATGATGCGCGTGATAGCTCTCAGGGTGGGCGGCAACCCAGGACTGTAAATGTGACAGGATATCGGCATCAGGTACTGCTGGGTCAAAGAGCGAATTTACGTGCCAGAGATAGGTATAAGGCAGATTAGGGCCGTCCAGCCAAACCTGATGTTCTTGTTCCAGCAGGGTATCAAGCGCATCGAATTGATGTGTCGCGAACATGTCGCGCAGCTGCGCACGACGCTTAACCAATGCGGTGAGTGAGTCAGAAATTGATGTCATAGCGTAAATTCTTAGCCTGTTGTTGAGTCATCATGCCGACAACATCGCGCGTGATCAGCGGCATGTGCAGGCAAGATTTCGGGGGATTACAGTGTTGTATCTACTTGATAATGATTACAGTTATACCAACAAACCGGTATTCAGACAGTGTTATTTACCTAAATGTAAATAATCGTTTAAAACGGTGTAAATGGGGAAGGGGGTAAGAGGCAGGCTTTGATATCATGTCACACCGCAATCGTGAAACAGAAATCAGATTGTCATAAGTTCATGATAACCTGAAAATATTGTCGATTTCTCATCCTAATGGTTTACCTGCGAGTGATAGGCTCAGCGATGAGCATGCATAAGAGTTCGACTTCCTTTCTCTCTCCCCATGATGTAGCCGCTGTGTATCGAATTAAATAACCAAAAAAAACTAAATTTCTAGTTTTTTAGTATGAATAAAGTCATGTGTGTTAAGCAATGTCCTGTTTTATTAATTTTATTCTCGTTCAAATCGATTCCATTTCAATAAGGTAGGTGAAATTAAAAAATAAACAAAAAATTTTTACCCCTATTGAAGTGTTGTTTCCAAAGAATAGAATCACCCTGTTGGTATATTTAATTGAAATAAATATAACGTTGCGTGGTTTTGTGATTGTTACGCTTGGTTTACTAGGGAAAGTATACCCCCAACTCTATGGTACATAGGAGATAACCATGTCTATCATTTTATCGAATCATACCCCAACGGATTCCTATAAGGGGTGCACACCAGGTTCACGCCGCAGCGCGCTCCGTGAATTATTACAGCAGCAAAGAGGCATTCGTGTGATGGAGGCTCACAGTCCGCTTTCTGCTTTATTAATAGAACAAGCCGCTTATGAAGATGGCGATATTCATTATCAATTTGATGCATTTTGGTCGAGTTCACTCACGGATTCGACCTTGCGAGGAAAACCCGATACCGAGCTGGTTGATATCAGCCATCGTTTCCATGCCATTACGGAAATATTTGATGTCACCACTCGTCCGTTAATTTTTGATGGCGATACCGGCGGACAAACGGAGCATTTGGCCCACCGCATTCGGGCTGCCGAAAATCTGGGTATTTCCGCCATGATTATCGAAGATAAAACGGGTCTGAAGAAGAACTCTTTATTTGGCAACGATGTAAAGCAAACGCAGGCTTCTATAGAGGATTTTTGCGAAAAGATTACCACGGCCAAAAAAGCACAGCTGACGCCCGAATTTATGGTGATCGCGCGTATTGAGAGCCTGATTCTGGATGTCGGTATGGAGGATGCGATAAACCGCGCCCTGCATTATGCTGACGCCGGTGCCGATGGCATTATGATTCACAGTCGGCATAAGAACCCCTCTGAGATATTAACGTTCGCCAGACAATTCCGCGAATATTACCCACATTTACCGTTGGTTTGTGTTCCAACCAGTTTTAACGATATTACTTTCGATCAGCTGATTGATGGCGGGTTCAATATCGTTATTTACGCCAACCATATGTTACGTGCGGCATATCCTGCCATGAAATCCATTCTGCCAGAAATCCTCAAGCATGGTCGAACGCTGGAAGTTGAGGATAAATGCATGTCGATAAAAGACATTCTGGATCTGATACCCGGCACGCGATAACGCCCTCTATTAGGGTGTCAGTATAATTATTTTATAACGCTATTATTTAGCGCTGTAGGCTTATTGCTGTTATTGAAGCAACGCCATTATATTGCCCCTAATTATCCGTGCCACATAATGAAAAAGCCAAGGCGTTATCATCGCTATTAAATACAGCGTGATGCGCAGGGGAGGTTTATTGTGATTGACCCGAATAAGCTTATCGAATTTCTGGTTCAACGTGGCGTGCATTTTTTCAGTGGCGTCCCAGATTCATTATTAAAAGCATTTTGTCTGGCGATTGGAAATAATAACGGGGGGCTTGCTCACCGTATCGCGAGTAATGAAGGTTGCGCGGTGGGCATGGCGATGGGGCATTATCTGTCGACGCGAACGCTGCCCGTGGTTTATATGCAAAACTCGGGGTTGGGCAATGCGATCAATCCCCTCTGCTCTCTGGCTACGCCGGATGTTTATGGCATTCCGCTGTTACTCATTATTGGCTGGCGTGGTGAAGTCGATGAGAGCGGTAAGCAACTGCACGATGAGCCGCAGCATGTCATGCAGGGGCGAGTCACGTTGCCTCAGCTCAATGTGCTTGATATCCCGCATATCGTGCTGGATAGCTATAACACGCCGCCGTGGGATGACATTCAGGCGTTGCTCCAGCGTGCGCATGATGAACACCGTCCTGTAGCGCTGGTGGTGAGAAAAAATACCTTTTCCTCGCCAGCGGCATCCGCCAACCCAACGGCTGAATCGGCGCTGATGCGGCGAGAAGCCATCGTCGCAGCCTGCCTGAACGTGCTGCCGTCTCATCTCCCTATCGTCAGCACCACGGGCATGTTGTCCCGTGAACTCTATGAGCTGCGTGAACAGCGCGGGGAAGGGCATCAGCGAGATTTTCTGACCGTCGGTGGCATGGGCCTTGCCAGCCAGATCGCACTGGGCCTGTGTGATGCGCAGCCGCAGAGGAAAGTCGTGTGTCTGGATGGCGATGGGGCGTTGCTGATGCACATGGGCGGACTGACGAACACCGCTCAGGCCAGCAACCTGATACATATCGTTATCAACAACGGTGCCCATGACTCCGTGGGAGGACAGCCCACGGCGGCGTCCCGCTTGCCGCTGGCACCGATTGCTGCCGCCAGCGGCTATGGCGCTACGTACTACGCTGAGACAGAAGAGGCCTTACAGGCTGCGCTGCAACAGGCGTTGCAGGCGCAATGTAGTCAATTCATTGAGGTGCAATGCCGCGTGGGTCATCGCAGCGATCTGGGGCGGCCTGCGACCTCTCCCGCGCAAAATCGCGATGCCTTTATGCAGTTTCTTAATACACCTCCTCAACTCTCTTGATGAGCGGCAATACCTGAGTATTGCCCACCCCTTAGCGACAAGGATTGCCGATATGACTCATTCTGTTTCTTTAGTTGGCGTTGGTGTATTAGGAAAAGCGATCTCGCTCAGACTATTACAGCGGCATTTTTCGCTTCGCGTGTTCAACCGGACTCACCGCAAAGCGAACGAGGTGGCTGCCGAAGGTGCTCAAGCCATCCCCGAACTGCACCAGCTGTTCACGCAGGAAAAACAAATTGTGCTCATCTGCCTGAAGGATGCGGAGGCGATACGTGACGTTTTTCAGTCGGAGGAGGTTATACAGAAGCTGACCCGCTATCGTCCTGTATTACTCAATATCAGCACGATAGGGCCGGAAGAGAGCCGCTGGATGGAGGCCTTTTTTCACCGACACGGCGCGCATTATGTGGAATGTCCGGTGTCGGGCGGGCCGGAAGGCGCACGGCAGGGCAAACTTGCCGCCTGGGTCGGGCCTTGTGCGGATGACGTTGCCAGCGCGGTTAACGACGTCATCACCAGCCTGTCGGATCGCTATGTGCTGATGGCGAGTAATCACAGCGCACAGACCATGAAGGTGATTAATAACTATTGTGAGGCGGTGCATCTGCTGGTGGCGGCGGAAGCGCTATTGCTGGCGGAAGCCCACGACATCGCCCCGGAGGTGCTGGCAAACGCGCTGACGCTGGGGCGCGGACGCTCGACCTATATGGAAGTGATGCTGGATCGCTATCTGAACCCGCGTGAAGCAGTGTCTGTTCCGTTATCCATTCGCCTGAAAGATCTCGATCTGGCACAGACGCTTTTCCAGCGCTCGACGATTCAAAGCGAATTCTTCGATACGGCGCGCCAGTGCTATCAAAATACGGCGGATCTCTCGGCCGAGCCTCAGGATCAAACTGCCTGCTTTTCTTATCTCTCACGTACTTTGCCAGCGGGGAGGGACTAGATGTCAGAGCTAACACAGCGACAACGCTGGATGTCGATTCTCGCTCACAGCGATCCTGCTGCGCTGGAAGCGCACTGGGACACGCTGCATTTTCCAACAGACTACCAGCTCTTACGCCCGACGCAGATCGGTTTGATCCAGCTGCAAGGGAGAATGGAGGTCGATGGCCCGCGCTTTATTGTGGGTGACATGACGGTGACTCGCGCGGCGGTGCAACTGGAAGATGGAACGTGCGGCTACAGCTATATCGCGGGCAGAAACAAGCCGCATGCCGAGCTGTGCGCCTGGATCGATGCACTCCTGCAAACCCGCTCCTCTTTCCATGAAATCTGGGAGCGCATCATCACGCCGTTAGCTGACCAACAGCGTGCGCGTCGTGAGCAGCAACAGCACGACGTCGCGGCCAGCCGGGTGAATTTCTTTACTTTGGTCAGGGGGGAATGATTTGTCATGACAACGATGACGGGCTTCGCCCACCCCGTATTTGGCACACAGCTCTGCTTTCGCAAAATCGTGAAAGCCATGAGCGAGCCGGGTTCTCTGGTCACGGTTCCGAATGTCTCCGGTCTGGAATCGATGTCGTCCGCCACGGCAGCCACGCTGCTTACGCTGACCAGCCACACCACGCCGCTGTTTATCGATCCCAAGATCGGTAATCCGCTGCTGCTGCGCACGCTCTGCCTGCATACGAACGTGCCGATCGCCACGAGGCTCGACGAGGCTGACTTTGTGCTGCTGAGTGGAAACCGTTTTTCTTATGACCTGATGGCGCTCTCCTGCGGCAGCGAAGCCGAACCCGAAAAATCCACCACCGTTATTGTCGAAGTGGAAGGGATGCATGACGGGCCTTGCCTAAAACTGACCGGGCCGGGTATCAAGACACATCGCATTATCTCCCCCCGTCTGCCCGGTAGCGTCAGGGACTACCTGTGCAACCGCCCCCATGCTTTCCCGACAGGACTGGATTTTCTCTTTACGTCTGGGAAAAAGCTCTTTGCGATCCCCAGAAGTACCCACGTGGAGGAATGCTAATGTACGTTGCCGTCAAAGGTGGGGAAAAGGCCATTGAGGCCGCCCACCAGCTACAAGCCTGCCGCCGCCGCGGGTGCACGGATGTGCCAGAATTAGACTGTTCACAAATAGAACAGCAGCTTAATTTAGCCGTCGATCGCGTCATGACCGAAGGCAATATTTACGACCGCCAACTCGCCGCGCTAGCCATTAAACAGGCCAGTGGCGATCTGGTGGAAAGTATCTTTCTCTTACGAGCCTACCGTTCCACGCTGCCACGCTGGGGAATTAGTCAGCCGCTTAATACGCCGGATATGCGCCTTGAACGCCGTGTGTCGGCCATTTTCAAAGATTTACCGGGCGGGCAGCTACTCGGCCCGACCTATGACTATACCCATCGTCTGCTGGATTTCTCTCTGCTGGCCGACGGTGAGGATCCTGTCGCGCCGCAGCCTGACGCCGTTGATGAGGATGACGCGATGCGTGAACACATTCCTCATGCGTTTCAGTTCCTTTCTCAGCAGGGCTTCGCGCCTGAACGAGACAACAGTGACGATCGCGATCCGCCAGATATCACGATGGATCCACCGAGTTACCCCGGCACGCGGGCATCGCGTCTCCAGCAACTGTTTCGCGGCGACGAAGGGTTTCTTCTCTCGCTCGGGTATTCCACCCAGCGCGGCTATGGCCGCAACCATCCGTTTGTCGGCGAGATCCGCACGGGCTATATCACTGTGAGCATCGTCGCCGAAGAGGTCGGCTTTGCCATCGATATTGGTGAGATCTTGCTGACCGAATGTGAAACCGTGAACGGCTTTGTGAAACCCGCCAACGACGCGCCGCATTTTACCCGTGGCTACGGGCTGGCATTCGGCCGCTCGGAACGTAAAGCCATCACGGTGGCGTTAGCCGATCGCGCCCTCCAGGCCGCAGATTACCAAGAGGAAATTCGCGGCCCGGCTCAGGATGAGGAGTTCGTTCTTTCTCATGCTGACAATGTGGAGGCGGCAGGATTTGTCTCGCATCTGAAGCTGCCGCATTACGTCGATTTCCAGTCAGAGCTGGAGCTATTAAAACGACTACGTGAGGAATACCTCGCGTCTGTGCCAAGGAGTAACGCGTGATGGGCCAGACAACGATCTCCCGCCAGAAAGACAGCCAGCCAGAAACGGAATGTCACGGTTCAGATACGGAATACAACTATGCCTATCTGGATGAAAGCACGAAGGGCATGATACGACGTGCGATCCTGAAAGCGATCGCCATCCCTGGGCATCAGGTGCCGTTCGGCAGCCGGGAAATGCCTATGCCCTACGGCTGGGGCACCGGCGGTATTCAAATCACCGCCAGCATCATCGGGCCAGACGATACGCTTAAAGTGATCGATCAGGGATCTGACGATACGACTAATGCGGTATCGATCCGTGCCTTTTTCCGCAAGGTGGCACAGGTATCAACCACGGAAAAAACCCATGAAGCGACGCTGATCCAAACGCGGCACCGCATTCCTGAAACGCCGCTTAAAGAGGATCAGATCCTAATCTTTCAGGTGCCGATCCCTGAGCCGCTGCGCTTTATTGAACCGCGCGAAACCGAGACGTGCAAAATGCATGCGCTGGAAGAATACGGCGTGATGCAGGTGAAGCTCTATGAGGACATCGCGCGTTTTGGACACATCGCCACGACCTACGCCTATCCGGTGAAGGTGAATCATCGCTACGTGATGGATCCGTCACCCATCCCGAAATTCGATAACCCGAAGATGGACATGATGCCCGCGCTGCAACTTTTTGGTGCCGGGCGTGAGAAGCGGGTCTATGCCGTTCCGCCCTATACCTCGGTAGAAAGCCTCGATTTCGACGACCACCCTTTCACAATCCAACAGTGGGACAAGCCGTGTGAACTGTGTGGCGCACGCGACAGCTTCCTTGATGAAGTGGTGATGGACGATGACGGCACGCGCATGTTCGTCTGTTCCGACACCGACTATTGCCAGCAGCGCCAAAACCAGGGAGGAGAGCCGTCATGACGACAGCGCATCACGCATCCGACAGCCCGCTGCTCGATGTGCGACACCTCACGCACCTGTATGCGCCGGAAAAAGGCTTCCGCGACGTGTCGTTTCAGCTGTGGCCGGGGGAGGTTTTAGGGATTGTCGGCGAGTCGGGTTCAGGAAAGACCACGCTGCTGAACGCGATCTCTGCACGGTTGGTCCCGCAGGAAGGTGAGGTGATCTATCGCAACGCCGGGCAGCAGGCGCTCTCGATCTATGACATCAGCGAACGGCAGCGGCGCGCGCTGGTGCGCACCGAGTGGGGGATTGTCTGGCAGCATCCGCTGGCGGGATTACGCCCCACGGTGTCTGCGGGTGGCAATATCGGCGAGCGGCTCATGGCTATCGGTAATCGGCATTATGGCGATATCCGCAGCAAAGCCGCACAGTGGATGGAAAACGTCGAGTTGCCCGAAAACCGTCTGGACGATCTGCCGACCACATTTTCCGGCGGGATGCAGCAACGCCTCCAGATCGCACGCAATCTGGTGACGGCACCGCGGCTGATCTTTATGGATGAACCCACCGGCGGGTTAGATGTATCGGTACAGGCGCGACTGCTCGATCTGCTCAGAACGCTGGTGGTGGAGATGCAGCTTTCCGTCGTCATCGTGACGCACGATCTCGGCGTCGCCCGCTTGCTGTCGCACCGTCTGCTGGTGATGCAGCGTGGGCGAGTTGTCGAGCAGGGATTGACGGACAGGGTGCTGGACGATCCGAGCCATCCTTACACCCAACTGCTCGTTTCTTCCATTCTGTAAATCCAGACAAAAGGACGCTTGATGGATACGCAATTACGCATCGAGAACGTTGATAAAACGTTCGTGTTATATAACCAGCAGGGCACACGATTGCCGGTTTTCCATGACATCAGCCTGTCCGTGAAAGGCGGTGAATGTGTGGCGCTGCACGGGCATTCAGGCAGTGGCAAATCCACGCTGCTGCGTTCCCTGTACGGCAACTATCAGCCTGATGGCGGGCACATTTGGGTACGCCATCGCGAACGCTGGGTCGATATCGTCAACGCGGACGCGCGCCATGTGCTGGAAATCCGCCGCGAAACCGTAGGCTGGGTCAGCCAGTTTCTGCGCGTCATCCCACGCATTAGCACGCTGAACGTGGTCATCCAGCCCTTGCTGGAGCGCGGTATGTCTCGTCAGGAAAGCGAGATTCGCGCCGGTGAACTGCTGACGCATCTGAACGTCCCTGAACGGCTCTGGGCGCTCGCGCCGGCTACCTTTTCCGGCGGTGAACAGCAGCGCATCAATATTGCTCGTGGGTTTATTGGTGATTACCCGATTTTGCTGTTAGACGAACCGACAGCGTCGCTGGATGCCAAAAACCGACTGGCTGTCACACAGCTCATTAACAATGCGAAAGACAAAGGGTGTGCCATCGTCGGTATCTTTCACGATGACGAAGTGCGTCAGGAGGTTGCCGATCGCCTGTATACGATGTCAGTGAACGCCATGTCGATGAACACGCTGCCGATAGCTTCCAACGCTCAGGAGACCGCAAATGATCATTAATAACGTCAATATGGTGCTCTCACGGGAAATTATTCATGGCTCACTGGAAGTGCGCAACGGCGTGATCCACCACATCAGCGACAGGCCCAGCCGTCATCCCGGTGCGCTGGATGGCGAACAGGCCTGGCTCCTGCCGGGACTTGTCGAGCTACATACGGATAATCTCGATAAGTGTTTTACGCCGCGCCCCGGCGTTAACTGGCCTGCTGAAGCGGCGATGCGCAATCACGATGCGTTGATTATCTCCAGCGGGATCACCACCGTGCTGGATGCCGTCGCGGTGGGGGACGTGCGCGATGGCGGGCATCGGCTTGAGAACCTGCGGCGCATGACGGATGCGGTATTGCACAGCCAGCAGCACGGCACCAATCGGGCGGATCATCATTTGCACCTGCGCTGCGAACTGCCGCATCAGGATACGTTTCCCCTCTTTGAGCAACTGGCGGATATTCCGCTGGTCGCGCTCGCGTCATTGATGGATCACTCTCCGGGACAGCGGCAATTTTCCTCTCAGGAGAAATATCATCAGTATTACAAAGGCAAGTATCACCTCAATGATGAACAAATGGCCGCGTTTGAGGAGGAGCAACTAGCTGGTTCACGCCGCTGGTCGCAGCCGAACCGCGAGGCCATTGTCCGTCTTTGTCACGACAAAGGCATCACGCTGGCCAGCCATGACGATGCGACGCCGGAACATATCAGCGAAGCCCATCAGCATCGCGTCGCCATTGCCGAATTCCCCACTACCGAGATCGCGGCGCAGCAGGCAAACGGCGTTGGCATGAATGTGCTCATGGGAGCGCCGAATGTCATCTGCGGCGGATCGCATTCGGGCAATGTGTCGGCACATCATCTGGCGACGCTGGGCGTGCTTCACATCCTCTCTTCGGACTATTATCCGGCCAGCCTGCTGGAGGCGGCGTTCATGATCGCAGAAGATGCGCGCAATGATTACGACTTGCCGCGAGCGATGGCGCTGGTCAGCCACAACCCCGCTCAGGCGCTGCAATTTGACGATCGCGGCTGTATTGAAGAAGGGCGACGAGCCGACCTGCTGCTCGTCAAACGGCACGCGCCGCAGATGAAGCTGATGCGCGTGTGGCGTCAGGGCGTGCGGGTATTCTGATCATGCCGAAACTCATCTACCTCATTGGCGCTTCCGGTGCAGGCAAAGACAGCCTGCTGCGGGCGATTCGCCAGTTGTCGCTACCGCGCCTGCTGGTGGCGCACCGGTACATTACCCGCCCCGCTGAAATTCAGGGAGAGAATCACATTGCACTGACTCCCGAGGAGTTTGCGAACCGTCAGCAGCTTGGCCTTTTCGCGCTCCATTGGCAGGCGCATCAGTGCCATTATGGTATCGGGATAGAGATTGATGACTGGCTACAGCGGGGGAATGACGTCATCGTGAATGGCTCGCGGGCTTACCTGACTCAGGCGCGTGAACGCTATGGCAACACGCTGTTTCCGATATGTTTGACTGTCTCGACATCGGCACTGCGAGAGCGGCTACGCGCCAGAGGACGGGAAAGTGAACAGCAAATTGCCACGCGTTTGCAGCGTGCCGAAGAAGAGCAACGCCGCTTAGCAAACGACTGTGTTTTATTGAATAACGACGGCGATCTGCAACGCACCTTATCCACCTTTCGGTCGCTGCTGCCGTTCGACTGCGCTTGTGAGACGCGCAGCGAACGATAGGCCGAGTGGCAAACGCACCGGAGAGCAGGAGAAAACCGATGGCAGCAAATAGTGACGGGATCGTTTTTCACTTTCTGGGAACCGGCGGCGCGCAGCAGGTTCCCGCCTTTGGCTGCGAATGTGAGATTTGCCGGCAGGCGCAACGCGATGAAAAAAAACGGCGTCGTGCCTGCTGTGCGGCAATCACAATACAAGATCGGATCATCCTGATTGATGCCGGATTACCCGAGCTAGCGCCATATCTGCTTCCCTATCAGACTCGGCATATTTTGCTGACCCACTATCATATGGATCACGTTCAGGGATTATTTCCCCTACGCTGGGGCTATGGCGATCCCATTCCGGTCTTTGGGCCACCGGATGAAGCGGGCTGCGACGATCTCTTTAAGCACCCTGGGATTCTGCATTTTCAGCCGCCTCTGACACCTTTCCAGCCCTTCGAACTGGACGACATCAGGATCACGCCAGTTCCCCTAATCCATTCCAAATTAACCTACGGTTACCTCATCCAGACACCGACGCATACGCTGGCCTACCTGACCGACACCATCGGACTACCGCCCGAAACCGTTCAGTTTCTCTCCGCCCACACGCTGGACTATGCGGTTGTCGACTGCAGCCATCCTCCCCAAACGACGCCACCGCGCAACCACAATGACATCATCCGTGCGCTGGAAATCTTCACTCAGCTAAACCCCAAACAACTGTACCTGACCCACATCGGCCACGAACTGGATCGCTGGCTCCAAACGCAAACGCTGTTGCCTGAGAATGTTCATGCGGCGTATGACGGGCTGGTGTTGGGGTTGTAGGGTTGGTGGGATCGTCGGGCGAGGCTTGTGAGCGGACTCGCAAGCCTTAATGTGGGAGAAAGAAATTGTGTATTGATGACTCAGTGACCGTGAACCGTTAATCCTACCAATCGGGTAACAATAGGACGGACAATCAGTATGCAAACAAAAGCGGCTGGCATGGCAACCTGATAGGCATTCATCACATTTTCCATGTAATGTGGCCCCATTCCAAATTCGGCCAGAATGATGACCAGACACATCAGAAATGCCATGATGGTCGCCATATAAAGAGCAAATACGTAGGGTAAAGTGTGCTTCGGTAAGCGGAATCGCGGGGTATTTTTAGCAACAGCATTAGTCATCAAGTTATCCTGGTTAACAACGGTGAGTGAAACGGCTGCTAACCTATCAAGCTAACCAAGACGGCAGTAGAGCCGTTATGCTTTAATCATTATTAAATAAAAGTAACGAATCAAGCATCGGGGATAATATGGATGTGTTAGGGCTGATTAGCAATTTTATCCGTGTGGTGGAGAACGGCAGCATTGCTGCGGCGGCACGAGCTAAAGGTATGAGCCCGGCGGCGGTAAGCCAGAGCCTTTCCCGGCTTGAGACACATTTGGGCGTGCGCCTGATATCGCGCACCACTCGTAGCATGACATTAACCGAAAACGGTAAACGTTATTTCGAGAAAGTACGTCATATTCCACATGACATCGAGCTCGCCTCGCAGGCTGCTGCGAGTGAAACCAAACTGCAAGGTCCGCTTTGCATCGCGACGACTGCCGCGTTTGGTCGGTACGTTATCGCTCCACTGATGCCTGCTTTCAAAGAATCTTTCCCCGATATTGATATCGAACTGATTAGTACCGATCGCAACGTCAACCATCGGTTGGAAGGCGTTGACGTCAGCATCCGTATCGAGGCACAGCTGAACGATCAACTGATTGCCAGAAAAATCGCATCGCTGCCATTTATCTTCTGCGCGGCCCAGGCTTATCTGGATCGCGCGGGTACCCCTCAGACTCCCGAAGAACTTAGCCAGCACGCCTGTCTGGTTTTCCGCTATCCCACAGATGGGCGTTTTCTTCCCTGGACATTTATGGTCAATGGACAGCCTGTTAACGTGAAGCTCAACCCCAAATTTATCAGTGATGATATTGATATCATTGCAAAAATAGCAGCAAACGGAGGCGGTGTTACCCGTCTGGCAAGCTTTGTTGCCCAGCCGTTGATAGACAGTGGTCAACTCACGCCTTTGTTCTGCTCAGACCGCAGTAACGGTAACCACGTAGAGTCTTTACCGATGAATATTTATGCCTGTGTCAATGAACGTTCGGCACTGAATTCAAAGGTAAGAGCCTTTATTGCGTTTTTAGAAGCTGAGATTTAAGGCGATGTCGCAGTGATTTTCTGCGTGAATGCAGTTAAATGAAGGCTCAATGCTAGGCTGGTTTCTTTGAATTAGTAGTGCTGGATTCGGGATTATATCGACGATTAACGTGCTGTTTTTTTTATTAGTTTTGTTGTAAAACGACCAAACAGTGCCCCTACGAAGGCCCCACAAAGAATCGCTTTGTTTTTTTGATGGTTGTCACGATGAATCGGTGTTTTAGCGGTTAACGGCGCTAAAAACGTGGTTTCATCTCCTATGCAGGCAACAGCCGATACCTCTCTGTGTTGAATATCTTTTAAACGTAGACTTGATATGTCAGATTCGTGGTTTTTGAGATAATAAAAAATGATGTTATTTATAATATATGGATTATATTGATATTTTTGCTATTATTTTGAGATGTTCTCATGCTCGATTTGAGATAACTACATATCATGGCTCAATTTAATCACTTTGAACTCTCGCTTCTGAACCCCAGTTTTGACTCCCCTTTGGCCGACGCGCTGACGGAACTGGAGATCCTTCGGCATCTGCGTCTGGAAACTGACGTTCATCCCATCCTTTTCGCGCAGTTGAAGGCCGTATTCCACATGCTGGAGAGTCTGGGCTCTGCGAGGATTGAAGGAAACCACACGACGCTTGCTGACTATGTTGAAAGCAAAGTTGAAGGAACACAGAGTTCAACGGATCAGCTCAAAGAAATCAACAATATTGAAGCTGCGATGGAATTCATCGACGAGCATCTAAATAATGGTGATGAGATAACGGAGTATTTTATCCGCGAGCTGCATAGCTTGGCGGTTGTCGGATTGCAACAGGAAGGTGACAGAACGCCCGGTGCCTATCGACAACATAACGTCAGCATCGCTCAGTCTGACCATTTACCGCCGGATCATATCCACGTTCCTGACTATATGTCAGAACTGACTGCCTTTATTAACCGTGCTGACAAACCAAAATATGATCTGATGAAAATTGCACTGGTGCATCACCGTTTTGGTTGGGTACATCCATTTGGCAACGGTAATGGCAGAACGGTCAGACTGCTGACCTATGCGTTATTGATCAAGTATGGTTTTAATGTGCAGGCAGGTGGCCGGGTTCTTAATCCGACAGCAGTATTTTGTAACGATCGCGAGCGTTATTACGCCATGCTGTCGTTAGCGGATAAAGGAACTGAGCAGGGCTTAGAAGAATGGTGTTTATATGTACTCTCGGGAATTTCATCTGAGTTGAAGAAAGTCGATCAACTGACAAATCATGCTTTTTTGAGTACGAAAATACTGTATCCGGCGATCGATTTTTCATCTGAAAGAGGGCTAATAAACTCGTTGGAATCCAAAGTCCTAAAACGTGCTGTCGAGTTAGGGACCATAAAAGCGGGTGATCTCCGTACAGCTTTACCTGAACTGAAACCAGCGCAGGTGACTTATCAGCTCGGTAAGTTGATTGACCGGGGACTGCTTCAGCCAGTAGAAGAGGGAGCTCGTTCCTATACGGCGAAGTTTTCTAACTCATATCTGATTCGTGGGGTGATTAAGGTTCTGCGTGAAGAAGGGTTTATTCCTGATTTGTGAGGCCAGCAGATCGTTGGCTGATATTTCTGTGTAGGTGCTGACTGATATATTGGTTAGCTACTTAAAAAAGGAATTTGGAAGGTATAAAACCGGCTTGTTAGCCGGTTTTATAAAATTTATCTAGTGGAACTAACTGATTTGTCAAGGCATTTTTTTCTGAGTTCAACCGGAAGGGTAGACATCAGTGCATTAATAAAATCAAGCGTATAATCACGAGATAATTTAAATGAAAGCTCATTAATAAGGTGAGATAAATTTTCAGTTCTATCCCATTGAATTTTGAAATTACCGTTATTAACTTTTTGTTCTACGCGCTGCAATATTTTTTTTGAATTATAAGTATACAACATCGTATGGTTAGTTCTTCGTCCATCTTCATCCTCGAAGAAGGAGACAGAGACCTTTAGACCACTTCGAGTTTTCTTAATGACAATTTCGTCGTAGTTTGGGCTAAATGCAGCTTCTGCAAGTTCATGAGGCTGCACACCTTTTGAAAGGTGTACAGAAACTATTTTGTCTATGAGCTGGTTCACACTTTTGGTGCTTAGCATGACAACATGCTCCTTAACTCTTTGAATATAGTAGGGAGATAATTAACAGACATCGTTAAAGCATCATTATCCCTTTCATTTACAGGGCCAAATCGGTTATGCAATTTGGCATTTATATAGATTACAAGTGTACCATCGTTGGTTGTATCTGTCCTTAAGGTTCTTATGTGCCTTGACAGAATTTTTGTCAACTCGGTTCCCTTTGGATCTAATTTTAAGTCACTTAAAATATTTGTAGCTTCATCACGAGAGCGCTTTGTTAATGTTTCACGCATTCTTTTACGATATAGCTCTGGTCTCTTAGATATGAGATTAGGATCAATATCGTCATTTGAAACTTTGCGAGTTTCTTTTGCGATCATTTGCGCTTTAATTAATGCAAGGTCGTCTTCATCGAGTTCGCCATCAGTAACATTATCTCTTAACTTATCAATTTTTTGGTTTGCTCGGGCTTCAATTTCGGCCCTTTTTTGTTCAAAAAGTTCATTAAAGTCAATATCTTTTAGATAAGAATCTTGATCACTTATAAAGCTGTTATCAATGAATACGCCTGCTAAAGATCTGTCTTTTCCTTCATACTCGTAATCGGAAAAATTATAGTCTTTAATTCGTTGCTGAGTTCCCCGATCAACTTCTTTTTGGAAAGATGACCACATAGCATCAAGGCCAATATCTTGATGATAAATAATGAGAGCGTTATTATCTACTTCAAAGGCTTCTATTTCCTCTTCGGGAATAGCACGCAAAACACGTCCAACTATTTGTGCGAAAGCATTTATACTTCTGTATGGTCTAAACAAGGCTAGAATTGTTAGGTATCTATGATCGTAGCCTTCCATAAGCATATTCACAGAGATTACAACTTGGCATAAATGATTATCAATATCCTTAAATGCTTTTTCAACTTCTTTATACTCCATATTGCTATGAACAATTATGCACTTAAGCCCTTTTTCTTCATACCATTTTTTTATATCTTCAGCATGAGATATGCTGCAACCAACAGCCAAAATCTTATGAGGTATTTTTTTTGAAGCATCATTTAACTCTGCTAATTTACTAATACTGTGATTTATCACTTCAATTGAACAGTCTTTTGATAATGCTACACTTTTCTCTATCCACTCTTTATCTTTTAGAGCTAGGATCTGTTCGCGTGTAAATTTTTCACCGGGAGCATGTGGCATTGTAAAATATAACTGACTGGCATTTACAGTTTCTTTTCTGAGCCATTTTACATATCTATCACGCATAACTTCAGATAGTGGCGTTTCGTGAATTAGCTCTCCGGGTAATTTTTGGTTATCACCACGGAATGGAGTTCCGGTAACGTGTAATTTTTTTGCCTTTGAGAAATATGCTAACAACTCTTTCCAGCTTTGTGCTGGTGCATGGTGAGCTTCATCTATAATCACCATATCGAAGAAGTCTGGCGGAACACTGTTTATTAAACTAGTTTTTCTTGATGAGGTTAGTTTGTGGATATTAGATATAACAATATTGCTGCTATATAAATTCTCAACTGTTATATCACTTTCATATTCGCAAAGGGATGGAAGATCGCTGGGATTAAATATCACATCAAAATTAACCCAAAAATTATCACTTAACATTTCTTGGGTTTTTACAATACTTTGCTTAGTAACTAAACCCGGAGTGACTATTAAAACACGGCCCTTACAAATACCAAATGGAGCTATCGATACCAGTCCGCTTTTACCTGTTCCTGTTGGTAGTACAACTAAAGCTTCGCCATTATCATTCGAAGAAAAATAATCTACAATTTTAATATATGCCTCAATTTGAGGAGAGCGAAGTTTATTATTACCTACAATATTAACTGGGGTGTTTAAAAAATAATCCATGTTTTCACCTCTCCGCATTTACTCTGTTTTTATTCATAAATTTCAAGTGGTAATAGGTTCAGTTGTACTGCATATTGTGACTATCTAAAAAATAACTCAGTTATCGCAAAACCTCTAAAATCATCTATTTAAAGCACAAAATTTACTTTACAGAACATCCTTATAAAAATATATACATTCATTGTGTTTATGGCGAGCTGGGCGGGGAGTCGCAAAACATATCTGTGTCCAGAAAGGCCAATTCTACCCAGTTTCACCACCGCAGGGTTGCTATTTTCAGCGATAGTTAAAACAATAATTTCAAAAGATATTATATGGATTGATTTATTTTCTCAATTGAACTATTTCGCCGTTATGCAATTTTAAAATTATTTCAGCAAAATCATCATCAACCGTATAAAAATAACATTCTGGCACATTAAGCACCTTAGCAAACGCGCACATCATCTCAAATGTTGGGCGATGTATACCGCTTTCATATTGTGATATACGTGATCGTGCAGTGGCTTCTTCAATGCCAGCCAGTACGCCTAGCTTTTCTTGAGTGAGATTTGCTTGTAAGCGAGCCGTTTTAAGGCGAATGGGCAACATGACGACACCATCAATAAGAACATTGATAGCATGTTTAGCACTACTTTACATGTAGATTGCTTAGACTTCCTGAACAATAAATGAGGGGGATTTATTTGCATTCGTTAAGAATGATTCTGATGTTTAAGGTAAAGCCCCAGAACCATCTCAGCAAAATCATCGTTAACGGTGTAAAAGTAGCATTCCGGCACATCAAGCACCTTTGCAAATGCGCACATCATTTCAAACGTCGGACGATGTATTCCTCCTTCATACTGAGACACGCGAGAACGCGCAGTTTCTTCCTCAATGCCTGCAAGAACTCCTAATTTTTCCTGAGTTAGGTGAGCACGTAGTCGCGCTGTTTTGAGACGAGCAGGAAGCATTCATGACACCATCAATGATCATACATTGACTTAGTGTTTAGCATTACTTAACATTTTGTTTGTTTAGAGTTACTGAACAAAGCGTGTTTAATGTGAAGCCATAGAATAAGGATCATGGAGATGATTGATAAGGATTGGCATCCGGCAGACATTATTGCTGGCTTGAGGAAGAAAGGCACAACGCTGGCGGCGGTTTCAAGGGCATCTGGACTCGCGTCTTCAACACTTGCTAACGCGTTGACAAGACATTGGCCGAAAGGTGAGAGATTAATTGCTTGTGCATTGGGAAAGCAGCCGGAGGAGATCTGGCCGTCACGCTATCAAGATATGAACTCGAATCATGGGGAAGGAGAGGCGGGATAGCGCTCTCGCAAAGAACCGAACCTAGTTCAGAACCCAATCCCCAAAAGCAAAAAACCAGCCGTTAGGCTGGTTTCTTTAAATTAGTGGTGCCCGGACTCGGACAAACGCCGGAGGCGTTGAACAGCGTGCTTGTCGCGCTGGCCCTGAAAGGGTGAGTCGCTTGCGACGAATAATCGAACGGTGTTCGATAAAGAGTCCACACGCCATAAACGAAAAACCCCCGCCAAAGGCGAGGGTTAAGAATTAGTGGTGCCCGGACTCGGGATCATTCAGCTTTCTATTAAGTTGAAATGTAGCATAAATTTTAACCGTGGCTGTTGTCAAGACCCATGGGTTGACCCATTTGGAGCTGGCAGAGTAGAAGATGTGGCAGCATGCATAAGGGGCTCGATTTGTTCCTTATCCGAGATTTTACAAATCATTTATAAATCGTTCCTTGCGCATAGCGATCTCTTTAGGGATGCATAAACAATATGCTAGAAGATCTCAAACAATGAATGGTTCGGTTTATCGGGATACTTACACGAGCCAGAAAGTGCAACTTGAGTTTACTCTTAGCAACCTGACGTCTGATATTTTCACACTCAGCAAACGTGATCATGCGGGAGAACAGTGACTTAGTCTGAAAGCCAGATTGATTAAGGTGATTGGATCAAGATTGGTCAGCAGATGGTTTATAAGACCGGAAAAATCCGAGAATTCACCACCGTCAAATAAAAAAGAAAAACGCAGTTATGTTTATAAATCATTTTAGAATAAATGCCCCTAATCGGGACATTTACTTAAAATCAATAATAACTTATATTCGTTCGAGATGAGTCATTTATCAATGACAATATTGGTTGCATACTCCCTTCTTTAAAATCGTAAACTACCATTTCTGGATGATGCAAATCGAATGCTTGACCTATAAATACAGATGCAGCATTAGATGCACAAATTAAAATATGCATTTTTTTAACACCATAGCGTGACTTTAATGTGTGGAAGTCGTAATGAAGTTTTGAGGAGAACAACACTCCATCAGTGGGATGCGGTATTGCACCGTTATCGAATGCATCATTTTTGGGTTTGTACGTAACTATTTTTGCACCAAGTGTCTCACTCAAGTTATTAGCTTTCGCCATCATTGCTTCTGGGAATGCAGTAAAAGCTATGCATATTATAACCTCTTCACTTAATTCTAATTCTTCAAATCCGTCTCTATCATAAAACATTCCAGTTGCAGTGGAAGAAGGCCACTTCCAGCAAGCACCCTCTCGGTATCTCAACATAGGCGTGTATTGACTTTTGTTTCCGAGAAGTGCTCCCAATGCGACTAATGCAGGTGTTGGACCAAAAGCAAACAATGCAGCTCGGTGCCCTGAATCTCTTGTTTGCTGAATAATTTTATCTGCAGCCGTTTTAATGCTAGATGGCATAATGTATTTATGAGATTCTGGCGCTTCCCGAGTAGAATCATTACTATCGTAGATGCTATTGATTGCCCCGCTCATCTTCAAATTAAGTATAGAAAGAGATGCTGAAATTTCTTTTTTGTTCGGTGGGGATGCAACATTGGTGTTTATAGGCCATAAAATCGAGTATACAGGTATTGGCTGATACCTAAGACCATCAAGTAATTCATCAGCATCGCGAATGAAATTATTTCTCATGTTCGAAAGTATTTCAGCAGTGTAATCACAAGCAGCAACACGATCTATTAATCGGTGATGCTTGTCGCATAACAAAAGGATGTTACTCGGTTCGTTTGAAAGCAAATTTGATAGCACAGGAATACCACGTTCACCATTCTCAGAAGAAGCAACATTGTGAGCTAGGTACGAGTAATTTCCTTCCTGCCCTGTCAACTCATCTATATTTAAATACTCGCCACATCCAATAAACATGCAGCGACTATGACTAGCCATGTTCACAATTCGTTTAGTTTCAGCTGTAAAATCTTTCCCTCTGCCTTTATCCCTAGATCCTGTTTCTACTGCTAAAAGGAACTCAGTCAGTGTTGGAAGATCTACTTCACGTGACTGACCTCTAGTACGAATATATATACCTTGGATAGATTCGAGAGTTGATAAATCTTGCGATGATAATTTTACACCCTGAAGGTATGAAAGAATTAATTTCTTATTACATGAAATTTTTTTAATAACTTCTTCAAATTCTCTGGGTGGTAAGTTTAATCTAAAGCAAGACTTTACAATCCCATTATCACTTGTAGTAATAATTATATTTGAAGATCCTTCATCACTGATTACGTCAACACAATCCCATACTATTTTACTTTCTATAAAAGATAATAATTCGTTAATTGAAAAATCATCTTCTAGAGGAGGGTAATTAGTTTGATTAAGTAACTCGTTTTCATTCATTTAAATTCATCCCATAAATGTCGACTTAACTCAAATAATTATTCTTTGCTTTTGGTGGAGTTTTGGATAGAAGTTAGCTTATAAAACATCATGTCACACCTTAAAAAAAAATCAACATTACAATCTTATTGATATAAAGTTCAATAAAAACAATCACTTGATGTTTTTTTGTTTTGATTTCTATTTGATAGATTGACTTTTTATTAAGTTTTGTTACCTTCACCCATTAGCTTGTCTCAATTAAATGAAATGAGGTTATAATGACTTCGCCAGAAATTTATATCTCTGTTGATATCGAGACTACCGGCCCCATCCCAGGGGAATATGACCTCATTAGCATCGGTGCCTGCGTAGTTGGAAAACCTGAAGATAATTTCAGTTGCTTAGTTAAGCCGCAGGGAGGCTTGGTTGAGGATGAGGCTCTTGCCGTAACTGGATTAAATATTGATGATTTGAATGAAAAAGGTAAAAATATAATCGTTGCCATCGAGCTTTTTAATAATTGGCTTGAAAGGGATGAGTTTAAAAACAAAAAAATAGTTTTTGTTGGATTCAATGCTGCTTTTGATTGGTCGTTCATTAATTATGCATTCATCAAACACTTTGGAAGAAATCCCTTTGGTTTTACAGCGCTTGATATTAAATCATATTACATGGGTAAATTCGGAACATTTTGGCAGGAAACAAAATCCAGTAAAATTGATGTTAGATTAAAAACCAAGAATATGGCAACTCATGATGCCCTTCAAGATGCAATATATCAATCAGAAATATTTAGTATGATTTCAAAGAAATAATATTGTTTCATTAGGAGATTAATATGAGCTCTCAAGTTTTAGACTATACAGCGCAAGACTCTTCACAAATAAATAGCTGGGAGAAGATGCTCCTCGAAGCCTCTAAAAAAATATCTTTAACTCCAGCACAATATGCTTTAATTGAAAGTCGATATTCTCAATTACAAAAAATACTAGATAAAGCACAAGAATTTTGTTTATCCGGGGCTCATATATTTATCCAAGGATCAATTGGACTAAAAACCACAGTCAAGCCTGCACCTGAAGCCAAGGGTGATATGGCAACGATTGATGCCGATGCCATCATATTATTACCTAATGCCGTGAATTCAAGTTCAGAAGATGTATTGCTTGCAATTGAGGAATTATTCAAAGCTGAATCAACTGTTAAAGCTGATCCACAACAACTTAGACGAGGAATCAGAATCGTTTATTCTGATGAAAACCCCGGTTTTCATATCGATATTACTCCTGCTATTAAAGTCTCTGGAAATTATGAAGATGATGGATATGGGAAACTGCTTGTTCCAGATAGGGAAGATGGTTGGAAAGCTAGTGCACCGCGCTCTTATTCTCAATGGCTTGAGAATATCAGCACTGAAAAAATTGTAATGATCTCTGAATCAACAAGAACTATGGATAGTATGGAGAGTATTGTAGGCAATGCAGATTTTGCTAAATCTACAATGGATCCTATTCCCAATTATCAAGAATACTCAGATTCTCACCCTCTTGGCGCAACGATTAAGCTTTTGAAAAGACATCGTGATCGCTGGGCCATACGTTCTTCATCTGAGCTTTATAGACCGATTTCTGCTATTATTACAACACTCGCAACACAAGCTTATTATAAGATTGCCTTAAAGTCTGCTTCTAAACCAATGAGACCGATCGATGTGATGTTCTCGATTGTGTCAGATATGATCCAACATGTTAATGATTCTGACAATGAATACAAAGTATTAAATCCATGTGATGAAGGTGAAAACTTTGCTGAAAAATGGAATAGGGTTAATGGAGAAGGCGAGAAATATAGAGCGGCATTTTATGAATGGCATGCTGATGTTATCACTGATATAGCACTGGGTTTAAGCGATTGGGGAACTCAGCAGAGGTTTGAACAGGAAGTTAGTGATAAATTTGGTGTTCCCCAATCTATGATTAGTGAAATAACTAAAGACTTTGGCACATCCTGGACATTACCGGGAAGGAAGTCTGGTGAGACTTTAAATAAAGCCGTATTGGGTGCGTTTGGCATGTTATCCGGATTGGGTCAAGCTAATGCAGGGACGGTCGAACGCCTTGGATAAGAATAATAATATTACACCTGCCATTCAGGTGGGTGTGGATAGACTTCATGAAATATTTAATAATTGCTTTCTGATTGAAGTTAATGCAAAAAATAAAAATGAAGTGATTAGATTTGAGTTAAATCTGCCTGCTGACTACTTAGGGGTAAAAAGGAAATTACAAATAGGTTTTAGTGAAAACTTCCCGAGTGTAGCGTTAGCATTATCCATCAAACCAAGCCCTTGGTTAGAATGGCCTCATATTTTAGATGAATTTGTTTGTTTATTTGGTGGCGGAGATAAGGCTGTATATGGTGATCCTGTTGAGGTTATAGATAACACATTCTATAGATTAGGGAAGCTGATCTCTCTTGTGTGCGAAAGTAAAAATATTAGTGAAATTAAAAATGAATTCGATAGTGAAATCATTAGCTATTGGACTATTCAAGCCACATTAAGCCAGCAGAAGTTAATTCTGCTAAACAGACCAAGGGACTCAGCACCTTTATACACTTTATCCAATAGTGGTATGGTAGGTGGTGAAGAAATTTGGATTTCAGACAGTGAAAGTAAAATTCTAGAGCATTACCAATGGCAGATATCTCTCTCCAAAAAGAAAATTGATGTTGCAAAAGGTGCGTTTTATTTAAAATTAACATCTACACCAAATGTAAAATTCCCAATTGCCTCTGGTTTAGTTGATTGGCTCTCAAGCCATGCGGATGGAAATCATATTAAGGCGCTTAAAGGATGGTTAGAAAAAGATTCTAATCATCCCTTAAGATGGGTAATTCTTGAAGTATTCAATTCGGAACCTGTAAGTATAATTGCATTATTAATTAAAAGGAAAGGGGTTAGAGATAATCAGATATTTAACTTTGGGTTGAGGAGCGCGAAAAAAAAACCTCTTGAAAACCCTATTGGCGAAAGAGATAGCTTATTAATTACTGACACTTTCTTGCTTGATAACGAAATTATTTTTTCACGTTCAAAAGATTTCAACGTAGAAGAAACTGCTCAAAAAAAAGTTCTGCTGATTGGTGCTGGTTCACTTGGAAGTCATGTAGCATCACAACTAATACATTCAGGTATAACAGATCTAACAATTGTTGACCCTGATACTCTAGATGATTCCAATTTAGGTAGGCATATATTAACAATTGATGATTTAGGAAAAAATAAATCTTTAGCACTCAAGAAATATCTTAAGTCTTGCATACCCACGGCTATAATAACAGCAATCCCAAAATATTTTTATCAAGCGATTTCTCATAAAGACATTAATATTTATTCATACGATTGTATTGTTTCAACTTCTGCTGACTGGCCAACCGAATATTTCCTGTGGGGAATGAAATCAAGGATTCAAGATATTGCATTTGTGCAAGCTTGGGTTGAGCCCTTCGCTTTCGTTGGTCATGTTTTATGTAGTGATAAAACAAAAACTGCTGATGCAAGACATTTATTTGATAAGAGGGGGAACTTTAAAAATAAATTTACTTATTGGGAGAATGATGGCTATTACAAATTACCTGCTTGCGGTGTAGGTTACATTCCCGGAAGCTCATTAAACATTCAACAAATTGCAGGGATGGTATCAAAATCAGTAATAAATATTTTGGAAGGAAATGATAGGTTAGGCTGTAACGTATGGAACTCATTTATTACCGAGAGTCGTAAGGTTATTGTGGCTGGAGGAAAATATGTGGGCCCAGAGATTGATGAAAATATTGAAAGCATGGTAATTAAAAATGAATGGAATAACGAATAGCCCCCCCATGCTAGCATGGACATGGGGATGGGAAAAATATGATTTCGAATTACATGTTAGTAAAGATGTTTCTGATGTATTTGATACTCATAGGCAACACAGTAATAAAAATGAATGTGGGGGGCAGCTATTCATTGATGTTTCATTCAACAACGGCTTATGGCTATCTTCTGCCACGTTACCACATTCATCGGATAAATCTTCAAAACATTGGGTAGAGTTTAATTCTGATAGATGTGAATCTGAGCAGAACCAAGCTAGGAGAAATGGTTTAGTTTTTGCTGGTTACTGGCATACTCACCCTCAAGTAATCCCTATGCTGTCACACCAAGATAAAATTAGTATTGAGCGCTTCTATCTTTTGAATAAAAATATTATAAGGTCTCCTATTTTTATTATAGTTGGAACTTCATTAGGCCAGGATGGGATAAAGGCATGGGCCTATAAAAATGAGGGGTATTGTGAGGCTTTTAAACGATGAATGCTAGATGCGTGTAGTTAAATTTAAACTTTCGTTTTATTTTAATATAAGCATAACAATTTAAACCCGTTAGAATCCTTTGCCAATAACTCATCGCTGAGGATTAAACTTTGACTTTTTAAATGGTCACCATTATATTTTCAGGAGTTCTTTTTTCAGTATTCCTGTCAACCAGATTATTCAATTTTGGAGATATTTTAACCATATCTTTAAGAGGAGAGTGCTGTGTTTAGGAGCTATTTCAGCAGTCTGAATACCCTCTCAAATCCCCCAAAAAATAAGATTAATCGCATCCTTAATCTCATCCGCACAGTCGCCAAGATCCGCGATAACCTCACCAATGACCTCAACGGGAACGCTCGATAGTTCAGTTGTCATCAACCGATAATCTTCGCCGTCGATGCGAATCAGAGGAAACAGCGTCTTATTGACTTTCTCAGACAGGTTATGTGCTTCGATAAGCGGGATGACCATGCGCCGCTTTGGTGTTTCAACAATATCGCTTTGCACATCGACAAACATTTTATAATGACTGGCGCGTTTGTATTGATAAACAATGAATTGCATGATCACCAGTTCCTGTTTTCATCCGCAAAGGAGCCATGCTGAGCGATAAATCGGGCGACTTCTTCCATCCCTTCGCGGTTTTCCTTTTTCCACTCCTCAGCCTTAATGCGGCGGGCTTCTTTGCCAATCGCGTCATTCACCAGCCCGGAAATATTGACTCCGGCAGCACTCAGAATCTGGTAATTGTCTTTGTCCACGGTAACGCTGACGCGGTGTTTCATGATAGTGCTCCTCTCGTATGTATACTTTGAGTATATACTTCACGTGGTTGTTCAGCAATTAGTCAAATTTTAACGCTAACCGTTTAAGTTCCTCAAACGTATAAACTCGAAAAACATTGCGGTGCTTTGCTTCCAGCGGGATACGCTGATGGTTGACGATGGCGTATTTCACGCTATTGAACATCCGTTCAATAGCTCGCTTTATCTGCGGATCGGGCACGATATAGAAGACGTACATCCAACGTTTTTGAGTACGAGTTATCAAATGTTGGGTGATAATTGCCTGATAACGGGCCTTGGTTTTCAGATGGCGTTCAGTCTCAACGGCGATAACTGTCCCGTCAGGTAACGTTATCACCCCGGCCGGGCGATGATATACCTCATAGCGGCTGCGGAATATTGAATCAGCGCCGCTGATCCATCCATAAGCGCCTTTCTTCTCAAGAAGGAGCCGTGCTAGCTGACGATCAAGGCGCTGCATCAGCGTCCAGCCAGTGACTTTCGAGGGCTCAAACCGTGCAGGAAAGCCATCCTCATGGGGTGTGACGACAACGGATAATCCGTCGTTGGTGATCCCCCATAGTGAGATTTTTTCCATTCTTGTGCAAAACGTCTGTTTTTGAATGAATCCCATGCTAATAGCTTTCGCCAGCAGCAAATAAAGCGGCTTGTGATTTTTAAAATCAAAAAGCAGCATCAGGGTTTTAAAATCGCTGTAGGTTTCTTCTTTCAGAAAGGTGAGCAGAAGTCGCATTTTTTCGTGACTACGTGCCCGGCGTTCACGGTAATCAGAAATCAGCATGGTTCCTCCTTCGCATTGTACTGGGGTGTTCGCTCTTTCGGTTTTATCGCCTCATCGCATGGGGGAATACCTTCGCCCACTGGCATGAGTCGACGTCATGAGGCGATCTTGTGGGGATAAAGAGGTGACCGCGATGCGGTCATGTGCCGAAAAATATATTTCCCGTCACAGAACGGCGTACGCCAGTTCATACGGGCTGGATGCCCTTATTACCTGGCACATGGGGGTAATGTCGCGGCTGGACGCCACGCCAAAACCCCCAACGTCAACAGCGGCACACCGTCGCACGCTACGCGCGACTACCCCCTTTGAGACGCCGTTTTTAGCCCACTTTTTCTTTTGCCCGTTCCGGTCAGCGAAAAAATGGGAAAACGCCTTCAAAGCGGGTAGTCGCGCCTCGCTACCGGCTTGTGGCCGGAGACTTAGCCACGACGGTGTGCGGGGCTTAAGCCCCCCAAATAAACCGACGCGTGGGCGCGTCTTTTTGCTCGCTGGGGCGGCAAAATTTATTCGGCTCCCCCCGGCCTGCTCGGTTTCCCTTGGGGGAAACGCTCGCCGGTGGGTTCGGGCGACGCAAATTAGCAATTTCTGCGAAATTGAATTTACTCGCCTCACGCCACAGGTGAATGCCCGCGAAACGCAGGCCTTCACCCGCCTAAACCCGTCGCATCCTGCGTCGTGGCTGAATGGCCTATTCAGCGCTGTCAGCGTTGCGAAAATAAAACGTGCTGGCATATCTCTCCCCACTGGAATCAGCCAGTAGGGAAGGCTATCGGGAAAGGGGGAGGATGCCTGCAAACAACTCAATATCGGATAGGGTTAATTATGGTTATTGAGCCACGAAAGCAAAAAAGCTCTGACCTAACGGCAGAGCTTTAATCAGACTAGTGATGTTCAGATGGCTATCTGGCGGTGAGTGAATGTGCGCGTTTGTGCATCGTGGTAAGGGCAGGGATGAGTAAACTGATTGCGGTTAGCCCATGTCCCAACTGGCACAAGCTTTCTGGCGTCGATTCGCACACGTCATTATCGGCAAAGGTAATCAGCGCATCACCGATGAAATTCAGACAATGGCAAAGTCCTGCCTGTGTTTCGGCGCAATACTCTGTCACCTGCGAGAGTTCGTCATTGTCCATATTTGAAAAATCCAGACGCGCCAGCGCGGCACTCATGGCGGAGTAACGGTTCTCATAATCCGGCAGTGATTGATAAGACGAGCCCGTGTTACTATCTGTGTCAGCCATAGCATTAGTCCTCATAATGTTGTGGTCAGAAGCCCGGTTAGTGTTGGCGCACTGCCGGGGTTCGTTTTTCACCATGAATTTGCTCTTGGTGTTCATACACCTTAACGCTAGGTGCACATACACGTCAACGTGTTTAAAAATATTTTTCCTTGTATAGTGTGCGTTCAGTGAGAAAGGAAAACGGCATGCCTACAGGTTCTAAAAACAAGCGCTCGACCACAAAGGGAATTCGCTTCCCGCATGAGCTTATCGAAGAAATAAACGCCAGCGTTGCGCAGGAGAAAGCGGAAGATCCCGATGCTAATTTTTCAGCCTGGGTTCTGGATGCATGCAACCAAAAATTGGCAACGCCAAAACGCGATAAGCCAGTGAAATCCTAGCGTAGCAAAAGACGGTTGGCAGAATGCTCGAATGGTTTTATGACAACGCTCCTGACGGGTTTTCTATCACATAGAAAGCCCGTCAGGAGCCAACAAGCGCAGCGCGTTAGCCAGCCGAATGACTCCGCGCATAAATATACGGTGCGACGTAGCCCTCACGGTTGACGTCCAGATAATCCGACCACCATTGCATCATTTCGATTCTGGCTTCCAGATGCTCTGCTTTATGCACGTAAGCAGCCCGCACGCCGTTGCGCTCTTTGTGGCTCATCTGCCGCTCAATGGCGTCTTTTGACCAGCGTCCGGACTCGTTCAGGGCGCTACAGGCCATGGTTCTGAAACCGTGGCCGCAGACTTCGGTTTTGGTGTCGTAGCCAATCACGCGCAGCGCCTTGTTGATGGTATTTTCACTCATCGGCTTGTTCAGGGTATGTGCGCCGGGAAAAACGAAGACCGATTCGCCGGAAATCGCCTGAACCTGTTTCAGCAGGGCGACTGCCTGCCGTGACAGCGGCACCAGATGTTCATCCTTCATTTTTGCGCCACGCTCTGAAAACCTCACTCCTTTTACTGCTTCGCGCTGGGCAGGCACGCTCCAGATATGCGCTTTGAGGTTGAATTCATCCCAGCGGGCAAAACGCAGTTCACTGGAGCGTAGGAAAACATGCAGATTCAGCTCCAGCGCCAGACGGGTCAGCACCCGGCCTTTGTAGTTCTCAATCTTAGCCAGCAGCTCAGGCAGGCGTTTAAGCGGCAGTGCGGGGTGATGTTGGGTCGCCACCGGGGTCACGACGCCATCTAAATCGTAAGCCGGATTGTATTTGATGACACCTTGCTGCACGGCATGGCGCATAATTTTAGTCAGATGCTGGCGCACCCGTCCGGCGACGTCATGCACGCCTTTGTCATCAATCGCCTTAACCAACTGCGCAAGATGGCGGGTTTCAACCTGCGTGATATCCATCGTGCCAATCGCGGGGAAAACGTAGCGTTTCAGGCAGATGAGGATTTTATCGGCGTGCGCGTCCGACCAGAGCTTGAGGCTGCTGGTGTGCCACGCCATCGCGACATACTGAAAGGTACGGGATTCCTCAACGGCGGGGTTGTTCGATTTACGAAGCTGAGAGGGACTAATGCCGGATGCCAGCAGCTTACGTGCCGCATCGCGCTTTTCGCGGGCTTCTGCCAGTGTAGTTTGAGGGTAGGGGCCAAAGGCCAGACGGCTTTCTTTACCGCCGAAACGATAGCGGAAATACCATAGCTTAGCGCCGCTGGTGGATACCGTGAGGTACAGGCCTTGCGAATCAGTGAGCTTGTAAGATTTTTCGAGAGGTTTCGCGGATCGGACTTTGCTGTCAGTTAACATATGAGGGTCACTCCCGTTCATCGAACTGAATGACCCGCAATCTGACCCACAAATTCCCCGATGCGAAGGGATAAATCAAAACGCATCGGAAAAGATTTTCACGCCAACTTATTGAATCGCAACAATATAGGGATTGATAAGGAAGCATAAAAAAGGAAAGGTGGTGCCCGGACTCGGAATCGAACCAAGGACACGAGGATTTTCAATCCTCTGCTCTACCGACTGAGCTATCCGGGCAACGGGGCGCATTAAACCTTAATCCCGTATGATCGTCAACCCTATTTAGGGAAAAGCTGTTCAACTGCTTAACTTTACGGCAATCTGATCGGGTAGGCGTCGATTTTGCACAAATCTTCCAGAATTGATGCCTATTAACGGGTAATGCTGATAGCGAAAAGAGGGGAGCGAGATGGCGAACGACTGGCTTGAGCTACGTCAGCATGCAGATACGGGGATTGAGACGATCAAGGCGCATTTTGAAGGGCACGCCTACGATCCGCACTGGCACGACAGCTACCTCGTGGGAGTGACGCTTTCCGGTACGCAGCAGTTTCACTGTCGCCGTGAGCGACACCGGAGTCGTCCGGGGGACGCTTTCTTGCTGGAACCGGGTGAAATCCACGACGGTGACGCGCCGGTAGATGGCGGGTTTACCTATCTGACGTTCTACCTCGATGAGCAGTGGCTGACTAATGCGCTGCACGGCTTATATGCTTCCACGCCAGGAAGTTACTCGCTTCATTTTGCGCAGACACTCACGCGTGATCCACAGCTGGTTCGTTCGATTGGCGACACGTTCGCCACGCTTCACAACGATGAAATAAAAATTGTGCAGCAGAGCGCTATGGATAACCTGCTCTCACAGATTACCGCACATTGTCACTGGCGAAAAAGGTTACCCTCGCAGCTGCAAAGCACGGCGGTGGCCCATCGCGCACGCGATTATCTTTATGCGCATCTGGGCGAAAATATCGGTCTGTCTGACCTCGCGCGGGAGACCGGCACCGATCGCTTCACGCTGACACGTTGCTTTAAACGTGAATTTCATCTGGCTCCGCACGCCTGGCTTATCCAACTGCGTTTGGCGAAAGCACGGCAGTTATTGGCATGCGGCGATCAGCCTGCCGACGTGGCTGCAAGCTTAGGTTTTTCCGATCAAAGCCATCTTGGCCGTTGGTTTCAGCGGGCATATCGGATCTCGCCCGCCCATTACCGTCGGTTGTGCACAAACCTTCCAGACGTTTCCAGAAAATAGCGGCACAGTCAGGGCTCTTCAAAAAGGAGTGACCTGTGAGTTTGATGCCGTTTCTGCTGTTTGCATTTGTCGCCTCGATAACGCCGGGGCCAACAAATATCCTGATTTTAACCAATAGCCAGCGCCATGGCGTGAGAAACACGCTACCTGCGGTGGTTGGCGCCTGCGTGGCAGCAAGCGCCATCGTCCTGATTTCCGGTGCCGGCGCGGGGGAGATGCTGCGTCAGTATCCGGTGGTTCGTCAGGTGATGAGCTGGGCGGGTGTGCTGTGGCTAAGCTGGATGAGCTGGCAGTTATTCAGGGCACCTGCGGCTAACCTCTCTGGCGAATCGCACAACCGTTTTACGGCTCGCGCTGCGGCGTTGTTACAGGTGATTAACCCGAAAACGTGGATGATGGCATTGGCTGTCGTCAGCCTGTTCGCCCCTGCGGGGGAGCAGGCGTTGCGGGAGATATCGATAATGGCGCTGTGGTTTTTGATTATCTCGATGGTCTGTCTGGTGTGCTGGGCAGGGCTGGGAAAGGCCGTGAACAGGGTGTTTCGCACCACCGTTGCAATGGTGCGCTTTCAGCGCCTGATGGCGCTGTGTCTGTTCATTTCCGCCTGGGCAGGTATGCTCGCTTAGGTCAACGCGCCGTTTTTGCGGCACAGCGCAAAGCGTAAGACATCTTCTGCCAGCCGCTGCGCGGTGGCGATGCTGGCGGCCTGATGCTTGACCAGCAGGTTGCTCAGGCAGCCTTCCAGAATCAATTCCATCTGCTGTGCCACCATTTCAGGATCGTCGGTTTCCAGCTCTTCCAGCAAATCGCGGGTGTACTGGTAAGACGCCAGCTTCTGCTGTTCCGCAATCTGGTGGATAGGGTGATTGATATCAGGAAAGAAGCTGCACGCCGCAATAAACAAGCAGCCCGGATAACGCTGTTTGTTCACCGACTCGTGCAGTACCTGATAGCGTGCCAGCAGCTTCTGCTCGACGCTTTTCTCGTCGTCCAACAGAAGCTGACGCCGCCAGGTATCGACCTGCTGACTATGGTGACGCAGGCCGTCGTACAGCAGTGCCTCGCGATCCGGCCAGAATGGCGTCAGTTCCTCTACCGGAACGCCTAGTCTCTCCGCCAGCATATCCAGCGTCGTCATGGCAAAGCCGTGCTGCTCCAGCAGAGTAAGCGCATGTTCAAGAACATCTTCCCGTTGCATTAGGTCTCCTCCAGAAGCACATATATCGTCGTTTATGGGCTGAACTTCTGTAAATGTGCCTGAAATTGTTCAGCATTCATAAAACCGGTGACGCGCGAGCCGGGGATCTCTTTCCCCTGAGCGTCAAAGAATACGATGGTCGGCAGCCCTAAAACTTGTAGCTTTTTCAGCAGCGCGTTTTGTTCTTCGCGGTTAGCGGTGACGTCCGCCTGTAGCAGCGTGATGCGCGACAGATGGTTTTGCACCGCCGGGTCGCTGAACGTGTATTTCTCGAACTCTTTGCAGGCAACGCACCAGTCAGCGTAAAGATCGAGCATAACAGGCTGAGCGCTCTTTGCCAGCGCACTGTTGAGATCGGCAATATTGGCGACAGGGGCGAAGTTCAGTGCTGAGGTATGAGCTTGCGCCACGCCAGCCGGAGGAAATGCCCAGTCTTGCAGCGGCTTGGCGCTGATCACCACGCCTGCCAGCAGCAGTAGCTGTACGCCACGCATCCAGCCCTTGCTGCTGCGCAGCGTCAGCATGAGCGCCCAGCCGAAGAAGGCGATACCCAGTGCGCTCCACAGCCGCATTCCCCACATCTCGCCCAGAATGCGCTCCAGCAGGAAGACGGGCAGTGCCAGAATAATGAAACCAAACGCTTCTTTAACGTACTGCATCCACGGGCCGCTACGCGGCAGCAGTTTGTTGCCGAACAGCGTGACCAGAATGAGCGGTAAACCCATGCCAAGCGCGTAGAGATAAAGCGTGCCGCCGCCCGCCAGCATGTTGCCGCTCTGGGCGATGTAAAGCAGGATGGCGCTGAGCGGCGCGGTTGTGCAAGGGGAACAAATTAGCCCAGCCAGCGCGCCCATGCAGAATACGCCAGTAACGGAGCCGCCTTGCTGACGGTTGCTCCACTCTGTCAGTCGGGTTTGTACCGAGGACGGGAGCTGGAGCGTATACAGGCCAAACATGGACAGCGCGAGTGCGGCAAACATCACCGACAGGCCAATCAGAATGTAGGGATGCTGGAGCGCGGCTTGAAAGCGTAATCCGGCGGCGGCGACAACCAGCCCGAGCAGTGTGTAGGTCAGCGCCATGCCCTGAACGTAGGTCATCGACAGCAGTAGCGTTCGACGCGGCGTCAGCTGTTCTTTTCTGCCCAGCACCAGGCTGGCAATCAGCGGGTACATCGGCAGGACGCAAGGGGTAAAGGCGACGCCGATACCAATCAACAGCGCCCACCACGGCGAGAACGGCATCGGCGTGGCCTGCGGCGGTGGCGTCTGGGCTGATGCCGTATTCGATGTGTCTGTGCCTGCGTTAGCAATCACCTGACTGAGAGGAACAACGCGCGTTTCCGGCGGATAGCAGAAACCCGCATCGGCGCAGCCTTGATAGGTGACTTTAACGGTCGCGCCGTTTTCGGCCTGTTGAATGGGAACCGTTAGCGCCAGCCGATCCCGCAGGATAAAGACCTGACCGAAGAATTCGTCGTTATGGCTTTCGCCCTGTGGCAGTTCCACCTTGCCAAGCGTGGCACCGTTCCCTTCGATCTTGATTTGTGCGCGGTACAGGTAGTAATCGGGATGGATATCCCAGCGCAGATTGAGCTGGTTATCCTGCTGCTGAAACTCAAAGGCGAAAGCGCCATCGACTGGCAGAAAGCGTGACGTCGTGCTGTTGCCAAACAGTTTCTGACCGAAAGAAGAGGCGGCCACACTGGGTGTGCCGAAAGCCGTCCATAACAGGAAAATCAGCGTAAAGATGCGTTGAGCCATGTCAGATAATCGCTATCGCCCCCGGATACCGGCAGAACTAACAGCTCCGGCGTATCGTAAGGGTGTTGTTGTTTCAGGTGAGTCAGCAGGGCTTGCTGATGTGAGATATCGCTTTTTATCAGCATTTGTACTTCTGATTGCTGTTCGAGCTTGCCTTCCCAGTAGTAGAGCGAGCGTGCGCCGGGCAGCAGGGTGACGCAGGCGGCGAGCCGCGTTTCCAACAGCGAGTCGGCAAGCCGTTGCGCGCAGGCGTCGTCAGGTGCGGTACATAATATGACGACAGCATCGCAAAGCGGGCGGTCAGACATCACATCCTCCGTGTCAGATGAACAAATTCCAGACAACCAGAACCACACTATACCTTGCTTTATTGTTTGAAGGGAATGCGGCGGATCGACGAGTTAAGTCGATCCGCGAAGTGCTGCCTGAAAGGCAATTTTTAGATCAGGATGCTGCCGAGGATAAAGCCAAATATCACCGACAGCGTAATCGCCATCACGCCCGGAATCAGGAAGGAGTGGTTAAACACAAACTTGCCGATGCGCGTTGAGCCGGTGTCGTCCATCTCCACGGCAGCTAACAGCGTCGGGTAGGTTGGTAGCACGAACAGGGCGGAAACGGCAGCAAAAGACGCCACGGCCGTGACCGGAGACACGCCCAGCAGCAGCGCAGCAGGCATCAGTGCTTTTGCCGTTGCCGCCTGCGAGTAAAGCAGCGTGGCGGCGAAGAACAGCACGACGGCCAGCATCCACGGGTAGCTTTGCAGTAGTGCACCAGCGGTATCCTGAATATCGGAAATATGCGCTTTAACAAAGGTATCGCCCAGCCAGGCCACGCCCATCACGCAGATACAGGCGCTCATGCCGGACTTAAACGTGCTGGCAGAGAGGATGCGCGCGGTGTCGATTTTGCAGGTGATGCAAATCAGCGTGGCGATCGTCAGCATAAAGACCACAATCGCTTCGTTACGTGGCAGAACCGGATTCTGAATCAGCCCAACCGTGCCGCTGATCGCCGTGGCATACAGCACGACAGCGACGATGCCGATCAGAAATAGCATCACGGAAAGTTTGGCACCCGGTTTGATCTCATGCTGGCTATTGCCGCGCAGCGTGGTTTCACCTTTTTTCAGACGTTCCTGATAAATCGGATCGTCTTTCAGCTCTTTGCCCAGGAAGTTGGTCACAATTGCCGTCAGCAGGATTGCGGCGAGCGTGGTCGGAATACAAATGCCCAACAGCAGCAGATAGCTGACGCCGTGCGGCTCAAGAATACCGGCGACAAACACCACCGCCGCTGAGATCGGCGAGGCAGTAATGGCGATTTGCGAGGCAACGACGGCAATCGAAAGCGGACGAGAAGGGCGAATACCCTGCTCTTTGGCGACTTCGGCGATAACCGGCAGGGTGGAAAACGCGGTGTGTCCAGTCCCAGCCAGAATCGTCATGAAGTAGGTGACCAGCGGCGCGAGAAAGGTGACGTATTTCGGGTGTTTACGCAGCAGTTTCTCCGCCAGACTGACCAGATAATCCATTCCGCCCGCTACCTGCATTGCGGCGATGGCGGCGATAACGGCCATGATAATTTCAATGACATCAAAAGGGATTACGCCGGGCTTTATCTGAAACCCCAGCGTAAGAACAAGCACTCCCAGGCCACCGGCGAAACCAATGCCGATGCCTCCCAGTCGTGCCCCCAAATAGATGGCGAGCAGAACGATCAGTAACTCAAGACCAAGCATGACTATGCTCCTTAATTAATAATAAAAATTTCATAACTTATTCTTATGGCCGTAGACGGCAAAAAATAAAGGCACGCTGTTCTTCGTGAACGGACGTGCCTGTTGGTATTAGGTGTTGGTGTTAGGGAAGCTCGTTTTCATCGGTGTAGCGTTTGGCTTTGTACGCCGGATGCATCAGGTTCTGGATGGAGAAAATGTCATCCAGTTCGGCTTCCGTCAGCAGGCCGCGCTCCAGGACAACTTCACGCACGCTTTTCCCCGTTTCCGCGCAGATTCTGCCGACGATATCGCCGTTGTGGTGGCCGATGAACGGGTTCAGGTACGTCACAATCCCGATGGAATTGAAGACATAGGCTTCACAGACGCTCTTATTGGCGGTGATGCCGTTGACGCATTTCTCCAACAGGTTGTAGCAGGCGTTGGTCAGAATGTGGGTCGATTCAAACATCGCCTGACCGATGACCGGCTCCATCACGTTTAGCTGTAATTGCCCGGCTTCTGACGCCATCGTGACGCAGGTGTCGTTACCGATGACCTTGAAACACACCTGATTGACGACTTCCGGCACGACCGGATTCACCTTGGCGGGCATGATCGAGGAACCCGCTTGTAGCTCCGGCAGGTTGATTTCATTCAGGCCTGCACGGGGACCGGAAGAGAGCAGACGCAGGTCATTACAGATCTTTGACAGCTTCACGGCCAGCCGCTTCAGCGAACTGTGTACCATCACATAGGCACCGCAGTCTGACGTGGCTTCGATCAAATCTTCTGCTGGCACACAGGGCAGACCGCTGACTTCCGCCAGACGCTGCACCGCCAGTTGCTGATAGCCGTCTGGCGTGTTCAGGCGCGTACCGATTGCGGTCGCGCCCAGATTGACTTCAAGCAGCAGTTCCGACGTGCGCAGCAGGTTTTTGATTTCTTCCTGCAACAGTACGTTAAATGCATGAAACTCCTGGCCGAGCGTCATCGGTACGGCGTCCTGCAACTGGGTGCGGCCCATTTTCAGCACGTCTTCAAATTCTTTGGCTTTGCGCTCGAACCCATCGCTCAACTTCGCTATCGCCTCCGTTAGCTTCAGGACGGCCGCGTAGACCGCGATACGAAATCCGGTGGGGTAGGCATCATTGGTGGACTGGCATTTGTTCAGGTGATCGTTGGGGTTCAGATACTGGTATTCGCCTTTCTGGTGGCCCATCAGCTCCAGACCAATATTGGCTAATACTTCGTTGGTATTCATGTTGACCGACGTGCCAGCCCCCCCTTGATAGACATCGACCGGGAACTGATCCATGCATTTGCCGTTATTCAGCACTTCATCGCAGGCGCGGATGATGACGTCGGCGATTTTTTTCGGGATAGTTTGCAGCTCTCTGTTAGCCAAGGCCGCGGCTTTCTTCACCATGACCATACCGCGCACGAACTCGGGTATGTCACTGATTTTATTGTTACTGATGTAGAAATTCTCGACGGCGCGCAGCGTGTGAACGCCATAATACGCGTCTGCGGGAACTTCTCGGGTGCCTAACAGGTCTTCTTCAATACGGATGTTTTCTGACATGAGAGTGCTTATCCTGTTGTGCGACTAGTGATGCAACTAGACGTTGTGGGCTGGTGTGTCGGGCGGCGTTATCTCAAAAAACCATTATCTCTAAAAACAATGTGGTCTCGGATAAACCGTCTTATCGCGGCAATAGTCTCGGGATGTTTGACCAACCAGGTATCCATTGCCGTGAGGATATGTCGTTACGACAGCGAAAAACAGGTGTTTAGATCACTATACTGGCGTTCTCTACCACGGCGGTAAATGAACTGTGACTGTAGTCACGAGTCACTATTTTAGAACAATAATCGTAGGGCGGCGGCTTGAAAATGCGCAAAGCCGTACCCATTTCAGTAAATCATGATGTGCCGGATCGCAGAGCAGGCGCGCATTTTTCCTAATCCATTGGTAGTAAATCCGATGGGTGGTAAAGCGTACTGGGTTTTCAATCGCGATGGCTTAACACGTTCTGATTAACAGACGTTTTTATTAAAACAGTACGCGTAAAACACACAGGAGTACCGGGTGCGCTGGTTACCGTTATTACTTATTTTTCTTTTGGCTTACATCGAGATATCGCTGTTTATTCAGGTGGCTGAGGTGCTTGGCGTCGCCATGACGCTGCTGCTGGTTGTCTTCACGTCCTGCGTGGGCGTCTCGCTGGTGCGTAATCAGGGGATGAAAACGCTGGTGCAGATGCAGCAGAAAATGGCGGCAGGTGAAAGCCCAGCGGCCGAGATGGTAAAAAGCGTTTCACTGGTGCTGGCGGGCTTCCTGCTGCTGATTCCGGGCTTCCTGACTGACTTTCTGGGGCTGTTGTTACTGCTGCCGCCAGTGCAAAAAAGGCTGACGCTCAAGCTGATGCCTCACTTGCATGTCTGGCGTTCTGGTCCCGGAGCTGGCCCTGGTGCGTCGTCTTCCGGCGGTAACACCTTTGAAGGTGAATATCAGCGCAAGGATGGTGGGCGCGCAAATATTGAACACCGTGACGATAGTGACAACCGTTAACGTCAAGACGAATTGAAAAGCAGATAAGGATTATCATATTGATAATCCTTATTTTTTATCAAATATCAGCGACAGGCAGACGCCTAACGCAAAAAAAATGAATTTTTTCCCTTGAAGGGTGGTGAAACGCCCCCACTTAGAACACCACAAGGCCGATTATGAAAAGCATAATCGTTATGAAACATAGTTGTTATGAAGACATAGTCGGCGTTTATCCTAAACCGATATGGACTTTCTCAAAGGAGAGCTATCAATGAATATTCGTCCATTGCATGACCGCGTGATCGTCAAGCGCAAAGAAGTTGAGTCAAAATCTGCTGGCGGTATCGTACTGACTGGTTCCGCTGCTGGTAAATCTACCCGCGGTGAAGTTCTGGCCGTAGGTCACGGACGTATCCTGGAAAATGGCGAAGTGAAGCCGCTGGATGTGAAAGTTGGCGACATCGTTATTTTCAATGATGGCTATGGCGTGAAAGCAGAGAAGATTGATAACGAAGAAGTGTTGATCATGTCTGAAAGCGACATTCTGGCAATTGTTGAAGCGTAATTGCGCGTAATCATCTGAACTGAAAGAATTTGAGGGAAATAGACCATGGCAGCTAAAGACGTAAAATTCGGTAATGACGCTCGCGTGAAAATGCTGCGCGGCGTAAATGTACTGGCTGATGCAGTGAAGGTTACCCTGGGCCCGAAAGGCCGTAATGTCGTGTTGGATAAATCCTTCGGTGCACCGACCATTACTAAAGACGGCGTATCTGTTGCGCGTGAAATCGAGCTGGAAGACAAGTTCGAGAACATGGGCGCACAGATGGTGAAAGAAGTTGCCTCTAAAGCGAATGACGCAGCAGGCGACGGCACCACGACCGCAACCGTATTGGCGCAGGCTATCATCACTGAAGGCCTGAAAGCTGTTGCAGCGGGCATGAACCCGATGGATCTGAAGCGCGGTATCGATAAAGCCGTTATCGCCGCTGTTGAAGAGCTGAAAGCACTGTCTGTACCGTGCTCTGACTCTAAAGCTATCGCTCAGGTTGGTACCATCTCTGCTAACTCCGACGAAACCGTAGGCAAAATGATTGCCGAAGCCATGGACAAAGTCGGTAAAGAAGGTGTGATCACCGTTGAAGAAGGTACCGGTCTGCAAGACGAGCTGGACGTGGTTGAAGGTATGCAGTTCGACCGTGGCTACCTGTCTCCGTACTTCATCAACAAGCCAGAAACTGGTGCTGTAGAACTGGAAAGCCCGTTCATCCTGCTGGCTGATAAAAAAATCTCCAACATCCGCGAAATGCTGCCAGTACTGGAAGCCGTAGCGAAAGCCGGCAAACCGCTGGTTATCGTTGCTGAAGATGTTGAAGGCGAAGCGCTGGCAACGCTGGTGGTTAACACCATGCGTGGCATCGTAAAAGTAGCTGCGGTGAAAGCGCCGGGCTTCGGCGACCGTCGTAAAGCGATGCTGCAAGATATCGCGACGCTGACTGGCGGTACCGTTATCTCTGAAGAGATCGGTCTGGAGCTGGAAAAAGCGACGCTGGAAGATCTGGGTCAGGCAAAACGCGTTGTGATCAACAAAGACACCACTACCATCATCGATGGTACGGGTGAAGAAGCTGCGATCCAGGGCCGTGTTGCTCAGATCCGTCAGCAGGTTGAAGAAGCAACGTCTGATTACGACAAAGAAAAACTGCAAGAGCGTGTGGCTAAACTGGCTGGCGGCGTAGCCGTTATCAAAGTTGGCGCAGCAACTGAAGTTGAAATGAAAGAGAAGAAAGCACGCGTTGAAGATGCCCTGGCTGCGACTCGCGCCGCGGTAGAAGAAGGCGTGGTTGCTGGTGGTGGTGTTGCGCTGGTTCGCGTTGCAGCCAAACTGGCTTCTCTGACTGCTCAAAACGAAGACCAAAACGTGGGTATCAAAGTTGCGCTGCGCGCGATGGAAGCTCCACTGCGTCAGATCGTTTCCAACGCTGGCGAAGAGCCATCTGTGGTTGCGAACAGCGTTAAAGCAGGCGAAGGTAACTACGGTTACAACGCAGCAACTGAAGAATACGGCAATATGATCGACTTCGGTATCCTGGATCCAACCAAAGTCACCCGTTCTGCGCTGCAGTTCGCGGCTTCCGTTGCTGGTCTGATGATCACCACCGAATGTATGGTTACCGACCTGCCGAAAAGCGATGCACCTGACTTAGGTGGCGCTGGTGGTATGGGCGGCATGGGTGGTATGGGCGGCATGATGTAATGTGACACCTTGTTGCCGGAAGCCATTTTCTGGTGACAGGAGTCAGGTTACAGAAGCTCGTCTTTCTGTCCTTTAAAGAGCACTATCTGGTCGCGAGACTGGGTGGTGCTTTTTTTATGCACTGCATTGCTGAAATGTTGCCGTATCGTTGATGAATGCGTTTATCGCGTGTTATCGGGGGAAGCATTCTGCGCTACAATGGCAGCGTTACTTTATTTACGAATACCTTTTTATTCGAAACAACCCTGTTAGGAGTAGGGACAATGTCTGACGATGCGTCTACGCTTCTGCGCTCTATTTCCTGGTTTACTGAGCCCCCTTCGGTATTACCTGAGCACATTGGTGACTGGCTTATGGAAACCGGCTCCATGACGCGGCGACTTGAAAAATATTGTGCCCAACTAAAGACCATCCTGTGCAGTGAGAAATTCATTACGCCACAGGCGCTGGGCGAAGAACGCGAACAGCTGCCGTACAGTGAACGTTACTGGCTGCGTGAAGTGGTGCTGTATGGTGACGATCGTCCCTGGCTTTTTGGCCGTACCATTGTTCCGCAACAGACGCTCGACGGTACGGATTCAGCCCTGACGAAAATAGGCAATCAGCCGCTAGGCCGTTACCTGTTTGGGCAAAAGACGCTGACGCGTGACTATATTCATACCGGATGCAGTGAAGGCTTATGGGCGCGGCGTTCCCGCCTGTGTGTCTCGGGCTATCCGTTACTGTTGACCGAGCTTTTCTTACCGGAATCACCGATTTATTTCAGCCGGTGATGAAGGTTGGCAGGTAATTTGAGGAGATAAATCCTTGGAAAGAAGTGTTACAGCAGGGAAATGGCTGGCTTATTGTCGCTTGATGCGAATTGATAAACCGATAGGTTCTCTGTTGCTGCTGTGGCCAACGCTATGGGCGCTGTGGCTAGCGGGAGGCGGGGCACCTGCACCGTGGACGCTGTTTGTTTTTGTCGCTGGCGTTTTCTTGATGCGTGCGGCGGGCTGCGTCATCAATGATTATGCCGATCGCCATTTTGACGGCCATGTAAAACGTACCGCTTCTCGCCCATTGCCCAGCGGTGAGGTGAGCGAGCGAGCGGCCAAAGTGCTGTTTGTCGTGCTGGTCTTGCTGGCGTTTGGCTTGGTGCTGACGCTGAATAAGATGACGATCTGGCTGTCCGTTGCGGGGTTGGTTCTGGCGTGGGTCTACCCGTTCATGAAACGGGTCAGCCATCTTCCTCAGTTTGTGCTGGGCGCGGCGTTTGGCTGGTCAATCCCGATGGCTTACGCGGCGGTGAGTGAAAGCCTGCCAGCGAGCTGCTGGATGATGTTTGTTGCGTATATTTGCTGGACGGTCGCCTACGATACCCAATATGCGATGGTGGATCGTGATGACGACCTGAAGATCGGTGTGAAATCCACTGCGATCCTATTTGGCCGGTTTGACAATATTATCATTGGGTTACTGCAGTTCAGTATGCTGGCGTTGCTGCTGGCGTTGGGCATCACCACTGGATTAGGAACGCCATACATTATTTCGCTGCTGGTGGCTGCGGGGATGTTTGTTTACCAGCAAACCCTGACCGCTGGGCGCGAGCGTGATGCCTGTTTCAAAGCCTTTCACAATAATAAATACGCGGGTATGGCGATATTCATTGGCGTACTGTTTGGCCTATAGGGCTAACCGACAGAGACAAAAAAAGCAGCGATTTCTCGCTGCTTTTTTTATGGTGGAATGCTCAGAAGTATTTGTCATGCCAAATGTATTCACGGCTTGATGGCGGCATGTTCTCCGCCATTTTCCCGTGACTGTCCGGTTAATCCTGCTTTGTCTCTTCGAGCTTTTCTACCGGCTGACTATTGGTTTCTATCTGACTATTAGTTTCAACCTGACTGGCGGCTTCCATCTCAGCGGATGAGCTGGCGCTTTCAATGGTCAACCGCACCTCCGGGGTGATCAGATCGCCGAGGATATTGTAGATTGCCACGATATCGCCTTGTGCCGCTTCCGCACTGTCGGTGATATATCCTTCTGTACGTAAGGTCGCGACCAGCGTTGAGAACACCGCTTTATCAAAGAATTCCGGCGCGTTGATACCGTGCAGGACGGACAGACGCTGCGCCATGTTCCGGCTTTCTTTCTCAAGCGTTCCACGGTTGATCCCTGGGTTTGCACACAGTAAAGACAGCGTGATTGCATAGCGTTGCAGCGTTTCACGCACGCCTGCTGACAGCAGTTGCAGCGTACGGATGCGTGGCGGATTGATGGCTAATTGACCGTCACGGCTGCACAGCAGCTCTTGTCGAATCAGTTCATTAGCCAACGTCTCCAGCACGTCCGGCAACTGCTCTTTGGAATAGTGCAGGAACAGCTCAGCTTGCAGCAGCGGATAGATCAGCGTGATTTGTCGTACTACTTCGGCAAGCGTAATCCGACGATGGTGGATGACGATGCTGGCGATCAGCGACGGCAAGACCAACAGGTGCTGGATGTTATTGCGATAGTACGTCATCAGTACTGCCTGCTCGCGCGGCAGAATGATGATATCGCCAATGCTATCCTTCTCGACTTCAAACTTGTTCATGCCCAGCGCGTGTTCCAGCAGTTCATCCGCTGTCTTCTTCGGTGCCGTAATATCTTTGTGATAAGGCACCTGGCGCAGCAACTGGAGGTAGCAATCCAGCTGTTCGTGCATCTGTTCACGCGTCAGCGAGCGCTGGCGCGAGGCTAATAAAGCCGTAGAGCACAGGTTCATCGCGTTTGCTGCCGCAGAATTGTTGATGCGCACCATGATATCCATAGAGATATCCTGCACCGTCGGCGTTAGCCAGCTTGGGCGCTGTGCTTCAATCGGATCAATCGCGTCACGCCATTGCGGAACATGCTGGTTCAGATAGGTTGTCAGCGGGAGAGGTTCACCGAAGTTCACGTACCCTTGGCCGAGATTACGCAGTTTGCGTAAACCGCGCACCATCTGCATAAAGCCTTCTTTTTCCTTCACTGCACCGCGCAGCTCTTTCGCATAGGTGCCGACTTCCATCACATGCTCGTAACCGACATAAATCGGTACCAGCGTGATAGGGCGTGTGCCGCCTCTCAGCATGGCCTGAATGGTCATCGCCAGCGTACCGGTTTTCGGCTCTAACAGACGGCCCGTGCGTGAACGTCCGCCTTCCATGAAGTATTCAACCGAATAACCGCGGGCAAACAGCTCACCCAGATATTCACGGAAAATCGTGGAATACAGTTTGTTGCCTTTGAAGGTACGGCGAATAAAGAACGCGCCAAGACGGCGGAAGATCGGTCCTGCTGGCCAGAAATTCAAGTTGATGCCGGCGGCGATATGCGGCGGCACTAAGCCTTGATGGTACAGAACGTAGGATAGCAGCAGATAATCCATGTGGCTGCGGTGGCAGGGCACGTAGACAATGCCGTGACCATCCTGCGCCAGCTGGCGAACGCGTTCGGCGTTGTGGACGTTAATCCCCTGATAAAGGCGGTTCCACGTCCAGCTTAATACGCGATCTGACAGACGCACGGCTTCGTAGGAGAAGTCAGCGGCGATTTCTTCCATCAGCGCAATAGCGTTCTGCTGCGCTTTCTCAGTAGAAATCTTCTTACTGCGCGCCTCGTCGTCCACGGCTTTCTTGATCGCTTTGGAATCCAGCAGCTTGTTAAATAGCTCCTGACGCACCGGCAAACGTGGTCCAACTGCCGCCAAACGTTGGCGGGAGAAGTGCATACGTGCGACACGCGCCAGTTTGTGGGCTATGGTTTTGTCAGTACCATGCTCGGTCGCCATATAGCGTAGCGATACCGGGCTGGAGAAGCGGACAAAGCTGTCGCGGCCTAGCCACAGGACGGCGAAGAATTTCTCGATACCGTTGAGTAAGCGCAGGTGTGGTGCGGCCTGAGCGTGGCCTTCCCGACCCGGAGAACGCCCAAACATCACAGAAACCGGCACCATCTGTACGTCTAAATCTGGATTGGCACGATGCAAATCCAGGTAGTCGTGGAACAGCTTGACGGATTTCTGCTTGGGAACGTAATAGCGGAAGACACGCGGCCCGTCATTGATAAAGACGTGGCTAGGCAGTTCGACGCCATTGAATTCGAACGACTGCGAGGGATCGGGTAGCCCCAATGCCAGGCATTTCGCTCGTAGCGTCAAGAGATCCGCCTGAGAGTTATAAGGCAGAACATAGAGTATAGGACGTGAGGGATCTAACCCCAGCTCGACCACCGGATCTGCGGGAATAACTTTGCTCTTCACCAGCAGTTTCAGTGGGAGATTCAATAATTTATAGTAAATTTTACGCCAACCTGACATAACAACATGGAGCCTCTTGTTAGCAATGCGCCGCAAGGATACCAGAAACTGCGCCGGAGATCTGTGGTGATGAGACAACGTAAGCGCGTTAAAATGCGAACTATTTTGCATATACTCGTCATACTTCAAGTTGCATGTGCGTTGGCAGCGTTCAGTCACCCGAATCACTTACTTGAGTAAGCTCATCGGGACTCCCTCTCTTGCCGCCTGCCTGAAACTCGAATTATTTAGAGTCTAAAAATGGAGGATAAATGAATAAAGCAACGGGGATGACCCGGATTATTAAGGCGACCGGTTATTCCTTTAAGGGACTGAAGCAGGCGTGGCAGCATGAGGCGGCATTTCGTCAGGAAACGATACTGACCCTTGTCGGCGTCATTATCGCGTGTTTACTGCCGGTTACGCTGGTTGAAAAACTGCTGCTGATCGGGTCTGTGGTTCTGATTATGCTGTTTGAGCTGGCCAATAGCGCCATTGAAGCCGTGGTCGACCGCATTGGTCTCGAGCACCACGAATTATCCGGTCGGGCGAAAGATATTGGCTCTGCGGCTGTCTTTGTTGCCATCTTGTTAGCCGCTGTCGTCTGGGGCAGCATCCTCTGGCAACATTTTGCCTGACGGCGCGCATAAATGAGTAAAAGTCAGGAGCTTTACCGATATCTCCATTCCCAATTGTGGCTTACCTGTATATACTCACAGCAAGACTGTATAAACAACCAGGGGGCGGAATGAAAGTATTAACAGCAAGGCAGCAGCAGGTTTATGACCTGATCCGCGATCATATTGCGCAGACCGGAATGCCGCCAACGCGCGCGGAAATTGCTCAACAGCTGGGGTTTCGCTCTCCCAATGCGGCTGAAGAACATCTGAAAGCGCTGGCGCGTAAAGGTGTGATTGAGATTGTATCGGGCGCGTCTCGCGGTATTCGTCTACTGATGGAAGAAGAGACGGGCATTCCTCTGGTTGGTCGCGTGGCCGCAGGTGAACCGCTGCTGGCACAGGAACATATCGAGTGTCACTATCAGGTTGACCCTGCGATGTTCAAACCCAGCGCTGATTTTTTGCTGCGGGTGAGCGGTATGTCTATGAAAGATATCGGTATTATGGATGGCGATTTACTGGCCGTGCATAAAACAGAAGATGTGCGTAACGGTCAGATTGTCGTCGCGCGTATCGACGATGAAGTGACGGTGAAGCGCTTGAAAAAGCAGGGCAATACGGTACACCTCCTCGCTGAAAATGAAGAGTTTGCCCCGATTGTTGTCGATCTACGTCAGCAAAGCTTTTCGATAGAAGGCTTGGCGGTTGGCGTGATTCGTAACAGCGACTGGAGCTAACCATTCGCAGAGATGCACTGCTCGTCCGTCTGGGTCAGTGCATCATGTTCAGTCTGTTAATCTGCTAACCATATATATTTAGTTACATTTCGCGCGCGTTTTCTACGATCCCCATTATCCTTCTGTTTTTTCACTGCTTTTTTCGGTTATTTTCCCTTTCTCAATGTTCATTCCAGTCACAGATTCCTGATATTCCATGTTAAGTGAAATATTCGACTATAATTTTTATCAAGGTAAGCATTTTTATCTTGATTGATCGTTTGCCGATTGATTAGTAGCCATCACATTTAGATAGCCCGGTAATCAAGGGAGACAGTGGCGAAGAGCACCGTCATGGTTCACATAGTTATGATGCTGCTTACTGAATAAAACTATTTATCTGAAACTGACGCATGAGTCGTTAGTCACGATTCGTTTATGCGCAATGCACCTAAGGTACGGAGATTCTTATGAATAAAGACCAAGCCAGCGGTAACTGGAAACAGTTTAAAGGTAAAGCGAAAGAGCAATGGGGCAAATTAACGGATGACGATCTGACGGTCATCGAAGGTAAACGTGACCAACTGGTGGGGAGAATCCAGGAACGCTACGGGTACGCAAAAGAAGCGGCAGAGAAAGAAGTGAAACACTGGGAAGAGCACCACAAATATCACTGGTAGCTATCACGGGTAACAAAGGTGATGTCTCTCTCCACAGAAAAAACGATAGCCCAAGGGCTATCGTTTTTTAATCGGAACAGTATGGTCGTGATCGCAATGATCCGGCTGCTTGCATGATGCAACTTCCTGACAGCCTCCGCACAACCCGTGTGCTTCCACCACGCTGTGACGCAGCGTAAATCCCGACTGTTGCGCCAGACTACGCAACGTTTCTTCCACGCCTTCGGTTTGACGTTCTGTGACTTGCCCACAGCGGTCGCAGATGAAAAGGGCGGACGTGTGGCTGTGGTCTTCGATATGGTGACACAGCACATAGCTGTTGTTGGATTCGACGCGATGAATGAAGCCTTGTTCCAGCAGAAAATCCAGCGCGCGATAGACAGTCGGTGGTTTCGCCTGAGGTTCAGAAACGCGCAGCAGATCCAGCAGGTCATAAGCGCTGATAGCACCGGACTGCTGTGCCATAAGGCGTAAAACCTCTAACCGCTGCGGCGTGAGACGCACAGCGCGTTGCTGACAAATCTGTTCAGCCTGGGCAAGAAGTTTGTCCTGTTTGGTTGAATCCATTGTCATATCACCCTGACGCATTGAGGAACAAGACGGATATCTTACCACGACTGAATAAAAACGCCGAACTGGCGGCGTTTTCCTGCGAAAACCACTTGATGTAAAAACAACGAACAGAAGCGTTACACGACCAGATCGATGAGCAGCGCCCGCAAAGGCGACTCGGCCTGTAGCGTCAACGCTGTTTCTTCCTTAACAAAAGCACCGTCGCCGCAGTGCAGTGTTTCACTGTTCTGATTGCCTTTTACCGCCATTGAACCGTGAATCAGCTGGAGGTACGCCTGATTTCCCTGTAGCGCGATAGTGCTTTGCTCATTCTGCTGGAGGTCGACATGGTGAACCCAAACCTGCTGGCGCAGTTGCAGGCTATTGTGTTCACCTTCCGGTGAGGCGAGCAGCGTATGGTTTACTGAACTCAGCCCCATGCGCTGCAACGGGCTGTTCTCGCGGGTCTGGCAGGCATTCAGCCATAATTGCAGCCGCGTCAGCGGTTTGTTGGCGTTGGTATTATGTTCGCTATAGCTGACGTTTGGCTGCGTAGAGAGCAGTAGCACATCTCCGGCTTTGGCCTGAATGTGGCCGCCGTTGCTGTCGCGGTATTCCGCTTCACCCTGAAGAATAATGTTCAGAATATCAACCCGTGGGTAGGTTCGCGGCTGGAATGATGCCCCCGGTGCCAATACTTCCTGATTGAGCACGCGCAGAGACGCGTAGCCCAGCAGCTGTGGGTCAAAATAGTGACCAAAAGAAAAGGTATAGCGCGCCTGCAGCCAGCCATAGTCGGCCTGGCCGCATTGCCCCGCTGCTCTTCGTGTGATCATAATTGTTATCCCCCCAGAGAATTATTTATTGAACTGATAGTAATTGTGTGGACGTTGGATTGTTAGCTAGTTAATCTGGTGGGTATGTTCAAAATTCCTGAATGAGTACGAAGATGGCGAAAGAACGAGCATTGACGCTGGAAGCTTTGAGGGTGATGGATGCGATCGATCGCCGTGGCAGCTTTGCCGCTGCGGCAGACGAGCTGGGTAGGGTGCCTTCGGCACTGAGTTATACCATGCAGAAACTGGAAGAAGAGTTAGATGTGGTGCTGTTCGATCGTTCCGGGCATCGTACTAAATTCACGAATGTCGGGCGGATGCTGCTGGAACGCGGACGTATCCTGCTGGAAGCTGCAGATAAGCTCACGACGGACGCAGAAGCGCTGGCGCGCGGTTGGGAAACGCACCTGACGATTGTGACGGAAGCGCTGATTCCGACTCAGCGACTTTTCCCGTTAATCGATAAACTGGCGCTCAAAGCCAATACACAGGTATCGATTCTGACGGAAGTGCTGGCGGGGGCGTGGGAGCGTCTTGAGCAAGGGCGTGCCGATATTGTGATTGCGCCAGACATGCATTTTCGCGCGTCTTCTGAAATGAATACTCGCAAGCTGTACACGATGAATAACGTTTATGTCGCCAGCCCAGAGCATCCGATTCATCAGGAGCCTGAACCGCTGTCGGATGCAACTCGGGTAAAATACCGTGGGATTGCGGTGGCAGATACCGCGCGCGAACGCCCGGTACTGACCGTGCAGCTGTTGGATAAACAGCAACGTCTGACGGTGAGTTCGCTGGATGATAAACGGCGTGCGCTGCTGGCGGGATTAGGCGTCGCGACCATGCCTTACCCGATGGTTGCACAGGATATTGCCGAAGGGCGTTTGCTGGTGATTGGGCCTGAGCATCAGATGGAAAGCCAGATCATTATGGCCTGGCGGCGAGACAGCATGGGCGAGGCAAAGTCCTGGTTCCTGCGTGAAATTCCGAAACTGCTGAACCAGCCCTAAATCCCGCGCTTTTCGCGGCAAGGTGTGGTTCCGCACCTTGCCGCTCTATTTCACTACTGCTCAGCGAAAATCGACAACAACCCTAGTATAAATCGACAAACGTCTTATCGCGCTGGTGAGGCTGGTTCAGATCTTGTTCTGGACCCAGCGAAATCACGCCATGCGGATTAATCGTGCCGTGGCTACGATAGTAGTGGTGACGAATGTGCGCCATATCGACGGTATCGGCGATGCCGGGCATCTGATAAATATCACGCAGAAAACCGAACAGATTTGGATAATCGCTCAGGCGATATTTATCGCATTTAAAATGCGTGTGATAGACCGGATCGAAACGGATCAACGTCGTCCACAGCCGCAGGTCGGCTTCGGTTAACTGCTCACCCGTCAGATAGCGTTGTTTTGCCAGAATGCTTTCCAGATCGGAGAGCGCGGCGAAAACGGCCGTGGCCGATTCATCATAGGCTGACTGGCTTGTCGCAAAACCAGCTTTGTACACACCGTTATTGACCTTGTCGTAAATCCAGCCGTTCAATTCATCAATCTGAGCGCGTAGCGCTTCTGGGTAATAATCTCCCGCCGTTGCTCCCACGCCATCAAAAGCGCTATTCAGCATGCGGATGATATCGGCAGATTCGTTACTGACAATGGTGTGCTGCTCAGTATCCCACAGGACAGGTACGGTCACCCGACCGCTGTAGTCTGGCATGGCGTGCAGGTAGAGCTGGTAGAGGAATTCGTGCTGATAGAGTGAGTCACCCGTCGCGGCTTCAAAATCGGTACCGAACGTCCAGCCATGATCGAGCATGAGGGGATGAACCACCGAAACGGCGATGTGATCTTCTAACCCTTTCAACTGTCGCATGAGCAGCGTGCGGTGTGCCCACGGGCAGGCAAGCGAAACATAGAGATGATAACGGCCGGACTGGGCAGGAAAGCCACCTTTGCCGGTTAGGCCGGGTGCGCCATCGGGCGTTACCCAGTTGCGGAATGCGGATTCTGAACGCTTAAAATGGCCGCCGGTAGATTTGGTTTCATACCAGGTATCGTGCCATACGCCGTCAACCAGTTGTCCCATAAATCCTCCCGTTAGTGAGTGATGATAAAACAACGGCAAGCCTTGTATGCTTGCCGTCTCATTCGGTATTCGACTATTAAGTGTAGTACAGGCCGGAAAAGGCTCGTCTTACCACTTTTTGCCCAGCAGGCGGTCGATACTGAATGCGCCTGGGCCTGTTACAGCCAGCAGGAGGTAGCCGCCAGCGATGGTCAGGTTTTTCATGAACATCAGTTGGTTCATGCCTTCCGCAAAGTTAGAGTGGAAAATCAGTGCAGTCAGCAGCGTAAAGCCCGCAGTGAACAGCGCGACGGTACGCGTCAGCAGACCGAACAGAACTGCCAGACCACCACCCAGTTCCAGCAGAATGGTCAGCGGCAGCAGGAAGGACGGCACGCCCATCGCCTGCATATATTGTTGTGTACCTGCATAGGCATCACCCAGCTTACCGTAACCTGCAACGATAAACAGAATTGGCATTAAGATACGTGCAACCAGCAGTGCAGTGCTTTCTAAATTTTTCATCATCTCTCCAATTAATTTTGTTGTGGGCTATATTGCCCTGTTTTGTTTGTTGTAGCAGGTGTGGTCTGAAAACTTGGCCCGCCATCAGGTTATGGGCAGATAGTATAGAGAGATGATTTGCGCTTCCAGCGAGTATAATTGTTGCTTTATTTCAGAAAAATTGATGTTCAGTGAATTGTGCAAGAACGCGCGGTAATGACATGAGCGCGTTAGGTAAAAGTCAGATGAAAAATGTCTTATATAGAGAAGGCAGATAGCCTAGATGATAGGAAGGATTACGGACGTGGCTCAAACGTTTTGCGAACGAGTCTGATTGTGCCCCACAGCCCGACGAGGCGGCGTCCCCAGCGAATCATGCGGCTGGGATGGCGTACGCCATAGAGCGCCACGAGGCTGGAACCCACGATCCAGTATTTACGCCACTGCATCAGGCTTTGCCAGCCGCGATCGTAACGGGCGGTGGTATCCAGCCAGTGCTTCTTACCTGCCGATAAATCCAGCCGCTGCTGCTGTATCTGGCGCAGTAGCTGGGTTTTTTCTTTGTCTCGCTGTTGACGCTGGTTCATTTGGGATCGTCCTCCAGCAGCGATCTGTCGGTCGCCAGCTCCTTACGCGTCGCTTTGAGCAAGGTGGAACGACGTACCTTCACGAGTGTCCATATACCGCCTATCAGCGCCAGTCCGAGCAATGTGGCGGTAATACACCCCAGCGCAAAGAGGCGATATTGCGGATCGATGCCCCAGATGATCAGCGCGATCAGGCTCATAATGCCAAAAGCGGCAAAAAGCAGCGTCAGGCCGACCATAATCAGCAACTGAATCAGATTGGCTTTCTCTTCCTCTAATTCAATTACGGCTAGTCGAACGCGGCTTTCCACCATGCTGACAATAATAGAGATGATGCGCTGAGCAGAAGCCATGACCCCGCTTGCGGGGCCTTGTTGTGATTTATCCGTCATAGCAATCCGCTAATTAGCGACGAGACAGCAGGACGCCAAGCACGACACCGACTGCTGCGCCAATGCCGACACCGGTCCACGGATTCTGGCGTACATAATCGTCCGCAGATTCAACCGCTTCTTTGGTTTGGGAAGCGATGCGCTCACCGGTATCGCTCAGGCGACTGCGGGTTTCTTTCAGCGCGCTTTCTGCCTTATTACGCAGCTTGTCGAGTTCCGCTTTAGATTTATCGCTGGAGGTGCTTAATACTTCTTCCAGCGTGTCCGCCAGTGATTTCAATTCGGCGCGTAGGTACTCAGAATTTTGATCTTTAGCCATATTAATAACCCTTCATGTTATAAACCTGAACATTAACTATAGCTGAAGCTGAAATTTATGCCGCCCAAAACGGGTACGGACAATTCTGATAACTCGCTGTAAATTTTAGCGATTTGGATTTTGCATACAAAATGAACAGTTGCTGTGTGTTTTGTAGGGGCAATGTGGTGATGGGCTATTGCGATGTGCCACGTTCTGCGGCGCGCAATTCCTGCTCGGCTTCAGCCAGCTTTCTTTCGCGCTTGAGGATCTTCTCGGCGTCATCCCCTTTCTGGCGGCTTTCATTCAGTTCCTGCTGCCGCTCTGCGACATCTTTGCGTTTTTCCGCAATCGCTTCCTGACGTTTCTCTGCTAATCCGGCATCCGTGCAGTGGGTTTTCACGCCGTCCAATGCCTTCTCTAACCCGTTGATGCGATTCTGATTGCCATGCTTACGCGCTTCATCGATTTGGCGCTGAATATCTTGCGCTTTCTGCTGACAGGTCTCTACCTGATTGGCGGTATTCGCCAGTGCATGACCGGAAAGCAGGACAGATAAGGCAATAATGGATGGAGATAGTTTTGATGGAGATAATTTCATAGTCGTCACCCCAGTTTGGATTGTTTCTGTGTCAGTTTCTGCTGCCAGAACGGTGTCGGGGTTGTCACTTGCTGCGCGGTAATCGTGACTTTAGGTAGAGACAAACGTAGGACATCTCTGGCAGCGATACTCTGTTCTGGCGAGGCCAGACGGACGATCAGGCTATCTTGCTCTGGCGTAATGCTCTTGATCGCAATCCCTTTTTCGTTGAGACGTTGATACACGTAAAAGCCATCTGGCAACGCGGCACCATCATAAGGCCTGATATGTAGCATAGCATCGTCTTGGGAGCGGCGTAGTGACTGGGACTGCGTCAATGCAATCATCGGTAGAGCAAGCAATAGCAGTATGCGACCTGCTTTCCTGGAGAAGAGCTTAGAGAATAACCCGCTGATTGACACGGTTAGCTCCCTTTTTCAGCGTTATCTGTTTTAGCGTCACGTTTTTTACGCCATAGGACAAAGAGCGATCCAAACAGGCCGATAAACAGCAGCACCAGCGGCAGCATCATCAGGCAGAACATCAGCTCGTCTTCATATTTCAGGAAGACCGTTGTTTTTCCTAAGGCGAAGCCCAGCGTAACCAGAATAAATACCCACAGGAACCCGCTCATCCAGTTAAAGAACTGAAAGCGCGCGTTACTCAGGCCAGACAAGCCTGCGATGGTAGGGAGTAGCGTTCTGACAAAAGCCAGAAAACGGCCAACTAAAAGTGCGGACAAGCCATGACGATGGAAGAGCTGGTGGGCGCGCTGGTGATAGTGCGCGGGCAAATGTGATAGCCAGCCTTGAACCACTCCCGTATTACCAAGCCACTTCCCTTGAATATAGCTAGCCCAACAGCCGAGGCTGGCGGCCGTCGTCAGGAGAAATATCGTAAAAGGGTAATTCATTGTGCCCTTGGCAACGAGGACGCCGACTAAAATGAGCAGGCTATCGCCGGGCAGGAAAGCGGCGGGGAGCAGGCCATTTTCCAGAAAGATAATGAGAAACAGTAATATGTAGATGGTCCATACCAGCTTCGGGTCGGCTAAAATATCGAAATCCTGATGCCAGAGTGCGTTTAACAGTTCTTTGATTAATTCCATCCGGTATTCCTAATACTGCTGTTGCATTTTAGCCTTGGCGACAATCACGCTTCTGGACATGATAAGAGTGAATACAGTGCTAATCCCGTCATACGTCAAGTTGCCTGAAACTCGACGTATTTAGGGTATATCAGGGCACAGGATTATGATTTTTTGATGATCTCTGTTTTTCTGCCTGATAGTGGAGCTGGCGTCTGACTTGATGCTCGCTTTTCGCTGCGAACCCGATAAACAGGCTGCCTGGGGATTGTTTGGTCTTGGCAGACTTTGCATTCAAAGCGACGGATTAAGCGTAAGAAAGACGCGTTAACTGTAACAAAATAGGTGTTACTGAGACAGAAAAATATTACGACAACTGGGGCGGTTTGGGGGGATTTTTCGAAGAAGAGTGGGGATTTCTGCGATATTTTACACTCGCTGACAGAAATCAACGTTTTCTGACTTTTTCCCTTTGGTACAAAATTTTCCCCCTTCGCTCAAAACAAGGGGGAGGATGCCTATTTAGGACTTGCCCGTGTGTATCTGGTCGAGGTGGACGACCGGATTCTCGGCGAACATATAGCGGTCGACGTTGAACTCGAAATCATCCGTCGTGGCGCGAAATAGCATCTGTTTGGTATTTTCCAGATGTTGCCACATCGCGAGTTTGGCCGCGTAAGGATCTTTGCGAATCAGTGCCTTAAGGATGCGGTCGTGCTCTTCGCACCAGCTTTCAATCGACTTGTCGTCAATGTGCTCATGCAGTTTGCGCCAGTAAGGATTATGAATCCGTTGGCTCCACATTTTCTCGACGATGGTCGCCATCGCAGAGTTCTGTGTTGCCAGCGCGACCTGAACGTGGAATTTGAGATCCCACTGAGAATCACGAAAGCGATCTTCTTGCCGCGCGTATTCCTGAATTTCCATCAGTTGGATGATGTCCTGACGGGTCACCTGCGTGGCCGCAAATTCGGCAATGTTGCTCTCAATAAGCTGGCGAGCCTGAAGCAGCTCAAATGGACCCGCCGCGACAAATTCATTATCGCCGCTATTAATGAACGGATTCTTCTGCTGGTTGGAAATAACGTGAATGCCTGAACCCTTGCGTACTTCAACGTACCCTTCGACTTCCAGCATAATAATCGCTTCACGTACCACGGTGCGGCTGACGTTCATTTCTTCCGAAATATAGCGTTCTGCCGGTAATTTTTCGCCAACCTGGTACATACCGCTTTCAATGCGTTGTTTTAATTCTGCGGCTAACTGCTGGTATAGCCGGCGGGGTTCAGTGAGTGCCATGATGATGTCTACTCTCGATAGATGACGGTCCATGTGCCACGTCAGGGCCTGAGTGTCTATCTCGTTAATCTTTCAGGGATGATTTGTTATACCACTTAATCATAGCAGCAACCAATGTTGCGGTCACAGTTATCGCGGTGTGTTATCGGAGGGAGGTGGCTCACCCAGTCGCAGATCATACCGGATGAGCCAGGATAATGCAGGAATTATCAGTTCTGGTTGGCTTCTTTCAACGTTTCCGCCGTGGCGGCGACTTCTGATGCGGGTTGGTTTTTCAACACCGTCCAGATGACGACAGCACCTAGTAGATCGAAGACGGCCAGTGCAGCAAACAGCGGGCTGAAGCCCAGCGTATCGGCCAGCGCACCGACAACCAGTGCAAACATGGTACTTGCCATCCAGGCTGCCATCCCGGTTAAACCGTTCGCGGTAGCCACTTCATTACGACCAAATACGTCAGATGACAGGGTAATCAGCGCGCCGGACAATGACTGGTGCGCGAAACCACCGACGCACAGCAGGGCGATGGCGACGTAAGGGCTGGAGAACAGCCCGATCATGCCCGGTGCGATCATCAGTACTGCGCCCATCGTGACCACCAGCTTGCGGGAAACGATCAGGTTCACTTTGAAATATTTCTGGAACAGCATCGGCAGATAGCCACCCAGAATGCAGCCGATATCGGCGAACAGCATCGGCATCCAGGCGAACATGGCGATTTCTTTCAGGTTAAAGCCGTAGGCTTTAAACATGAACAGTGGGATCCACGCATTGAACGTTCCCCAGGCGGGTTCAGCCAGAAAACGCGGCAGTGCGATACCCCAAAACTGACGGTTACGCAGGATCTGCCAGGCGGACATTTTCTTCGCGTTATTGGTTTGGTGCTGTGCTTCCTGCCCGCTAAGAATATAGTCACGCTCTTCGTCGCTGAGTTTCTTCTGATCTTTCGGATGCTTATAGAAGATAAGCCAGCAGATAGCCCAGATCAGGCTTAGCGCACCGGTAATGATGAAAGCCATTTCCCAACTGTGTGCCACTATCGCCCACACGACCAGCGGTGGCGCGATCATGGCGCCGATGGATGACCCCACGTTGAAGTAACCCACTGCAACAGAACGCTCTTTTGCCGGGAACCATTCGCTACTGGCTTTCAGGCCTGCAGGGATCATGGCCGCTTCTGCCATACCGACCGCGCCGCGGGCGATCGCCAAACCCCCCCAGCTATTTGCCAGCGCGGTGCCCATACAGAAGATGGCCCACAGAATGGCGAACATGGCATAGCCGATTTTGGTGCCAAGCAAATCCAGTACATAGCCGGCGATGGGCTGCATAATGGTATAACAAGCTGAGTAGGCAGCAACGATGTAAGAATACTGCTGTGTGGTGATGTGCAACTGATCCTGTAGCGTCGGTGCGGCGACAGAAATTGCATTACGCGTCAGATATCCCAGCACGGTGCCAATGGTCACCAGTCCGATCATATACCAGCGTAATCCTTTGATTTTACGCATTTACTTTCTCTCCGAGTCAATAAAAACACAGTGATGGCTCTTGAGTGGCGTCACGGTGTGATGTGTCTTGTGATGTTGTGCGACACGTTTTGTTGTTGTGCTGAACAGGAAAACCCTTCTCTTTGTGAGATAGCGATTGAATCCCTGCTTAAGGCAGCGCTACAATAATTTGTCATACAACTTTAAAAGTTGAGTGATATCACAAAACCATTATTTTTATATGGAATAGCGAATTCCTCGCTTAAACCGAGAGAGACAAGCCGTTTACGGCGATAAATGCTGAGTTATTGTACTGTTTGTTACATTTTTGCGATCATGACCTCACAAATACTGTGAGATATCGCGCATAATTGGTGTGATATCTTTTAACGGTCAACTAATTTGGTGCACAAGAAGCACGGTAAGGAAGAGAACATGCCCCAGTTTCTGAGTGAAGATTTTCTGTTAGACAGTGAATTTGCCCGTCGTCTTTATCATGAGTATGCCGTCGACCAACCGATATTTGACTATCACTGCCATTTGCCGCCTGAGCAGATCGCGGAAAACTATCGCTTCAAAAATTTGTATGACATCTGGCTGAAAGGCGATCACTACAAGTGGCGTGCGATGCGCACCAACGGCGTGCCTGAGCGTTTGTGTACCGGTGATGCCAGCGATTGGGAAAAATTTGAAGCCTGGGCTGCTACCGTGCCGCACACCATCGGCAACCCGCTTTACCACTGGACACATCTGGAACTGCGTCGTCCATTCGGCATCACCGGCACGCTGCTGTCGCCGAGCACGGCAAAAGACATTTGGGATCGCTGTAATGCCATGCTGGAGCGCGATGACTTTACCGCGCGCGGCATCATGCAGCAGATGAACGTGAAAATGGTGGGTACGACAGACGATCCGATTGACGATCTGCGCCATCATAAAACCGTTGCTCAGGATTCGAGCTTCTCTATCAAAGTGTTGCCGAGCTGGCGTCCCGATAAAGCGTTCAACATTGAGCTGGCAACCTTCAACGACTACATGGCGAAACTGGGTGAAGTCTCCGATACCGATATTCGTCGTTTCAGCGATCTGCAAACGGCGCTGACCAAGCGTCTGGATCACTTCGCTGCGCACGGCTGTAAAGTATCTGACCACGCGTTGGATGTGGTGATGTTTGCCGAAGCCGATGACGCCACGCTGGATAACATTCTGGCGCGTCGCCTTGCTGGCGAAACGCTGAGTGAACATGAAGTGGCACAGTTCAAGACTGGCGTACTGGTCTGGCTGGGTGCGGAATATGCGCGTCGCGGCTGGGTTCAGCAGTACCACATTGGCGCACTGCGCAACAACAACCTGCGTCAGTTCAAACTGCTGGGGCCGGATGTAGGCTTCGATTCCATCAATGACCGTCCGCTGGCTCAGGAACTGTCTCGCCTGCTCAGCAAGCAGAATGAAGAAAACCTGCTGCCGAAAACCATCCTTTACTGCCTGAATCCGCGTGATAACGAAGTGCTCGGCACCATGATCGGTAACTTCCAGGGCGAAGGGATGCCGGGCAAGATGCAGTTCGGTTCCGGCTGGTGGTTCAACGATCAGAAGGACGGCATGCAACGCCAGATGACTCAGCTCGCACAGCTTGGTCTGCTGAGCCGCTTCGTCGGTATGCTGACCGATAGCCGTAGCTTCCTGTCTTACACCCGCCATGAATATTTCCGCCGCATTCTGTGCCAGATGATTGGCCGCTGGGTGGAAGATGGCGAAGCGCCAGCCGACCTGCCGTTGCTGGGCGAAATGGTGAAAAACATCAGTTTCGATAACGCTAAAAACTATTTTGCCATCGAGCTGTAATTCCACCGCATCGGTGTGAGTTGCACGAGGGACGCGGCAGTAAGATTCCTAAAGGGGATTACGCCGCGGCTCTCGGTGTCTCGGTCTTTTGTCATCGGCACGCGTGGTGATTCGGTGCGGGTGAATATGAATATAGGGCAAGGATGACGATGGTCGATCGGTCGTGCCCTGAATGTGAGATTCGTCCTAAGGTAGCCTGTTAATGCAAACGTTAAATCGTCGTAACTTCCCCGGTCGTCAACACCCGGATCGGGTCATCCAGTTTGGTGAAGGCAACTTCCTGCGTGCCTTCGTTGACTGGCAGTTGGATTTGCTGAATGAGCACACCGATCTGGATGCGGGGATTGTCGTGGTTCGCCCGATTGATTCCGATTTCCCGCCCGCGCTGGACACGCAGGATGGGTTGTACACTACGATTATCCGTGGTCTGAACGAGCAGGGCGAGGCGGTGCGTGAACCCCGTCTGATCCGTTCGGTAAACCGTGAAATTAACGTGTACCGTCAGTTCGATGAGTATCTGGCGCTGGCGCACGATCCGAATATCCGCTTCGTGTTCTCCAATACCACCGAAGCCGGTATCAGCTATCACGCAGAAGATCGCCTCAGCGATGCACCGCCTGTCAGCTTCCCGGCGAAATTAACCCGTCTGCTGTATGAGCGCTTCTGTCATTTTGACGGCGCGGCGGATAAAGGCTGGGTGCTGCTGCCGTGCGAGCTGATTGATTACAACGGCGTGGCGCTGAAAGAGCTGGTGCTGCGCTACGCCGCACAGTGGAAACTGACGCCAACGTTTACCACCTGGCTGAACGATCACAACACCTTCTGCTCGACGCTGGTGGACCGCATTGTGACGGGTTACCCGCGTGCCGAAGTGGAAGCGCTACAGCAGGAAATGGGCTATCAGGATACCTTTTGGGATACGGCAGAACACTTCTACCTGTTCGTGATTCAGGGGCCACAGTGGCTGGCGGAAGAATTGCGTCTGAACAAGCTGGATCTGAACGTCCGTATCGTTGATGACATCAAGCCGTACAAAGAACGTAAAGTCGCGATTCTCAACGGTGCTCATACCGCGCTGGTGCCAGTGGCATTCCTGGCGGGTCTGGATACCGTTGGCGAATCGATGAATGATGCCCTGATTGGCAAATTCGTAGAAAAGACCATTGCCGAAGAGATTGTGCCGGTATTGGATTTGCCGCATGACGAATTGACGTCGTTTGCTCAGGCTGTGCTCAGCCGCTTCCGTAACCCGTTCATTCAGCATCAGCTGTTATCTATCTCGCTGAATGGCATGACAAAATTCCGCACCCGTATTCTGCCGCAGTTGCTGACCTACCGTGAGCGTCACGGTGAGCTGCCTGCTCGCTTGACGTTTGCGCTGGCGGCCTTAATTGCCTTCTATCGCGGCGAGCGCAGCGGTGAAGGCGATGCGTTACAAACCTATCCATTGCAGGACGATGCACACTGGCTGGAGCGTTATTCCACGCTGTGGGCGGGCGTAAAAGAAAACACCGTCAGCCTGGCTGAGCTGGTGAATGTTGTACTGCGCGATGCCGATCACTGGGAACAGGATTTAACACAGGTTCCTGGCCTGGCTGCGCAGGTGACTGAACAGTTACAAACCATCGTTGAGCGCGGCATGCGCGCAGCTGTGGAAGGTTATTGCTAATCAGCAAGAAGGGTTATCCATGCAAAGTATTATAAAAATTCATTCTCTGGACAATGTGGCTGTCGCCCTGCGTGATGTCGAGCAAGGCGAAACGGTGTCGGTGGATAGCCATACGGTGACACTTCAGCAACCTGTCGTGCGCGGACATAAGTTCGCGCTGGAAACCATCGCACCGGGAGAAATGATTACCAAGTATGGCCTGCCGATCGGCCATGCGTTGGTGTCTATTGCTCCCGGAGAACACATCCATTCCCAGAATGCGAAAACCAATCTGAGCGATCTGGATGAATATCAGTATCAGCCTGAGTTCCTCGAACTGCCTCCACAAATGGGCGATCGGGACGTGCAGCTCTATCGTCGCAAAAATGGTGATGTGGGTATCCGTAATGAGCTGTGGATCCTGCCAACCGTTGGCTGCGTGAACGGGATTGCACGTCAGATTCAGCAGCGTTTCCTGAAAGAAACCAACGATGCGGAAGGGATCGACGGCGTTTACCTGTTCAGCCATACCTTTGGCTGTTCACAGCTCGGTCAGGATCACGAAAACACCCGTACGATGCTGCAAAACATGGTGCGTCACCCGAATGCGGGGGCAGTTCTGGTGATCGGTCTGGGCTGTGAGAACAATCAGGTTGACGCATTCCGCACGACGCTGGGTGATTTTGATTCCGATCGCGTGACGTTCATGGTGTGCCAGCAGCAGGATGATGAAGTCGAAGCGGGTCTGGAACGGCTGCATACGCTGTATGAGGCGATGCGCCATGACAAACGCGAACCGGGTAAGTTGAGCGAGCTGAAGTTTGGTCTGGAATGCGGCGGTTCCGATGGGCTGTCTGGTATTACTGCCAACCCGCTGTTAGGCCGTTTCTCTGACTATCTGATCGCTAACGGCGGTACCACTGTGCTGACCGAAGTGCCGGAAATGTTCGGTGCGGAACGTATTCTGATGAGCCGCTGCCGTGATGAAGCGACGTTTGAGAAAACCGTCCACATGGTGAACGACTTCAAACAGTACTTCATCGCGCACGACCAGCCGATTTACGAGAACCCCTCGCCGGGTAACAAAGCGGGCGGGATCACCACGCTGGAAGAGAAATCACTGGGCTGTACGCAAAAAGCTGGACAGAGCAAAGTGGTGGACGTGCTGAAATATGGTGAGCGCTTACATACCCCAGGGCTCAACCTGCTCAGCGCACCGGGGAATGATGCCGTCGCAACGAGCGCGTTGGCGGGTGCCGGTTGCCATATGGTGCTGTTCAGTACCGGACGCGGCACGCCTTACGGCGGATTTGTGCCTACCGTAAAACTGGCGACCAACAGCGAGCTGGCGAAGAAGAAACCGCACTGGATTGATTTCGATGCGGGGCGTCTGATTCACGACATGCCGATGGACGAACTGCTGAGCCAGTTTGTCGAGCTGATTGTCGAGATTGCTGACGGCAAGCGGACGAAGAATGAAGTGAACGACTTCCGCGAATTAGCCATATTTAAGAGCGGCGTGACGTTGTAAATATTATCCATTCCAATTAAAATAAAACGGCGTTTCATTTTTATAATGGCGCCGTTTTTTTTCGCCACAACTTTTTAGAGGCAGGGATCATGACACATTATTGGATTGCCCAGTCTGTTGGTGTACTGGCATTTCTGGTCGGTATCACCATGTTTTTCAACCGTAACGATCAAAAATTCAAAATACAGCTCTCGGCATACAGCGCCGTTATTGGCCTGCATTTCTTCCTAATGGGGGCAAATGCGGCAGGTGCCAGCGCATTGTTGAACTCGGCACGTACGCTAATCTCACTGAAAACGCACAACATCCTCGTGATGTTTGTCTTTATCTCACTGACGCTGCTCTTTGGTTTGTCGGGCATGAACCATGCAATGGAACTGCTGCCGATAGCGGGCACGGTCGCCAGTACCTGGGCGCTGTTCCGTACGTCTGGGTTGACGACGCGCTGCGTGATGTGGTGCTCAACCGCTGGTTGGGTCGCACATAATATTTGGCTGGGCTCGATTGGTGGGTCGCTGATTGAAGGCAGTTTCCTGCTGATGAACGGCTTTAACATCATCCGCTTCTGGCGCATGCAGCAGCGCGGCATCGATCCATTCAGCGTAGAGAATAAAGCGTAATTTCAGGTGTTTCTCGTAATCTAACGCCGTTCGTTTTGACGCGAACGGCGTTAGAGGAAAGAGGATAATTGATCCCTAATCCGTTACAGCAGATTCAAACGCTCTTTTTCCGCCAGTTTGGCATCTTCTGCCTGACACACGGCGGCGGTAAAAATCACGTCCGTTGATGAGTTTAATGCCGTTTCTGCGGAGTCCTGCAATACGCCGATGATGAAGCCAACCGCGACCACCTGCATGGCGATATCGTTGGAAATACCGAACATACTGCACGCCAGTGGAATCAGCAGCAGTGAACCACCTGCCACACCCGATGCACCACAGGCACACAGCGACGCTACGACACTGAGCAGCAGCGCGGTCGGCACGTCAATCTGAATTCCCAGCGTATGGGCGGCGGCCAGCGTCAGCACTGTGATGGTAATCGCCGCACCGGCCATATTGATGGTGGCACCCAGCGGAATGGCGACCGAATAGCTATCTTCATTCAGGTTCAGCTTACGGCACAGTTCCATATTTACCGGGATGTTGGCGGCGGAACTGCGGGTAAAGAAGGCCGTCACGCCGCTCTCGCGCAGGCAGCGCAGCACCAGCGGATAAGGGTTGCTACGAATCTTCCAGTAGACGATCAGCGGGTTGACCACCAGCGCGACCAGCAGCATGCCGCCGATCAACACCATCAGTAGATGAGCATAACCCCACAGCGCGCCGAAGCCGGTTTCCGCCAGCGTTGAGGCGACCAGACCGAAAATCCCCAGCGGTGCGAAACGAATCACGACGCGCACAATCATGGTGACTGCGTTGGAGGCATCGTTAATCATGCTCTTGGTACTGTCCGAACCGTGGCGGAACGCAATGCCCAGCCCAACGGCCCAGACCAGAATACCGATGTAATTCGCATTCAGCAGCGCGTGAATCGGGTTGGAAATGATGCTCATCAATAGCCCCTTCATCACATCGACAATACCTGATGGTGGCGTGATGTCGGCGGCCTGCGCGTTGAGCGCCAGCGTGGAAGGGAAGAGGACACTAAGTACAACGGCAATCAGCGCCGCAGAGAAGGTGCCGATGAGGTAGAGAAACAGGATCGGGCGGATATTGGTTTTCTGCCCTTGCTGATGATTGGCAACCGATGCCATTACCAGCATCAAAACCAGAATGGGGGCGACGGCTTTCAATGCGCCGACGAACAGCGTTCCCAATAAACCAGCCGCCAGCGCGGCCTGGGTAGACAGCGAAGCCAGAATAATACCGGCTGCAAGCCCCAGAAGAATCTGTTTAACCAGGCTGCCGTGGGTAATGTACTGCAAAAAACGAGAGTGTTGAGTTGCCATAATTTTGACGGGATAACCGTTCCGCTAAGTGGTTGTTTGTACGGAGTTGGCACCTCTGACGTGTGTCGGGTGACTTTTTCTTTCCGTAACGATATGTGTTTGCGCGTATCAGTATATGAAAATTTGTTCTTGAGAAAAGCAATGATGTGGTTTTTTATGACGGACATCCGTGTCCGTCACCCTTCGCGCCGTTGCTGCACAACGTTGAAAAACGCTCCCAGCGTTTTTTTACGGCGTAGCGCTGATTTTTGCTTAGGGTGTGTGTCGAAACGCGTGAGTGTAGAAAACATTAATGGGGAAACGTCTCCGCACAGCTGGATCCGTGCGGAGAGGAGAGAAGAGGATTAACGCTCGGCGCGTTTGTTCACCCAGACGTTGATCAGCATGGTGATGACCAGAATGCTGGCAACGACGCTCAGAGAAACGGCCACCGGAATATGGAAAATGTCGATGAGCATCATCTTAGTACCGATGAAGATCAGGATGACGGCCAGACCATATTTCAACAGTGAGAAGCGTTCAGCCACGCCAGCCAGCAGGAAGTACATTGCACGCAGGCCCAGAATAGCGAACAGGTTCGACGTCAGCACGATAAAGGGATCGGTCGTGACGGCGAAAATAGCAGGGATACTGTCTACGGCGAAAATTACGTCGCTGATTTCAACCATAATCAGCACCAGAAACAGCGGCGTGGCATACAGGATGCCGTTACGACGGACGAAGAATTTTTCATTCTCGATGCTATCCGTCATGCGCAGACGACTGCGTAGCCAGCGCACCAGCGGTTTGTCGCCGATCGCTCCGCCATCTTCTTTCGCCAGCGCCATTTTAAGGCCGGTGAACAGCAGGAATGCACCGAACACGTAGAGCAGCCACTGGAACTGCGTGACCAGCCAACTGCCGCCAAACACCATCAGCGTTCTGAGAACGATGGCGCCCAGCACGCCGTAAATCAGCACGCGGCGTTGGTATTGCGGGGGAACGGCGAAGTAGCCGAAGAGCATCAGCCAGACGAAGACGTTATCGACAGCAAGCGCTTTCTCGATCAAATAGCCGGTCAGGAAAGCGAGTGACTGGGCGTTGGCCACCTCGCGACCCATCGTGCCATCCAGATACCACCAGAAACCGGCGTTGAACAGCAGAGAGAGAGTGACCCAGATGATAGACCAGACGGCAGCCTGTTTGAACGTCATTACCGTCGACCCTTTGCGCCCTTGATAGAGCAGGTCGATGGCCAGCATCACTATAACAATGGCAGCGAAGCTGCCCCATAACCATGGCGTGCCGATGGTGTGCATAGCAAGATCCTTAAATAGAAACAAAAACGGCCAACATCGGAAGGACGCTGGCCGCTTGTTATTAAAGCTGCAGATGCACCTCGCCTTCCGGCAAGGTCTCACTTACAACATTAATGAAGCTGTCTCATCAAGGTTGCCCGGTAACCGGATGCGTAAAGCATCGTAATGACGATTGACCGGCGGAAAAGTTACTCCCCTTTGCCTGACAGAAGATAGGTGAAAAGATGATCCTGGTCAAATAATTATCGCTGCCTTACTCCGCATTTCCCGGCGTCGCGGCGTCGGCAGGAAATACGACACCCGTTTGGCGGCGAATTTCCGTCAGCAGCCCCGCGACGGTACGCGAGCGTGCCAGTTCTGCATGGTTAATGTCGTTATCGTTGACCAGCGTGGCAAAGACCTCGGCTTCGTACAGCATGCTGTTGATATGCTGCGGCTGGCTGAGATCCACTTGCTTGCCTTCACGCGGGATGAATTTCACGTTATGGCATTCGGATACTTTTTCAATCACCAGCGACCCGTCTTCCCCCTGAATTTCGCTGGGGATAGCGGAGTGGCTGACTTTGGAGTGAACGATGGTCACATCGAAGTCGCCATAATTCAGGATGATGCTGCCATGTGCGTCTACGCCGCTTTCCAGCAGTGTCGCGCTGGCCTGCGTGGTACACGGCTCGCCCCACAGCGCTACGGCGAAGGCCAGACAGTAGTAGCCGATATCCATGATGGAACCGTTGGAGAATGCCGGATTGAACGTGTTGGGGTTCTCACCTGCCAGATAGAGCGGGTAGCGTGAGGAATACTGGCAGTAATTCAGCACCACTTTACGCAGTCTGCCGACTTTTGGCAGCGCCTGCTGGATCACGCTAAAGTTGGGTAGGCTGGCAGTTTTGAAGGCTTCAAAGAGTACGACCTGATTTTCTCTGGCACAGGCGATCATTTGTTCGACTTCATAGCGGTTGGAAGCCAGCGGTTTTTCGCAGATGACGTGCTTGCCATGGCTCAGGAAAAGCAGCGCCTGTTCGCAATGCAGGGAATTAGGACTGGCCAGATACACGGCGTCGATAAGATCGGATTTCGCCATGGCTTCCAGTGAATCAAACAGCGTATCCACCATGTAATCAGTTTGAAACGGCTGCGCTTTTTCTGCCGTACGTGAATAGATAGCGGTGAGCTTCAGTTTGCCGGTTTCATGGGCGGCATCAACAAACTGGCGGGTGATCCAACTGGTTCCTACAATGGCGAAGCGAATCATAAGCGTTTGGTATCCTGAAGGCATTTGTGATGACTATGCAGATTATCACGGTGAAATGACAAGGCAACGTCAATCATTTCCGGTTCTGGCAGAGAAAAGCATTTACTGACGGGCTATTTTAAGGGATAAACAGCGCAAATTTTATGATGCAGGAGAGGCTAATGAGCCAACTCGAATTGGAAACGTGCAACCTGACGTTGGTGCGTTACCCTCAGGTCGCTGAAAACTCGGCGCTACAGGCGTGGGATGCCGCAGATGAATATCTGCTGCGTGAACTGGCTAGCATGGAAATCGCGCCGGGCCCGCGCCTGATTTTCAATGATACGTTTGGTGCGCTGGCCTGCGGTTTACAGGCACAATCGCCTGTCAGTATCAGCGACTCTTATCTGAGCCAACTGGCGACGCGACATAATCTGGAACTGAACGGTTATGCTGTCGATGCGGTAACCCTGTTGGATAGCATGGCGGAACTACCGGATGCGCCCGAGCTGGTGGTGATAAAAATCCCGAAAACGATCGCGCTTCTGGAACACCAGTTGAGAATGTTGCGCAAGGTCGTTACGCCGCAAACGCGTATCATCGCCGGGGCGAAAGCACGGGATATTCATACCTCTACGCTGCAACTGTTTGAACGCGTGATGGGGCCGACGAAAACCTCGCTGGCCTGGAAAAAAGCGCGTCTGGTTCACTGTGAGTGGGCGGAATTAAAAGTCAGTGAGCAGCCACTTACTACTGAGTGGGAGCTGGATGGTTACGGCTATCGCATTCAAAACCTAGCTAACGTGTATTCGCGTAATGGGCTGGATATCGGTGCCCGTTTCTTTATGCAGCATTTGCCGGAACAGATAGACGGTAAGATCATCGATCTCGGCTGTGGCAACGGCGTCATTGGGCTGGCGGCGCTGGAAGCCAACCCAGAAGCCACCGTCGGTTTCTTTGATGAATCCTACATGGCGGTGGCATCGAGCCAGACGAACGTTGAAGTCAACCGCCCGCAGGATATCGAGCGCTGTAGCTTCGTGGTGAACCACGGATTAGCCCGCGTTAAGCGTGATACGTTGCAGGCCGTATTGTGTAATCCGCCATTCCACCAGCAGCAGGCCGTGACGGACGAAATCGCCTGGCAGATGTTTATGGATGCCCGCCGCTGCCTTCAGGTCGGCGGAGAACTGCGCATCGTGGGGAATCGCCATCTGGATTATTTCCACAAGCTGAAGCGCCTATTTGGTAACTGTGAAACCCTCGCCAGTAACACGAAATTCGCGGTACTGCGCGCGGTGAAAACGGGCTCGTCCCGCTAAGCGACCGGCCCCTGCTTTGTGAGGCTAATTCAGCCTCACAAAGCGGAATCTGTTTCGCAAAACTGACTTTTCTCCACGAACTCAATGTGTCCCACGAACTACAATATTAACGCCAGCCGGGTGGCCTGTTCGATCGCTCTGCGTGCGTCTAATTCCTGCGCCACATCGGCACCGCCAATCAGATGAACGTGACATCCGGCAGCGAGTAAGGGGTCATACAGCCTACGGTTAGGTTCCTGACCGGCACAGATAATGATGTTATCCACTGGCAGACAGCGCATTTGCTGGTCGTGGATAATGTGCAGCCCCTCATCATCAATATGATGATATTCCACGCCGCCCAGCAGCGTTACGCCGTGGCGCAGCAGCGTGGTGCGATGTATCCAGCCTGTCGTTTTCCCCAGATTTTCACCGGGCTTGCCGGTTTTCCGCTGTAATAAGGTAATGTCCCGCTGGTGGGGAAGTCCGTCAGGTTGTTGAGGCAGCAGGCCGCCCCGATGCCGCAACTGCTTATCGATGCCCCATTCTGCATAAAAGTCGTCATGTCCTGCCTGAGAAGACTGGGGATTAAGACGATGGCTGTCGTTAAGAAGACGATTATTGTTCAAAAGATAGTGCGTATTGTTCAAAAGATAGTGCGCGGTATCGAAACCGATGCCGCCTGCGCCGATAATGGCAACCCGTTTGCCGACTGGCTTTTTGTCGCGTAGCACGTCCAGATAGCTCAACACGCTAGGGTGGTCGATACCTGCAATTGCGGGAATACGCGGCACGATGCCACAGGCCAGAATCACGTCATCAAAACCGAGTAAATCGGCGGCGGTTGCCTGCGTGCTCAGGCGAAGCGTGACGCCGAGTAGCTCTAACTGCCGACGATAGTAGCGCAGCGTTTCATAAAATTCGGCTTTGCCGGGGATCTGTTTGGCAATATTGAACTGGCCGCCGATATAGGAAGAGGATTCGAACAGCGTGACCTGATGGCCGCGTGCGGCGGCGTTGACGGCAAAAGACATACCAGCAGGCCCCGCGCCGACTACCGCAAAGCGCTTACCGACTCTGGCGGGCTGGATAGGCAGTTCGGTTTCGTGGCAGGCGCGTGGGTTGACCAGGCAGGACGTGACCTTGCCGGCAAAAATCTGATCGAGGCAGGCCTGATTGCAGCCGATACAAGTATTGATTTCATCCGCACGTCCCGACTGCGCTTTTGCCACCAGTTCGGCATCGGCGAGAAAAGGACGCGCCATCGACACCATGTCGGCACAGCCTTCGGCTAAAAGCTGTTCTGCGACGCCGGGATCGTTGATGCGGTTGGTGGTAATCAGCGGGATGCGGACTTTCCCCATTAGCTTTTGCGTTACCCAGCCGAAGGCTCCGCGTGGCACCAGCGTGGCGATAGTCGGAATCCGCGCTTCATGCCAGCCGATACCGGTATTGATGAGGGTGGCGCCTGCCTGCTCAATTGCCTGCGCCAGTTGCACAATTTCTTGCCAGCTTGAGCCTTCTTCTATCAGGTCGAGCATCGATAAACGGTAAATCAGAATGAAGTCCGGCCCTGTTCGTTCCCGCACGGCGCGAACAATCTCAAGCGCGAAGCGGCTACGGCGCTGGAAATCGCCACCCCATTCATCATCGCGATGGTTGGTGTGCGTCACCAGAAACTGATTAATCAGGTAGCCTTCCGATCCCATAATTTCCACGCCGTCGTAACCCGCCTGCTGCGCCAGTGTGGCGCAACGGGCAAAGTCGTCGATGGTTTGTACAATATCCTGCGTGCTCATTTCTCGTGGTGCAAAGCGGTTAATCGGTGCCTGAATGGCCGATGGCGCGACCGGATCGGGTTGATAGCTGTAGCGTCCGGCGTGGAGAATTTGCAGCGCGATTTTTCCGCCTGCGTCGTGTACCGCCTGCGTCAGCACCTGATGATGTGCGAGCTGCGCCTCGTCATGCAGAGTTGCGCCGCCTTTGGCGACGGCACCTTTGGCGTTTGGCGCAATGCCGCCTGTGACAATCAGGCCTACGCCGCCCTGCGCCCGCTCACGGTAAAATGCCGCCAGCCTTTCGGTGCCGTCTGGATGTTCTTCCAGACCGGTATGCATGGATCCCATCACCACGCGGTTCTTTAACGTTGTGAAGCCAAGATCGAGTGGGGAAAGCAGCGTGGGGTAGGCAGTCATTGCACTCTCCGGTGAAGTTAACTGGTCTGATGAGTCATGGTGTTCAATCTAGCCGTAATTGAGAGAGTTGTGAAATTTATGTTTATTTATTGTGATTGATGTCATTGCGAACCTTGGGGAGAAGCGCGAGCAGACAAGGGATCGTGCACTGGAGTGTTTGTTGTCGGGGGCGTGTGACATTATAATCCGCGAGTTTATTGGGCAAAGGTATCGTTATGCGGGTGGAAGAGTTGGAATATCGGCTGGATAGCGCGCTTCGGGCGTTAGAGCAAAGCGTTCAACGTCAGCAACAGACGTGGCGGCAGGAACATCAGTCCCTCCAGCAGCAGTTGCTTCAGGCGAAAGAGCGTGACGCTTACCTTTGTGCGCAGATTGAACGGCTCTCTGCACAGCTGAGCTCGATGGATAGCTCGCCGGAGCGTAATCCGCTGATTCAGAAAATGAAGGTTGTTCATGCCCATCTTGATGTGTTGGCACAAGAAGCCAGCGCCTTTAGGCGTTCACTGAGGTAACGCGTTAACGCAATCCTTCCGCTTCCTTACACAATTCCTCCTCATTCTCCATAATTGCCGCAAATGTGGAGCCGACACTTGCAGAGATTTACCCTTGCTCTAATTAACTGAAGGTGTCGGGCCTATACTTTCTCTCGTAGCACGGCACTCGCCGTCGACAAGTCAATTCAGAAAGAGGAATAGAATATGCGTAAACTCACTGCAATGCTGGTTGCTTCTTCTTTGGCATTGGGCGCGGCAGGTATCGCGCATGCTAATGACGCACCGAAAGGTCCCGGCCCGGAACACAAGATGATGATGAAAGAAGGGCGTGAGCATCGTGGCATGATGGGGCCGGATGCGATGTTTAAGGAGCTGAATTTGACGGAAGCGCAGAAGCAGCAAATTAAAGACATCATGAAAGAGTCCCGCGAGAAAATGCACAAAGCGATGCAGGACGATCGTCGTGATATGCATAGCCTGGTTGCATCCGATACGTTTGATGCCGCAAAAGCACAGGCACAGTTGGATAAAGCCGACGCCGCGCACAAGGCCAGAATGCTTAACGGACTGGAAACCAAGAACAAAATTTACAACGTTCTGACGCCAGAGCAGAAAAAGCAGTACAACGACAATTTTGAAAAACGACTGACTCAACCGCCAAAACCTGACGGCAAGCCTGTTCCTGCGGAATAACGCATCGGTAAGATAACGAACTCAGTCAACAAGACCACCGGATTGATGTATTACCTCACGGGTAATGCCTCGGTCCGGTGGTTTTTTATTTATTTTCCCGCCGCCATCGCACTGTGAGTAAGGAAATGATTAATGCTATTCTCACGCGGAGACAGCAGGTGAAATGATCGGATAGCGGGCGGTAAAGGACAGATGAATCACGATTTGACGTTAAAAAATATAAAATTCATGCCGCTGCTGTTTCTGACCACTCTCATCGTGAGCTGTATGGGATTTCGGTTTCGGGTGTTGGATGAGCTGTCGCTGTTTTGGCCCGCCAACATTCTGGTGTTTTGCCTCATGATCAGTTTCAGAGCCAGAAAAGGGACGATAACAGGTAAAACGCTCTTTATCTGTAGCGGTTTTTTGGTGAGTTATGCCGCGATGCTATCGGCTGCGTTACTGATGGACAATAACTCTCCGCTAAAAACCAAGGTGCTGTTATGTTTGTGCAATATGGTCTTTGTGGTGTCTGCCTGGTGCGCCTTTTGCCTGATGTGTCGGTTTACCGGAAAGTGGTCGACATTTGAGAAATTCAGCAAATATTACGTCTACATTATTTTCGCGTCGACGTTTGCCGGCGCGTTCTCATCCGGCGTAGCGTATGGGGTTTATGCGTATGTCTATGATACGGGGAACCGCTATGCCGAATTTATGGACTGGTTCAGTGAGCAACTCGGCACCGGTATTATCCTCGCGTTCTTTTTCCTGCGGGGTAAAGACATCCTGCGCGCGTTACGGAATATTCCGTTATCCCCGAAATACATCAGAGACAATGTTTTTCCCTTTCTGGTCTTTATTGTTTTTTTATTGGTTAGCTTATTCTTTCTGGATGCCAGCCTGATTACGCTGTCTGTGATTCCGCTCACGCTGTGTGCGTTCAATTACTCTTTTACGATCATGTCGTTGCTTTGCGCGATTACCGGCGTAATACTGAATTATCTCTATATTAATCAAGTCGGTATACTCATCGATTCGAATTCCGAAGCGTACATTAATTCGTTTCTCACCACGGCACGGCTGAATATCGCGATGTTAATTATGGCGATGTTGAGCGTCTCTCATTTTGTCTCAATGAACCGACGGCTGATTAAAATTATTGAAAGCAACAGCCTGAAGGATGCGCTCACGAATACCTTCAATCGTCGCGCTTTTCTCAGCATGTTGAACGGGCGGCAGGGCGTGTTGATGAATAAGAAAAAGCGCCAATTAACGCTGCTGTTTTTGGATATCGATTATTTTAAGCAGGTCAATGATACCTACGGTCATGCCTGCGGCGATGAAGTCATTGCCAGTTTCGCCCGTATTCTGAACACCAATATTCGCCCCAGCGACATCCTCTGCCGGTGGGGTGGGGAGGAGTTCGTGATTGCGGCTTATGACCTGACGGCTGAGCAATCTGGAGCCATGGCTGAAGCCCTACGGCGTCTTACGGAATCCACGGCGCTGACGTTGTCCGATGGGCGGGAAATCCATTTTACGACCAGTATCGGCGTTGCCATTTTTTCCCAGTATGAAGGCGGCAATATTTACGATCTTATCGGGCTGGCGGACGAGCAACTGTATAAAGCGAAAGCGCAGGGGCGTAATCGCGTCTGTATGCGCCTGGTCGAAGAGGTCTGACTCTTCCCTTGACCTTCCCCTTACTGGAACGTCTACCCTCAAAGTTACTGTGACTGATTGAGGGGTTGTGATGAAGAAAGTCCATTTGTTATTAACGGCAGCGTTGCTGGTTCCGTTTATCTCGTTCGCGGCCGACAGCGCGCATAGCGGCCACGGTGCTACAAACGACGCGTCGTCCTCCCAACAGGCGTATCAGAAAGGGATGGATGCGATGCATAGCGAGATGATGGAAGGGATGCAGTCCAGCGACCCTGATATTGCCTTTGCCAAAGGGATGATTGCGCATCACCGCGGCGCGATTGATATGGCAAAAACGGAGCTGCAATACGGCAAAGACCCGGAGTTGCGTAAGCTGGCGGAAGAGATTATCAAAGCCCAGCAGCCGGAGATCGACCAAATGGAAGCCTGGTTGAAGAAGCAGAACAAGCCGTAAATTTACCCATGGCGCCTCTTCTGAGGGGCGTCATTTTGTTTTGATCACGCCGTGGAGTGGGCGGCTTCTCACGATTGGTAAAAATTTAGTGACTGTTTTCACAGAATAAAACGTAGAGATAGCTTTCTCAGCGTGAACTTGTTAGAAAACAGGAAAGGACGTCACCAGAATTTTCTGGGCGAGACCTGGATAAAGCAGCGTATAGCACGCTGCTTTATCCAGGTTTTTTTTTGCTTATTTTCCAGCTGGCCAGCGGATAACAAGCGGGATGACGTGTATCAGGCAGTTGCAGCCATTGACGAAACGGGAAGTCATTATGAATAGCAAAGTGCTCGCTGAAAATATTCTGAGGTTGGTCGGAGGAGAGACGAACGTTTCGACTCTGGTGCATTGTGCAACACGCTTGCGCTTTAAGATTGTCGATCACGGTAAAGTGGATGTGGCCGCGCTTGAGGCGCTGGAAGGCGTCATTACGGTTATCAACGCATCAGGACAATTGCAGGTGGTGATCGGGAACCGTGTGCCGGAGGTGTACCGCGCGTTTGGTTCAATCTCCAAACTGCTGGAGGACGGCGACGGGAAACGCCAGACGGCAGAAAGCGAAGCATCAACGTCTGCGATGGGGCGGCTGATCGATCTGGTTGCCGGAATCTTTACTCCCTTGCTGGGGGCGATGGCGGCGGCAGGTGTGCTAAAAGGGGCGCTGGCTATCGTCATTGCGCTCGGCTGGCTGAATACCAAAGAAAGCACCTATGTCATCCTGCATGCCGCGTCCGACAGCCTGTTTTACTTCCTGCCGATGCTGCTGGCGATTACCTCCGCACGTAAATTCGAAACCAACATTTTTGTGGCGGTGTCGATCGCCGGTGCGCTGGTTTACCCGACGATTCAGGGATTGTTTGATGCCGGTCAGCCGGTGACGTTCTTCGGCCTGCCCGTCGTCATGATGAAATACACCTCCTCGGTGATTCCGATTATCTTCAGCGTGTGGCTGATGTCGTATATCGAGCGTTTCCTGAATCGCCATATTCACGAAAGCGTACGCAATATTCTGACGCCGTTCTTCCTGCTGGTGCTGATGGTGCCGCTCACGCTGATGACCATCGGGCCGATTGGTATCTCGGCCAGTAAGCTGATTGCGTCGGTGTTTGTCAGTATCTATAGCTTCAACCCGATTATTGCCGGGGCGCTGATTGCGGCGGCATGGCAGATTTTAGTGATCTTCGGCGTGCACTGGGGCTTCGTGACCGTGTTTATTAATGACCTGTCGGTCATGGGGCACAGCTACCTCAAAGCAGCATCCAGCCCGTCGGTCTTCGCTCAGTCTGGTGCGCTGTTGGGCGTCATGGTGCGCACCAAAGATAAAAAGCTCAAAGCGCTGGCGGGCAGTACCTTTATCGCCTCGCTGTTTGGCATCACGGAACCCGGCGTTTACGGCGTCACGCTGAAGCTGAAAAAACCGTTTATCTGTGCGGTGATCGCAGCTGCACTGGGGGGCGCGATCGTCGGTTACGCGAAAAGCTCGGCGATCTCCATGGGGATGCCCGGCTTGCTGACGCTGCCGATTTTCTACGGCGAGGGCTTTATCGGGTTCCTCATCGGCTGTGCGATTGCTTTCGTGGCCAGTTTTGTACTGACGGTTATCGTTGGGTTCGATGAACCGACGCAGCCAGCCGAAAGCACGCCTGCTCCCACGCATTCACCCACCACGAAACCGGCTGTGCCAGTATCGCGTCAGCAGGCCAATGCTGTGCCTCTACCGCTGAAAGATGCACCGGAGACGGCGGAACAGTTGGGATCGCCAGCAAAAGGTGAACTGATCTTGCTGGAAGAGGTAAATGACAAGGTGTTCTCTTCCGGCGTCGTCGGGCAGGGGGTCGCCATTCTGCCGCAAGAAGGTCGCATCTATTCGCCGGTGGACGGCATGATTGCCAGCACGTTCGCCAGCGGTCACGCCGTCGGTATTCTCTCGCAAAAGGGTGCGGAGATTCTGATTCATGTCGGCATCAACACGGTACAGCTGGAAGGCCAGCATTATCAGATGCACGTTGCGGAAGGCGATAAAGTGACAAAAGGACAACTGCTGCTGGAGTTCGATCTGGACGCGATCCAGAAGGCGGGCTACGACACGGTGACGCCGATGGTGATCACGAATGCGGAAGAATACCGCGTATTCAGCCTGGGTGCGGCACGTCAGCAGCAGGCCGGAGAGACGGTTATTGCGCTGGCGTAATGCAATTAATCAGACGGCGCTGTGTGAATACGCCGTCTGATTTTCCCTATCATCTTATGTTCTATAGGGTTACAGCGATTTTCCGTTGCTGTTAATCACATCCTGATACCAGTAGAAGCTGTCTTTGCGCCGACGCTCCAAGGTGCCTTTGCCGTCATCATCGCGATCCACATGAATAAAGCCGTAGCGTTTTGACATCTGCGCCGTCCCCGCGCTGACCAGATCGATCGGTCCCCAACTGGTGTAGCCCAGCAGTTCGACGCCATCGTCGATGGCTTCACGCACCTGAATCAGATGGCGACGCAGGTAATCAATGCGGTAGCTGTCGTGAATGCTGCCGTCCTCTTCCACCACGTCGCGTGCACCCAGACCGTTTTCCACGATGAACAGCGGCTTCTGATAGCGGTCATACAGCTCGTTCAGCAGGAAGCGCAGGCCTTCGGGGTCGATCTGCCAGCCCCATTCGGAGGCTTCAAGGTGTGGGTTAGGAATCAGACGGATGATATTGCCGCGTGAGGACTGATATTTCTCCGGCTCGAAGGTTGCGCAGCCGCTCATGTAATAGCTGAAGGAAACAAAGTCTACGGTGTGGCTCAGGTCGTCTTTATCCTGCGCGGTAATGGTGAGTTCGACACCATTTTCCCGGAAATAGCGCTGGATCCAGGCCGGGTAGGTGCCGCGTACCTGCACATCACCGAAGAACAGCCATTCACGGTTCTTGCTCTGCGCTTCCAGTACATCTTTCGGATGGCAGGTCATGGGGTAGCGTACCGCGCCCAATAGCATGTTGCCGATTTTGGCATCCGGGATAATGTCGTGGCAGGCTTTTACCGCGCGTGCGCTGGCAACCAGTTGGTGGTGAATGGCCTGATAAATCTCTTGCTTCGAAGGCTCGCCACTCAGCCCGATGCCCGTAAAGGGTGAATGCAGCGCCATATTGATTTCATTGAAGGTCAGCCAGTGCTTCACCTTGTCTTTGTAGCGGCTGAAAACGGTACGGGCGTACTTCTCAAAATGGTCGATGACGGCACGGTTGCCCCAGCCCCCCAGCTTTTTCACCAGCCCGTAAGGCATTTCATAGTGCGACAGCGTAATCAGCGGCTGAATCTGGTGCTTTGCCATTTCATCGAACAGGCGATCGTAGAAGGCCAGACCGGCTTCACAAGGTTCCGCTTCATCACCTTCTGGGTAAATGCGCGTCCAGGCAATCGAGGTGCGTAACACCTTGAACCCCATTTCGGCAAACAGCTGAATATCCTGCGGGTATTGATGATAAAAATCGATGGCCTGATCTTTGATGCAGCTAATGCTCTCATCGCGTTCCGTCACCGGACCATGCACGCCCTGTAGCTGAAGATCGGAGGTCGACACACCCTTACCGTCTTCATTCCATGCGCCTTCAACCTGGTTTGCTGCGACTGAACCGCCCCATAAAAATCCGTCGGGGAATGCTTTCATGGTATTTCTCCTTATCGTTTTCTACATCATTACGCTGCGTCGGGCTTTGGCTCCGCGCTGGGAACCGCCGGACGACAGGCAAAAAAAAACTTGGGCAGAAGAGAGTATCACTACTCACCTCTGCCCAAGTCTCGCCCGCCATTGGCGGTAACGTCTTGTTAGAACACTATACAATCCTGAATATCTGCGGCAATGCCCCCGTCTGGTTATGTGACGCGAGTCACGGCATCTCTGCTGGCATGATTCGCGCTGACAGGCGTTAGGTGTTTTCCCCTAACGCCTGCTGATACGGTAATTACGCTTTCGCTTTCAGTGCTTTGACGACGGCTTCGCCCAGCGCTTGAGCGGATGCCGGGTTTTGGCCGGTGATCAGTCGTCCATCAACGACGACTTTATTTTCAAAGATTGGGGCTTCTTCAAATGTTGCGCCATCCTTTTTCAGTGCCGCTTCAAGTTCAAACGGAACGATCTTGTCGTAATGACGGGACACTTCTTCTTCCGCAGTAAAACCGGTAAGGCGACGGCCTTTAATCAACAGTTCACCATTGCTGAGCTTCACATTCAGCAAGCCTGCCGGACCGTGGCAAACGGCACTGATGATGTCATTTTTCTCGTACATGGTACGCACGATGTTGATCAACTCAGGATTGTTGACGAAATCCCACATTGGTCCATGTCCTCCAACCAGCAGGATCGCACTATATTTCGCGGGATCAACCTTTGCCAGCGGGATTGAATTAGCCAGTTTGTTGCGGTGTTCCGGGTTAGTCCAGAAATCCAGACTTGCCCGATCTTTGAGATCGAATCCGTCAAACGGAGGCATCCCGCCTTTGGGGCTCGCAATATCGTAATCCAGCCCAGCTTTGTCAAAAACCTCGACCGGATGAGTGAGTTCTGGGAACCAGAAACCGCCAACGAGATCGGGGGTTTTTTTATCCAGACTGGAGACGACGATTAATACCTTCTCTTCTTTCAAATTGGCCTGGGCGAAAACAGGGGAGGCTGCGGCAAACACAGCCATCGCGGCGATAAGACCAGCACAGCGCTTGATGATTGACATAAAAAACTCCTTTCAGCAGGTGGTGATGGTCGCCACTATATCCGTGATAATTGGCTGAAAACAGACGGTAAAAACGGAACGTATTGTTTAAAAAATCGATGTAATCACTTTATATTGTCGTGATAAATTATCGTAAAATGCGTTTGATGATCCCTGTGTTGCATGGCGATGAGGAACCCTGATGGGGCAATCCGATAGTTTTGATGGACTGGCAGAATTTCTGGCTATAGCGAAACGCTTGAGCATTCGCAAAGCCGCGCTCGATCTGGGTAAGACGCCGGGAGCGGTGAGCTTGTCGCTCCAGAAACTGGAGCATCGCCTCGGCGTGCTACTTTTCCACCGCACGACGCGCAAGATGGCATTGACGGAAGCGGGGGAAGAGCTGCTGCTGAGAATCGGGCCTGCGGCACACGTTATCGCAACAGGTTTTGAAGATGTGGCTCAATCGGCAAAAAAACCATCGGGGACGTTGAAGCTGATCGTCGAGCGATTAGCATTGCCCCATGTTATCGAGCCGCTCATCCCTGCATTTCGTCAGGCGTGGCCGAATTTGAATATCGATATCACGGTGAGTAATCGTCACGATAACTTCGTCTCTGGAGGCTATGATGCCGGTATCATGATCGGTTCATATATCGAACAGGATATGATTGCAGTACGGCTCTCCCCACCATTTAAGTGGGCGGTATTCGGTTCGCCGGACTATTTCAAAGCGAACGGTAAGCCTAAAGCGACGCGCGATCTGGAGCATCACGAATGTATTCGCTTTCGTCGCCCTGAAAAGGGAGATATTTATCGGTGGGAGTTTGTCGAAAATAAAGAAACTGTAAGAGTTGAGCCAGCCGGTACAATTACCGTGAACGATGGCGAGCTCATGCGTAGCCTCGCGGTCAGGAGCGTTGGTCTTATTTACTCATCCACTTTCCATACTTCACGCGAACTGGCAAACGGCACGCTGGAAGCCGCGTTACTCGATCTCTCACCCGGAAATGACGGCCTCTTTCTTTATTTCTCAAGAGCCGCGAGGAATCAACCGAAATTGCGCGCGTTTATCGACGTGTGTTCGCAGATAATTAAGACGTGAATGCATCTACCCTAATAGTTTCGCTGTGAAAATAACTCTGCAACGCTCCCCCTTTTCAGCGACATGTACGCCAACAGCGGTAAACATCACAATACCGCTCAACACGCAGGTTAAAATCTTACTCATGAGTCCCTGTCACGGTATTTGTCGTGATTCACGCTATTTTTATAGTGTATTTATCTTAAAGATAAAGTGATAACAGCACATCAGAAAACGATAGGTGCAATGAACGTGGTATTTGTCGGGCATTCTGCGGGGGTAAAGTATCTGAATTACTGTTTAGCGTAACGGTTAGATAGGGTAAAAGTTGTTGCCGTTGGTCATCTGAGAGTATAATTTTTACCACTTTTTTACACTCTATCCGGCTAAAATTCTTTGACAAATTTTGCCGAGCGTGAACTTAGCCTAATGACAACATCGAATTCTCATCTTTCACACCCAAAATACCGCCCCGACATTGACGGGCTAAGGGCCGTTGCTGTTCTTTCTGTTGTGGCTTTCCACGCCTTTCCTGATTGGATGAAAGGTGGTTTTATTGGTGTTGATATCTTTTTTGTTATCTCCGGTTTTTTGATTTCCACCATTATTTTCGAGAATTTAGATAAGGGAACATTCAGCTTTTCTGAGTTCTATGCACGCCGTATCAAGCGGATATTTCCCGCCTTGCTACTGGTCTTGACTGTTTCTATTGTATTTGGCTGGTTTGCTTTACTTGCTGATGAGTATAAGCAATTAGGTAAGCATACCATGGCGGGGGTTGGATTTGTTTCCAACTTAGTGCTATGGGGCGAATCTGGCTATTTTGATAATGCCGCAGAAACTAAACCACTTTTGCACTTGTGGAGCTTAGGTATAGAGGAACAATTCTATTTTCTCTGGCCTTTGCTGTGTTGTCTTTTCTGGAGAATGAATTTTCGCCGAATTGCGTTATTACTGAGTTGTATTTTGGCTTCTTTTGTTCTGAATATTTATATGATAAGGAGCGATGGAGTCGCAACGTTTTACTCTCCATTGACCCGATTCTGGGAACTGTTGTTCGGTAGTTTATTGGCGTTTACCGTTCTTTATCACAAGAGCTTTGTCGATAAGTTTCAAAAAAATCAGTTTGTGATAAATGGCTTCTCACTATTTGGTTTTTTGATCTTGGGTTTTGGCTTTTTATCCATCAATAAAGATGCATACTTTCCTGGTTTTTGGGCTCTGATTCCCGTTATTGGTGCTGTTTTAATCATTTTTGCCGGCCCTAATGCGATGCTCAATCGTTTTTTTTTGAGCAACAAGATCGTGGTGTGGTTTGGCTTAATCAGTTTCCCTTTGTATCTATGGCATTGGCCGTTATTGACCTTTTTGAGAATTGTCGAAAGAGGCACGCCAGATCGTTTTTTGCGCTTAGCCGCGGTCTTTTTATCGATCCTATTGGCCTGGCTTACGTATAAATTCGTTGAGGGGAAAATAAGAAAATCAAAGGGGTATAAATTCGTTGGCACGTTGGTTCTTTTAAGTGTTGTACTATTTTTATCCGGTTCTGCTGTTTTTTATAAAGATGGATTTGCAGAACGCAAGGCTGTGACAACGAGTGATTTTACCAAAGAGGTTCAGTATCAGTTTATGGGACCAATATGGGCCTATACAAAGAATGATACTTGCCTGTCTGAATACCCTTATAAAGATCAGAATACACTCGCTTGGTGGTTCTGCATGAAGAGTGGAACTAATCCGCCAACGATTCTTCTTTTAGGTAATAGCTACGCAAACCAGCTCTATCCTGGGTTCGCTAAAAATGAAAAGTTGAAGCACCAGACTATCCTTTCGATAGGAACGTGTGGGGTTGGTTTTGATAACTCTGGTGACGATCCGAGAAGCCCTTGCTATGGCTCCAGGATAACCGATCAAGCAAAATTTATTGATGACATTATCAAGAGAACACCATCCATAAAATTTGTTATTTTAGACGGATTGTCACGACAGCCATCTAGCGATGAGATTGCCAGAGTGATTCAACGCATCGACTTCCTTGAAAAACAGGGTGTGAAGGTCATTATTTTTACGCCACACATAAGACCGGGTTTTCATCCAAAGGCCTGCTTTAAGTCGCCTCTTAAACAGCATCCAAAGGATTGCTTGGTTTCCTCTGATGTTCGGGGTTCCATTCTGAAAGATTTCAGCCCACTGCTCGTGGCGGTTAATAAAACCCACCCCGGCGTGCTTGTTTTTGAACAGAATGATGTCTTCTGCGATAGAAAGGACGGTAAATGTTCTTATGTTAAGAATGGCCTTCCGTTATATCGTGACGAGGGCCATACCTCAGAATATGCTTCACTGCTGCTTCAGGATTACTTTACTAAGTGGGCATCGAGTCATGTTCCATCGATTCTCGATTCAGCGCCTGCTGACAATTAAGAGTGTGAGTACATCTATGTTTAGTTTCACACTTTTCTTGAGGTAGTCAGCTTTTCGGCTGGTATTTTCCAGTACCAGCCTATTCAGATATTCACGGGGCGCTTGCTGTTATAGTCATACAGCGAGCGCCCCGTGGTTCATTTGATTTTATTCCGCGTTCTGAACAGGTAAAAAGCCCGTCTTTCTGTCTGGTATTCCCGACTAAAATCTTCGATAAAAAACACCCTGGCTTACCCGATTTGATAAACCTCAAGCCACTCCATTGAAATGGTAATGGCCGATATTGCTAATACTATGTTGTGTTTCTCTCAATCGAGAGGCAGGCGAGTTAATGCTAGTGAGTCGTTGGTGAGGTAAGGATTGTGATGATGTTTGCTACCGCTAATCCTGTTTGAAAATACCCTAGAAAAAGCAAAGGAGCTGCGTCATTAACGCAACTCCTTAAATTTGGTGGCCCCTGCTGGACTTGAACCAGCGACCAAGCGATTATGAGTCGCCTGCTCTAACCACTGAGCTAAGGGGCCGAATGGGCGATGATTATACGGTAATGTGCAGGGGGAGGTCTATAGCCTATCTGCCGGGTGGTGGTTTTATACTCAAGATAGCTTGTTGTTATTCTTATCAGAATTTACGATGGCTGTAGTCAACGGAAGTAGGGAAAGACATGATTACCGATATTCTGGCTATGAATCTTCAGGTTGTTTTCTGCGGCATTAACCCTGGGCTGTCGACGGCCCATCACGGTTACCACTTCGCTAACCCCAGTAATCGCTTCTGGAAAGTGATTTATCAGGCAGGTTTTACCGAACGTTTGCTGACACCCGCGGAAGAACAGCATCTGCTGGATACCGGATGCGGCATCACCATGCTGGTGGAGCGCCCAACGGTTGAAGCCACCGAACTGGGGCGAGACGAGCTGCTGCAAGGCGGCAATGCGATTGTCGAGAAGATGACGCACTATCAGCCGCGTGCGCTGGCGGTGTTAGGGAAGCAGGCGTTCAGTCAGGCGTTTGGTATCAAGAAGGTTTCGTGGGGGCGTCAGGAGCAGTGTATTGGCGAGACGCAGGTTTGGGTACTGCCGAACCCTAGCGGGCTGAACCGTGCGACGCTGGAGTCGCTGGTGGCGTCGTATCAGGAACTGCATCAGGCGTTGCAGAATAAGGCGTGAAACCAATCTGAGCGTTTTTGACGGGCAAAAAATAACCCCGGCGGACCGGGGCTATTTATCATGCAGTTATCTGAAGTGTGGATTAGCTAAGGAGTGAATTAATCATCCAGAAAGCTACGCAGCACTTCGGAACGGCTTGGGTGGCGCAGTTTACGCAGTGCTTTCGCTTCGATCTGACGAATACGTTCACGCGTAACGTCAAACTGTTTGCCCACTTCTTCCAGCGTATGGTCGGTGTTCATATCGATACCGAAACGCATGCGCAGGACTTTCGCTTCACGCGCGGTCAGGCCGGCCAGTACGTCGTGTGTCGCAGAACGCAGGCTTTCCGACGTGGCGGAATCCAGCGGCAGTTCCAGCGTCGTATCTTCGATGAAATCGCCCAAATGTGAATCTTCATCATCACCAATCGGGGTTTCCATTGAAATCGGCTCTTTCGCGATTTTCAGCACTTTACGGATCTTATCTTCCGGCATCAGCATACGCTCAGCCAGCTCTTCCGGCGTCGGCTCACGACCCATTTCCTGCAACATCTGACGAGAGATACGGTTCAGTTTGTTGATCGTCTCAATCATGTGTACCGGAATACGGATGGTACGCGCCTGATCGGCGATAGAACGGGTGATTGCCTGACGGATCCACCAGGTCGCATAGGTCGAGAATTTGTAGCCACGGCGATATTCAAACTTATCTACCGCTTTCATCAGACCGATGTTACCTTCCTGAATCAGGTCGAGGAACTGCAAACCACGGTTGGTGTATTTCTTCGCGATAGAAATAACCAGACGCAGGTTAGCTTCCACCATTTCTTTCTTGGCACGACGCGCTTTCGCTTCACCAATCGACATACGGCGGTTGATGTCTTTAACCTGCTCGATCGTCAGGCCAGTTTCTTCTTCGATCTGCTGCAGTTTTTGCAGGCTGCGGGTGACGTCTTCTTCAACATCATTCAGCTTTTCAGACCATGGCTTGCCCATTGCGACTGCTGCGGCAAACCAGGTGTTGTTGGTTTCATTGCCAGTGAACATCGTGACGAAGTTTTTCTTCGGCATTTTGCACTGTTCAACACACAGCTTAATGATCAAACGTTCCTGAGTACGAACGCGATCCATCATGGAACGCATGCTGTTAACCAGGAAATCAAACTGTTTTGGCACCAGACGGAACTGTTTGAAGACTTCGGACAGATTCAGGATTTCCTGTGCTGCCAGCGCATGGCTACGACCGTGGGCTTTGATAACCTGACGGGTCGTTTCATATTGCTCACGCAGCTCGGTGAACTTCTCACGTGCCAGCTCAGGATCGATGCTGTTGTCGTCTTCTTCTTCCTCGTCGTCTTCTTCCTCGTCATCATCGTCCATTTCTTCGCTCGAAAGCTCAGAACCAACGTGAGTCGCGGTAGGTGCAATGTCCTCTTCCGCATTAGGATCGACGAAGCCCGTAATCAGGTCGGACAGGCGGCTTTCGCCCGCTTCGACGCGGTCATACTGTTCCAGCAGGTAAGTAATGGCTTCAGGATACTCCGCAACAGAGCACTGAACCTGGTTGATACCGTCTTCAATACGCTTGGCGATATCGATCTCGCCTTCGCGCGTCAACAGTTCAACGGTACCCATTTCACGCATGTACATGCGAACCGGGTCGGTGGTGCGACCAATTTCCGATTCAACACTGGATAGAACCTGCGCAGCAGCCTCTGCCGCATCTTCATCGGCATCATTGGTGTTTTCGGCCAGCAACAGATCGTCTGCATCCGGTGCCTCTTCCATCACCTGGATGCCCATGTCGTTAATCATCTGGATGATATCTTCGATCTGATCCGAGTCGATGATATCTTCCGGCAGATGGTCATTGACCTCAGCATAGGTCAGGTAGCCTTGCTCCTTACCACGGGTGACAAGCAGCTTCAGCTGTGACTGCGGGTTTTGCTCCATAAGACGGTATCCACACTTCAGAGTATTTGGGTTGGTGTCGGTCAGCGTAGTTCGCTAACAATAGCATTAGGGGTATTTTTCTTATCGCCGCGGCCCCTGTAGCGGCTCTTTGCAGGGCTCAACCCTGCTATTTATCGGCAATTAAGCCTCTGTATCAGTGTTTTCTGGTCAACGCCAGTTGCAACGACCAAAGCTCTTTTTTTTCTTTGGCGTTGAGCCCATGCGTTCTGTCACGGGCAATCAATGTTTCTTGTCGCTGTTTCAACAGCTGATCGTAGAGCTCTGCCAGACTGATTCTGAACTTCTCGTCGAGCTCTTCCTCTACGATCATATGGTTCCATGAAGCCATAGTTTCAAGCTGCTTGCGGTACTTGCTGTCGCGATATTTTTCCAACAGCAGACCCATGTTCATCCCAGGGCTGGCATTGCAGGTTTTCACCAAGTCCTGAAACAGGGATAAACCAGCCACTTTGTCTTCTTCAATGCCTTCCAGCGCGAGGTCAGGCACCTCTGCTGCCAGTCTCGGATTTTGTACTAAAAGCCCTATAAGTATACGCATAGTTGTGACTTTTAGTTGCGGCGGCTGGTAGGATTGAGCCTGCTCTGCCACTTTTGGGAGCAGTCTGTCCAACTGGCTGTCGTCCAAAATGCCTAGCTTGTTGCCGAGCTGCTGGCGCAAATACAGCCGCAGCGTTTCTCCCGGTACCTGGCCTATCAGCGGCAGTGCCAGTGTGCTGAGCTTGGTACGGCCATCGGGTGAACTCATGTCCACCTGCTGTTGCAGCGTCTCAAACAGAAACTGCGACAGCGGCAGGGCCTGTTCCATGCGCTGTTCAAAAGCGACTTTGCCTTCTTGACGCACCAGCGTGTCGGGATCTTCACCGTCCGGCAGGAACATAAAGCGTAGCTGGCGACCATCGTTCAAATAGGGTAGCGCAGTTTCCAGCGCGCGCCATGCCGCTTCACGTCCGGCACGGTCTCCGTCGTAACAACACACCACCAGATCGGTGGCGCGAAATAGTAACTGAATGTGATCGGCTGTCGTGGAAGTACCCAGCGATGCCACCGCATAATCAATACCAAATTGCGCCAGCGCCACCACGTCCATATAACCTTCAACAACCAGCAGTCGTTTGAGTTCTGGGTGACTTTGCTGCGCCTCATACAGGCCGTACAACTGGCGACCTTTATGAAAAATTTCTGTTTCCGGCGAGTTAAGGTACTTTGGTGTACCGTCGCCTAATACGCGTCCGCCGAAGGCAATGACTCGTCCCCGTTTATCGCGGATGGGGAACATCACACGCTCGCGGAAGCGGTCATACGTTCTGCCCTGATCGTTAGTCACCAGCATGCCGGCATCGTTCAATGTGCTGCGGTCGTCGTTATTGCGGCCAAAGCGCTTTAAAACGTTATCCCAGCCGGGCGGGGCGAAGCCAATCGCAAAATGGCTGATCACTTCTGCACTTAAACCGCGCTGTTGCAGATACTGCAACGCTGGCGTACCGACTGATTGGCTTAGTGCTTGTTGATAGAACCCACTGAGCTGTCCCATCAATTCGTACAGACTTTGCCGTTGGTGACGCTCTAACTGGGTTGGGCCAGTGCCGGTTTCATAAGGTACTTCGAGGCCGTATTGAGTGGCAAGTTCTTCAATGGTTTCAACGAATTCTAGACGATCGTAATTCATCAAAAAGTCTATGGCGTTGCCGTGTGCGCCACAGCCAAAACAGTGATAGAACTGTTTGTCACCGTTTACGGTGAATGAGGGGGTTTTCTCGTGATGGAACGGGCAGCACGCATGATAGTTTTTGCCCTGCTTTTTCAGTTTGACGCGCGCGTCAATGAGATCGACGATGTCGGTGCGAGCCAGCAGGTCATTAATAAATACGCGTGGGATTCGTCCAGCCATAAGCCCCTGGTGTATACCCTTCTGTAAGGTGATTACATTGGATATAGCTTATAAACGACAACAAGCCGCGCTTCCTTTCGGAAAGCACGGCCTTACGTATGCAACTGCTAAGTCTGCGGATTAATCACGCGTTGGAGGGAAACCCTCCTGAAAATTAATACAGACGAGTGCGGCGTGCGTTTTCTCGAGCCAATTTCTTCGCGTGACGTTTCACTGCAGAAGCTTTAGCGCGCTTACGTTCGGTCGTTGGTTTTTCATAAAACTCACGACGACGAACTTCAGCCAGAACGCCTGCTTTTTCACAGGAACGTTTGAAGCGACGCAGAGCTACGTCGAACGGCTCGTTTTCACGTACTTTAATTACCGGCATGTGCCTCTCACCTCAATAAATTCGGTTTGCCGCTGGCCTTGTGCCAGCCTTTTCAAAATGGTGCGGAATTCTACTGCAAACGTGACGCCTTTGTAAAGCATTGCGGTGATCATAAAACACCCAACCGCGGCCAGAGCAGAAATCAGGTCGCTTATGGTAGACTATCCACAGTTTGAAGCAAGCGGCATTCAACGGGCGCTTGTATCGTCATCAAAGTAGGAACAGCAATGCGCGTATTGGGTATCGAAACATCCTGTGATGAAACCGGCGTGGCCATTTATGACACAGAGACCGGTTTGCTCGCTAATCAGTTATACAGTCAGGTCAAATTACATGCTGATTACGGCGGCGTAGTGCCTGAGCTCGCCTCACGCGATCACGTGCGTAAAACGGTTCCGTTAATTCAGGCGGCGCTGCGCGAAGCTGGGCTACAGGCTGACGATATCGATGGCGTGGCTTACACCGCTGGCCCAGGTTTGGTCGGCGCACTATTGGTGGGCGCGACGATTGGTAGGTCATTGGCATTCGCTTGGGGTGTGCCGGCGATTCCTGTGCATCATATGGAAGGGCATTTGCTGGCACCAATGTTGGAAGATAACCCGCCAGCGTTTCCCTTCGTGGCGCTGCTGGTTTCTGGTGGTCATACGCAGCTCATCAGCGTGACGGGCATTGGTGAATATCGCCTGCTGGGCGAGTCGATTGATGACGCGGCGGGTGAGGCGTTTGATAAAACGGCGAAATTGCTGGGATTAGATTATCCCGGTGGCCCAATGCTATCGAAAATGGCGCAGGCTGGGGATTCCCAACGCTTCACGTTTCCGCGCCCGATGACTGATCGGCCGGGGCTGGATTTCAGCTTCTCTGGGCTAAAAACGTTTGCGGCTAATACGATTCGTAGCAACGGCGATGACGATCAAACGCGTGCCGATATTGCACGTGCCTTTGAAGATGCCGTTGTAGATACGCTGGCGATAAAATGTCGTCGCGCGCTGGATGAGACGGGCTTTAAACGACTAGTCATGGCGGGGGGCGTGAGTGCAAACCGGACGTTGCGCCAGCGCTTAGGTGAAGTGATGGCGAAACGCGGTGGTGAAGTGTTTTATGCACGCCCCGAATTCTGCACAGATAACGGCGCGATGATTGCTTATGCGGGCAGTGTACGTCTGGTTCATGGCGCGAGCCAGACGCTGGGCGTATCCGTTCGGCCACGTTGGCCATTGGCTGAATTGCCTGCTGTGTGAGGCGTTAAACGCAATAGTCGCTACGTGTAGCGGGTCTACACGTAGCGGAAAACGTAGTAAAAAATACGTAGCAAAGAACGAATGACAAAAAGCGGTAGCGGACGAGCGGGTTACAGCTCTTGTTCGAATAGCACCAGAATAGCTTCGTAAAGCTGTTTGACGCTGAAGCCTCTTGCCGGGGTAGTAAAGATGGTGTCATCCCCTGCGATGGTGCCGAGAATACCTTCCGACTTACCAAGTGAGTCCAGCAGGCGAGCAATGAGCTGCGCGGCCCCAGGGCTGGTATGGATCACAACAACGGCATCATTGTAATCTACGTCCAGCACAAGGTTCTTCAGCGGGCTGGACGTCGTCGGGACGCCAAGCTCAGCAGGGAGACAATACACCATCTCCATTTTGGCATTGCGCGTGCGTACGGCACCAAATTTCGTTAGCATGCGTGACACTTTGGATTGGTTGATATTTTCAAATCCTTCGTCTTGCAATGCCTGAACAATTTCACTTTGAGAACTGAACTTCTCTTCCTTTAACAGCGCTTTGAACGCTTTAACGAGGTCTTCTTGTTTTGTCGAATTTCGCATTCTGCACCGGATTAATTGTTATGGTTAATCTTCCTATTATGCAGTTGTGTGAATTTTTATGCAATTAAGTCGCGTATAATTCCAGTCCCTTTCATCAGATATGCGTTAGTCGCTGTTTTCAAAAAAAATCGACTCTCGGGTAGTCCGAAAAATGCGTCCTGCGTCACATAAAAGTAAATCAAATGTTATCAGAATGATGTTGTTTGGACGCCATCGATCGGTGTAATGTAGCGCACAGGTTAATCGCACGTGAATGAACACCGCGTTATAGCTCAATAGCTTATTAACTTTACTTACCTTTCAAACGAATGGTTGTTTTTGATTTATTATTAGAGACATAGCGTATTTTTTTGTCTCTCATGTCATTTGTAGAAAGATAAGTAGGTTGCTCGTATCCCCATTTTTATATTCTGTTTATAACCAAATGAATTCACGGCACTTTTTTATTTTATGATAATAAGGAGTTTAGGATGAAAGTTGCAGTTCTCGGAGCAGCAGGTGGTATCGGTCAGGCACTCGCACTCCTCCTCAAAACCCAGCTTCCTTCAGGTTCAGAACTATCCCTTTACGATATCGCCCCAGTAACGCCGGGTGTTGCCGTCGATCTGAGCCACATTCCTACAGCAGTGAAGATCAAAGGCTATAGCGGTGAAGATGCTAAACCAGCGCTTGTTGGTGCAGATATCGTGCTGATCTCCGCAGGTGTGGCACGTAAACCTGGTATGGATCGTTCCGATCTGTTCAATGTCAATGCTGGCATTGTGCGTAATCTGGTTGAGCAAATTGCGGTTACTTGCCCGAAAGCCTGTATCGGTATCATCACCAACCCGGTGAATACGACCGTTGCCATTGCAGCCGAAGTGCTGAAAAAAGCGGGCGTATACGACAAAAACAAACTGTTCGGCGTCACCACGCTGGATATCATCCGTTCCAACACGTTTGTTGCTGAACTGAAAGGCAAGCAGCCGCAGGATATTAATGTGCCTGTTATCGGCGGACACTCTGGTGTGACGATCCTGCCTCTGCTGTCTCAGGTTCCTGGTATCAGCTTCAGCGAGCAGGAAGTGGCCGATCTGACCAAGCGTATCCAGAATGCGGGCACCGAAGTTGTTGAAGCCAAAGCCGGTGGCGGATCGGCTACGTTGTCGATGGGTCAGGCTGCGGCTCGTTTTGGTCTGTCTCTGGTTCGTGCGCTGCAAGGCGAAAGCGGTGTGGTGGAATGTGCATACGTTGAAAGTGATGGCAAATATGCTCGCTTCTTCGCTCAACCGATTCTGTTAGGCAAAGACGGCGTTGCCGAGCGTAAAGACATCGGCACATTAAGCGCTTTTGAGCAAAATGCGCTTAACAGCATGCTGGATACGCTGAAGCAGGATATTGAGCTAGGCGAGACGTTTATCAAGAATTAATCATTGAGATTCTTGTAATACGTGACGTTGAATAAAAAGCCGGAGATTGATATCTCCGGCTTTTCTTTTTTAATCGGGACGGATGAGTCTTTTTCTGTCGATAAGCTCATTGGTTTCTGGGTTGTAGTACCGGCTGGGCCAAATCTCTGAGGGGTGAATACCCAGCGCATCGGCAATAAGCCATTCCCCCTTGGGCCAAGGGCGTGAGAGCGCATTGGCTAACGTCGATGAGCTTAATCCGGCCGCTCGCGATACCGCCGCCAGCGTCGTGTTTTTCTTGCGCAGTGCAGCAATGATATCAGCGGGATGCCAGTCTTGTTTCCTTAAAATCATAATCCTTCCCTTATTTGCTATAAGACGACTGTCGATTAGTGGTATAAATAACGGATGTTAGTTATATGCCGAACTAACATGACATTATTATTTGGAAATAATATAGCATTAATTTTCCTTAAAATTCTCAATTAATTTCCAAATAAGCGCGTTTTTGTTAGGGATGGCACTATCAGGATGAAAGGCAATGAAAAAAGAGTGGTTTGCTACCAGCGAATTGGTTGGAGTCGGCGGCCTTCCGAAATCAAGACAAGGATTAAATAAGCGCGCCCGCGAGGATGGATGGGAGAAACGTCGCCGTAAAGGCGTCCAGGGAAGAGGAGTGGAGTACTCAATTCACAGCTTGCCGGATACGGTAAAGAAATCCCTATTACTCGAAATCGAGCCTTCCGCCTACTCGGCGAAACAGCCTGCGGCGCTGGCCGTATGGATGCAGATTTACCAGCAACTATCTGAAAAAGAAAGAGATGATCTAATCGCTTATATTCTGCGAGTCGGGGTGTCCTCCACGCTGAGCCAGTTGGGTATTACGCCATCGGATGAGGAGCCAATCTCATCAATGGAAATTGACTGAGCTACCGAGGGTGAACTCTTAGATTGCTGACGTTGGTGTTAAAAAATAACCTGCATTTTCTTTCGCTTTACCGTATTGCTTCTGGCCGCGATGTTTCGGCATCGCGTTGGATTTAATCATTTCTTTATTACTTAGGTGTGTCGATAACGCGTAAAAGTTAGCGGTTTAGGTAATTATAGTCTATTATATGGAAACTTTTGGGCGAGTTGACGTAATGCCTGTTCAAAACAAACAAGGGAGTGACGAGTATGGACAAAGAATGGTTTGCAACAAGTGAGCTGGTTGGCGTAGGTGGATTGCCTAAGTCGCCGCAGGGGTTGAACAAGCGGGCGCGAGACGACGGTTGGGAAAAGCGCAGGCGGAAAGGGGTTCAAGGGCGCGGTGTCGAATATTCTATTCGCAGTTTGCCGAACGAGGTCAGGAACTCTCTACTAGTAAAGGAGAATCCGCCAACCGAATATTATCGTATCGATAATGAGCCGACCCTGCTGTCATCGTGGGTGCATATTTTCCATCAACTTTCCGTTGATGAACGAACCCGGCTGATTAATTTCATCTTGCGTGAAGGGACAATAGCGATGTTGTCTCGGCTGGATGATGTCACAATCGACCAGACTGCTTAAGTCTGGCGAACGAGTAGCGCTGCAAGGCAGCGCTACTTATGAATCAACGATCTTATCAGGTAAGAACCTTACACTACGTTAGAAATCGCGCTGTACGGCTAAATGGGCAAGGCCTTCGAGCGCCATACGGTATGGTGTTTCCGGCAGTTGCTGTAGTGCGCTAATTGCCTTATCTGCCTCTTCTTCGGCACGCTGACGCGTATAATCAAGTGAACCGCATTGCTGCATGGCGGAAAGAACCGGTTCCAGCAGATGACGCCCGTTTCCTTCTTCAATGGCCTTGCGAATCAGCGAGCTCTGTTCTGCATTTCCATGACGCATAGCATGCAGTAACGGCAGCGTTGGCTTGCCTTCATTGAGGTCATCGCCCGTGTTTTTACCCAGCGTTTTGCCGTCTGCGCTGTAGTCGAGTAGATCGTCAATTAACTGGAACGCGGTGCCCAGGTAGCGGCCATAGTCCTGAAGTGCTTTTTCTTGCTCTGGCGTCGCACCAGCAAGGATGGATGAAGATTGCGCGGCGGCTTCAAATAAACGCGCCGTTTTACTGTAAATGACGCGCATATAGCTTTCTTCAGTGATATCCGGGTCGTTGCAGTTCATTAACTGCAAGACTTCGCCTTCAGCAATCACGTTCACCGCTTCTGACATCAGCGCCAGCACACGTAACGATTCGAGGCTGGTCATCATCTGGAAGGCGCGGGTATAGATGAAATCTCCAACCAACACGCTCGCTGCGTTGCCAAAGGCGGCATTTGCTGTCGCTTTACCCCGGCGCATGTCGGACTCGTCTACCACATCATCATGTAGCAGCGTTGCGGTGTGGATAAATTCGATCAGTGCGGCGACAGTGACATGCTTATCACCGTTATAGTCGAGGGCTCTGGCTGCAAGCACAGCAATCATCGGGCGTATACGTTTTCCACCACCGCTGATGATGTAATGTCCAAGCTGGTTTATCAAAACGACGTCGGAATTCAGCTGTTCAAGAATGACGTTATTAACAGCCGCCATATCCTGTGCAGTCAATGCTGTAATTTGTTCTAGATTCATGGTTTGTGCCAACGTATGTCTTCAACACTGCCGTAAGATTGCTGTTGCATATCGGCAAGACGGAACTTATTGCGCCGATTGTACTTGAAAAATGAGAGAGATAAACGGCAGTTGATACGTTGTATTCTTTTTCTTCACATCCGTTGATTATGCACTTGTCATCCTCAGTATTTTTGCGTAGAATTCGCGCCCTATTATGAATATTTATAGCGCGCTCTGAAACCTATTAACGGGTGCGCGGAAAGCGGAGTTTTATATGTACGCAGTTTTCCAAAGTGGTGGTAAACAACACCGAGTAAGCGAAGGTCAAACCGTTCGCTTGGAAAAGCTGGACATCGCAACTGGTGAAGCCGTTGAGTTTGACCAAGTTCTGATGGTTGCCAACGGTGAAGAAATCAAAATCGGCGTTCCTTTCGTCGATGGCGGTAAAATCAAAGCTGAAGTTGTTGCTCATGGTCGTGGCGAAAAGGTGAAGATCGTTAAGTTCCGTCGCCGTAAACACTACCGTAAGCAAGCAGGCCACCGTCAGTGGTTCACTGACGTGAAAATTACCGGCATCAGCGCTTAAGATTAGGAGAGCGGATTAAATGGCACACAAGAAAGCTGGCGGTTCAACCCGTAACGGTCGTGACTCTAACGCACAACGTCTTGGCGTAAAACGTTTTGGCGGCGAAAGTGTTCTGGCTGGCAACATCATCGTTCGTCAACGTGGTACTAAATTCCACGCAGGAACTAACGTTGGCTGCGGGAAAGACCATACTCTGTTTGCTTTGACTGATGGTAAAGTTCAGTTTGAAGTTAAAGGCCCGAAAAACCGTAAATTTATCAGCATCGTTGCTGAATAATTTTTCGCGTTAGGTCTTACGGATTTAAGCCCCGCAATTCTTTGCGGGGCTTTTTACATTCTGATTCTGAGTAAATCATCTGGATAAGCATGAATACTAAACAACAGACGGGTATCGGTCTGTGTCTGGCGCTGACTACGGCTGTTTGCTGGGGGGCGTTACCGATAGCCATGAAACAGGTTCTGGTAGTGATGGAACCTTATACGATTGTTTGGTATCGCTTTTTTATCGCGTCGATTGGACTCGGCATTATTCTGTCATCCCGTAAGACATTGCCGCCAATGCGGATTTTCCGGCATCGGCGTTGGTGGGTTCTGCTACTGATTGCGACCGCTGGACTGCTGGGTAACTTTGTTTTCTTTAGCTCGTCTCTGCAATATCTGAGCCCGACAGCGTCTCAGGTTATCGGGCAACTTTCCCCCGTAGGCATGATGTTCGCCAGCGTTCTTATCCTAAAGGAAAAGATGCGCGGCACGCAGGTCATTGGTGCGATCATGCTGATTTGCGGTCTGATCCTGTTCTTTAATACCAGCCTGATTGAGATTTTTACCCGACTGACTGACTACACGCTGGGCGTGTTGCTGGGTGTTTGTGCCTCGGCAGTATGGGTATCCTATGGTGTAGCGCAGAAAGTTCTATTGCGACGCCTGACATCGCAGCAGATTCTGTTTCTGTTATATGTGCTGTGCGTCGTCTTTATCACGCCTTTTGCCAAGCTTGAGGTTATTTTTCAACTGAGCAACTGGCAGCTTATTTGCCTGCTATTTTGCGGTGCGAATACCTTGATTGGCTATGGCGCACTGGCGGAGGCAATGGCTCGCTGGCAGGCATCACAGGTGAGTGCGGTCATTACGTTGACGCCGTTGTTTACGCTGTTGTTTTCCGATCTATTGGCATTAGGATGGCCGACTTTCTTTGCTGCGCCAGTACTGAATTGGGTCGGTTATGTGGGAGCTTTTGTCGTTGTTGCGGGCGCTATGTTTTCCGCTATCGGGCATCGCCTCTTACCCGGCAAGAAAGAACCCGTTCCGCCATTGATGGTGCAGAAGTAGCCTAAAAGAAAGCGTATTGCAGCGGTCACGGCCGCCTTTTGACATTCTGCATGTGTTGTTTATTTTTAATACAGATGAAATTATTGGAGCAGGCAGGTACAATCCGCTCCTTTGCTGGAATGCGTTCTGGTGCGTCAGTTTTTTAATGGTGAGTAGAAATACGCTACATGCCGTAAAATCAAAAAGTTACGCCAAGAAGAACCAATAACAAGCCTAAAACACGTAGATATTCTCTATTGGTTTTTTGCGGAGAGAATCAATGAAGTTTGTAGATGAAGCCACAATTCTCGTTGTGGCAGGCGATGGCGGTAACGGTTGTGTCAGCTTTCGCCGTGAAAAATATATTCCCAACGGCGGTCCGGACGGTGGTGACGGCGGCGATGGCGGTGACGTTTATCTGCTGGCAGACGAAAACCTGAACACGCTGATCGACTATCGTTTTGAAAAATCCTTCCGCGCTGAGCGTGGACAAAACGGGCAAAGTCGTGACTGTACGGGTAAACGCGGCAAAGATATTACGATTAAAGTGCCTGTCGGTACCCGTGTTCTGGATCAGGGAACCGGCGAAGTGCTGGGCGATATGACCCGCCATCAGCAGAGCCTGATGGTGGCGAAAGGCGGCTGGCATGGTTTAGGTAACACGCGTTTTAAATCGTCCGTCAACCGTGCTCCTCGTCAGAAGACCAGCGGTACGAAAGGCGAAGAGCGTGAGCTGACGCTGGAACTGCTGTTGCTGGCTGACGTGGGTATGCTTGGCCTGCCTAACGCAGGTAAATCGACCTTTATCCGCGCAGTATCAGCAGCAAAGCCGAAAGTAGCGGATTATCCGTTTACCACGCTGGTGCCGAGCCTTGGTGTTGTCCGTATGGATAGCGAGCAGAGTTTCGTTGTGGCGGATATCCCTGGTTTGATTGAAGGCGCATCTGAAGGCGCTGGGTTAGGGATTCGCTTCCTGAAACACCTTGAACGCTGCCGTGTTCTGTTGCATCTGGTTGATTTAGCACCGATTGATGAGTCAGATCCAATTGAAAATGCCAAAATCATTATCAACGAGTTAGAGCAGTATGGCGCGGGTTTGGCAGAAAAACCGCGTTGGCTGGTTTTCAACAAGGTTGATTTGATCGATAAGGCTGAAGCGGAAAAACGTGCCAAAGAGATTGCGGCTGCGCTTGGCTGGGATGATAAATACTATCTGATCTCTGCAGCGAACCGTGAAGGCGTCAACCCACTTTGCTGGGATGTGATGAACTTCCTGAAAGCCAATCCGAAAGTAACGGCAATTGCCGAAAGCGCACCGGAAAAAGTTGAGTTCATGTGGGATGATTATCACCGCGAACAGCTGGCTGAAATAGAAAAAGAAGCCGAAGAAGAGTGGGATGATGACTGGGACGATGAAGATGATGAAGGTGTTGAGATCATCTATCAAAAGTAATTCGTTCTTCTGTTAGTCAGGTCTTACATACGCGGGCTTATCCTATCAGGGTAAGCCCGCGTTGTTCTTTTAATTGCTCTGATAAATATCTTTATAGAGACGGCTTTCAAATCTCACCAGAGGGACGCGACGTGCGCGCTGGTCTTCTGGCGGCACGGCATAGCCAGACAGGAACTGGACGAATGCCATACGCTGGCCGCTCGCGGTAGTAATGAAGCCTGCCAGATTGTATACGCCCTGCAATGCCCCGGTTTTAGCCGAAACCTTGCCATCCACGCCAGCTTCATGCAGGCCGCCACGATAACGCAGCGTGCCGTCATAGCCGGAAAGCGGAAGCATCGTGATGTAATTCAGTTCATTATCGTGCTGTGCGATGTACTGCAAGACCTGCATCATCGTTTCCGGTGAAATCAGGTTATGGCGCGACAGGCCTGAACCATCGACAACAATGCTGTTTCCTAAATCCACACCCGCCTTCTGACGCAGAATTTGTCGCACGGCATCTGCACCAGCGCGCCACGTACCCGGCACGCTAAAACGCTCATGCCCAATAGTACGAAAGACCGTATCGGCAATCATATTGTCTGATTTTTTCAACATGATAGTGAGCAGGTCGTGCAACGGCGCTGATTGTGTCTGAGCCAGTACGCTTCCTGCCGGACCAGGCTGCGTCTGGCGACGAAGGCTGCCTTTAATACGGATATCAGCCTGCTGTAGCTCATCTTTAACGATAGCACCGGCATAACTGGCTCCATCCTGAATCGCGAACGCCAGCGGAAGCGGTTCTGTACGCTGAACCAGACAGCCGGTAAGCGTAAAGCGATTTAATTCCCCGGGGACTACATCCAATTCGCAGTATTGGGCATCGGCTGAACCTTTAGCCAGCGTGCGGACTTCGCTGAACATTTGCACCGGATAATAGGATGCAACGCGGATAAACGCATTATCACCCGCTTTAGGTGCACTGTAGAGTGAGACGGAGAAGCAGTTGCGATCGACAATCGCGGCACCCGGCGGGGCGCTGAAGCACTGTGTCATATCGTTCCAGGGCCAGCCCGGCGCTTTATCGTGGCTGGCGAACACTGAGGTGTCGATCAGAACATCCCCCGAGATTTCCTGTATCCCGCGCTTTCTTAATTCCTGCACCATATTCCGTATTTGCTGGCGCTTAAGCGTAGGATCGCCGCTAAATCGTACGATGAGATTACCGTTCAGAATACCGCTGGTAACAGGTCCGTGGCTTTCCATCGTGGTGATGAACCGATAATCTGGACCTAATTGCAGTAATGCAGCTAATGCGGTTATCACCTTTTGCGTACTGGCTGGAAGCGCCATTTGCTGGCTATTGAAGGCCATACTGGGTGTTGTTGCGCCAACTTTTTGTACCAATAGCGCCAAATTGGCACCGTCTGGTAAATATTGGCGATGATCCTCAACAGAAGCTGCATTGGCATGCAGAACAAAAGCGCAGGCAAGTCCGGTAACAATCGATGAAAAACGCATAATCTCAGCTAATAACGGGGTAACGTGTGGTCATACTACGGCGCAACAAGGTCTAAAGTAAACGATGACCCTCATTGAACTCTGGGGTAAAATACGTATCAAAATGCAAAACCGCTGCTAGCCTGGAAATTTTGTTCCGGGGCTGGTTGCTTTTGTTTTATGTCCAGTGAGGACTGGCACGTTGCAGAGACTCCGTCGCCTTTGATTTTTAGCGCGTCAGGATGACGATTATTTGAGTCTTACGGACTTTTTTAGAGGTATAGACAATATGAAACAATTTCCGATGACGTTGCGTGGCGCTGAAAAATTGCGCGAAGAGCTTGACCACCTGAAATCTGTGCGTCGACCTGAAATTATTGCGGCGATTGCCGAAGCGCGTGAGCACGGCGATCTGAAAGAGAATGCAGAATATCATGCCGCACGCGAGCAGCAGGGCTTCTGTGAAGGACGTATTCAAGACATTGAAGCTAAATTATCTAACGCACAGGTTATCGATGTTACGAAGATGACTGCGAACGGGCGTGTTATTTTTGGTTCCACCGTGACGGTGATGAATCTGGATAACGATGAAGAGCAAACTTATCGGATTGTTGGTGATGACGAAGCAGATTTTAAACAGAATCTGATCTCGGTAAATTCGCCCATCGCGCGTGGTCTGATCGGCAAAGAGCAAGATGACGTTGTGGTTATCCGTACGCCGGGCGGCGACGTGGAATATGAGATCCTGAAGGTCGAATATCTGTAAACTTTGCCGTATTGTTGATTAAAACAGCAAAAATTGTAAAGAAAAGAAAAAGGCCGCTTGCGGCCTTTTCTCTAACCGAGAGGCGTGGCACCTTTCCGTTAAAACCGAGTATCCAGAAATAAAAAGTGTTATCGTGGTAACACAATTTTACGTTCTTTCGCAGGACGGTAGAGCACCAACGTATGGCCGATAACCTGAACGTTAGCTGCACCCGTTTCACGAACAATCGCTTCAACAATCAAGGCTTTGGTTTCGCGGTCTTCTGTCGCTACCTTTATCTTGATCAGTTCGTGATGTGCCAATGCTTGTTCGATCTCAGCCAAAACACCTTCGGTGAGACCGTTATTGCCCAGCATGACAACCGGTTTTAGCGGATGTGCCAAGCCTTTCAGGTGTTGTTTTTGTTTATTACTTAGGTTCATTGTCTTTTTTACTTAGGTTGGGATTGAAAACGGGTCATTCTACCGCCATCTCATGATTATAACCAATTTGACTGTTCTGATTGGTAATATGTGAGAAGTTTCTCCCCACCACGAGCGTGTTACTGAGAATAGTTGGAAAATCGATGGCGAATAAAAAGCGTTCTGCAAGTTCCAGTCGCTGGTTGCAGGAACACTTTAGCGATAAATATGTGCAGCAGGCCCAGAAAAAAGGGCTGCGCTCGCGTGCTTGGTTTAAACTTGACGAAATACAGCAGAGCGACAAACTGTTTAAACCCGGTATGACAGTTGTGGATTTAGGCGCTGCGCCGGGCGGCTGGTCACAGTATGTGGTCACGCAAATTGGTGGAAATGGTCGAATTATCGCGTGTGATATTTTGCCGATGGATCCGATTGTTGGCGTCGATTTCCTGCAAGGGGACTTTCGTGATGAACTGGTCCTTAAAGCCTTGCTCGAAAGGGTTGGCGATAGCAAAGTTCAGGTGGTGATGTCTGACATGGCCCCTAACATGAGTGGTACACCAGCCGTTGATATTCCGAAGTCGATGTATCTGGTTGAATTAGCACTTGGTATGTGTCGGGATGTATTAGCGCCAGGCGGAAGTTTCCTGGTGAAAGTGTTTCAGGGAGAAGGCTTTGATGAATACCTGCGGGAAATTCGCTCCCTGTTTACGAAAGTGAAAATTCGTAAACCAGACGCCTCACGTGCCCGGTCTCGTGAAGTGTATATTGTAGCGACAGGGCGGAAACTGTAGTACCCTAACGCTGTTTTTTAACACAGTTGTAATATGAGGTTAATCCCTTGAGTGACATGGCGAAAAACCTAATTCTCTGGTTAGTCATCGCAGTGGTGCTGATGTCTGTTTTCCAGAGCTTTGGGCCCAGCGAGTCGAATGGCCGTAGGGTGGATTATTCAACCTTCTTGACCGAAGTGAATCAGGATCAGGTCCGTGAAGCACGTATTAACGGGCGTGAGATCAGTGTTATCAAAAAAGACAGCAACAGATACACGACTTACATTCCTGTCAATGACCCCAAGCTACTGGATAACCTGCTAACGAAGAACGTGAAAGTCGTTGGTGAGCCGCCGGAAGAACCGAGCTTGCTGGCTTCTATCTTTATTTCTTGGTTCCCGATGCTGCTACTGATTGGCGTCTGGATCTTCTTCATGCGTCAAATGCAAGGCGGCGGCGGTAAAGGCGCTATGTCCTTCGGCAAGAGCAAAGCGCGCATGCTGACTGAAGATCAGATCAAGACGACGTTTGCTGATGTAGCGGGTTGTGACGAAGCGAAGGAAGAGGTTAGCGAACTGGTCGAGTACCTGCGCGAACCTAGCCGTTTCCAGAAACTGGGCGGTAAAATCCCGAAAGGTATTCTTATGGTCGGCCCACCGGGAACCGGTAAAACGCTGCTGGCAAAAGCAATTGCCGGTGAAGCGAAAGTGCCTTTCTTTACGATTTCCGGTTCTGACTTCGTTGAAATGTTTGTCGGTGTCGGTGCTTCTCGTGTCCGTGACATGTTCGAACAGGCGAAGAAAGCCGCACCTTGTATCATCTTTATCGATGAAATCGACGCCGTTGGCCGTCAGCGTGGCGCAGGTTTAGGCGGTGGTCACGATGAACGTGAACAAACGCTGAACCAGATGCTGGTTGAGATGGACGGCTTTGAAGGCAACGAGGGCATTATTGTCATCGCCGCAACCAACCGTCCTGATGTTCTTGACCCAGCGTTGCTGCGTCCAGGTCGTTTTGACCGTCAGGTTGTGGTTGGCCTGCCAGATGTTCGCGGTCGTGAGCAGATTCTGAAAGTTCACATGCGCCGCGTACCGCTGTCTCCAGATATCGATGCGTCAGTGATTGCACGTGGTACGCCAGGCTTCTCTGGTGCGGATTTGGCTAACCTGGTTAACGAAGCCGCATTGTTCTCCGCTCGTGGCAACAAACGCGTTGTTTCGATGGTCGAGTTCGAGAAAGCGAAAGACAAAATCATGATGGGTGCAGAGCGCCGTTCCATGGTAATGACTGAGAAGCAGAAAGAATCGACGGCGTATCATGAAGCGGGACACGCCATCATTGGTCGCCTGGTACCAGAACACGATCCGGTTCATAAAGTGACGATCATTCCGCGTGGTCGTGCGCTGGGTGTGACATTCTTCCTGCCTGAAGGCGATGCGATCAGCGCCAGCCGTCAGAAACTGGAAAGCCAGATCTCTACGCTGTACGGTGGTCGACTGGCCGAAGAAATTATTTATGGCGTGGAACATGTTTCTACGGGCGCGTCCAACGACATCAAAGTGGCAACCTCGATTGCTCGTAACATGGTGACGCAGTGGGGCTTCTCTGAAAAACTCGGTCCATTGCTCTATGCGGAAGAAGACGGTGAGGTATTCCTCGGTCGTTCCGTGGCAAAAGCCAAGCATATGTCAGATGAAACCGCGCGTATTATCGATCAGGAAGTAAAATCGCTGATTGAACGTAACTATGTGCGTGCTCGTGAACTGTTGATGGCAAACATGGATATTCTTCACTCAATGAAAGATGCGTTGATGAAGTATGAAACCATTGATGCGCCGCAGATCGATGACCTGATGGGACGTAAGAAAGAAGTACGTCCGCCAGCAGGTTGGGAAGAGTCTCGTTCTGACAACGATTCTGGTAACGGTGGCGGTACACCTAAAGCCCCTACGCCAGTGGATGAGCCGCAGACGCCTAATCCTGGTAATACGATGTCTGAGCAAGTGGACGACAAATAATCCGCCTGCGATTCACATCTGTAACTTACGAAACCCCAGCTCAGGCTGGGGTTTTTTACTGGGAGTGTTCTTCGAACCACATTTCATGCTAACTACACCAGACTGCGGAGGTAAATCATGCAACTGGTCGCCAGAGACTCAACGCTGGATCTTTCCTGCCCACACATCATGGGCATTCTTAACGTCACGCCGGACTCTTTTTCCGATGGTGGTAAACACAACAAGCTCGATGCGGCATTACTGCACGTTCAGGAGATGGTTAACGCTGGTGCGACCCTGATTGATATTGGCGGTGAATCGACGCGTCCCGGTGCGGCTGAAGTGAGCACGGAAGAAGAGTTGTACCGTGTGGTACCCGTAGTTGAAGCCATTGCTAAACGCTTTGACGTATGGATCTCGGTCGATACCTCAAAGCCGGAAGTGATGACAGCATCGGCGCAGGCGGGAGCACATCTGATTAATGATATTCGCGCTTTGCAAGAGCCCGGAGCTCTGGAAGCGGCGGCGGCAACAGGTTTGCCAGTATGCCTGATGCATATGCAGGGTATGCCGAGAACTATGCAGCACAAACCGCATTATGATGACCTGATGCAGGACATTGGCGATTTCTTGCAGCAGCAGATTGATCGCTGTGTGAGCGCCAATATTCCGAAAAGTAAGCTATTGCTGGATCCTGGGTTCGGATTCGGTAAGAATCTTGCCCATAACTATGCGCTTCTGGCTCGTCTGAGCGAGTTACATCGTTTTGAACTGCCTCTTCTGGTTGGCATGTCGAGGAAATCCATGATTGGACAGATCCTCAATGTGCCGCCCGCGCAGCGGGTTCACGGCAGCATCGCCTGCGCAGTGATTGCGGCGATGCAGGGAGCACAGATTATTCGCGTGCACGATGTTAAAGAAACGGCTGATGCCATGCGCATTGTTGAGGCCACCCTTTCTGCGAAGGAATAAAAACGAGATGAGTAACCGCAAATATTTTGGTACCGATGGCGTACGTGGCAAGGTTGGCGATACGCCGATTACCCCTGATTTTGTGCTTAAACTGGGTTGGGCCGCTGGGAAAGTTCTCGCGCGGCATGGTTCTCGTAAGATTATCATCGGCAAAGATACCCGTATTTCTGGCTATATGCTGGAGTCTGCGCTGGAAGCCGGACTGGCAGCTGCGGGTTTGTCGGCCTCTTTTACCGGCCCGATGCCGACGCCTGCGGTTGCTTATCTGACCCGTACTTTCCGTGCTGAAGCGGGTATCGTGATTTCTGCTTCTCACAACCCGTATTACGACAACGGTATTAAATTCTTCTCCATTGACGGCACCAAGCTGCCGGATGACGTAGAAGAAGCGATCGAGGCTGAGCTGGAAAAACCGCTGACGTGTGTTGAGTCTGCTGAATTAGGCAAAGCCAGCCGCATTGTTGACGCTGCTGGACGCTACATCGAATTTTGTAAGGGAACGTTCCCGAGCGAACTGAGCCTTAACGGTTTAAAGATTGTCGTCGATTGTGCCAATGGCGCTACCTATCATATCGCCCCTAGCGTATTGCGCGAGCTTGGCGCTAAAGTCATCGCCATTGGCTGTGAGCCTGATGGGATGAACATCAATGAAGAATGCGGGGCGACGGACGTCAGACAGCTACAGGCGCGCGTACTGGCTGAAAAAGCGGACGTTGGGCTGGCGTTTGACGGCGATGGCGATCGGCTCATCATGGTCGACCATTTAGGCAACAAGGTTGATGGTGACCAGATCCTGTATATCATCGCTCGCGAAGGTTTACGCCAGGGGCAACTACGTGGCGGCGCAGTGGGCACGTTGATGAGTAACATGGGGCTTGAGGTGGCGTTAAAGCAGCTGGGTATCCCGTTTGCTCGTGCCAAAGTGGGCGACCGCTATGTATTAGAAATGATGCAGGCAAAAGGGTGGCGCATCGGGGCAGAAAACTCCGGTCATGTGATCCTGCTGGATAAAACCACGACGGGCGACGGTGTGATTGCCGGTTTGCAAGTCCTTACCGCGATAGTGAAAAACCATATGAGCCTGCATGATTTATGCAGCGGTATGAAGCTGTTTCCACAGATTCTGGTCAATGTGCGGTTTACAGGCGAACACGATCCGCTTGAAGACAAAAACGTGCAGCAGATTACGCAGGATGTGGAAAAAGAATTGGCCGGACGCGGGCGGGTATTGCTGCGTAAATCCGGTACTGAGCCACTCATTCGCGTTATGGTTGAGGGTGAACACGAAGAGACGGTCATCGCGTTGGCGAATCGTATTGCCGATGCAGTAAAAGCCGCTGGCTGAGGGCGTTTTTGATTCGCCAATCAGGGAGATAAGGCTTTCGATAGGTCTCTTGCGTCGAAAGCCGCTGTTTTTTTCTGCAATCAACCTGTGGTGACCAAATTACCCTTGCGTACGCTACATCCTTTGGTTAGTATTCAGACCCGCTTGATAAGGGATGTTCTACATCCTACTTCGCGGAATGACACGCGGTTTACCGCCAGAATATAGCATCTCCATGAATCATGGGGAAAACGGTTAACGGGTACGACTATGTACGAAGCTCTATTAGTGATTTTCCTGTTAGTATCGATCGGGCTGGTTGCCTTGATCATGCTGCAGCAGGGTAAAGGTGCTGATATGGGAGCGTCGTTCGGAGCAGGTGCTTCTGCCACTTTGTTCGGTTCGAGCGGCTCTGGTAATTTCATGACCCGCATGACGGCGATACTGGCGACCCTGTTCTTCATTATCAGTCTCATTCTGGGCAACTTAAGTTCGCTGCAGAAAAGAGGCGGTGCATGGGATAACCTGAGCCAGCCAGAAAAAGCCGAGCAGACGACAACGCCTGCTGCGCCTTCAACGCCGGCGAGTGACATTCCGAAGTAAGCGTTTTAAAGCAGTAATTGTGATGCCGTGGTGGTGGAATTGGTAGACACGCTACCTTGAGGTGGTAGTGCCCGATTGGGCTTACGGGTTCAAGTCCCGTCCTCGGTACCAACATAAAAAATAGACGTCAATCGACGTCTATTTTTTTGTCTTTAATTTACTGTCTCAGCGCCTTACAGGCGCACCAGCTGCTTGCCAAAGTGTTTGCTGTCTAATAAGTCGATAAAGGCTTGAGGCGCATTCTCTATTCCCTCAATAATGTTCTCTCGATATTTTAACTGCCCTTTCTCCATGGCATCCTGCCTGTTTACCTAACTGACCGACGACGGAACCTACGCCCCCTGATGCGGCGGAAACCACCTGCATCTCTCCCGCTTTGGGTTTGGCAATTTTGTTCATGCCAAAATAAGCGGAACGTCCCGGTGTGCCTACCACGCCGAGAAAAATAGAGGGTGACAGAGCCGTTGGCGGCAGGCGATGCGTAATAAAATCCTGAGGTACACAGGGGAGTGTCTTAAGCGCTGGCGTGGCTTGTTCCGCCAATGTTTGTATGACCGGACGCCCCTTGATGCTGTAAATGGTAAAAAATAATCACGGTTGAAATTGCGCCGCTGACCGACAAAAAGACGCTCTCTTGATGGATATCAAACAGGATGACGCCTTCCAGATAAAGGTAGTGGCTAAGCCCCGATACCAGGATGAGAGCAATGATTGGCAGGTAACCTTGCCAGCGGCTGATGAGTTGCAGTATACCGGAATAGATCGCTGTTATTAACAGCGCGACGCCAGCCCCCCATTGTAAAAATGCGATGTTATACATAACGACCGGTATGATGATGGTCAGAAGCGCATCGCGCGATACCAGATATCGCCAAACGGTTAACGACGGGGGATGGCCCATGTTTTCTCCTCACTAACGTCATAAAATCGCCGTTCTGCGTTCGAAACCGCAGACGGCGAATGTGTTATTGCCATACTTTTTTGAGCTGTTCGGCTATGCGGGAAATGTGCGGTGCGTTCATCATTGAGATATGATCGCCGGACGGTCGGCAGTACCGTCAGACAACCTGAAGTGAGGCGACGCCACCCCAGTCCTGACTCTGGCAGGCGGATACGACCGGGTAAAATATCTTCTGCCTCGACGACCAGCACATCACCTGAGTAGCGCTCGCCACGGTAAGCGTCCGTCGCATAGATATGGGCTTGCAGGATATTGATAAAGTCCTGAAATTCTCCAGGCCCAATCGACTCAGGAACCAGTCCCACACGTTTATCTCGCGGTGGTTGTTCCAACGCTGGCTAAACGACAGGAAATTCTCGCCCGTGTTGGCATTACCCGGCTCGGTGATAAACGGCGCGTAGGGAACCCGCGTGGTGCAGCGCTGTTTGATGGCGTCAATCGATTGTGGTGTGAGGTCAGCCGTTGGAGCGCCGTGGCCTATGCTTCCGAACGCGTGTTCTTGCCATGCCAGCTCAAGCACGCCCCGAGTCTTGAAGCTGAACTTATAGCCTTTCCCCTCTGGCGTGGTGAATAGCCTCATCTGACGCGGCCAGGCATCGGTAGCCTGTTTTATTTCCGATGCAGCATCCAGAATATCGTTGTTCTCTCGATAGCTGAAGAAATTTGCCAGCAGCGTAACCAGCCCTACGCTAATAGCGCCAACCAGATAGCCTAATCCAATTGCGTTCTCCATTTTACTAATATTAACGTGCAGCAATTCGGCGATAATCCCTACCAGTGAAGTGAGAAGGCAGTTGAAATGCTGATGATGATAATGATTAATGCGGCAATGAATTGGTCATAATTATTCAGCTTCTGCGGTCGCCAAAAAAAGAAATACTGAGGCCGCCGAATAGTCCTGCAACTGATGCAAAAATATCACTGAACAGTGATGTCATAAATGATAGGGAGTTGTGAATTATCCATAATATATCCACGATGATTTACTCTGTAAAATAGCGTTTTTTAACTTCTGTTGACTATTAATTTAGTGTGATGGCTTGTAGGGAAAGGGCTTTCTCTGCTTATCTACGACGAAGGAGTCCTTCCACGACTTGCTCACCATCTTTGTCCCAGCGTGGAAATTGATCGGCGCGTCAGCATAGTCACCTTGGTTAAGCAGGCGCAATAATGTCGACGTCTTCAGGCTATTGACTCCCAGGTTGTAGGTAAATGCATGTTAATGCACCAAATTGATTTCCGTTGAGGTCAACGTTCACATAATGCTGAACACCCGCTTCCGCTGTTTTTAATTCCTACCGTAACAATAAATCCGCTTCCTGGAGGGTAATTAAATTATCAAAGTTTTCATTCGGCAGTATTAAATGTCCATATCCAATCGTCAATTTACCTGCTGTGTCGCGATATTTTGTTAATTTCAGACCTCCAAAACTCTTAATCAGAGAGAGACCCGCTTCATTGAACGTGTCTGGAATATTAGCCATTATTTTTTTCCTCTTGTGTTATTCGGGGAAGAACGAGATTGGTGTATTCATCAATTAACCGCATAATGCTTTCTGGAGGATCCAGCGTAGTGAATTGCATTTCTATATCGACGTGCTGATTATTTCTGCCTTTTTTGTTTTTGCCTGAAGGCGACATGCTGACGTGAAAATTAGTGATGTTATGATCGTCTAAAGATGAGGTGATTTTTCCCTTGGGCATTATCACCCTTGTCTGTTTTTTTATTTTCCCCCGTTATCCAGTTCTTAAACGACATACGTTCTCCTTATCTTATTCTTCAGAGAATAGACATGAATAGCCTGGGGTTAAATAAATTATAATTTGAGAAAACGTTAACAGCTAATAAGGGTGGTGCGTATCCGTCATTGTGTTAGATATATAATGTAATATGACATGGAAATTTCCCTCTCTTTTATTTTTCCTGTTTTAAATTGGCAATAAATATTTTTGTGTGTTTTGTGTGTTTTGTGTGTTTTGTGTGTTTTGTGTGTTTATGAAATCATTACGCCGTTAGGTCTTATTTTGAGATGATGTTTCATTGCTAAGAGTATTCCTCTTTGGGGCGGCTTTCTGAAATTATCATGTCAGTATGCGCGAATAAATATGGCTCAGTCTATAAGGTAGACGGCATATGCCAAATGGCGTGACATCATATCTTTCAAGATAGGCTAAAACTTCTTAGAGGGCATTTTTAATAAAATAAAGGTAAATGGAGATTGCATAGTGAATGTTGTTATTATTGACAAGCCCCTTGTTTTCATTCAAGGGTTATCTGTTGGGCTGAATGATTTTATGCACGATGCCAATATTGTTGGTGTAAAAGATATTGACGATGTATGGCCTTTCCTTGAGGTGATGAACAACACTTTTATTTTACTCAATTGTAATAAAGAAGGTGGCGAGTACAGTTTTTTCCTTGAAGCACTGCATGAAAAATATATTAACGTCAGTGTGATTATTATGGTTTATGCGATTGAAAGACATATTTTGAATAATTATCTGAAAAAACATGTGATGAGCGTCATTCTTAAAACATCGCCAGTTGATTCTATTGCTCAGGCATTAAAAACGGTGTCGATGGGTATGGTCTGTTTGCCGGATGATGGGGTGATTTATGAGGGGGGAGTGTCGATAACAGTGTAAAAGGCAAACTCAGTGAAAGGCAGCATGAGGTTCTGCAACTGATTGCGTCAGGGGCTTCTAATAAACAAATCAGTCGAACATTAAACATCAGTGCAGGCACCGTGAAGTCACACCTGGAGTCGATTTTCAGGCGGCTTAATGTGCGTAACAGAACACAAGCTGCGATCGTACTATTAGAAGAACGAAGATAAGTTTTATCCTATTATATATTCAGTTATTGTTTTATTTTTAAGCATCAGGGAATCCCCCACAGCGTCGCGTCTTTCAGCTATTTCTGGCGTCCGTGCCTTTTTGCAACGGTTGGCTCGCTTTGCAGCTAGCGTGACGACACAAGATCTGCTCCCTAGTAGAATGCCCATCATCGCGATGGCCGCTTCTACGTCCTTTATGATTCTTGACAAAAAAGCGTATTACACGTATAAAAATCGCCTTCGAACCAATCCTATGGATGACTTGCATTTATGCAGTTGTCAGCGTAGTATTTGCCACGATTTCGGACGCGGGGTGGAGCAGCTTGGTAGCTCGTCGGGCTCATAACCCGAAGGTCGTCGGTTCAAATCCGGCCCCCGCAACCACTTAACTTCCAGTAAAGTGTTTTTTCAAATACGTTCTTCACTCAATTTCTATCTCTTTTTGCAGTGATTTTTGAAAAAATCCTTCACCGAAAGTTATGCCGCGCTGGTTAGCGGTATTAGGGTCCAGTTGCATAAAGCCCCGATCTTTCGGGGTTTTTTGTTATTTGGCAACAAACAACTGGGCTATTAGGCCCTTTTTTTATGTCTTGGGGGTGGACTTGTCCACATTAGAGCAAAAATTAACAGAGATGATTTCAGCACCCGTTGCCGCGTTAGGCTACGAATTGGTTGGGATTGAGTTCATCCGCAGTCGCCAATCGACGCTGCGTATCTATATTGATAGTGAAGATGGGATCACTGTTGATGATTGTGCTGATGTCAGCCACCAGGTCAGTGCAGTATTGGACGTAGAAGATCCAATCACCGTCGCCTATAACCTGGAGGTGTCGTCTCCAGGGCTTGAGCGTCCCTTATTCACGGCAGCACATTATCTGCATTTCGTCGGTGAAGAGGTCACAGTGGTGCTGCGTATGGCAGTCCAGAATCGCCGTAAATGGTTGGGTGTGATCAAAGCTGTTGACGGCGAAATGATCACCATAACAGTGGAAGGCAAAGATGAAGTATTCGCGCTGAGCAACATTCAGAAAGCGAATCTTGTACCCCACTTTTAAAGTTTGGATGAGGCAACTAGGATGAACAAAGAGATTCTGGCTGTTGTTGAAGCAGTTTCCAATGAGAAAGCCCTCCCGCGCGAGAAGATTTTTGAAGCGCTGGAAACCGCACTGGCGACAGCGACCAAGAAAAAATATGAGCAGGAAATTGATGTCCGCGTCAGTATCGATCGCAAAACGGGCGATTTTGATACCTTCCGTCGTTGGTTAGTGGTGAATGAAGTCACTCAGCCAACCCGCGAAATTACGCTTGAAGCGGCACAGTTTGAAGATCCTGCTCTTGATGTCGGCGGTTACGTTGAAGATCAAATCGAATCCGTAACGTTTGACCGCATTACGACGCAAACGGCAAAACAGGTTATCGTACAGAAAGTTCGTGAAGCAGAACGTGCGATGGTTGTTGATCAGTTCCGTGAGCAAGAAGGCGAGATTATCACCGGTGTCGTGAAGAAGGTGAACCGTGATAATATTTCGCTTGAAGTCAGACCAATCGATGGCTCTAACACCAGTGCAGAAGCGGTAATTGGCCGTGAAGATATGCTGCCTCGTGAAAATTTCCGCCCTGGCGACCGTATTCGTGGCGTGCTGTACTCCGTTCGTCCTGAAGCTCGCGGTGCTCAACTGTTTGTCAGCCGTTCCCGTCCGGAAATGCTGGTTGAACTCTTCCGCATTGAAGTGCCAGAAATCGGCGAAGAAGTTATCGAGATTAAGGCAGCGGCCCGCGATCCGGGTTCACGTGCAAAAATTGCAGTGAAGACGAATGACAAACGTATCGATCCCGTCGGTGCTTGCGTCGGTATGCGCGGTGCGCGTGTGCAGGCTGTTTCCAGCGAGCTGGGCGGCGAGCGTATTGATATCATTCTGTGGGATGATAATCCTGCGCAGTTTGTCATCAATGCCATGGCACCTGCCGATGTGGTATCGATCGTGGTTGATGAAGATACCTGCACGATGGATATCGCTGTTGAGTCGAGCAATCTGGCTCAGGCGATTGGTCGAAACGGGCAGAACGTACGTTTGGCTTCCCAACTGTTGAAACAGCATCGTTCAGACGATCGTTGGGAACTGAACGTGATGACAGTGGAAGATCTTCAAGCCAAGCATCAGGCTGAAGCACATGCTGCAATCGACGTCTTTACCAAGCACCTTGATATTGATGACGAGTTTGCCACCGTGCTGGTTGAAGAAGGTTTCTCCTCCCTTGAAGAACTGGCTTACGTGCCAATCAAGGAACTGTTGGCCATTGAAGGCCTTGATGAAGAAACCGTTGAAGCATTGCGTGAGCGGGCGAAAGCCGCATTAACAACGCTGGCACTGGCGCATGAAGAAAGCCGAGGTGACGGTCAACCTGCTGAAGACTTGCTTGGCTTGCCTGGGCTGTCGCGTGAGTTGGCATTCAAGCTTGCTGCGATCGGTGTTTGTACGCTGGAAGATCTTGCTGAACAGGGTGTTGACGACCTGACAGATATTGAAGAGCTCAATGATGAGCAAGCGGGCGAATTGATTATGGCCGCACGTAATATCTGTTGGTTTGGCGACGACAACGAATAACGAACTGTAGCAGGAAAGGAACAGCATGACAGATGTAACCGTAAAATCGTTGGCCGCAGAGATTCAGACTCCGGTTGACCGCCTGATACAGCAGTTTGCTGATGCGGGAATGACCAAGTCTGCATCAGACTCTGTGACCCAGCATGAAAAAGAAACGTTATTGGCGCATCTGAACCGCGATCGCGGTAATGCGCCGAGTAAATTGACGCTGCAACGCAAAACGCGCAGCACGTTAAATGTCCCTAGCACTGGCGGCAAAAGTAAGTCGGTGCAGATCGAAGTCCGCAAGACACGCACTTATGTAAAACGCGATCCGATTGATGCCCAACAGGCTGAAGAGGAAGAGCAGGCACGGCGTGAAGCGGAAGAACAGGCACAACGTGCCGCTGAAGAGCAGGCTAAACGCGAGGCCGATCTGCGCGAAGCTGCTGAGAAAGCGAAGCGTGCTGCCGACGAGCAAGCCAAACGTGAGGCCGCTGAAAAAGCTAAGCGTGATGTAGCGGAAAAAGAAAAAGTGACGAACCAACAAAACGAAAATATGACCAAGCCGGCTCAGTCTGAGAAAGCGAAACGTGAAGCGGAAGCTGCCGAACTTAAGCGTAAAGCAGAAGAAACTGCACGCCTTAAGGTTGAAGAAGAAGCGCGTCGTATTGCTGAAGAAGCTCGCCGTATGGCTGAAGAAAATGCCGGGCGTTGGGAAGCGGAAAGCGCTAAACCTGAAGAATCTGCCGATTATCATGTGACGACCTCTCATCATGCCCGCGAAGCGGAAGATGAAAACGACCGTCAGGTTGAAGGTGAGCGCCGTACCCGTACTCGCGCAGCCAAAGTCACCAAGCAGAAGAAAGGTAATCGCCAGTCTGAGTCCAAGGCTGACCGTGAAGAAGCGCGTGCTGTTACCCGTGGTGGTAAAGGTAAACGTAAGCCAAGTACACTGCAGCAGAGCTTCAATAAACCCGCTCAGGCAGTGAACCGCGATGTGATCATCGGCGAAACAGTTACCGTTGCTGAACTGGCTAACAAAATGGCGGTTAAAGGCTCTCAGGTCATCAAAACGATGATGAAACTGGGTGCAATGGCAACCATCAACCAGGTCATCGACCAGGAAACCGCGCAACTCGTCGCGGAAGAGATGGGCCATAAAGTTATCCTGCGTCGTGAAAACGAGCTGGAAGAAGCGGTAATGAGCGACCGTGATACGGGTGTTGCGGCTGAATCCCGCGCGCCAGTCGTGACCATCATGGGCCACGTTGACCACGGTAAAACCTCACTGCTTGACTATATTCGTTCAACCAAGGTAGCAGCAGGTGAAGCGGGTGGGATTACCCAGCATATCGGTGCTTACCACGTTGAAACCGACAACGGTATGATCACGTTCCTGGATACGCCGGGACACGCCGCGTTTACCGCAATGCGTGCTCGTGGTGCTCAGGCAACGGATATCGTGGTACTGGTTGTCGCTGCGGATGATGGCGTGATGCCTCAGACCATCGAAGCTATCCAGCATGCGAAAGCAGCTCAGGTTCCGGTTGTTGTTGCCGTCAACAAAATCGATAAACCTGACTCTGATCCAGATCGTGTGAAAACGGAACTGTCTCAGTACGGCATCATGCCGGAAGAGTGGGGTGGTGAATCTCAGTTTGTTCACGTATCTGCTAAAGCCGGTACCGGTATCGACGAACTGCTGGATGCGATTCTGTTGCAGGCCGAAGTTCTGGAACTGAAAGCGGTCCGTAGCGGCATGGCGAACGGTGTCGTGATCGAATCCTTCCTGGATAAAGGTCGTGGCCCGGTTGCAACCGTACTGGTTCGTGAAGGTACGCTGAATAAAGGCGATATCGTTCTGTGCGGCTTCGAATATGGCCGTGTTCGTGCGATGCGTGATGAATTAGGCCGTGAAATCACGTCCGCAGGTCCTTCTATTCCGGTAGAAATTCTTGGTATGTCCGGTGTGCCTGCTGCAGGTGACGAAGCGACGGTTGTTCGTGACGAGAAGAAAGCGCGTGAAGTTGCCTTGTATCGTCAGGGTAAATTCCGTGAAGTTAAACTGGCTCGTCAGCAGAAATCTAAACTGGAAAACATGTTTGCCAACATGACAGAAGGTGAAGTTTCTGAGCTGAACATCGTTCTGAAATCTGACGTTCAGGGTTCTTGTGAAGCGATTTCCGATTCACTGCAGAAACTGTCTACTGATGAAGTGAAAGTGAAGATCGTCGGTTCCGGTGTGGGCGGTATCACAGAAACGGACGCCACGCTGGCAGCGGCATCGAATGCGATTATCCTTGGCTTTAACGTTCGTGCAGATGCATCAGCTCGCCGCGTCGTTGAAGCGGAAAGTCTGGATCTGCGTTATTACTCCGTCATCTATGATTTGATCGACGAAGTGAAACAGGCGATGAGCGGTATGTTGGCGCCTGAATATAAGCAAGAGATCATCGGTCTGGCCGAAGTGCGTGACGTCTTTAAATCACCGAAATTTGGCGCTATCGCCGGTTGTATGGTGACGGAAGGTATCGTTAAGCGTCACAACAAGATCCGTGTACTGCGTGACAACGTGGTGATCTATGAAGGCGAGCTGGAATCTCTGCGCCGCTTCAAAGATGACGTTAACGAAGTCCGTAACGGCATGGAATGTGGTATCGGCGTGAAGAACTACAACGACGTTCGCCCTGGCGATATGATCGAAGTCTTTGAAACGATTGAGATCAAACGTACGATCGCGTAATCCGTTTTCAGCGACGACGTAAGTGATTCGTAAGGGGGGCCTAGTGCCCCCCGATTTTTACTGGAGAATTTATCATGGCAAAAGAATTCAGCCGCACCCAGCGCGTTGCGCAGGAAATGCAAAAAGAAATCGCCATTATCATTCAGCGTGAAGTGAAAGATCCGCGTATCGGCATGGCGACCGTATCCGGTGTGGAAGTGTCCCGCGATCTGGCGTATGCCAAGGTTTTTGTGACCTTCCTGAATGATAACGAACCAGAGCAAGTTCAAACGGCAATCAAAGCACTGCAGGATGCGTCTGGTTTTATCCGTACCCTGGTTGGCAAAGCGATGCGCCTGCGTGTTGTCCCGGCACTGACATTTTCCTACGACAACTCGTTGGTTGAAGGGATGAGAATGTCCAATCTGGTGACCAATGTGATCAAAAACGATACGGAACGTCGTTCTGTTACGGGCGAAGATCAGGAGGATTAATGAGTCGTCCTCGTCGCCGTGGCCGTGATATACACGGCGTATTGCTATTAGATAAGCCGCAGGGCGTGTCGTCTAATGATGTTTTGCAGAAGGTAAAACGGATTTTTAACGCCAACAGAGCGGGCCATACGGGGGCGTTGGATCCATTAGCCACCGGTATGTTGCCGATTTGTCTTGGGGAAGCGACGAAATTTTCCCAGTATCTGCTGGATTCTGATAAACGCTACCGTGTTATTGCCCGACTTGGGCAACGGACTGACACTTCTGATGCCGATGGCAACGTGATTGAAGAGCGTGCGATTGGTTTTTCTGCTACCGATCTGGAGCAGGCGCTGGAAGGTTTTCGTGGTACCACGCAGCAAGTGCCGTCCATGTACTCGGCGCTGAAGTATCAGGGGCGTAAACTGTATGAGTATGCGCGTCAGGGTCTGACGGTTCCACGTGAAGCGCGTGAAATCACCGTGTACGAACTGCAGTTCATTCGCTGGGAAGGTGATGAGCTAGAGCTGGAGATTCACTGTTCGAAAGGCACGTACATCCGTACCATTATTGACGATCTGGGCGAAAAGTTGGGCTGTGGCGCGCATGTGATTTACCTGCGTCGTTTACAGGTTGCCACCTATCCTACCGAAAGAATGGTGACGCTGGAGCAGCTAGCGGCTTTGGCCGAGCAGGCTCAAACACAAGAGCTCCCACTTTCGCAGAGTCTCGATCCGCTGCTTATGCCGATGGAAAGCCCAGTCATTGATTTTCCTGAGGTGAATCTGACGCCGGTTGTCGCGGGTTATTTGAAGCTGGGGCAAGCGGTTCAGGCAGCGAATGTGCCCTCGAACGGCATGGTGAGAATCACCGAAGGTGACGAACACAAATTTATCGGAATGGGCGAAATCGATAGCGATGGCCGTGTTGCGCCACGTCGTCTGGTTGTTGAGTTTCCGGTGTAAACCCGCCTGTTGCTGCCTTGCTATCGCAGAACGCTGAGGGTAGAATAGCGCGGCTTGACTATTGGGTGGCTGAATTAGAGATCGGCGCCTGTTTTTTATCTATAATGTTTGGAGTATTACAATGTCTCTAAGTGTTGAAGCTAAAGCTAAAATCGTAGCAGACTTCGGTCGTGGCACTAACGATAGTGGTTCTACTGAAGTTCAGGTTGCTTTGCTGACTGCGCAGATCAACCATCTGCAAGGCCACTTTTCTGAGCACAAAAAAGATCACCACAGCCGTCGTGGTCTGCTGCGTATGGTTTCTCAGCGTCGTAAGCTGCTGGACTACCTGAAGCGTAAAGATGTAGCACGTTACACCAGCCTGATCGAGCGTCTGGGTCTGCGTCGCTAAGTCTTCTGAGTTTCAGTGGGAAGGGGCCTCTTTTGGCCCCTTTCTTCTAGGAAGCGTTAGCAAAACAGAGTAGTGTATTGTTGTTAATATGATCTTTCATTACAGAGGTTCGCGCGGCTAATGAGAGGCTTTATCTGCATAAGCAAGATAAGGGTTGTCATTAGTCGTGAGGATGTAGTGTAAAGGTCGGGAGTTCACTGGCGCGTTTATCTTGAATACGTGTAGCGCGCCCCAGCTAAGGATATTATTTTGCTGAATCCGATCGTCCGTAAGTTCCAATATGGTCAGCATACCGTCACGTTAGAGACCGGTATGATGGCACGCCAGGCTACCGCCGCTGTGATGGTAAGCATGGATGACACCGCAGTATTCGTTACTGTGGTCGGCGCGAAAAACGCCAAACCCGGCCAAAGTTTCTTCCCATTAACGGTTAACTATCAGGAGCGTACTTACGCTGCTGGGCGTTTCCCTGGTGGTTTTTTCCGTCGTGAAGGCCGTCCAAGTGAAGGCGAAACGCTGATTTCTCGCTTGATCGACCGCCCAATCCGCCCTCTGTTCCCAGAAGGTTTCCTGAATGAAGTTCAGGTGATTGCGACCGTCGTTTCTGTTAACCCACAGGTTAGCCCTGACATCGTTGCCATGATTGGTGCCTCTGCGGCGTTGAGCCTGTCTGGTATTCCATTCAGCGGCCCTATCGGCGCTGCGCGCGTCGGCTACCTGAACGATCAGTATGTCCTGAACCCAACGATGGATGAGCTGAAAGAAAGCCGTCTGGATCTGGTGGTTGCAGGTACGGAAGGCGCGGTTCTGATGGTGGAATCCGAAGCCGACATTCTGAGTGAAGATCAGATGCTGGGTGCTGTGGTGTTTGGTCACGAGCAACAGCAGATCGTTATCCAGAACATTAACGCTCTGGTTGCTGAAGCAGGCAAACCGAAGTGGGAATGGCATGCGCCAGAAGTTAACGTTTCTTTAGAGCAGCGTGTACAGGCTTTGTCTGAAGCACGTCTGGGTGACGCTTACCGCATCACTGAAAAACAAGAGCGTTATGCACAAGTTGACGTCATCAAAGCTGATGTTGCTGCTGCTCTGCAAGCCGAAGACGAAACGCTGAATGCGGGCGATATCCAGGAAATTCTGGGTAACGTTGAGAAAAATGTCGTACGTAGCCGCGTGCTGGCTGGCGAACCGCGTATCGATGGCCGTGAAAAAGACATGATTCGTGGTCTGGATGTGCGTACTGGCGTACTGCCGCGTACCCACGGTTCTGCACTGTTCACCCGTGGTGAAACGCAGGCGTTGGTCACTGCAACGTTGGGGACTGAGCGTGATGCGCAGAATATTGACGAACTGACCGGTGAACGTACCGATCGCTTCCTGCTGCACTACAACTTCCCTCCGTACTCTGTTGGTGAAACCGGTATGGTCGGTTCGCCTAAGCGTCGTGAGATCGGTCACGGTCGTCTGGCTAAGCGTGGCGTGTTGGCAGTTATGCCGAAGGCGAACGAATTCCCGTACACCGTGCGTGTGGTGTCTGAAATCACGGAATCCAACGGTTCTTCTTCCATGGCGTCTGTCTGCGGTGCTTCTCTGGCACTGATGGATGCGGGCGTGCCAATCAAATCAGCCGTTGCGGGTATCGCGATGGGTCTGGTTAAAGAAGGCGACAATTTTGTTGTTCTGTCTGACATTCTGGGTGACGAAGACCACCTGGGCGATATGGACTTCAAAGTGGCTGGTAGCCGTGAAGGTATCACCGCGCTGCAGATGGATATCAAGATCGAAGGGATTACCCGTGAGATCATGCAGGTTGCTTTGAATCAGGCCAAAGGTGCTCGTTTGCACATTCTGGGCGTGATGGAGCAGGCGATCAGCACACCACGTGGCGATATCTCTGAATTCGCACCGCGTATTCACACCATCAAGATCAGTACCGATAAGATTAAAGATGTAATCGGTAAAGGTGGTTCTGTGATTCGTGCGCTGACGGAAGAAACAGGTACGACTATTGAAATTGAAGACGATGGTACTGTGAAGATCGCTTCAACCGACGGCGAAAAAGCGAAACACGCGATTCGTCGTATTGAAGAGATCACTGCCGAAATCGAAGTCGGCCGCGTGTATCAGGGTAAAGTTACCCGCATCGTTGATTTTGGTGCTTTCGTCGCTATTGGCGGCGGCAAAGAAGGCCTGGTGCATATTTCTCAGATCGCCGATAAGCGCGTAGAGAAAGTGACTGACTACCTGCAAATGGGTCAGGAAGTGCCGGTCAAGGTTCTGGAAGTTGATCGCCAGGGCCGCGTGCGCTTAAGCATCAAAGAAGCAACTGCGCAAACTCAGGAAGCGGCAGCCCCGTCTTCTGAGGAATAACGACTGTTAGATAACGGTCTTATGGCACCTTGCCTGATTATCATGGCAAGGTGCTGCGTGTATCGTAAGGGAATGGATGACCTTGCGTTGAGCGGTCCGGGACAGGATGTTCATCCAATGTTTGTCTTCGGGAGTGGGAAATGAAGCCTTTCTTGCGCTGGTGTTATGTTGCAACAGCACTCATGCTGGCAGGATGCAGCAACACGGATTGGCGTAAAGACGCAGTATTGGCGATTCCGTTACAGCCTACTTTGCAGCAGGAAGTGATCCTGGCACGCATGGAACAAATCCTTGCAAGCCGGGCATTAACCGATGATGAGCGAGCACAGCTATTATATGAGCGCGGAGTGCTGTATGATAGTCTCGGGTTACGGGCATTGGCGCGGAATGATTTTTCACAAGCGCTGACGATCCGCCCTGATATTCCAGAAGTTTTTAACTATTTGGGTATCTATTTAACGCAGGCAGGCAATTTTGATGCTGCCTATGAAGCGTTTGATTCTGTACTAGAGCTTGATCCAACTTACAATTACGCGCGTTTAAACCGGGGCATCGCTTTGTATTATGGCGGTCGCTACCTGTTAGCGCAGGATGATCTGCTGGCGTTTTATCGAGACGATCCGAATGATCCTTTCCGTTCGTTGTGGCTGTATCTTGTGGAGCGAGAAATCAATCCAGAGACGGCCAAAATTGCGTTGAAGAAACGCTATGACGACGCCAAGAAAGGGCCTTGGGGATGGAATATTGTCGAATTCTATCTGGGCAGTATCAGTGAAAAAACACTGATGCAGCGTTTACAGGTAGAAGCTACGGATAACACTTCGCTCGCTGAGCATCTCAGTGAAACTGACTTCTATTTAGGTAAGCACTACCTAAGTCTGGGGGACAAGAACACCGCTTTGGCGCTGTTCAAGCTGACGGTTGCCAACAACGTTCATAACTTTGTTGAGCACCGCTATGCATTGTTGGAATTGGCGCTATTAGGCCAAGAGCAAGACGACCTATCAGGATCGGACCAGCAATAGCTGACGAACACTTAATCAGCCTGAAAAACTTCGGTTATCACCTTCACGGGTGAGGGCTTTTTTGTTCGCTTTTTAATCCAATTTGAGCCGGTTCACACTTTTCAATGAAAATGACTGAAAATTTTCACGACGAGTTATGTAGACTGGCCGCCATGTTTAATGAGGCACGTGTACATGACTGATTTAGTAACTTCTTTTGCCGATTTGGGGCTGAACACCTCTATCCTTAATGCCCTGACTGATTTGGGCTATGAAAAACCGTCTCCGATTCAGGCGGAATGTATTCCTCACCTGCTGAACGGTCGCGATGTGCTGGGTATGGCACAGACCGGTAGCGGTAAAACTGCAGCATTCTCTCTGCCATTACTGAACAATCTGAAACCTGAACTTAAAGCACCACAGATTCTGGTGCTGGCACCGACCCGCGAGCTGGCGGTGCAGGTAGCAGAGGCCTGCAATGATTTCTCCAAACATATGCACGGCGTGAATGTCGTTGCACTGTACGGCGGCCAGCGCTATGACGTGCAACTGCGCGCTTTGCGTGGTGGTGCACAGATCGTTGTGGGTACGCCAGGCCGTCTGCTGGATCACCTGAAACGCGGTACGTTGGATCTGTCCAACCTGAGTGGTTTGGTGCTGGACGAAGCTGATGAAATGCTGCGTATGGGCTTCATCGAAGATGTTGAAAACATCATGGCTCAGATCCCTGCTGAACATCAGACAGCGCTGTTCTCTGCGACCATGCCTGAAGCGATTCGCCGCATTACGCGCCGTTTCATGAAAGATCCACAAGAAGTTCGGATTCAATCAAGCATTACTACGCGCCCAGACATCAGCCAGAGCTACTGGACGGTGCAGGGTATGCGTAAAAATGAAGCGCTGGTACGTTTCCTGGAAGCGGAAGATTTTGATGCGGCGATTATTTTCGTTCGTACCAAAAACGCGACGCTGGAAGTGGCCGAAGCCCTGGAGCGTAGCGGTTACAACAGCGCCGCGCTGAACGGTGACATGAATCAGGCGCTGCGTGAACAAACGCTGGAGCGTCTGAAAGATGGTCGTCTGGATATCCTGATCGCGACCGACGTTGCGGCGCGTGGTCTGGACGTTGAGCGTATCAGTCTGGTAGTGAACTACGATATCCCGATGGATGCCGAGTCTTACGTCCACCGTATTGGTCGTACCGGTCGTGCAGGTCGTGCGGGCCGCGCTCTGCTGTTCGTCGAAAACCGTGAACGCCGCCTGCTGCGCAATGTTGAACGCACAATGAAGCTGACCATTCCTGAAGTGGAATTGCCAAATGCAGAATTGCTGGGTCAACGCCGTCTGGCTAAATTCGCCGCTAAAGTACAGCAACAGCTGGAAAGCAGCGATCTGGACATGTACCGTGCACTGCTGACAAAACTGCAACCGCAGGAAGAGCTGGATGTCGAAACGCTGGCTGCTGCGCTGCTGAAAATGGCGCAGGGCGAACGTCCTCTGATTCTGCCACCCGATCCGGTATTCCGTCCTCGTCGCGAATTCCGCGATCGTGATGAGTCTCGCAGTGATTCACGTGGCGATCGTCGTCGTGATCCTCGCGATTCTCGTGACAGCCGTGACGGTGACCGTCCACAACGTCGTGAGCGTCGTGATGCTGGCGAGATGGAACTGTATCGCATTGAAGTGGGTCGTGATGACGGCGTTGAAGTTCGCCACATTGTTGGTGCCATCGCCAACGAAGGTGATATCAGCAGCCGCTACATCGGTAACATCAAGCTGTTCGCGTCTCACTCGACGATTGAACTGCCGAAAGGTATGCCGGGCGACCTGTTATCACATTTCACCCGTACGCGTATTCTGAACAAACCAATGAATATGCAGTTGATGGGTGATGCAGTTGCACAGCCAGAACGTCGTGGCGGTGGTCGTCCTGGTGGCGAACGTCGTGATGGCGCAGCACCACGTCGCTCTTTCGGCGGTGGTGAACGCCGTGAAGGTAACGGTAACGGCGGTGAGCGTCGTGAGCGTTCTTTCAACCGTGATAACCGTGACGGCGCTTCACGCGCTCCACGTCGTCGTCCTGCTGACGCATAAGCTACGATTTTTTAAAAATCTACTGCAATACAAAACGACCCGTTCAGGGTCGTTTTTTTTGGTCACAACAAACTCACTCATTCGTTATTACAGCGTCTGGCGTATATCCATTGCGATTTCAAACGATCGCAGTCGCGCCTGATGATCAAAGATTTGACCGTTGATCATCACTTCATCCGCCTGTGTTTCACGTAAAAGGCTCTGCAATCCGTGACGGACTTTCGCGCTATCGCCAACAATCGACAGGCGTAATGCTTGATCCGCGCCAAACTGCTCGGCAGGTGAGCCGACCGTGTCGATGTTTTCTACCGGCGTGGGCAGCGGGCCTGGCGTACCACGGCGCAGATTGATGAACTGCTGCTGCATCGAGGTGAAGAGGAAACGCGCGTCCCGATCGCTATCGGCCGCCACCACATTGACGCAAACCATCGCGTAGGGCTTGGCGTGAGTGGCAGAAGGGACAAAGTTTTCACGGTAGAGGCGGAATGCTTCCAGCAACATATCGGGCGCGAAATGCGCGGCGAAGGCAAAAGGTAAACCCAGTCTCGCGGCTAACTGTGCGCTATACAGGCTCGATCCCAATAGCCAGATCGGAACGTGTAAGCCTTGTCCCGGGACGGCTTGCACTCCCTGACCCGGCTGTGCATCGGCGAAATAGCGTTGCAATTCCTGCACATCGCGTGGGAAATCTTCGATATCGGCATTGAGGTGACGACGCAGCGCCATCATGGTGCGCTGATCGGTGCCGGGCGCACGGCCTAATCCCAAATCGATACGGCCGGGATACAGTGATTCCAGCGTACCAAATTGCTCGGCGATGACGAGCGGTGAGTGGTTCGGTAGCATCACGCCGCCGGAACCGAGACGAATGCGCTGTGTTCCCGAAGCAAGATAGCCGAGAAGCACGGAAGTTGCCGCGCTGGCGATACCCGTCATGCTGTGGTGTTCCGCCAGCCAATAACGATGATAGCCCCATTTTTCTGTATGCTGCGCCAGATCCAGCGAGCGATGGAAGGCGTCACGTGCTGTCGCACCTTGCGGAATCGGCGCAAGATCGAGGACGGAAAACACGGTGGGTTGAGAAGACGTAGACATAATATGGCTCACTTTGTTGTTCACTGACTCCACCCATTCGGTGGATGCTAACGCCGTCAGTCAATGATGAAAGTCAGATCAGTATGCGGGAATGTCGCGGTTATACGTAGTTCAAAGGTGCGCTTAGGAAGGAAAGGGCGGCTGGCCGCCCTGAAAGGAAATGCGTTATTGAACGAGTTCAAGGCCAGCGACGCGACGCCAGTAACCGTTGCAATCCGCCTGATTTTCCAGCGTTAATGGCGCATTGCCTTGTTCGTTAGCGCGGAATTTATCCAGCATCGCCGGCGTGCTGATATCGTTCGGGGACAGCCGGACGATATCGACCAGATCCTGCATTGACGTCAGTTCGTTGCCGAGGTTGTAGCAATAGCCGCTTTGCGTCTGAATGCCGTTGAGGACAAACACCTGCTGGTTCTCCTGCGACAGCATTTTTCTGCCTTGTGGATAGCTGAGACAGCAGGTTTCGCATTCATCCTTCGGCCGATCTTCTGAACGAGCAGTAAAGCAGCGGGCGGAATAGGCTAGCGGTAAATGACCATAGCTGAGTACTTCCACTTCAAATTGATGGCGAAAGCCAAGCTCGTCACACTGATTCAGCAAGTTTTGCAGCCAGTCTCGGGAAAGCTCAACTGGCATGCACCAGCGCACCATGCCTTGTTTATGCAGGACTCGCAGGGTGTACGCGTTGTAGCAGTTGAGCGCGTGTCCGGCGACAAACGGCAGATTGCGTTCGGCGGCGATGTTAACTGCGCCCAGATCGTTCGCTTCCAGCAAGAACTCGCCGTTCTCCACATAGCGTTTTAGCTCGGTAAGCTCAGACGGCGCTTGTAAGAGCGCAAGCGTAGAGATCACCACCTGCTTTCCGCTGTTGGCGACCTCACGAGCAACGGTGAACCAGTCTGCCACCTTCATCAGGCGGCGCTTGCTACACACCGTTTCACCGAGATAAATGATATCGGCGCTGCTGTTCACCGCGGCCTGATAAAACGCCTCAACATCCTCTTTAGGCCAATAGTAGAGAATATTCCCTAATGCGTATTTCATGTGTTCTCCTGCTACTGCCATTTGCGGTGATAAGCGCCGAGCGTGGTTTGTGTGCCTTCAGCCACCGCACCTAACGCATCCATCCAGGCCTGAGTAGGAACGAATGTCTCAGGATTGGCGCGGCAGCGATCGATAGCCTGTCGCCATACTTGCGTAATCTGGCTGACGTAAGCCGGGCTGCGTTGGCGGCCTTCTATCTTCACGGAGGCAATATTGGCAGCCATCAGTTCAGGCAGCAGTTCCAGCGTGTTCAGGCTGGTTGGTTCTTCCAGCGCATGGTAGCGCTGCCCATCGACTAAATAACGTCCTTTGCACAACGTGGGATAACCGGCGTTTTCATCGTCCTGATAGCGGTCGATCAGGATATTGTTCAGGCGTGATTCCATGCCGTTTTCCGTCTGCTGCCAGCGTACAAACCGCGCCGGTGAGCAGGCACCCACGGTATTCGGTGATTCACCGGTCAGATAAGAAGAGAGATAGCAGCGGCCTTCCGCCATGATGCACAGGCTACCGAAGGCGAACACTTCGAGTGGCACGGGGCTGGTGCGGGCGATTTGCTTCACCTGATGGATGGATAATACGCGCGGCAGCACGATGCGTGAGACATCGAAATGGCGATGATAGAAGCGGATCGCTTCGGTGTTTGTCGCGGAAGCCTGAACCGACACGTGACGCTCAATATGGGGATAGCGCTCGGCAGCATATTCCAGCATGGCGAGATCGGCGAGGATCAGCACGTCGGCCCCGATCTGCGCAGCCATATCCACAGCGCGTTGCCAGCGCTGATAACCGTCCGGATGCGCAAACGTATTGATGGCGATATGCAGCTTACGCCGATGACGATGCACGTACTCGCGCGCTTCCTGTAGCTTCTTGTCGGTAAAGTTAAGCCCGGCAAAATGACGTGCGTTGGTGTCATCTTTCAGGCCGATATAGACCGCATCTGCGCCATTATCGATGGCAGCTTTCAGTGCCGGCAGGTTGCCAGCGGGACAAAGCAGTTCCATACACAATCCTTCATTAATCCCTTCGGGGCCGTAGCTGCTCGGTACGATCAATGATGTTCAGACTGACGCTCGCGTTTATGACGGGCATTCTGCCTCTCACCCTTGCGGGTTGTCGTAAGCGATTTTTTATCAGTCGATGAATGTTGTTAACGATTGGGAATCTTAATTAACCAAATCGGTAAGGACTTTGATTTAAGGCAGTTTATGGTGCTAATCGTCGCGCAAGGACAAAATCTGTTGGGCATAATCGGATAACCGACTAAATTATTGACATAGACCTCTGCCGCGTGCGGTGGATGTGGCAAAATGCTTGCAGATTATCTGAACAGTCAGATTGCTTTAAGAGGAGTACGCCAGTGTTGGAAAAACTACGAGCGCAGATTGTGCGTCAAGGGCCGAGCTTATTAGGTAAGCCACTCAAGTTCACTCCCTTTGCGCTACAGCGTCAGGTTTTGGAACAGATGTTGGGCTGGCAGTTCCGTCAGGCGCTGGAAGAGGGCGATCTGGCATTTCTCGAAAGCCGCTGGCTGAAAATTGAGGTGCGTGATGTCGGCTTGCAGTGGTTTATGACGCTGCGTGATGGCCGTTTGGTCGTGAGCGACGCTGAGACGCCGGATGTCAGCTTCAGCGCGGATGCGAACGATCTGATTTTGATCGCCGCGCGTAAAGAAGATCCCGATACACTCTTTTTCCAGCGTCGTCTGCGCATTGAGGGTGATACCGAATTAGGTTTGTATGTGAAGAACCTGATGGACGCTATTGAGCTGGAAGCCATGCCTGCGCCGCTGCGCATTGGCCTGTTGCAACTGGCAAACTTTGTGGAAGCCGGCTTACAGGAGGGCGTAGTGCAACCAGCGAATCACGCGCCAGTATCATGCTAGTTCGGGTGGAAATTCCCGTTGATGCCGCCGGGATCGACAACTTATTGCGCCGTGCTTTTCCAACGGGCGCGGAAGCGGATCTGGTTCATCAACTGCGTGAAGATGGCTTATTGACGCTCGGCGTTGTGGCGACTGACGATGAAGGTGGCGTGGTGGGCTACGCGGCATTCAGCCCGGTGTTGATCGACGGTGAGGATCGCCAGTGGGTGGCGCTTGCGCCGTTGGCGGTAGATGACAGCCTGCGCCGACAGGGCGTAGGGGAGAAGCTGGTCTACGAAGGGCTGGATGCACTGAATGAGTTTGGCTACACCGCTGTCGTGGTCTTGGGTAACCCCGCGTATTACTCCCGTTTTGGCTTTGTTCCGGCGGTAGAACGGCAGCTACATTGTCGCTGGCCAGACAGCGAATCGGCTTTTCAGGTCTATCCGCTGGCAGATAATCATGTGGTCGGTGAGGGAAGTCCTGAGGGCGAAAGCGGGTTTGAAAGCGCGAGCGGGCTGGTGGAGTACGCCGAACCGTTTAACCGCTTTCTCTAACGCGACTTGCTAACCGATAGCGCATCAATACATCGTATCTGAAATACATAGCGTCCTGGGCTGGTCTTGTACCAGCCTTTCTTTTTGGTTTTTGCTCAACTGTTTAATGCGATATTCCAGTTTGAGCGCGTCTGAGCGATTGCCCACCCGACAGTGAAACACCAGCGTTAACTCGCCTTTTCCCCGCAGCGCCTTTGCCCCTTTTCCCGTTTGATGCTGATTCAGGCGGCGGCTGACATCCGTTGTGATACCCGTGTACAGCGCCCCAGCGACCGTGCGCAGTATGTACAGATACCAGAGGGAGTCTTCGGCGTGTTCGGTCATGGTGTTGTCTGTGAATTATTTTTTGAAAAAGCGGCTCTGCACAGCTAAACATAAATAGCACTTCACACCAATGGTATTTCAAACAATTAGCATTTCAAAACACTAGCATTTCAAAGAACGGGCATGACATCACATTAATAGCCGTTATTCACCGACGTGCATTTCTTTTACGGATAGGGAAAAACGTATGACACTGAAACGATATATACCGCCCGCGCTGGCCGTGGCGTTCTCTTCTTGCTTCCTCTCACTGGGCTATGCCGCTGAACTGGCAGAGAAAGATCGGGAAACGATTGTGAACGCCGTCACGAATTACTCGGGCCAGATGACGACCGTTGCTCAACAGATATGGTCAAAGCCCGAACTGGGCTATTTGGAAACTAACACCTCCCAACTGCTACAGAACGAGTTGAAAGCCGCTGGGTTCAGCGTTGAAGCGGGTGTCGCGGGCATCCCAACCGCGTTTGTGGCGACGGCGGGGAAATCCGGCGGACCGGTTATCGGCATTCTGGCCGAGATGGACGCGCTGCCGGGTTTCTCTCAGGCTGCAACGCCGGAGCGTTCGCCGGTTGCGGGTATAGAGGCTGGGCATGCCTGCGGGCATCACCTGTTTGGCGCGGGATCGGTGGGCGCGGCGATTGCGCTGAAACAGTGGCTGGAGGCGACGGGTAAACCGGGGCAAATCCGGGTGTACGGCACGCCAGCGGAGGAAGGCGGTTCCGGTAAAGTCTATATGACACGTGAGGGGCTGTTTAAGGATGTGGATGTGATGCTGCACTGGCATCCCGGCGATGAGAATTCTGCCTCGCAAGACTATTCGCTGGCGAACGTGAACGGTAAGTTCCGTTTCTATGGCCGCTCTGCACATGCCGCGATGGCACCAGAGAAAGGGCGTTCCGCGCTGGACGGCGTGGAGGCGCTGAATTTTATGGTGAATGCGATGCGAGAGCATGTGCCGCAGGAAACGCGCATTCACTATGTGATTACCGATGGCGGTAAAGCGCCGAACGTGGTGCCGGACTTCGCCGAAGTGTATTACTACGTGCGTCACCCCGACCCGGCCGTGGTCGCCAGCGTGACCGATCGCATCCGTAAAGCGGCGGAAGGCGCGGCGCTGGGAACCGAAACGCGTTATGAATTTGAAATTCTCGGCGGCGTGTACAGCCTGTTGCCGAATGACGTGTTGGGAAAAGTGATGGATGACAGCCTCAGAAGCGTCGGGGCACCGCAGTGGGATAAGGCGGATACGGATTTTGCCACCGCGCTACAGAAAACGTTGGATCAATCCAAACTGCCGCCGCTTTCCAGTGCCGGTCAGGTCGCGCCGTACCATTTTGGTGAAACGGGCTATGCGTCGACCGATGTGGGCGATGTCAGCTGGGTAGTGCCGACGGTCGGGCTGGGAACGGCGACCTGGGTGCCGGGTGTACCTGCGCACAGCTGGCAGGCGGTGGCATCCGGCGGCATGGCGATTGGCTATAAAGGCATGGACGTTGCAGCCAAAACGCTGGCCGTCACAGGAGCGAAGCTACTGAGCGATCCTGCATTAATTCAACAGGCGAAAGCGGAGTTCGATAAGAGTCGTGGCGATAACTTCCACTATAAGCCGCTGCTGGGCGATCGGAAACCCGCGCTGGATTACCGTAAACCTTCCGCAGGGAAATAATTTTCCTGCTCTGCCAGCGGTTTCTCCCTGTGGTTAGAGAGAGAAACCGCTATGCTTACTCCATGACTTCAATCAGAAGCATCGGGCGATCTGCGACTGTGTGCCGCGGTCTCTTTATTCCTTTATGAAGGGGGAGATGGCCGACAAGGCTGTCACGGTTAATTCATCGGGTGAACCTTATCCAGGGAAGTATATGTGATAAAAATCACATATAATTACTATCTATTGCATTTCTCTTACATCAAGTGTGAATGAATGCACAAAATAGTCCGGCATGGCGTGTTCCAATGTCTAATAAATAGGTTTCTTTCGATGTCATTCTTTCGGTGTTGAAATAATCACAGAATGAAGGGTAGAGGAAGGCTGATTGCGGTGAGAAGGATCTCGGTGCCGCTACAGGTTGTTTCGCCTGGGCGCTATCTTCAAGGAACCAAGTCCGCTCGCCAAACGTGCTGGTTTTTCACCAGTTAATGTTCAGGGCCGGTTAGACCGGCTGACGAGTTGGAGTGTTGTATGACCAAGCTGACCACGGCCGCGCAACGCGCGCTGGCGCTGATGGATTTAACCACGCTGAATGAGGATGATACGGATGAAAAAGTGACGGCACTCTGCCGTCAGGCAAACAGCCCGGCCGGAAAAACGGCTGCTATCTGTATCTATCCACGTTTTATCCCTCTGGCGAAAAAGATCCTGCGTGAGCAGGGTACGCCGGATATCCGCATCGCGACGGTGACCAACTTCCCTCATGGCAATGATGATGTGGCAATTGCGGTTGCAGAAACCAAAGCTGCAATCGCCTACGGCGCTGATGAAGTTGATGTCGTATTCCCTTACCGCGCACTGATCGCAGGCAACACGCAAATTGGTTTTGAGCTGGTGCAGGCATGTAAAGCGGTGTGTCAGGATGCTCACGTTCTGCTGAAGGTGATCATCGAGACGGGCGAGCTGAAACAGGAAGCGCTGATCCGTCAGGCGAGCGAGATTGCCATTGATGCGGGTGCCGATTTCATTAAAACCTCGACCGGTAAAGTGCCGGTGAACGCGACGCCAGAAAGCGCGGCGATCATGCTGAAGGCGATCCGCGATAAAGGTGTGGGCGAGCGCGTTGGCTTTAAAGCGGCCGGCGGCGTGCGTAACGCGGAAGATGCCGCCATCTACCTGCAACTGGCGGACGATATCATGGGCGCGGAATGGGCGACTGCACAGCATTTTCGCTTTGGCGCGTCCAGTCTGCTGGCGAGCCTGCTGACCACGCTTGGCCACGGAACCGCGGCTCCACAGGGCGGCTACTAAGCACGCGTACAGGTGCACTATTTTATTTGTGACAGTTTATTTTTGACGACGTGATTCGTGACAACGCTATTCGTGACAACAGATTGTTTATAAAAGTATTTGTATTCATGACCGCGTTGGAACACCACAGCAAATGTGATCGCAGCAACAGGCTGCGGAACCACATCAGAATTCATCAGGAGTACAGACCTTGTTTCTGATTCAAGAAATTATTCGTAAGAAGCGTGACGGAAAAACTCTGAGCGAAGAAGAGATCCGCTTCTTTATCAACGGTATTCGTGACAATACCGTCTCCGAAGGCCAGATTGCGGCGCTGGCGATGACCATCTATTTTCACGACATGTCGATGGACGAGCGTGTGGCGCTAACGCTGGCAATGCGTGACTCCGGCACGGTGCTGGACTGGAAGAGTTTGAACCTGAACGGTCCGCTGGTGGATAAACATTCTACCGGTGGCGTCGGGGATGTGACTTCGCTGATGCTGGGGCCGATGGTCGCCGCCTGCGGGGGCTACGTCCCGATGATCTCAGGGCGCGGCTTAGGGCATACCGGCGGCACGTTGGATAAGCTCGAAGCGATTCCGGGGCTGGATATTTTCCCGAACGATGAAGATTTTCGCCGCATCATTCAGCAGGTTGGCGTCGCGATCATTGGGCAGACCTCCTCGCTGGCTCCGGCGGATAAACGCTTTTATGCCACGCGTGACATTACCGCCACGGTCGATTCCATCCCGCTAATCACCGCGTCGATTTTGGCGAAGAAACTGGCTGAAGGGCTGGATGCGCTGGTGATGGACGTCAAAGTGGGGTCGGGGGCGTTTATGCCGACCTATGAACTGTCCGAGCAGTTGGCGCAGGCGATTGTCGGCGTAGCGAATAACGCGGGATGCCGCACCAGCGCATTGCTGACGGACATGAATCAGGTGCTGGCCTCTAGCGCAGGTAACGCGCTGGAAGTGCGGGAAGCCGTGCGTTTCCTGACGGGAGAGAGCCGCAATCCGCGCCTGTATGATGTTACTATGGCGCTATGTGGTGAGATGCTGCTGGCGGGCGGGCTGGCAAGCTCGGCGGACGACGCACATTCACGTCTGCAAGCCGTGTTGGATAACGGCAAAGCTGCTGAAGTCTTTGGCCGCATGGTCGCCGCACAGCGTGGACCGGGCGATTTTGTCGAACACTACGATCGTTATTTGCCAGTGGCGACATTAAGTAAGCCGGTGTTCGCGACGCGTGAAGGCATCGTGACCGCGATGGATACCCGCGCGTTGGGCATGGCAGTCGTCTCGCTGGGCGGCGGACGCCGTCAGGCCACGGATACGATCGATTACAGCGTCGGTCTGGATAGCATGGTCAGTCTGGGTGAGCGCGTTGACGCGCAGCGCCCGCTGGCGGTGATCCACGCCAACACGGAAGCGCAGTGGCAGCAGGCGGCGAATGAAGTCCGTGCTGCGATCCAACTGGGCGATACCGCGCCAGAAAAGACCCCGATGGTCTATCGTCGGGTGAGCGCAGAAGCGTGATCGCACAGGGCTGGTTAGTGGTCGTCTTGAATTGATTTTCCCCTGCCTATCGGCAGGGCGTTAGCGCATAGCTGCGCAGGAGAAAAAGAATGAAACGTGCATATATTATGGTTCTCGACTCGTTTGGGATCGGCAGCAGTGCTGATGCGGAACGTTTTGGCGATGTCGGTTCGGATACGCTGGGCCATATCGCTCAGGCGTGTGCCGCGGGGACGGCGGATAAAGGGCGCAGTGGCAAGCTGCATTTGCCGAACCTGAGCCGTCTGGGGCTGGGTAAAGCCGCTGAGGCCTCAACGGGAACGTTCCCGCCTGGACTGGATGAAAACGCGGACATCATCGGTGCTTACGCGCACGCCAGCGAAATCTCCTCTGGCAAAGATACGCCGTCTGGTCACTGGGAAATTGCCGGTGTGCCTGTCCTGTTCGACTGGGGCTATTTTAAAGATGAAGAAAACAGTTTTCCGCAGGAACTGCTGGAAAAACTGGTGAAACGCGCCAATCTGCCAGGCTATCTGGGCAACTGTCACTCTTCCGGTACGGTGATTCTGGATCAGTTGGCTGAAGAGCATATGAAAACCGGCAAGCCGATTTTCTACACCTCTGCGGATTCCGTGTTCCAGATTGCCTGCCATGAAGAAACGTTCGGTCTGGATAAGCTGTACGAACTGTGTGAGATTGCCCGCGAAGAGCTGACCGAAGGCGGCTACAACATCGGGCGCGTGATCGCACGTCCGTTTATCGGCGACAAACCCGGCAACTTCGAGCGTACCGGCAACCGTCACGATCTGGCTGTTGAACCACCTGCGCCGACCATCCTGAAAAAAATGGTGGATGAAAAAGGTGGCGAAGTGGTTTCCGTCGGTAAGATTGCGGATATCTACGCGCAGGTCGGTATCACGAAAAAAGTGAAGGCTACCGGCATCGATGCGCTGTTTGACGCCACGCTGAAGGAAATGGATAGCGCGGGCGACAACACCATCGTATTTACCAACTTTGTTGATTTCGATTCCGCCTACGGTCACCGCCGCGATATTCCGGGCTACGCTGCCGCGCTGGAGCTGTTTGACCGCCGCCTGCCAGAAATGCTGTCCCGTGTGAAGGGTGACGACATCCTGATTCTGACGGCCGACCACGGCTGTGACCCGAGCTGGCACGGCACCGATCACACTCGTGAGAACGTCCCGGTGTTGATCTATGGGCCGAACGTGAAGCCGGGGTCATACGGCCACCGTGAAACCTTCGCTGATATCGGGCAGACGGTCGCGGCCTACTTTGGCCTGTCGCCTATGGACTACGGCAAATCGATACTGTAAAACACACCGTTTTTTACGTGAAACTTGATTAATTAAGGAATAAACGCATGGCTACGCCACATATTAATGCAGAAATGGGTGATTTCGCGGACGTTGTACTGATGCCGGGCGACCCGCTGCGCGCTAAGTACATTGCAGAAACCTTTCTGGATGATGCCCGCGAAGTGAACAACGTGCGTGGCATGTTAGGGTTCACGGGGACTTACAAAGGCCGTAAAATTTCGGTCATGGGTCACGGTATGGGCATCCCATCCTGCTCAATCTATGCAAAGGAACTGATCACCGAATTCGGCGTGAAGAAGATCATTCGCGTGGGTTCCTGCGGCGCGGTACGTGAAGATGTCAAACTGCGCGACGTGGTGATCGGTATGGGCGCCTGTACGGATTCCAAAGTGAACCGTATGCGTTTCAAAGATCACGACTACGCGGCGATTGCCGATTTCGACATGGTGCGTAATGCCGTTGATGCTGCCAAAGCACGCGATGTTTCTGTCCGCGTCGGTAACATCTTCTCCGCCGATCTGTTCTACACGCCGGATCCGCAGATGTTCGACGTGATGGAAAAATACGGCATTCTGGGTGTGGAAATGGAAGCGGCCGGTATCTACGGCGTAGCGGCTGAGTTCGGTGCGAAAGCGTTGGCCATCTGTACCGTTTCTGACCACATTCGTACTGGTGCGCAGACCACGTCAGAAGAGCGTCAAAACACCTTCAACGAAATGATCGAAATCGCGCTGGAATCCGTTCTGCTGGGCGATAACGAGTAATATCATATCAGCCCGGACGTTCGCTCCGGGCTGTTTTTTCCTGTTTTTCCCTTCACATCTTTCCGTAAGCAACCTGCTGACTGTCCGCTGCTGGCGGCGCAACAGAAGGCTCGTCTGCGTGGTTCTCTGTGTGCGCTTTCTTCTCTGTTTCGAGCGGTGTTAACTGTACCTGATGTTTGAAACTGGCCAGTACGGCAGGCTGGTGGCTGACGGCCAAAACAATGGTTTGTGGCAGCGTAATCCTGATGTGCTCTAGCAACTGAAGCGCCGCCGCGTCATCGAGCTGGCTGGTGGCTTCATCCAGACAAAGTAGCATCGGGCGCAGCAGTAGTGCACGCGCAAGCGACAGGCGCTGCTGTTCGCCGCCCGATAGTTCCCGACTCCAGTTCGCTTTGTCGTCCAGACGGGGAATTAGCGAGGCCAGCCCGGTTTGTTCCAGCACCGCGATCAGCTGTGCAGTATCTGCTAACTGCGCCTGCGGATAACACAGCACCTGACGCAGCGTATCCTGCGGTAGATAGGCCTTTTGCGGCAAAAACAGCGTGCGGCCTGCGGGGAAATGCCACTCTCCTTGCGAGACAGGCCACAGCCCAGCCAGTGCCCGCAGCAGCGTGGTTTTTCCCGTGCCGCTGGCTGCGTTAAGCGTCGCCCATTCGCCAGCCTGAAGCGTGAGCGTCAGCGGGGCGAAATACGGCGAACCATCGGGGCGCGGTACGGACAGGGCGCTGATATGCAGAGTATGGCCTTCATGGCGCGGGGCATCTGGCGTCGGCAATTGCTGTAAGCGGTGCTGGAATTCCCACAGTCGTTCAATGGTGGAGGACCACTGAACCAGCTGGCGATAGGCATCGATAAACCAGCCAAAGGCATCCAACACATAGCCGAAGGCGGATCGCGCCTGCATAATCGCTCCGAGGCTAATCTGACGGGCGAGAAACAGCGGCAGGGTAGCGAACACCGGAATAATCAGGCTGAAGCGGAAATAGCTGGTCGTAAAGCTCTCTAGCCGGAATTCCCGCGCCATTAAACGCTGCCAGTTTTGCACGATGGGCTGGAAATACTGCCGCATCCGCTGCTGCTCGGCGTCACTTCCTTGGTAGAAGGCAATCTGCTCGCTGTTATCCCGCACCCGCAGCAGCGTGGCGCGATAGTCGGCCTCTGTCCGCTGACGTTCAATATTCAGTTTGTGCAAGCGGTACCCCAACAGGTGCGTCACCACGCTGGCGATGGCGGCGTAGGCGAGGGCAATCCACACCAGATAGCCGTGTATCGTGATGGTGTAGCCGGCTAGCGTGACGGTATGGACGCCGGAAAGCTGCCAGAGAATGGCGATGAAAGAGAAAAAACGGGCGGTATTTTTCAGCAGCGAGAGCAGGAGTTCGAGGCTTTGTTCGATCAGCAGGCGAATATCTTCCGCGATGCGCTGATCGGGGTTATCCAGCCCTGAGTTGAGCTGATAGTGGGCGTGATTGCGCAGCCAATCCTGCTCATACTGGTGCGTCATGGTATCGCGCCAGCGGATAATCAGCTGTTTCTTGAGCCAGTTGCCGCAGATGATGACCAGCACGAACAGCAGCGTGTAGGCCAGATAGCGCACGGCCATATCGTAGACTGACGCGTGCTGAAAATAGTCGGCCAGCGCGTCGTAAAAATCCCGGCTCCAGTTATTGTACTGCACGCTGATCCACACGACGGAGAGCGTCAGGCTCATAATCAGCAACAGCAATAACCACAGCAGCGTGGCGCGTGTAGTCAGCCAGAAAGGCGCGACCAGTGAATAAAAGCGTCTAAGCGTTTGCATAATGGATGGGGCGATGGCCTGCCAGCAGAGGCTGGCAGGCGTGTTCGCTTAGAAATTCCACTTCGCCGTCAGCATGAAATTACGCGGATCGCCGTAATAGTTGTTGCCGCTAAGATGACGGTTATTCAGGTTTAAGAAGTAGGTTTTATCCGTCAGATTATTACCCACCAGATTGAAGCTCAGGTTTTTGCTGTGTTGATAACGGATATTGGCGTTAAACAGGGTGTAACCGCCCTGATGCAGGCCATAAGCCCGGTTCGGGTAGGTTTGCGTCTCGGTCTGTGCCGTCATACCCGCGCCAATCGTCCATTGGTTCAACTCACCCGGCAGATTGTATGAGGTGTAGAGCTTGAACATATGCTTCGGCGTGCGCGGGCTGAACTGTGCGGCTCTTTCGCTTGCGCTGCCTTCAAGATATTTACTGTTGGTCAGGGTATAACCGGCCTGAATCTGCCAGCCTTCGGCCAGTTTGCCCGTGATATCGAACTCGACACCCTGGCTGCGTACTTCGCCTTGAGCCTGGGAGCAACTTGTCCCGATCAGGCAAACTGAGCTATCCGCGACGGCCATCGCACGGTTTGCCTGAATGATGCGGAACAACGCCAGCGAGGTATTCAGATCGCCATCAAAGAACTCGCCCTTCACGCCGGTTTCATAGTTGGTGCCGGTAATGGCGGGCAGCAGCTTACCGTTGCGATCTTTTTCGCTCTGCGGCTTGTAGATCTCGGCGTAGCTCAGATACCAGGTGTAATTATCGGCGAAGTCCCACAGCAGGCCGCCGTAAGGTACGAACTCATTACTGGCATGCAGGCTGCTGAGTGAGGACGTATTGCGGAAATGATTAGTGAAATACTCGTCGTAACTGTAGGCGCTGTAGCGGCCACCCAGAATTAGCTTCCAGTCATCCGCCAGTTCGAATCTGGCCGTGGCGAATGCACCGCGCTGGTACAAATTAAAGCGGTCGTTGTAGTGATTGCTGTAGAGACTCGTATTTGACCAGTCGGGTTCTGCCAGTGAATTCGGCTGCCAGTTGAAGATATTCACGGTGCTGGTGTTGTTGATGCGGATGTGGTTGTTATCGAAGTTCTCTTTCTGATAATCACCGCCCACCACCAGTTCATGGTTGCGCCCCAGCAGCTCGAACGGGCCGTTCAGGCTCAGGTTGTAACCCCACTGTTCGGCCTTATTGTCATAGCGCAGGTTATTGTTTAGCGAGGAATTTCCCGTTGCCGGATTAACGCCGCTTGTGCCGTTCATGATGCCGATATAGCTGCTGTCCGCGCGGGAATGGATATAGTTCAGTGCAGTTTTCAGCGTCCAGTCGTTATCGAAGTGGTGCTCCAGTTCGACAAACGGGTTAATTTTTTCAAACTCGATGCGGTTCCAGCTTGCGCCCAGATAGGTGGAACGCGGCAGGTTCAGGCTGCTTTTATTGGTGGCGAACGGGATGCCGTACACATCAGGCACGCCTCGGGTCTTTTGCCAGTTGATGCCACCGGTGACCGTGGTGGATGGCGTCAGATCGTAGGCCAGCGTGCCGAACAGCACTTTTCTTTCACTATGTTCGTAATCTTTAAAGCTTTGCTTATCCTGATAGACGCCAACGAGACGGCCGCGCAGGCTGGCATCGTCGTTCAGCGGCCCGGAGACATCGAGCTCGCTGCGGTAATTATCCCAACTGCCCGCGCCAACGCTGCCGGATGCCTGAAAGTTGTGGGTAGGCTGTTTGCGCACCAGATTAACGGTGCCGCCGGGTTCGCCATTACCCTGTGACAGGCCAGATGCCCCGCGCAGGATCTCCACGCGGTCATAAATCGCCAGGTCGGGCGATTCGCTGGAGGTCTGAACTGCGCCCATGTTGGAGACGCTGTTCTGGCTGGAGAAGTTCACCCCGTCTTCCTTGATATTATCCATCACGAAAGCGCGCGATTCGTATTTCACCTGATAGCTGTTCTGATTAACCACGTTAATGCCGGTGGTTTGCTTCATAGCCTCATCCAGCGAGGTCATATTCTGATCGTCCATGCGCTGGCGTGTGACGACGCTCACCGACTGCGGCGTTTCTCGTGGCGACAGATTCAGCTGTGTCGCGGTGTTCATGCTGCGCGTGGTGTAGGACTGGGTGCCTTCGGTCACGCCATTGCGGTTGATTCCCGCCACGACCAGCATTTCATCTCCCTGCGGTATTCTCTGTAAGCGCCAGACGCCGTTAGGCTGCGGAATCACCTGAAGTCCGCTTCCGGCGAGCAGCGCCGAAAATCCGCCATCGACGCTGTAATTCCCTTGCAGAGACGGCCCCGTTTTCCCCGTTGCCAACTGTGCATCGCCGACCAGATAAACGCCCGACTGGGTGGCAAATTGGTTTAGCTGCTGGTTAAGCGGCCCGGCAGAGATGGAATAGGTTTTGGTTGCCGCCGCGACTGCTGTTTCTGCTGCGGTGGCGGTGGAGTGCACGAACAGCGGTGCGCCGCACAGCAACAGATGAACGGCCATTGCCAGTTTGGAAGGAGTGCGCTGTGTAGAGAAAAATGGAATCAATGCCATGAAAATTCGCCTTCTGACCCAGAGTAAAAATTGGTGGTTTTACTGTGAATCGAACGACAGTGGAAAAAGGGGAACTCAAAAGAGAAAATTTTTTGGCTGCATCCCAAAAAACGGTATCCAAAAAAAGTGGTATCCGAAAAAGAGGGCGATATCAGCGCGGTTCGACGGTCACCCACCACGGAAAACGCCGCTGGATGCGGACCGGGAAGGCCTGCGCCAGCATGTTCAGTGCCATGTCGGTATCGGTTAAAGGGAAGGTGCCCATTACGCGTAAATCAGCGATGGCAGGCTGGCACGCCAGATAGCCGTGGCGGTAGCGGGACAGCTGCGCCACGACGTCACCCAGCGGCATGTTATCCGCCTGAAGCACGCCGTGTGACCAGTCGGCATCGTTCTGCTGGTTGGGCACGATGTTACCCTGACCGTCGGCGTTAAAGTGCAGGTGATAGCCCGCGTTGACCCGACGTGCGGCGGTGGCGTACTTGGCGCTGACGTCGACCGCGTGTTGGTAAACGGTCAGCGTGGTGGCCTCCGGTTCCTGCGCAACGCTGAAACGTGTGCCCAGCGCCTGCAAGCGTCCTTGCGCGGTGGTGACGAAGAAAGGGCGAGCATCGGCGGCGGTATCAATCAGAATATCCCCCGCCAGCAGGGCAATTTCCCGACGTTGGTCGCTGTAGCGGATATCAATCGCGCTGGCGGTATTCAGCCACAGTCGGGTGTTGTCCGGTAAGGTCAGCGATTTGATTTCTCCTACCGCGCTGTGATGATCGGCCGTCATCGCCAGCAGCGAGCTTTTTAGCGGCGTGTGGCGGTAAGTCAGCCAGGGCAGCAGAGAACCGGTGCTGAGCAATGCGGTGAGCTTGAGCGCACGGCGGCGAGTCATCGGTGCAGACTTGTGCAGCAGCGTATTCAGCGCGGGTTGTTGACTGTCGCCACGCAGCGGCTGGAAATGTTGGCTGACCGTTTGCACGTATTCCCAGGCTTGGCGATGTTCTTCGCTTTCGTCCATCCAGCGCTGCCAGTGGTGATAGTGCTCATCGTCAGGTTCCCGATCGCACAGTTGTGCGTACCATTGCGATGCCTGCTGCAAGGCGATAAAGCTGGGCTTATTCATGAATGAACGGCCTGACCGTCCGCGTCTATCTCCGCTTCCAGCAGTACACAGTGCAGCATGGCCTGCGCCATGTATTTTTTCACCATGCGTTCGGAAACGCCCAGCGCCGTAGCAATTTCCCGATAGGGCAATCCCTGAACCTGCGCCATGATAAAGGCGGCACGCACCTTCTCCGGTAGCGCACGCAGCATGGCATCAACCTGATACAGCGTTTCGAGAATAATGTTACTGTCTTCCGCGGACAGAGCAACCGGCTCCGGCTGTTCGGCTAATGAGGTGAGCCAGACGCGCTCAATTTCCCGTTTGCGCCAGAGATCGACACACATGCCCTGCGCCATCACGCTCAGGTAAGCCCGCGCGCCTGCGTGGCTGTCGAACTGGCGCGGTTTCAGCAACAGCCGTAAAAATACATCTTGCGCCAGATCGGCCGCATCACACAGATTCCCCAGCCGTTTGCGCAATAGCCCTTGCAGCCAGCCGTGATGCTGACAATAGAGCTGATGCAGATCTGCTGAGGTATCAATATTGGCTGATGACATGTCTGGTGCCTGAAACGGAGCAATAGGAGGTCAAATTTCAGGCGCATATTAGTTGAGAATGATTTTTATTTCAATGCTAAGGAAAATGTGGGTACTGATGGGCTAGGGGACATTCGACATGCCAATACACAATATCCCACCAGCATGGTGCTGACAGGGGGATCGTTTAGTTAAAATCAGTAGACTGGCCTTTAGATTGACTATGGTGATTCAAGCTTCGCATTCAACAAAGCCTTTTCCATCAGTTGCCCCAGCATTGCCAGCGCGTTGTGAATCGCTTGGTTCTCAGTCCCTTGCTCCAGTGTAATGCCGAGACTCCCGGGTGATGGCAAAATACTCCCCATGATGTGGAGATTGCTGGGTATTCCGATACGCGTACGCACGGTAATACCCAGTCCGGCCTGCACTGCTGCCCAGATACCGCTCAGGCTATGGCTGATAAACACCACTTTCCACGCAATCCCCGCCCGGTCTAAGCTGGCGGTGGCACGTGAACGCATCAGGCACGGGCTTTCAAGCATCACTAACGGCAAGAGTTCCCCCTGTGCCAATAGCGTCTTGATGTCTAAATCTGGATGCTTTATCCACTCCAACTGGCACTGGTCGATCAGTCGGCCTTCGCGCGTGATGTTCTCCGGCTGCCACAGTAGTGCCATATCAAGTGCGTTGTTATCAAGCGCGGTGAGCAGCGCCTGGTTACGGTCTACTCGCGCAATAATCCGTAGCCCCGGATGGTGGCGTTTGAACTCGCCTAAAATACCAGGCATCAGCGACTCGCCAAAATCTTCCTGCATGCCAATGCGGATTTCCCCCTGCAATAGCTCACCTTTCACTGCTTGCTGCGCCTCATCATTCAGCGCCAATAGGCGACGTGCATAGCCTATCAATATCTCGCCTGTATGGGTCAACACCAAGTGACGACCTTGCTTTACCACCAGTTTGGCGCCGCATTGTTGTTCCAATTTTTTTAGTTGGGCGCTTATCGCCGAGGTTGAGCGGCAAAGTCGTGTCGCTGCCAGTGCAAAGCTGCCGCACTCCATACCCGTCACAAAACTGCGTAGTGCATCGAGGTCAAGCGTCAGAGAAAGTTTGTCCATTATCGTCCTGAAATTCGGGATGGTTGTTTGAAAATAATTTGATTTTCGGGATGAAACTATCGCGCCAGAATTGTTCTACTGTCAATACGGAGAAAATACCATGGCGAAATCGCTTGATCGTGAAACGTTGGCTCGCGTCGCACCGAAACTGGCCGAACTGAGCATAGACACACTGTTTAATGATATTTGGAAACGTGAAACGCTTTCCCCGCGCGAGCGTAGCCTGATCACACTGGGGGCCCTGACGGCACAAGGGCGCGTGCAGCAGCTTCCTTGGCATATCAACTTTGCTCAGCAAAATGGGTTAACCCGTGAAGAGATCGTTGAGGTTTTCACTCATCTGGCATTTTACGCAGGCTGGCCAGCGGCAGTTTCCGCCCTCGGTTGTTTGGAGGAATAAGGAAATGCCTTTCACCCGAATCACCCTGCGTCAGGGTTATCGTGACGCACAGATAAGGCAGATCTCCGATATTCTGCAACAAAGCCTGATAGGTGAGTTTGCTGTCCCGCCTGCCGATCGTTTTCAGATATTTGAAACGCTGCCAGCCGGCCAGCGCATATTTGATAGGCATTATAAAAGTGGCGGACGTAGCGACGATTTTATGCTGTTCCATATTTTTGCGGGAAAACCCAGAACCCGTGAGCAAAAGCGAAACTTCTTCCGCATGCTAAGCGAGCGACTGCATGGTGCGCTGAATATTCATCCGGATGATGTGATGGTGATAATCCAGTTCAACACTGCCGATGAATGGAGTTTCAGCAATGGGCAGATGTTGTCGGAGGAGATATTGTGATTGTGATGCAATACCGTTTCACACTGCTAGCTCCCAACTAAGCAAAAAAGCTGCTATCGCATAATGAAATAGCAGCTTTTACCAACCTATTTCTCTTAACTGGCCAGTATGAGACCCAGGCTCCAGGTCATCCCGACACGTTACTTAATGGCCTGAGCCGGAACCTGTGCAGCGCTGTTAAAGCTGATCTCGTTGATGGCGCTCCATTTGTTCACATCGGTGCCAAACGTATCCAGCTTGAAGAATTTCGCTTTCACGGCAGGGAAGGTGAATTTTTCACCGTCTTTGGCGTTGTTGGAGGTGACCAGATTCTCAGCCAGTTTTTGCCAGGTTTTCCCGTCGGTGGAGTAGGACACGGAGAACTTCAGTTTGCGCTCGTCCGCTTTGAAAGGAACCAGAACAAAGTTCTCAACCGATTGTTCTTTATCCAGTTCTAACTGAACCCAGCTCTCACCATTTGCCGCCCAGCGGGTTTTTACGTCGCCATCGGCAATGTTGGCAGGTTTGTGGCCCTTGTCTGAATCATAAGCGGAAGCTGTCACCGCCGTTACTTGCACCGCGTAAGCGGAAAGAGAGAATAAGCCGCACAGAAGCGTCGTAGCCAGAGTGTATTTTTTCATATTATTCCTCGTAGATAACGGATAAACCATGGCATGCCTGCAAACCAGAAACATGAAATGGAACCTTATTGTGATAAAAAAGAAACGAGGTTTTATTTATGGTGATCACGTTGCGGGGATTTTTCTGTCAGGAAAAAAGGCAGAGCGGGACGGGGCGCACATTATGGCACCCTCCTTGTCGCGAGAAGTATAGATAAAGAGGTTAGCCGAGCGGCAGCGCCATGAGAATGGCGTCTTCCCGACCTTGTGCCGTGGGGTAGTAATCGCGGCGCACGGAGACCTCGTTAAATCCCAGACTCTCATACAGCGCGATGGCTCGTGCGTTTGACTCGCGGACTTCCAGCCACAGCGTCAGAATGCCGCGTCGCTCCATTTCGTCGATCAGGTGTTCTAAGAGCTGGCGACCCAGCCCTTGACGCTGATGAGCGGGATGCACCGCGATATTGAACAACGTCGCTTCATCCAGCACGACCTGCGTGATGGCGTAAGCGGCAAGCTGCCCGTCGTGTTCCAGTTTTAGGTTGAAATAGCGCTCACCCTGATTGCTGATAAACGTCTTTTCCGACCAGGGAAAGGCGTGGCTGACTTGCTCAATTTTAAAGGCTTGTGCCAGGTCAGCTGGCGTCAGGGAAGATATCGTGTTCATGTTCACAGATCTGTTGCCACAGCGCCCGTTTGGCGTCGGCATTTTGATAAAGTTCGGAAAGCAGAGGGCTGGAAAGCTGAACGCCCTGTAGCGCAATAGGTTCCGCGATGCCCAACCGCCAGCTATGGCAGCGTGCATCGGCGGGCAGCATGTCGATCTGTTGTGGTGTCAGGCGATAGGCTTGCGCAGGCGTGAGCGCCAGACTGTGCAGCACGTCAGTTAGCAGCGGTTCATCATCGGCCAGCGGCTCGGCGGAGACGATCACCAGACGCACCTGCTCGGGCAGACTGACAGCGATTTCGCCTTGCAGCACCGTCGGGCGACGCAATGTCCACTGCGTAATCCCCAGTTGCTGTAGCAGCCTGTCACGTCTTGATTCCATGCGTTATCCTGTCTGGCGTGCGAGAAAATGATTCGTGCCTATGCTAACAAACCCCGTCAGACTGCGCCAACGTCGGTGCGGTTATTTCCTCTCCGCTCTGCAACTTCGGGGACGAAGCGTATATAATCCCCCGCTCAATGATTAAGGAGCCGTAGCCCGATGTCCGCATTAACCCCCGCCAGTGAAGTCATACTGCGCCATAGTGACGAATTTCTTTCACGCCGAGTTCTGTTTGCCGGTGATTTGCAGGATACCCTGCCCGCGCAATTTGAGGCGGCGTCGGTGCGTGTCCATTGCAACCAATATCACCACTGGCAACAGATGGCAAAGCCACTTGGGGATAATGCTCAATATGGTCTGGTCGCAGATGCGGCGCTGGTGGCGGATAGCGACACGCTGATTTATTACTGGCCGAAGAGCAAACAGGAAGCGGAATTCCAACTGCGTAACCTGCTGTCCCTAATGCCAGTCGGCGCGGAGATCTTCGTTGTCGGAGAAAACCGCAGCGGCGTGCGCAGCGCGGAACCCGTGCTCTCTGACTTTGTTGAGTTGGCAAAAATCGACAGCGCGCGCCGCTGTGGGCTTTACCACGGTCGGATCGACAAGCAGGCCAGCTTCACGCTGGATGACTGGTGGGACGAGTATGTGACGGACGGCGTGACCGTCAAAACGCTTCCGGGCGTCTTCAGTCGTGATGACCTGGATCCGGGTAGCCGACTGCTGCTGTCTACGTTTGAGCCGCATATGAAAGGCAAAGTGCTGGATATCGCCTGCGGTGCGGGCGTGCTGGCATCGGTACTGGCGAAACAGTCGCCGAAAATCCGCCTGACGTTGAGTGATGTCAGCGCAGCCGCTATCGAATCCAGCAAGGCAACGCTGGCGGCGAATGCGTTGGAAGGCGAGGTGATTGCGAGTAACGTCTATTCCGACATTAACGGTCGCTTCGATATGATCGTGTCTAATCCGCCGTTCCATGACGGCTTGCAGACCAGCCTGCAAGCCGCGGAAATGCTGATTCGTGGTGCGGTGACCCATTTACCGATTGGCGGACAGCTACGCATCGTTGCTAACGCCTTCCTGCCTTATCCGGCGCTGTTAGATGCCGCCTTTGGTAGCCATGAAGTGCTGGCGCAGACCGGACGCTTTAAGGTGTATCAGGCCACCGTGGGTCGTCCGCCGCGTACAGGTAAAGGTCGTCGATAATCCTACTGATTCAAGGCTGCCATGCTCTCCTTGCCGTAGCGTTCACCTGCTGCGGCATCGGGCGGGAAGATGGCATCAATGGCGGCCAGTTCCTCTTTCGTCAGCGTGACATCCAGCGCCGCGACGTTTTCTTCCAGATAGCGGCGGCGTTTAGTGCCCGGAATCGGCACGATATGTTCACCCTGTGCCAATACCCACGCCAGTGCCAGCTGTGAAGGTGTAACCTGCTTTTCCTGCGCCAGTTGGTTAATTTTCTCTACCAACTGCAGATTTTTGCCGAAATTTTCCCCCGAGAAACGTGGATTGGTACGACGGAAATCGTCGGCAGCCAGATCGTCCGGGCTGCGAATCGCACCGGTCAGAAAGCCACGTCCCAGTGGGCTGTAAGGCACAAACCCGATACCCAGACGCTCACAGGTGGGCAGAATTTCGGCTTCCATATCGCGGGTCCATAGTGAGTATTCGCTCTGTAACGCCGTAATAGGGTGCACGCGATGCGCACGTTCCAGCGTGGTGGCGGAGGCTTCACTCAGGCCGATGTAACGAATCTTGCCTTCCTGAACCAGCTCGGCCAGCGTGCCGACCGTCTCTTCAATGGGAACGGTTGGGTCAATGCGGTGCTGATAGTAAAGATCGATAACGTCGGTGCCGAGTCGCGTCAGGCTGCCTTCCACCGCGCGGCGGATGTAGTCCGGTTTACCGCAGACGCCGCGTGCGTTGGGGTTTGCCGGATCGCGGATGATGCCGAATTTAGTCGCCAGAAAGACCTGCTCACGCTTGCCTTTTATCGCTTTGCCGAGCAGCAGTTCGTTTGTGTGGGGGCCATACATATCGGCGGTATCCAGCAGCGTGACGCCCAGCTCCAGTGCGCGATGCAACGTGGCAATGGATTCTTTTTCATCCTGCGCTGTGGAGTAGAAATCACTCATTCCCATGCAGCCTAGCCCAATCGCCGACACCTGCGGGCCGTTCGCGCCTAATTTGCGTTGTTGCATTGTCATCTTCCTCATCTCGTTGGCAGTGCAAGCAGTCTGGTTGTTTATCCAAAAAAGATAAATACCGCTTTTTATGCAATACTATTCAAAAATAACCAACAATGGTGGCGGCGATGGATCACATTCAGGCGATGCGGGTTTTTGTGCGTATTGTCGAACTGGGCAGCTTCAGCCGCGCGGCGGAGCGACTGACGCTGCCACGCGCGACGGTGAGCAACACCATCAAACAGCTTGAAGTACGGCTGGGGGTACGTTTGCTGCAACGCACGACCCGTCAGGTGCAGATCACCGATGAAGGGCGCGTTTATTATGAACGCTGTCTGCAATTGCTCGCGGAAATTGAAGAGATCGACACGCTGTTCACGCAGCAAAAGCAGCAGCCGGTGGGTAAAGTGCGGGTGGATATGCCGCACTCGCTGGCGCGGGAGATTGTCGTTCCGGCGCTGGGCGAGTTCTACGCGCGCTATCCGCAGGTGACGCTGATGCTGAGCGCCAACGATGCGGCGATTAATGTGCTGCGTGAAGGCGTTGACTGTGTGCTGCGTGCCTGGCAGACCGACGACGAAACGCTGGCGACCCGCCATTTGCCGTCAATGCCGCAGATTACCTGTGCGTCGGCCAACTATCTGGCGCGATACGGCGTGCCGCGTTCGCTCGATGAGCTGTCGGGGCATCAGATGGTCGGCTATTTCTCTTTGCGTACCGAACACCGTTATCCGCTGGAATTCATGTCGGGTGATGAATGCATTACGCGTATGCTGCCCGGTGCGTTGCAGGTTAACGGCACCGATGCCTACATCGCCAGCGCGCGTGCCGGACTGGGGATTATTCAGGCACCGCGCCGCGGCCTGCGCCCGTTTCTGGAAAGTGGAGAACTGGTAGAGATCCTGCCGGAAATGCCGCCGCCCGCGATGCCACTTTACGTGATGTATGCGCCTGGTCGCTTTCTCGCGCCACGGATTCGGGTGTTTATCGAATGGCTTGATGAGCTCTTTACGCGCAACGCCGCGGCGAGATGATGATTTTTGCAGCAAACCCCGCATTCCAGAGGAAATAATCATTGACGTGAACGCGAAAACCTCTAGAATTCGCCCCCGTAGTGATATTGCGTAAAGCAGTGTTGCGAAGGTGGCGGAATTGGTAGACGCGCTAGCTTCAGGTGTTAGTGTTCTTACGGACGTGAGGGTTCAAGTCCCTCTCTTCGCACCAACATCACTACAGCGGTTCTGGTTTGTCGAACCGAAGCAGTAATCAGTGTTACATGATAGATTGCATGACAAAATTGCGAAGGTGGCGGAATTGGTAGACGCGCTAGCTTCAGGTGTTAGTGTTCTTACGGACGTGAGGGTTCAAGTCCCTCTCTTCGCACCATGTCGTGATAGATTTAGCGTGTAAGATAGGTTTACTGCATAAGACAAACAACGTTCTCAGTGCGAAGGTGGCGGAATTGGTAGACGCGCTAGCTTCAGGTGTTAGTGTCCTTACGGACGTGAGGGTTCAAGTCCCTCTCTTCGCACCACAGACGCCCTCTGTACTCTCCTGATTTTCTTCCCTATTTATTCTCTTTTATCCCGTTTCTGGCTACAGCGCTTTTCCGCGTTCATTTACCTATTTGGCTTTGTGTACCCTTTCTCTTTTCTTTATCCACGAGCACTTACAGCGTCGTGAGATTAAACGTGACGGACAGCGCCGCTAAACCGCCAGCCAGTGCAATGCAGGATGGCAGCAGTAAATAGTGGCGTAAGCGTTGATGGAACAGCATGACAAGCGTCGCCAGCAGGGCGATGGCGATAATCACTTTCAGATGCGTCAGATTAAGGTTGAGCAGCGCCAATAGCGGCATGATGGCACAAGGCAGCAGCACGCCCCACGCACTAGACAGATGCTTCCCCATACACCAACTCACACCCCATAGCCCGCAGGCTGTGATCATTGCTGTCAGCATTTTTCCACCCGTCAAAAAATGATAATGATAACTAATATCATATAAGAATTTATATCAATTACTAGCTTTTTGACGAGCAGATTGTTGGAATTTTCTACATAAGCGCGTTAATCGGGATGCTGAGTGCTTAAATGCTGGCGTATCAGGTGGATCATATTCACGATAACCGGCGATCGTTCATGTTTGCGCCAGATAGCCGCAATTTGTGTATGGATTTCGGGCATATCGATATCATGATAGGTCACATTATCCGCCTTAATGCAGGCGAGAGATTCCGGCACAAGGGTGACGCCGAAACCCGCGGCGACCATCCCGATAGTGGCCGTTAACTGCGGAGCAAATGGGCTAGGTCTGGGGCCATAGCCTGACAGATAGCAGGTGCGGATAATCATATCGTGTAGCCCCGGACACACCTCGCGCGGGAAAATAATCAGCGGTTCCTGACGCAGTTCGCTGAGTGAAACCTGCGCTTTATGGCTAAGCGCGTGTCCTACGGGTAACACCAGCTTCATCGGCTCCTCGGCTAAAATTTCCCCGTTAATCTCATCACTGAGATCGCAGGGTAAGCGCAGAAATGCGATGTCGATATTACGTTCTTGCAGCGCAGTGATGAGCGCAGCAGGGTTTTCCTCCTTTGGCAGCGGCTGAACGTGTGGATGCTGCTGACAGTAACGATGCAGCAGCGTCAGCACGGTTGGGTGGAACATGGCCGACGGCGAAAACCCCACGTTCAGGCTACCTTTCTCACCCCGCGCAATGCTTCTTGTCCGTGCGATGGCCGAATCGGTCAACTGCAAAATCTGACGAGCATCCTCATACAGCGCTTGTCCCGCTTCCGTCATTTCTACGCCGCGCGTCAGTCGCTTGAACAGCGGTGTACCGATCTCCTGCTCGAATTTCTTGATCTGCTGGCTGAGCGGCGGTTGTGACATCCCCAGATTTTCCGCTGCACGCGTGAAATGCTTAGCTTGGGCAACGGCGACAAAATAGCGCAGATAACGTAGCTCCATTTACGTAACTCCATATGTTTCCGATCTTGAAATGACCTTCATTGCATATTGGAATTTTGTCCTCTTCCGCGTCAATCTTTATCTAAATATTAATAATGTTTAAGTAAGTGGTGCGGTGAGAAGGAAGGTATGAAAACGAATATCGTTGATCAATCCTGTGAAGAAGCCTTTGCTAGCTACGCCTATGACTTTCGGCGACAGCATGCAGACAGCGTTATTTATCAAACCTCATTAATGAGTGGACTAATAAATGGCGTATACGAAGGTAGCCGAACGATGGCTGAATTACTGGAGCATGGTGACTTTGGATTAGGAACATTTAATAGTTTGGATGGGGAACTGGTTGCCTTGAATAGCCAGATTTTCCAGCTGTTATCCGACGGCAGCGCACGGGCGGCGAAGCCGGAGCAGAAAACGCCGTTTGCGGTCATGACGTTCTTTCGTCCGACAGAAACGATCCGTTTTGATCGCTGGACCTCGCGTGAAGACGTGCATCGCCAGATCGATGAGATCGTGGGAACGGATAACCTGTTCTGCGCCTTGCGCATTGACGGGAATTTTCGCTGCGTTGAAACCCGTACCGTCCCACGACAGTGCCGACCTTATAAACCGATGCAGGAAGCGGTTGAAGGGCAACCGACATTTCATTTTGAACACCGTAGCGGCAGCGTTATTGGTTTTCGTAGTCCAGCTTACACTCAGGGAATTAATGTCGCGGGTTACCACGAACATTTCATTACTGACGATCGCCAGGGCGGCGGCCATATTCTGAATTATGACGTCGACCACGGCACGCTGACGTTCGGTGTGATTGCCAAACTGATCATCGATCTGCCTCAGGATCGGGAATTTCTCAATGCCGACCTGTCCTCAGAAAACCTCAACAGCGTCATCAAGTCAGTAGAGAGCTAGTCATTTCATCGGAGTCATGTCATGGAAAAGTCCACCGAACAGCAAAGCTGGAGTAGCGGAGCCGAGCTGATTGTAAAACACCTGGAAGCGCAGGGAGTGAAGCATATTTTTGGTATTCCCGGCGCAAAAATCGATCGCGTGTTTGATGAGCTGGAAGACTCAACGATCCAAACGATCCCCGTACGGCATGAGGCGAACGGCGCGTTTATGGCGGCGGCGATAGGACGCCTTACGGGGAAAGCAGGGGTGACGCTGGTGACATCCGGTCCCGGCTGTTCAAATTTAGTGACCGGGCTGGCAACGGCGACCGCGGAGGGAGATGCCGTTGTGGCGCTGGGCGGTGCGGTTAAGCGAGCGGATAAACTTAAGCTGACGCACCAGAGTCTGGACACCGTTAGCCTGTTTCAGCCAGTCAGTAAATTCAGTGCGGAAATCACGGCTTCTTCTGCCATATCGGAAGTGCTGGCGAATGCGTTTCGGGCAGCGGAGAGCGGGCGTCCGGGGGCGGCGTTTGTCAGCCTGCCGCAGGATATCGTCAATGAACCGGTTATTAGTCCAGTGCTGGCGTGTCCGAATTTGCCGCTGCTAAATGGCGCGCCACATAGTGATGTTGCCGAGGCGGCCAAGCGGCTACGGCAGGCTAAAAATCCGGTGCTGCTGCTCGGATTAATGGCCAGCCAGCAGGAAAATGCGCAGGCGCTGCGTCGTTTCCTTCACCATAGCAAACTGCCTGTGACCAGCACGTATCAGGCTGCTGGCGTGATCGATCAGCAGCAGTTCGATCACTTTGCCGGACGTGTCGGATTATTCAACAATCAGGCTGGCGATAAGCTACTGCAACAGGCGGACGTGATCGTGACCGTGGGTTACAGCCCGATTGAGTACGATCCGATTTTGTGGAATAGCGGTAAGGCGACGCTGATCCACATTGATGTGTTGCGCGCGGAGATCGACAGTGCGTATCGTCCCGATATCGAGCTGCTGGGGAATATCGCGATGACGGTGGACACGCTGAATGCCTGCATCAGCGAGCCGTTTATCTTGTCTGCTGATACACAGTCCGTGTTGCAGGATCGTCAGCGCCAGCGTCACGATCTCAGTACGCGCGCGATCGACATGGCGGGGTTTGCGATCCACCCTCTGCGCCTAGTGCGGGCGATGCAGGATATCGTGAATGAGGATGTCACGCTGTGCGTGGATATGGGGAGTTTCCATATCTGGCTGGCGCGTTACCTGTATAGCTTTCGGGCGCGACAGATTTTGATGACCAACGGCCAGCAGACGATGGGCGTGGCGCTACCGTGGGCGATCGCCGCATCGCTGGTGCAACCCGGCAAAAAAGTGGTGTCCGTCTCCGGTGACGGCGGGTTTATGCAGTCCAGTATGGAGCTGGAAACGGCGGTGAGACTGAAAAGCAATCTCCTGCATATCATCTGGGTGGACAACGGCTACAACATGGTAGAAATCCAGCAACTGCACAAATACCACCGTCCGGCGGGTGTGTCGTTTGGGCCGATTGATTTTAAAGCGTATGCGGAAGCATTCGGCGCAAAAGGGTTTGCGGTTGAATCTGCGGATGAACTGGTTAGCAAACTCCGTCAGGCGATGGACGTTGACGGCCCCGCCGTCATTGCGATCCCGGTTGATTATTCCGACAACCACTGGCTGATGGAGAATCTGAATATTAGCGTGTTGATCTAACCGTTAAATGGGTTACCCGCCCGTGCGATATCGGGCGGTTTTGTGTAGTGTTTCTCTGAATAATACAGTGTGTAGCCGTATGGTTTTATTTAGAATCACCGGCATGGTCACACGGTAACGGGAAGGGAAACACCATGCTGAAATCTGTACGGCGACTGATCAGACGCGGCCTTATCATCATCGGCGTTATCGCGATGACGCTGTTGGCTATTCGTGTTTATGATACGCAAAGCGGGCCGCCGCTTGCGCCTTGGCACACCTATGTGCCGGATGAATTGTCGGCTGATGAGCTGGATAAAAGCGACTGGCCTGCGTATTTAAAGCAGGAGACGCTCATCTTTCAGCAGGTCAATCAACATGTCACGCAGGAACTGGATGAGGATGAACAGCGTCCGGTTAACCGCTATTTTTCGGGTAGCCCGGTTTATCCTGGGAAATTCCAGCATGACTGGAACCGATCCTATGAACTATCGCCAGAAGGGGAACTGAAAGGCGCGGTGGTGATGTTGCACGGCCTGACCGATTCCCCCTACAGTTTGCGACATATCGCGGAACGCTACCGTCAGCGTGGTTTTTTTGTTGTTGGAATTCGTCTGCCTGCGCACGGGACGGTGCCAGGGGCACTGACCGATGTGCAATGGGAAGATTGGCTGGCCGCCACGCGTCTGGCGGTACGTGAGGCGACATCGCACCTGACGGTACAACAGGGCCAAAGGCTGCCGCTACATATCGTCGGTTTTTCCAACGGCGGGGCACTGGCGCTGAAGTACACGCTGGATACGTTGGATAATCCTGCGCTGGCGCGTCCCGATCGGCTTATCCTTATTTCCCCTATGATCGGTATCACCAGCTACGCACGCTTTGCGGGGCTGGCAGGGCTACCGGCTATCTTTCCGGCCTTTGCCAAGTCTGCCTGGTTGGGCATCTTGCCGGAATTTAATCCCTTCAAGTACAACTCATTTCCGGTAAATGGTGCGCGGCAATCTTGGTTGTTAACCCATGAGCTTCAGAGTCAGTTAAGCCGGAAAGCGCAAGCGAATACGTTGGTTGATTTACCGCCAGTGCTGACGTTCCAATCGGTGATGGATTTCACCGTTAGCACGCGTGCGGTTATTACGGCGTTCTATAACTTGCTGCCAGCGAACGGGAGTCAGTTGGTTCTCTTTGATGTCAATCGTACCGTCAATTTTGGCCCGCTTCTGCGTGAATCGACGAATGGTACTGTCAGCCAGCTGTTGCCCGCGACACCACGCCATTATGATACAACGGTGATTTCTAACGCTGCGCCGAACAGTTCTCATGCCGTGGCGTTTGATGTTGCAGCGGGGACGGTGCAGGAACAGACTCGCGAGCTGGGGATGGACTATCCATCGGATGTGTATTCGTTATCGCACGTATCGCTGCCGTTCCCAGATTCGGATTCGCTGTATGGCCGTTTCTCACAGAATCCCACCGAGTTTGGATTACCGCTGGGAAAAATTACCCCCAGAGGAGAGCGTTCCGCGCTGGTGGTCGATCTGGATACGCTGCTGCGCCTGTCTTCGAACCCGTTTTATCCCTACTTGATTCAACGTATTGAAGAGAAGATCCCACGATAGCGAATACCACCCGCGGTGCGTTGCGGGTGGTGCTAAGCGTACTTCAATAAATCGACCGATACAGCGCTTTAATCTCATCGATATTTGTATCGCGCGGGTTGCCGCCGGTGCAGACATCGTCAAAGGCGGCCTGTGCCAGTGCGGGAATATCCTCTTCTCTTACTCCGACATCACGCAGCCTCGGTGGAATATCCACATCGTGGGAAAGCTGCCGCACGGCGTTAATCGCAGCTTCCCGCACGTGGGCTATCGTCATCTCAGCCGCGCCTTTTACCCCCATTGCCACGGCGATGTCTCGGAATTTTTCACCCGTATAATCCGCGTTGTAGGCCATGATATGCGGCAGCAGGATCGCGTTAGCAACGCCGTGCGGCGTGTTGTAAAACGCGCCGAGCGGATGCGCCATGCCGTGTACCAGCCCAAGTCCGACGTTCGAGAACCCCATGCCAGCGATGTATTGTCCCAGCGCCATCTCTTCCACGCCTTTTGGTTTCCCGGCGACAGAATCGCGCAGTGAACGGCTGATAATCTCAATGGCCTTCAGATGCAGCGTATCGGTCAGTTCCCAGGCGGCTTTGGTGGTGAAGCCTTCAATGGCGTGTGTCAGGGCGTCAATCCCCGTAGCGGCTTTCAGCGAGGCAGGCATGCTCATCATCATGTCGGGATCGACGATGGCGACAATCGGGATGTCGTGCGGATCGACGCACACGAATTTGCGGCGTTTTTCTTCATCGGTGATGACGTAGTTGATGGTGACTTCTGCGGCCGTGCCGGAGGTGGTCGGGATCGCGATAATCGGGACGGCAGCGCGTCGGGTGGCGGCAACGCCTTCCAGACTGCGGACATCGGCGAATTCAGGGTTATTGATAATAATCCCGATAGCCTTACAGGTATCCTGCGGCGAACCGCCGCCAACCGCGATCAGATAATCGGCCTGTGATGCCTTGAAGCGCTCGACGCCCCTTTCCACCACGGCAATGGTTGGATTGGGAATCACCTCATCGTAGATCTCGTAGGGTAAGCCTGCCGCATCCAGTTTCGCCGTGACGTTGGTCGCGACGCCAAATTTAACCAAATCCTTGTCCGTCACCAGCAGCGCTTTTTTGAACCCCCGTCGTTTCACTTCATCGACAATGTGGGCAATCGCGCCCGTGCCAAAGTAGGACGTTTCGTTAAGGATCATTCTGTTAGCCATCATCTATCTCCTAATCACGTTTGATTTTGATAAAGCGAAAAATGCATGTCGCGCAATTCCTTGCTATTAGTATGGGATAATTGGGGTCTCAGCGCCTTCCGTCGGGTGCCATGTCATCTTGTTTGCTGGCACTGAGGTAAAGACGCCTGAGAAACGGTTCACAGAATCGGATGATGATGGTGGAAGGTAGGGAGTCAGGTTGGGAGTCGTTGTTGGTTTTTGATTGAAAAAATCTAATTTAGGTTTGTTTTTATCATTATATTATCTAATCCGAACGGCGTTTTCAGTTGGGTGCCAATGCCTGCATTAGCCAGTTTTAATGTCATTAATTTGTGGTTTACGCTGATTTAAATAATTTACATGCTTATTTTTGTTAATTATTAAGAATATTACGCTGCTTTGTTTTTTGTGGGCGGCTCGACTTTCTTTGTCTTCTATATAATTTATCTTATGTCTGAGAGAGTGGTTTAACCTGCGCGTCGGTGGTAAGTTCAGTCATAAGATATCGTTTGCGCAGTGTGTTTTATCGCCTGAACGCCATGCGCTGAAGAGGGATGAAGAATGGCAAAGCAGACCCCGTTGTACCAACAACATCTGGCCGATGGCGCCAAAATGGTGGATTTTCACGGCTGGATGATGCCGCTGCATTACGGTTCCCAACTGGATGAGCACCACATTGTGCGTCGGGAAGCCGGCATTTTTGATGTTTCCCACATGACCATCGTCGATTTGCACGGCGTGAGAACGCGTGAATTCCTGCGCTATCTGCTGGCGAATGATGTCGCCAAACTCACACAGCCGGGCAAAGCGCTTTATACCGGCATGCTGAATGCCTCCGGCGGCGTCATCGACGATTTGATCGTTTATTTTCTCACGGAAGACCATTTCCGGCTGGTCGTGAACTCCGCTACCCGTGAAAAAGATCTCGCCTGGATCGGGCAGCACGCTGCACCGTTCGGGGTTGAAATCCGTGAGTGCGACGATCTGGCGCTGGTCGCGGTGCAAGGTCCGCAGGCGCAGGAAAAAGTACAAGAAATCCTGAAGGCAAAAGGCCTGAGTGATGCAGACGTGACTGCTGTTGCCAGCATGAAGCCGTTTTTTGGCAAGCAGGCGGGCGATTTCTTCGTTGCCACAACAGGTTATACGGGCGAAGCCGGTTATGAAATCGCGCTGCCGAATGAGCAGGTGGTCGATTTCTGGCAACAACTGCTGGCAGTTGGCGTGAAGCCATGCGGACTGGGCGCACGCGATACGCTGCGGCTGGAAGCGGGGATGAACCTGTACGGTCAGGATATGGATGAGAGCATTTCGCCGCTGGCCGCCAATATGGGCTGGACAATCGCCTGGCAGCCGGAGGATCGCGAGTTTATCGGGCGTGAAGCATTAACGCATCAGCGTGAAAAAGGAACCGCTCAACTGGTTGGTTTAGTGCTGACGGAAAAAGGCGTATTGCGCAATGATTTACCTGTGCGCTTTACTGATAGTGATGGCGTGGTGCGAGAAGGGGTCATCACCAGCGGATCGTTCTCGCCGACGCTTGGCGTGAGCATCGCGCTGGCGCGTGTTCCGGTGGGGATTGGTGAGCAGGCGATTGTGCAGATTCGTAATCGCGAACTGCCTGTCCACGTCACCAAACCCGGCTTTGTCCGCGCCGGAAAAGCCATCGTTCAGTATTGAATAACTTCTTATGTCATACCCTAAATAATTCAGGTTGCAGGAAGGCGGCGACACAGTGAATCCCCAGGAGCTTACACAAGTAAGTGACTGGGGTGAGCGAGGAAAGCCAACGCACATGCAGCTTGAAGTATGACGGGTAGCGCACGGGATTAACGACTTTAGTAAAGGGGATGCAATGAGCAACGTACCAGTAGAATTAAAATACACCACGTCGCACGAATGGGTGCTGCACGAGGGCGACGGTATCTACAGCGTGGGCATTACCGAACACGCGCAGGAGCTTCTGGGTGACATGGTCTTTATCGATTTACCTGAAGTGGGCACGGTCGTCGCCGCAGGTGATGACTGCGCGGTGGCCGAGTCGGTAAAAGCGGCGTCGGATATTTATGCGCCCATCAGCGGTGAGATCGTGGAAGTTAACGACGATCTGGAATCCTCCCCTGAGCTGGTCAACAGCGCGCCTTATACCGATGGTTGGCTGTTCCGCATCAGAATTTCTGATGAGTCTGATTTGGACGAACTGCTTGATGCCGAAGGCTATCAGGCGTCGTTAGAAGAAGACGAGTAGTTATCGCGCCCCCGGTTTTGCTGAACCGGGGGCGTTTTGTTTTATTCGCCCGCGTCGTCTTTCAACGCGGCAGCGATCACGATTGATGCAGGCACGATTGATCCAGGAAATTACTGTAATGACCCAGACACTCAGTCAACTCGAACATGACGGCGCGTTTATCGAGCGCCATATCGGTCCTTCCGTCAGCCAACAGCAGCACATGCTGTCGGTGGTCGGCGCGACGTCGCTGGATGCGCTGATCCGCCAGATTGTCCCGGTGGACATTCAATTGCCCAGCCCGCCAGCGGTGGGAGAGGCAGTGACGGAACATGAGGCGCTAGCTGAGCTGAAGGCCATTGCAGGACGCAATCAACGTTATAAAAGCTACATTGGCATGGGCTACAGCGCGGTGCTGATGCCGCCGGTGATTTTACGCAACCTGCTGGAAAACCCAGGCTGGTACACCGCCTATACGCCGTATCAGCCGGAAGTCTCTCAGGGGCGTCTTGAAGCGCTGCTGAATTTCCAGCAGGTCACACAGGATTTAACCGGTCTGGACTTGGCCTCTGCCTCGCTGCTGGATGAAGCAACCGCAGCGGCGGAAGCGATGGCGATGGCGAAGCGCATCAGCAAACTCAAACAGGCCGAACGCTTCTTCGTCGCCGACGACGTGCATCCGCAAACGCTGGACGTGGTGCGTACCCGTGCGGAAACTTTCGGTTTTGAGATTGTTGTCGGTAAGGCGGAAGACGCGTTGAAAGACGATGCAGTGTTTGGCGTTCTGCTGCAACAGGCAGGGACGACCGGCGAACTGCACGATTACAGTGACTTGATGGCCGCTCTGAAAGCACGCAAGATTGTCAGCTGCGTGGCGTCGGACATCATGGCGCTGGTATTGCTGACTGCGCCGGGCAAGCAGGGGGCGGATATTGTCTTCGGTTCCGCACAGCGCTTTGGCGTGCCGATGGGCTACGGTGGGCCACACGCGGCGTTCTTCGCCTGCCGTGATGAACATAAACGTGCTATGCCGGGACGTATTATCGGCGTGTCGCGTGATGCGGCAGGTAACACCGCGCTGCGCATGGCGATGCAGACGCGTGAACAGCACATTCGCCGCGAGAAGGCGAACTCCAATATTTGTACCTCGCAGGTGTTGCTGGCCAACATTGCGGGGATGTATGCGGTATTCCACGGGCCGGAAGGGCTCAAATGTATTGCTGGGCGCATCCACCGTCTGACCGATATTCTGGCGGCGGGATTAACGCAGGGCGGGCTGCTGCTGCGCCATCGCAGCTGGTTCGACACGCTGACGATTGAGGTTGCGGACAAGGACGCGGTGCTGAGCCGGGCATTAAGTTTTGGCATCAACCTGCGCGGCGATTTGGCAAGCGCGGTAGGCATCACGCTGGATGAAGCGACCACGCGTGAAGATGTGCTGGCGCTGTTTGCGGTGCTGTTAGGCGACGATCACGGGTTGGATATCGACGCGCTTGATGCGGCCATCGGCCAGAAAGCGGCAACGATCCCCGCGGGGCTGGTGCGCCACGACGCGATCCTGTCGCATCCGGTGTTCAACCGCTATCACAGCGAAACCGAGATGATGCGCTACCTGCACCGTCTGGCGCGTAAGGATCTGGCGCTGAATCAGGCGATGATCCCGCTCGGTTCCTGCACCATGAAGCTTAACGCGGCGGCGGAAATGCTGCCGATTACCTGGCCGGAATTTGCCGAGCTGCATCCATTCTGCCCGACGGAACAGGCGCTGGGCTATCGCCAAATGATCGAACAGCTATCGGGTTGGCTGATGCAACTGACGGGCTATGACGCGATTTGCATGCAGCCCAACTCAGGCGCACAGGGGGAATACGCGGGGCTGCTGGCGATACGTCGCTATCATGAAAGTCGCAATGAAGCTGGCCGCAACCTCTGCCTGATTCCTAGCTCCGCCCACGGTACGAACCCAGCATCGGCGCAGATGGCGGGGATGGACGTGGTGGTGGTCGCCTGTGACAAGCAGGGCAATATCGATCTGCACGATCTGCGTGAGAAAGCGCAGGCGGCGGGCGAACAGCTTTCCTGCATCATGGTGACCTATCCATCCACTCACGGCGTCTATGAAGAGACGATCCGCGAAGTGTGCCAGATCGTGCATCAATATGGCGGTCAGGTGTATCTGGACGGCGCGAACATGAATGCACAGGTTGGCATCACGACGCCGGGCTACATTGGCGCTGATGTTTCGCACCTGAACCTGCATAAAACGTTCTGTATTCCGCACGGCGGTGGCGGGCCGGGCATGGGGCCGATTGGCGTGAAAGCGCATCTGGCACCGTTTGTACCGGGTCATCAAGTGGTAAAAATCGAGGGTGTGCTGACGGAACAGGGTGCGGTCTCGGCGGCACCGTTCGGCAGTGCTTCTATTCTGCCGATTAGCTGGATGTACATCCGGATGATGGGCGCGGAAGGGCTGAAACAGGCTAGTCAGATGGCGATCCTGAACGCCAACTATATCGCGACGCGCTTGCAGCAGGCGTATCCGGTGCTCTACACCGGCCGTGACGGTCGCGTGGCGCACGAGTGTATTCTGGATATTCGTCCGCTCAAGGAAAGCACGGGCATCAGCGAGATGGATATCGCCAAGCGTCTGATCGACTACGGTTTCCATGCGCCGACCATGTCATTCCCGGTCGCGGGCACGCTGATGGTGGAACCAACGGAATCGGAAAGTCAGGTAGAGATTGATCGCTTTATTGATGCGATGCTGGCGATCCGCGCCGAAATCAACCGCGTCGCGCAGGGAGAATGGCCGCTGGATGACAATCCGCTAGTCAACGCACCGCACACGCAGGCGGAGCTGGTGGCCGACTGGACGCATCCGTATAGCCGTGAGCTGGCGGTCTTCCCGGCAGGCAGCGAACACAAATACTGGCCGAGCGTGAAGCGTCTGGACGATGTGTACGGCGACCGTAACCTGTTCTGCTCGTGTGTGCCGATGAGCGACTATGCGTAATTAACTGCGATCGTTAAGATTGTTACTGCCAGTGATAGGCGGACACTGAGTTATCGCATCAACGATAGTTTCAGATACCGCCTTGTATCATCTAATCAGTTAGGTATAAGCAGTGGATAGGGATAGCCCAAAATGGTGAAAAGATGAAAGTCAGACTTGCAGAGCCTGATGAAGCAGAAGAATGTTGGGAGATCAGGAATCAGGCTATCCGCCATGGATGCAAGAACAGCTATGAAGCAACAATTATTGCTGCATGGACACCAGAATCCATGCCGGAGGGATACAGGCGAGCTATTGCTACTAACCCGTTCTTTGTTGTTGTGGGTTTAGATAACAGACCGGTTTCTACAGGCTTTCTTGATATTTCTTCTCGCAGTGTTGAGGCTATTTTTACCTTACCTGAGTATGTTGGAAGAGGGTTGGCTGGAATGATTCTTGACGCTATAAAGAATGAGGCACGCGAACGTGGTTATGAGCAATTAACATTATCCTCAACCCCTAATGCTCACTCTTTCTATCAAAAGCATGGCTTCTTGTTTCAGCAAGAAAGCTTATATCAATCCACTCTTACTGGGAGTGGGATGCGCTGTATAGATATGATTTTCAAATTATAGCATTGGCTGCTTTGCGGCTCGTAGGGTACTGGCTCGCGAATTCAGATAATATGTGTGATATCAGGAGCTATTCTTCGGTAATGTGTCGATATATTCCATGAGGGTGTGAGTCCTTCTCTATAATTATTTTTTACTTAAATTGATATGGTATCTAAAACAAAAAATAAACCTGTCCCCATAAGGAAAATAGAGCTAATTAAATTGATGATGTAAGGGAGTTTGCTTCCAGATATTTTTTTAGCGATTGAAGCGATTGATAAAAATATTATGTCAGAGATAAAAGAGAGAAAGACAAAGATAGTGCTGAGAATGAAAAACTGGCTGCCATAGCTAAATTCAGCATTTATAGAAATGAAAGAGGGGATGAAACTGGTGAAAAACACTAATGCCTTTGGGTTTATTAGTGGAACTAGAAATGCTGATAAGAATCCAATTTTAGTCTCTGTGATGTGGGTTTCTTTGGTATTATTACTTTTTCTTATCAGTTTTATGAGTCCTTTGATGCCAAGAAATATAAGGTATGCTCCCCCGGCTACTTTCATAAAATTAAACAAAATCACAGATGAGTGAATTAATGATGTAATTAAAAATGCGGTAAGTAATGTGACGACTTCTCCGCACCTAAATGCAATGCTTAGTGATAAAGATGACTTAAGACCATTGTTAAAGTAATTAGTGAGTAAAAGTGCTACAGCAGGGCCAATCGAAAAAGTTTGAGTTAATGTAATAATGCAAAAAATGAATAAAGTATGGTGATTCATCATCTATATACCATCAAAGATACGTTGGTAAATCACAATATACATATTCTGATGGTATGCATGGTGTAGAAAATAAGGATAGGAATTGTTTTATTTTACTTTCTGATGACGAAGCTACAATAGAATAGAAATTGCCGGAATTCCAATATATGGCTTTATATTTAAAGTATTTATCTAATGTTTCCTTCATTTCTTCAATAGTTACTTCATTAGTCGACATAACACGAAGAACATCATTACGCTTACTGTCGAGTTGCGTTTCTGTGAAAAATCTTCGTTTAAATGACATGTCTTTCTGTATTTCCCTCGCATTATACTCATCTTCATCACACTTAAATTTTTCCGTAAAAATAAAAAGGCCATCTTTCTTTAATAATTTGATAGTAAATTTAATCTGAGCATCTCTATCTGGGGAATACATCTGGAAAGTAGTGTCTTCTATGATAATATCAAATCCGTCATTGAATACTGTATATTTTTTATCTTCGGTTAGTTTTTTATCTACCATAAAGAATGGGGTGCAAATAAAATATGCATTTTTAGGCGTGTGATTTTTATAGAAAGATGATTCATTGGCAGCTGTGGGGCTGGTTGTTAATGTGGTTATCATTTCACCAGATTCCTGGCTGATCGTTCTCGCCATTGCTCCTTCAGCCATTCCAAGACAGTAAACATTAATTTTTTTTGAATTTTTTCTCGCAAAATTAATAATTGCATTTCCCAGTCGGCACTCTTCTTCAAGACTGTAAGGAATACTTGCGAAGTAATGTTTTACGAATGACCCACTGTTATTAATCAGTTGTTGGCTAAAATGTTCTATTTCTTTATTGCAAAATAGTCTTGTGTCTGGTTTTACATCCTTATAGGGTCGGTTATTTTCACCTGAAGCTGTGTTGGAAAAGAAGTTAGCCATTGCATTAATACGAGGCGCTTTTTTACAGGATTTAATAAAATCATCCATATATAACTTCCATGTAATCGATATGAATTTATATACTATTACATTACTGTAATTTATATGGCAAGTGAAAAAATTCATCCTTATATTGTCATGAGGTTCTTCCTGCTCAGTTACATTTGCCATCTCACAATTCATCGAAGTATGATAATTCAATATTAAATGTTTACTAATGGTGACTGTAAGGCTTGTTGGTATAATTAAATGCCATATTTATTAGCTATATTATAAATAATTTGAGTATTGCCAATGTTTATGGAAATTGAAGTATAGCGGGTATATATCCTTTGATATCAAATATCTGGGGAATACGCCAAACGGTTTTTCAGCTTTCATTCATTGATTGATTTGAAAAATCATATAGAGAATAAAGGGTAATTCAATTTTCCTAACTGGCTGTCTCTCCAGCTTAGCCAGCGAATTATTTACTTTCGAAAACAAACTGTCATTAAACTGACGCCCCACTGACACGCTAGCGTTCTAGGGTAAGGCCTCTGTGTTTCACACTGAACGGCCTTTGAGTTATGCGTGCAAAATGCTTTCCCTATCTTGTGCTGTTGCCGACGCTGGTTTTTTTGCTTGCCTTCACCTATTTCCCTCTGTTGCGCTCGGTCATCGACAGCCTGTATGACACCCGGCTGAATGCCGATACGCCGCTGTTTGTCGGGATGGATAATTTTGTGCGTCTGGTGCAGGACGCGGTGTTCTGGCAGGCCCTGCTGAACAACGTGCTGTATATCCTGATGACGGTGGTGCCCGGTGTGCTACTGGCGCTGCTGCTGGCAGTGCTGCTGTGGGAAAACACGCGGGTTAACCGCTGGCTGCGTACCGCTTTCTTCTTTCCGATGATTATTCCATTGGTGAGTGCCGCGACGCTGTGGCTGTTCATCTTTATGCCGGGACTGGGGCTGCTGGATTACTATCTGGCGAAAGTGTTCGGCCCGATGAACAACAACTATCTCGGTATGAGCGACAGCGCGCTGGTGGCGGTGAGCGTCATCGGTATCTGGAAATTCGCCGGCTACTACATGCTATTTTTTCTCGCCGGGCTGCAAGCCGTTTCGGCTTCAGCACGCGAGGCGGCGCTGATGGAAGGGGCTTCACGGCGTCAGGTGTTTTTCTACGTCACGCTACCGCTGCTGCGGCCAACCATCGCCTTTGTGGTCACCATCGCCTTTATCTACGCCATTACCCAGATCGACCATGTTGCTGTGATGACGCGCGGCGGGCCGAATAACGCGACGACCGTGCTGCTCTATTACATTCAGGATCTGGCGAATGACACACACGATCTGGGTAAAGCCTCTGCGGCTACCTTCCTGACGCTGGCGATGCTGTTCGCCTTTTCCATTATGAATCTGAAAGTGCTGGAGAAAGGGGCGCATTATGAGCGTTGATCACCCGAATGTTGAGAACCTAAGCGCTAACGCTCGGCATGTTGCAAACCGCAGCGTTGCCAATCGGCATCCGCTTCGCATCACGACGCGGTTTACGCTGCCGCTGTTGCTGATGTGCGCCGCGTTACTGTGGGTCAGCCCGTTTATCTGGATGCTGTCTTCTTCCGTCAGCACCAGCAGCTTTGGCGTGGATATGGCCTCGCTGCTGCCGCGTCTCCCGCTGACGCTCGATAACTTCCGCGATGCGTGGGATAGCGCCGACTGGTTACGGCTTTACACCAACACGCTGATCTTTGCGGTCGGCACGTTTCTGGTACAGCTGGTGACGATCACCACGGCGGGCTACATCTTTGCCTATCATGAATTCCGCGGCAAAACGCTGCTGTTCTACCTGCTGCTGATTCAGATGATGATCATGCCCGTCGTCATGATGGTGCCGAACATGATGACGCTCAAACAGCTCGGCCTGCTTAACACTCTGACTGGCGTAATGATGCCGTATTTCGCCTCGGCGTTTGGCGTGTTTTTGATGCGCCAGGCGTTTCTCAATATCGCCAAAGAGATCGAAGAAGCCGCGTTGATGGAAGGCTGCCGCTGGTGGCAGGTGGTGTTTCACGTCTTGATTCCGATGACCTGGCCGTCAATTCTGGCTTTCGCTACGGTCAGCATTACCTACCACTGGAACGAATATCTCTGGCCGCTGATGGTGCTCAATGACCCCGACAAACAGGTGCTGACCATCGGGCTGGTCTCGTTCGCCATGGGCGCAGAGTCGGGCGGGCAGTGGGGATTGATCTGCGCGGGCACGCTGCTGGTGTGCTTGCCGCTGATGGTGGCTTTTGTGGTGTTCCAGAAGCAGTTCCTGAGCAGCTTCGGCTTCTCGGGCATTAAGTGAATCGCGAATGGGTTAATGCGGGTTAATTAAGCCTGGTTTTTAGGAGAAACGCGGGGGATGAGGTTCCCGTAGGGATGCCTCGCCCCGTGGTCGCTCCGTGTATCTCGATCCTTAAACGATCGGCGTTCGCCAACGGGCGAAATAACGATAGAGGTGGTGGTTATGTTGCTGGCACAGATTTCCGATCTGCATTTTCGCAGTGAGGGGCGCAAGCTCTATGAATTTATTGATATTAACGGGGAAAACGCCAAGGTCATTAACCAGCTAAACGCGCTGAACGAGCGGCCGGACGCGGTGGTGATTAGCGGCGACATCGTCAACTGCGGAAGCCCGCAGGAGTATCAGGTGGCACAGCGCGTGTTGCAGATGCTGGATTACCCGATGTACGTGATTCCGGGCAATCATGATGACAAGCAGCACTTCCTCAACGCGATGCGCCCGCTTTGCCCGCAGTTAGGCGATGATCCCGAGAACATCCGCTATGCGGTGGATGACTTCCCGATGCGCCTGCTGTTCATCGACACCAGTCTGGCTGGGCAGGCGAAAGGCTGGCTGACGCCGTCCACGCTGGGCTGGCTGGAGCAGCAATTACAGGATCATTCAACGCGCGAAACGGCGATCTTCATGCACCATCCACCGCTCCCGCTGGGATCGGCTCACATGGATCGGATCGCCTGCGAAAACGGGAGCGAACTGCTGACGCTGATCGAGCGTTTCCCGCAGCTGACGAGGATCTTCTGTGGACATACGCACCGCCTGATTATGACGCAGCATCGGCAGGCGATTATTGCCACCGTGCCGGGCACCGTCCATCAGGTGCCGTATTTCTACTATGACGATACGTCGTACTACAACCTGGAGCCCGCCAGCGTGGTCATGCACCGCTACGTGCCAGTCACTGGGCTGGTGAGCTACAGCCAGTCGATTGCCTCGTACCCTGGGCCTTACCTCTACGATCCGCGTATCAGCTGTCCGGTGGATGCGTAATGGCCGTGATTCAGTTACGTAATATCAGTAAACGCTTCGAGCACATGCAGGCGCTGGCCTCGCTGTCGCTGGATATCGCTGACGGTGAGTTTTTGGTGCTGGTCGGGCCGTCCGGCTGCGGCAAAAGTACGCTGCTGCGTATGCTGGCCGGTCTGGAAGACGTGAGCGATGGGCAAATCCTGCTGGGTGACGATGACATTACGACGTGGAGCCCGAAGCAGCGCAATTTCTCGATGATCTTCCAGAACTACGCGCTGTTTCCGCACCTGACGGTCGAGCAGAACATCACTTTCGGGATGCGGATGCGCGGTGAGCCGAAAGCGGAGTATCCACAGCGCGTGCAGCGCGTTGCCAGCCTGCTTCAGCTTGAACCGCTACTGAAACGCAAACCGGGAAAACTGTCCGGTGGTCAGCGCCAGCGCGTAGCAATGGCGCGGGCGATCGTGCGCGATCCGCGCTTGTTTTTGATGGATGAGCCGCTGTCGAATCTGGATGCCCGCCTGCGCAGCGACGTGCGGGACGGCATTATGGATCTGCACCGGCAGTTGAAAACAACCACCGTTTACGTCACGCACGATCAGATCGAGGCGATGACGATGGCGGACAGAATCGCTGTGCTCGATCGCGGCGTGCTGCAACAGGTTGGCACGCCGGAACAGCTGTATTCGCACCCGGCTAACGTCTTTGTCGCCGGATTTATCGGCACGCCCGCGATGAATATGGTGACGCTGCCTTGTGCTGATGGACAGGCATTTCTACAGGCATTGTCTGTGGCGTTGCCCGCCAGTGATGAAACGCGTTCATTAACCAGTGTGCTGCTCGGGATCCGCCCTGAGCATATTACTGAACACGCCGCGTCAGACGGCGACTTGTCATTGTCGGGAACGGTGAAGCAGCGGGAGCTATTTGGCGCGGAGTATCTGATTCATGTGGATACGCCGTTGGGGAATATTCGCTACCGTCGGCCAAATCGCGATGGCGTGCCGGATGTCGGCGCCTCCCTTGTGCTTCATTTTTCACCGCAGGATTGTCATTGGTTTTCCGGGCAAACCGCCCGTAATTTATCCCAGGAGAAAAGAAATGCGTAAGCCCCGTATGATGGCGCTGGCAATCGCCTTGCTGATGTCTGGCCCCGCGTTGGCGAAAGAGAGTATCGATTTCATGTTCCCCGCGCCGGTTGATGGCAAGCTGACGATGGAAATGACGCGCATCATCAAGGAGTACAACCAATCACAGGATCAGGTTGAAGTGCGTGGGATCTTCACCGGCAATTACGACACGACCAAAGTGAAAGCGGAAGCGGCCGCCAAAGCGGGCGATCCGCCGGCGCTGGTGATTATGTCGGCAAACTTCACTGCTGATTTGGTCATCAAAGATGAAATTCTGCCGATGGACGAGCTATTCAAATACGGCAAAGAAAAGGCCACGCCTTTCCTGACTAAAAACTTCTGGCCTGCGCTGCATCAGAACGCGCAGGTGATGGGCGTGACTTACGCGATCCCGTTCCACAACTCGACGCCGATCCTTTATTACAACGAAGACATGCTGAAGAAAGCGGGATTCAACGAACCGCCGAAAAACTGGGATGAAGTGATTGCGGTAGCGAAGAAGCTGACTGACCCGGCAAAAGGGCAGTGGGGCATCATGATTCCGTCCACGAACGATGACTACGGCGGCTGGATGCTGTCTGCGCTAACGCGTGCCAACGGCGGGGCGTATTACAATGCCGACTATCCGGGCGAAGTGTATTACAACACCGCATCAACTAAAGGCGCGCTCCAGTTCTGGCGCGACTTAGTGTATCGCGACAAAGTGATGCCCGCTGGCGTGCTGAATTCCAAGCAGATCAGCGCCGCATTTTTCTCCGGCAAGCTGGGTATGACGATGCTGAGTACTGGCGCGCTGGGCTTTATGCGTGAAAACACCAAAGATTTCCAGCTTGGTGTGGCGATGATGCCGGAAAAAGAGCGTCGTGGCGTGACCATCGGCGGAGCAAGTTTGGTGAGCTTCAAAGGGATTTCTGAAGATCAGAAGAAAGCGGCCTGGCAATTTATGAACTATCTGGTCAGCCCGGAAGTGAGCGGAAACTGGAGTCGTTTTACCGGCTACTTCGCCCCGCGCATGGCGGCCTACGATCTGCCGGAAATGAAGGACTATCTGGCGAAAGATCCGCGTGCGGCCATTGCGCTGTCACAGCTGCAATACGCCCATCCGTGGTACGCCACCTATGAAACGGTTGCGGTGCGTAAAGCGATGGAAAACCAGCTGGCGGCGCTGCTAAACGATCCGGCGAAAAAGGTCGATGACGCTGCCGCTGCCGCACAAAACGAGGCGGACGGCATCATGAAGCCTTATGTGGATAAAACGGCGTTGCGGGACGTGAAATAGTCACATCGCGCCCCATCGGCTTAACGCCAACGGGGCGCGATAATGTTAATGCGCAGCCTGAGAATGCATACTCGCCGGGCTGCGTGACGATGACAGCGTAAAGGCGGAAATTGCAGTGAAGGTAAGTGCGATGCCGCCCAGAATAAGGTAAGTCTGGTTGAAGCCAATTCGGTCGTACAGGTTGCCTGCGACGGAGGAGAGGAATATCGCCATAAACTGCTTGGCGAACTGGAAGCCCACCAGATAAATCGTGGCCGAAAGGCGCGAATCAAACGTATTGGCGATGTATTTGAAAATCCCGATAAGCAGCAGCGGCACTTCGAAGGCGTGCAGCATTTTCAGTATGATCACCTCCGTGACGGACGTGGCACAGGCCGATCCCAAAATCCTGATCGACATAATCGTTCCTGCCACTAAAAGCGCATTTTTAGCGCCGATCCGGTTAATAAGCCACGGCGTACAGAACATCACCAGCGCATTTGCGGCTTCCCCTGCGGTGGTGACAAAACCAAAGATCTGGTTGCCCTGTTCCTGCGAACTAAAGAACGATTTAAAGAAGTTAGCGAATTGCTGATCGTAGACGTCATAAATGCAGGCGACGCCGACCACATACAGCACCAGCAGCCAGAACTGACGGTTAGCCAGCAAACCTAACGCCAGCTTCACACTAAAAGGCGAGGCGTTAGCCCCGAGCGAGTCCATGACGGCGACGGTCGGGTTGCTTTCCGTCTTCGCCAGACACAGCAACACGATCAAGATAATCGCCGAGCCGGATCCCATCCAGAACACGATATCGGGGTTAATGTTAAACAGCATACCTGCCGTTGAGGCGCAAATTCCCCAGCCAAAACAGCCAAACATGCGCGCCTTGCCGTACTCAAAGTGGTGCTGTCGGCTAATGCGCTCAATGTAGGCTTCAATGGCTCCGGCTCCCGCACTGAAAGAGAACCCGATATACAGCCCACCGACTAACGCACCCAGTATCACGTTGATTTTTAATAGCGGAGCGAAGACATACAGAAAGAAAGGAGCAAAAAAGAGTAACAGCACAGAGATCACCCAGAGCAGGTGCTTCTTCATCCCTAATTTGTCGGACAGGATACCGAGGAACGGCTGAAACAGGATTGCGAACAAGGACAGGAAGGAAAACACGATACCGGTATCGGTTTTGTTAAGCCCGATAACGTCCGCCAGCCAGATCGGTAAAAACGGAAAGCACGTGGCCATGATAAAAAAATAAAGAAAGAAGAACGCACCGAAAATCCAGAAGTTACGATTGTTTTTGTAGTAGCACGAGGTAGTAGGCATCTGTATTTCCCCCCAAGGGGTAGACGTTATCATGACGCGGGACAATGCTGTCCCGCGCGGTCGTGTTGTGTATTGGTAAGGCAAAGAAAAGGTTATTTACTGACGGTATCCGGCACCGCGGAAAGCCCGATCAGAATGGCGGTCTCCGGCGTCAGAACGGGGAGGGCAAGACCGGCCTGCATCAGCCAGTCGCCGGAAACCACGATTGGCTGACGTAACCACGGTGGAAGCTCACGCATAGTGCCGCCGCCTTCACGCACCGTTTTGATTTCCGGACCATCCAGCAGCGTGACTTCATAGCGTGCGTCGGGCTGTAGACCGGGGAAGCGGAGCGTACCCGCCAGCGAATAAGCCGGCATGCGTAGCTGAGCTACCTGGAAAACGGCATGCTGCCGATCGTTGCTCACCACACCGGTGACCTGCACCGTATCGTCCGGCATCTCGACCCGCCAGGTGGTGCCGCCGTGCAGCAGCGGGCGCAGCGTTTTGTGTAGCTGGATGTAATGGCGATAGCCTTCCAGCTCGTCGTCGTCAGCCTTCACGGGATCCAGCTCGATGCCCATATGGCCGAACAGGGCGGTCAGGCCGCGAAAGGCGATGGTATGACGCCGATAGGTAGCGTGGCAGCGAGCATGCCCGATGTGTTGCCCCATGACTTCTGGTGGAAAGAAGTAGCTCATGCCGCGTTGGATAGTCTGGCGCTCCAGCGCGTCGTTGTTATCCGACACCCAGAAGCGCTGGGTACGCTCTAGCACGCCGTAGTCGATGCGGCCGCCGCCGGAGGCGCAGGATTCAAATTCGATATGGGGAAAACGCTGGCGCAGGGTATCGAGCAGACGATAGAACTGTCGGGTTTGCGCATCGGCGGCCAGACGCCCTTCATGGCCGGGTTGTACCAGTTCGCGGTTCATATCCCACTTCACATAATCGACCGGGTGCTCACCCAGTAGCCAGCTCAGCCGCTCCAGCAGATACGCGAAGGCCTCGGGCTGGTTTAAATTCAGCACGTACTGATAGCGGCCTGTTGGCTGTGTGTAGCCGGGCAATTGCAGCACCCAGTCAGGGTGTGCACGGAACAGGTCGGAATCGGGGTTGATCATCTCCGGTTCGACCCAAATGCCGAACTCCATCCCCAGGGCTTTGACATGCTCAATCACCGGCATCAGTCCGTTAGGGTATTTTTCCTCGTCCAGATACCAATCGCCGAGCGCGGCTTGGTCGTGGTGACGCCCACGGAACCAGCCGTCATCGATAATGAAGCGCTCCACGCCGACGTCGGCGGCCTTGCTCGCCATCTGCATGATGTACTCGGGGGAGTGATCGAAATAGATCCCTTCCCACGTATTGAGGTGTACCGGGCGTGGTTTATCGTCGCTGAATTGGATCAGGGACTGACGTAAGAAGGTGTGATAGCGCTGACTCATGCCGTTTAAACCGGCATCGGAGAAGGCGGCGTAGACCCACGGCGTCGTGAGGGATTCCGACTGCGCCAGCGTGATTTCACCCGGCAGATACAGGGCTTCCGCCTGGACGACGCGACGGCCATCCGTTTTGATATCGGCACGCAGGCGGTGATTGCCGCTCCAGCCTAAATGCACGCCCCATACGGCACCATGCTGTTCGCTGAACGCGGACTCGCCGAGGATAAAGGCGGGGAAATATTCATGGGAGCTTCTTCCCCGACGGCTTTCCTGAATAAAACCGCCGTGCTGCAACGTGAGGCGGTGAGCCTGAAACTCACGCAGCCAGCGGCCGTGGAATGCCATGACGTCGTTCGCCCGTTCCGGGACGGGCAGCGTGACGGCGAGGCGCTGTACTTGCCAGACATCCGCACGCAGATTCTCTAGCGTGTGGCGCAGTTGCAGGACGTCGGTCTGCGGATCCAGACGCAGTTCACTGATCAGGCGAAGCCCGGCCTGTGCATCTTCCGCCGTGATGGTGAGCGTATTGTCCTGAACGTCAGCCTGCGTCGTCGTGAAGATCGGCGCGGCGTCATAGCCTGAACGGTGCCCCTCAATACCCGGCGAACCGAACTGACCACGCCCGTATTCCATCGCCAGCGTCAGAGGAAGATCCACATCCAGACGACCGTTAGCGACGGGGCGTTGCAGAGAAACGATATCTTCTGGTGAAAAACCACGTAGCCGTGGCCCCCAGTAAAGAATTTCTGCCGCTGGGGCGCAGCGTACGATGACGTCGCACTGCGCGCTGGTTAATTGAACAATATCACGCATCATGAGGAGGATTCCAAATTACGAATAGTGGATCTCAGTGAAAACTTAAACGTTTAAGTCATCAACTTAAACGTTTAAGAAATGTGATATTGTTAAAATAATCGTTAGAAAATGGAAAAAGGTTGCGATGAGGAGGTGAAGATCATCTTGCTGACGGCTGGCGTAGCAAACCAACCGATGACTTTATTAAACGTGGTCGATAACGGAATAGATTAGGCGGGAAAGCTCGTGTTACCGAGGCGTAACGTTGGCTGCCATAACTCCTGCAAGTTTTCTACGGCTTCGCCCGCGATCAGCGCCTGTATCATGCTGGCAATTTGTTCGCCAACCTGCTCGCGAGTTGCCTGTTCGATGGCGGTCACGGTGATGTCGGTCAGGCTGTCTTGCGGCAAGCCGTCATACATCACTAATGCGATGGGGTGTGAACCGGAAAGCCGACCCGCCTGCTGCAATGCCGCAACGGCACCGTCGCCGTGGACGTTGCCGTCCATCACCATCGCGGTGGGCGGCTCAGGCAGCGCCAGAAGGTCGAGCATGGCCTGATAGCCCGCGCGGCGTGTGGGGTTCACACAGCGCAGATAGGCGTCGTGAAACGGCAGGTCGTGGCGTTGCAGAGTATCGCGATAGCCCTGACGACGCTGCATGATAAATGCCTGCGGGTGATCTTCGCTTAACATGGCGATACGGCGATGCCCGAGCGCGATCAGGTGCTCTGTTGCTAACGCCATGCCTGCGCGGTTGTCAAAATCGAACCAGGCGTAAGGGTGAGGAAGCTGGCTGCGCCCCAGCGCCAGAAACGGGACGTTGTGACGTTGCAATAAGGTCAGTCGTGCATCCTGCTCGCATGTATGCGCCACGATCAGCGCGTCGATACGGCGGCTGGCGATCAACCGGGCTGCACCCTGACAGGCGTCTTGCTCGTCAGCAAGCAGGAGAAAATCGACCTCATGCTGTGCCAGTTTGCGGCTGATCGCGCCAATCATCTCGAAAAAGATATCGTTACTCAGGGAAGAGGCGTAGGGATAGACCAGCCCGACAGCGTTGCTTTTGCCCATTTTGAGGCGGCGTGCGTGCGTATTGGGGCGATAGCCAATACGCGCCGCTTCTTCCTGAATACGCTGGCGCGTGGCGTCGGAGATATCCCGATGGCCGTTCAGCGCACGACTCACCGCCGCCACCGACAAACCCAGGTTATTTGCGATTGTTTTTAAAGACATCACCCCCTCCTGACATGCATGCCCGGCGACGGGGCGTCTAGCGAGAAAACCGAATTATAGCAACCAGCCCTTGGCTTTGGCGTCTTCCAGGTGTTGCTGGAGGTATTGCCACAGTTCCGGGTTGATCGTGGCGATGAACTCGGCGCGGTCAAGAACCTGTTCCAGACGGATACCGTTTTCTACCCAGCTTTGGCCGCCGTTAGACAGGTTCATCAGCATCGGCATAACGCGGTCAAGCACCAGAGCGAACTGGGCGCTGGGGGTTTCATTCGCTTCGTATTCTTCCCACAGATCGTGGAATTGCTGACGCTGTGGCTCGGGCAGCAGGCCGAAAATACGGGCAGCGGCGGCGACTTCCTGATCGTGAATTGCCAGACGAGCGGAAAGATCGTAAACGAGCACATCGCCTGCATCGATTTCGACGATGTCGTGAATCAGCGCCATTTGGATCACGCGCTGGATATCTACGCCTTCACCGGCATAAGGTGCCAGCGCCATGGCCGCGACGGCAAAGTGCCAGCTGTGTTCGGCAGAATCTTCGTGACGTTCGCTGCCGATAATTTTGTTACGGCGCTGCACGCTTTTTAATTTATCGATTTCTATCAGAAAGCCGAAGACATCGGTCATGGAGCCGAAATTCAGAGTAGATGGGGCAGATGACATGAAAAACTTACCTCTTGCAGTGAACACGATGCAGTAAAAATCATGCAGTGAAACGATATGTAGTGAAAACCAAAACGACATGTAGTGAAAACTACAGGAAGGCGCTGTGAGCGTCAGAACCGGATGACCGTTAATGCGAATAACCGGTAAAAACGGCAGAGCCCTTCAAAAAACAGGGAGATATCAACGTCGATCATTGTAGGGGATGTCGCCCGAGATTGACATGAATGATTACACGCTAAATGAGAGAGAAAGCCGGAAGTCAGGTGAGTGTAAATATTTTAGCTTACACGTGTACACTGAAACTATTCTCAGTTAATCTGCTCAAAGGTTAAACACCTACGTCTGCATCCCTGCGTGAAAAGGGGAAAGGTAAGGTGGATAACGTCAGCACACGACGTGTACTGTTGAATACAGCGGAATCGATTGATGTCAAAAAATGAACAAATGCCGGATTACTCTCTGGCAGAGGAAATTGCGAACAGCATAAGCCACGGAATCGGTGTAATTTTCGGGATTGTGGGGTTGGTGTTATTGCTGGTGCAGGCGGTCAACAATGATGCTGGCAGCGTGGCGATTACCAGCTACAGCCTCTATGGCGGCAGCATTATCCTGCTATTTTTGGCATCGACGTTGTATCACGCGATTCCGTCTCAGCGTATTAAGCCGTGGCTGAAGAAATTTGACCACTGCGCTATCTATCTGTTGATTGCCGGAACCTATACGCCGTTTTTGCTGGTAGGGCTGAATTCGCCGTTGGCGCATGGCCTGATGGTCGTCATCTGGAGCATGGCGCTGCTGGGCGTGATCTTCAAACTGGCGTTTGCTCACCGTTTTGAAGTGCTGTCGTTAATTACCTATCTGGTGATGGGCTGGCTATCGCTGGTGGTGATCTATCAGATGGTGATGAAGCTGGCGGCGGGGAGCGTGACGCTGCTGGCGGTGGGCGGCGTGGTGTACACGCTGGGAGTGATTTTCTACGCCTGCAAGCGCATTCCCTATAATCACGCGATTTGGCATGGATTTGTGTTGGGCGGCAGCGTCTGCCACTTTCTGGCGATTTATCTTTATATTTAACCTTACATGATTGCCAGCAACGTACGGCTTGCAGTGATAATGGGTAGATCGTAAAGACGCTGTGAATACCTCCCTGTACGCTCGAGCCGCGACATCCCTGTCGCGGACGCTTTACTCTTCTATCCCATTATCACTGTTATCGTTCTGAGAAGAAATTTGCCATCTTTATGATGTGGCTTAACGTGTCGAATTAATCCGTTATCTCATACGGCAGCGGCTGAACCGTGAGCTGGCTTTCAGCATCGTCACGGACGCGCAGGACGTTCTCTGCGGTGAGATCGTTATTCAGCACTGCCTGTACCCACACGTCACCGTTCTGCAATTGGCTGGCTGCCAACACCGTACCGGTACGACGCCAGTTCTCACCGAGCTGCAATTCGAGATCGTCTCCCGCCTGCGGTGCCTTATTCGCCTTACCCGCCAGCCAATAAAGCGCACGCTTGTTGGCCCCGCGATATTTTGCCCGAGCGACCATTTCCTGACCGGTATAGCACCCTTTGCTGAAACTAATCCCATTTAATGCCTGTAAATTAGTCGCTTGCGGGATGAACTGCGCACTGTTTGCGCTGTCAATGATGGGCTGACCTGCTTCAATATCCAGCGTCAGCCATTGACGGCTGTCATTCAGGCTGACTTTATCGCCGAGCTGTTCAAGCAGCGATGCACTGTGCTCAGGAGACAGTACCAGCAAGAAACGTTCTGCAGGATGGGCGAAATGCAGTAAGGTAGCCCCTTCGTGCTGCACAACAGGGTGTTCAGCATCTGGAAGCTGGCTAAATACAGAGGCCAGCAGTTCGCGGATACCGGCACCCGCCGCGCCCAGCAGGATGGCGTTGTCGTCTGGCGCGATGGTCGTTTTCGAGAAAACGGCGTATTTTTTCAGTTCGTTAAGCTGGGCGTCGCGTAGATTACGGCGCTCAATAAAAGCAAAGCCTTCGCCGTGATGGAACAGACGCAGGTTGCTCCACATTTTTCCTTTCGCGTCGCAGTGGGCGCAAAGGATGTGCCCATCGTCAGGCAGCGCGCCGACATCCGCGGTGACCTGCCCCTGAAGATATTTGACGGTATCCGGCCCGACCATCGTGACCAGCGCCCAGTCATCCAGAGAGATGAGCGTAGCGGCCAGTTGAGCGGAAGCAAATGGGGGTTGTGATGCAAAAGGGCGTTGATGAGCCGTATGTTGATTAACCATATAGTACAATCCTGCGCTAAGGGCGATACCCGAATGACCTAATGGTAAAAGAGCGCTCAGGGTTTGCAAGTGGTTATTCACGCTGCGTTATTGCAGAGCACATCCTGATGCTGATGAGCGCACTCGGCGCGGCGCACACCAGTAAACTATGTCAAAATGTTACTATTAGTTGATACCCGCTACCGGAATCAGAGTACACTAGCGGCAAGCAGCGATAACAAGGTGGACATGAAATATGGAAATCGATAATAAATCACGCATTCATTGGGCATGCCGCCGTGGTATGCGCGAATTGGATATCGCGATCATGCCGTTTTTTGAGCATGACTATGACACACTTAATGACACTGATAAGCGCACATTTGTACGCTTGTTACAAAGCGACGATCCCGATTTATTCAACTGGCTGATGAACCACGGTGAACCGGAGGACGGAGAGCTGAAACGCATGATTTCCCTTATTCAGACGCGAAATAAAGATCGTGGCCCAGTGGCGATGTGACCTTCGCGTTTCCTGGCGCATGCAACTGTTATCATTGGTTGTGCATGGCCTATTAGTATTGCTCATTCTGCTGGCACCCTGGCCGGACGGCTATGCGTGGCTATGGCTATGCCTGGTCACGATGGTGATGTTCGGTTTTATCCGTAGCCAACGGAATATTAAATCCCGACAGGGGGAAATCGTTCTGCTCAGCGAAACGACCCTGAACTGGCGGCAGCAGGAATGGCAGATCGTTAAACGACCGTGGTTGCTGAAGAATGGCGTATTACTGTCATTGCAAGCGGTTAACGGTAAAGACAAGCAGCAGCTGTGGCTGGCATCGGACAGCATGGGCGATGACGAATGGCGCCACTTGCGTCAAATTCTTTTGCAGCAGAAACACTGGGCAAGATAGCAGCGCGTTGGACATGTTTTTATTCGGTCATCGTTTGGCCGTGCTTTGAAATTGATTGGATATAACTGATGACTAAGCCCGCAGTGCAAAAAAATGGTCTGCACCCTCGTAATCGCCATCGCGACCGTTATGATTTTCCCGCGCTCAAACAGAGTTATCCTGCGCTGATCCCGTTTGTAAAGGTGAATGCCTACGGTGATGAGTCCGTGGACTTTGCCAATCCTGAGGCGGTGAAAACGCTGAATCAGGCGCTGTTGCAGCATTTTTATCAGATTGAGCACTGGACGATTCCAGAGGGCTTTCTGTGCCCGCCAATTCCTGGCCGTGCCGACTATATCCACCATCTGGCTGACTTGCTGGCGGAAGATAACCGCTCGGTGGTACCGCGCGATGCGTCCGTGCTGGATGTCGGCTGTGGTGCCAACTGCATCTATCCGCTGATTGGACATCGCGAGTACGGCTGGCGTTTTACTGGCAGCGAGATCAATCCGCAAGCGATGAAAGCAGCCAATGAGACGATTGAGGCGAACCCCGGCTTGAATCGGTCGATTCGCCTGCGTCGTCAGAAGAACAGCAAAGCGATACTGGCAGGGATTATTCACAAGAACGACACGTTTGATGCCGTCATGTGTAATCCGCCGTTCCATGCGTCTGCGGAGGATGCGCGTCAGGGATCGCAGCGCAAACTGCATAATCTGGGGCTGGATAAGCGCTCACCGCTGAATTTTGGCGGGCAGCAGGATGAGCTGTGGTGTGAAGGCGGCGAGTCCGCTTTTATTGGTCAGATGATCAAAGAGAGCGCGGGTTTTGCCCGTCAGTGCCTGTGGTTTACGTCGCTAGTGTCGCGCAAAGAGAACCTGCCGGAGATTTATCGTGCGCTGGAAGCGGTTGATGCGGAGAAGGTCAGAACGATAGATATGGCGCAAGGCCAGAAGCAAAGCCGCTTTGTCGCGTGGAGTTTCCTTGATACCGCGGCGCGTACCCGCTGGTTACAAAAGCGCTAAGCCGCTTCAACGTCTACAAATATCAATATTCACGGATACCGGTCACAACGGTATCCGTGAACGTGTTACTCGACGGTAATCGTATCCGGTTCCTGTTGGGTCACCTTCAACGATGTTCCCTGAATCGCCATAAACACCGCTTCCCGTCGGGTCAGGTAGCCTGTGACGGGATTGGGTTTAATCGCGCCGGTCAACGTGGTATCGGTGATGATGCCACAGCCTGTTGCGTGCGCGATTTGCTGCGCTGTCTCGTCAAACCTTGAGAAATCGATCGCGTAATACTGCGGCACATCACATTTCCCGCCCAGATTTCTGGCGTATTCCTCTGTGCCTGTTTGAGCACAACCGGCAAGCAATAATCCTGCGACCGCTATGAGTAACATTTTCATCGTGCTTACCTCTGTTGAGTCGTACTGTTTACAGTAATGACGCCATTTCTTGCAGAATCTGTTCGCACCACTGTTCCAGCCGTTCATCGCTGAGATCGTATTGGTTCACTTCGTCCAGCGCCAGCCCGACAAAGTGTTTACCGTCGGCAGTCAGCGGTTTCGGGCTGGTGAATTCGTAGCCCTCTATCGGCCAGTATCCAACGAATGTGACACCCAGCGGCAGCAGTTGGTCATGCAGCATACCCAGCGCATCAAGGAACCATTCGCTATAGCCAAGCTGGTCGCCCATACCGTAGAGCGCGACGACTTTGCCTTTGAGGTTTAGCGTCGCTAATTGACCCCAGATGTTCTCCCAGTCTTCCTGAATCTCACCGAAATCCCAGGTGGGGATGCCGAGAATCAGCGTACTGTAATCTTCCATACGTTGAGGGTCGACGTCCTTAAGGTTGTGCAGATCCACCAGTTCTTCGCCCAGAATGTCGCGGATTTTTTCCGCCGCCATTTCGGTGTAGCAGGTGCTTGAGCCGTAAAACAGACCGATTTTCATACTATCTATAAGTCCATGATTTAATTATTTTCTACAATCAATGCATTGATTCAGTCTCTGTGCAGCGATGCCACTGCCTAAAAGCGGCAAGTCCATAACTCATGTGCAGCAGAAAACAGGTAATGGGTGCCATATTCGATGATATTGAGGTCTTTTACAATCGCTGGTGAAACTCGCGGTGCAGAGCGATTGGCTTAACGGGAGGGGGAAAGAACCGTATTGGGGGATGATTTCAGGGGGGAAGAGCGTATCTCATTACAGCATTCAGGATCTCTGCATTAGCACGCCCGCGTCTATGTCGAGTGTGCTAACGAAGATAACTCATGACAGCACGAACGCTTACAGTGCTAACGCATTCACTACTGCTTCCGGCATTGATGGGCGACCATTGGTCAGGCAAGTGGCGACAAACGTGGCTTCTGCGTAAGGGACGCCACCAACCTTGATTTGCTGAACGAAATTGACACGATTACGTTTCTCGTTCTTTTCCAACTGGCAGGTCACTTCTAGTTGATCGCCTTTTTGCAGGCTTTTACGAAAGCGCAGAGTGTACTCCAGTACCATGTAAATCTTTCCCTGCTTGAACTCTTCTTCAATATCAATGCCCAGCGCTTCTTTCATAAAGGCATGTCGCGTCCACTCCATGTAAAACGGGTAGTAGAGGCCGTCGACGACGCCCTGAAAGTCGATATGACTGTCCTCGACTTCATAATGTTTTGAAAACATTTTTGCATCCTAATTTGATTGTTGTACCGAACGGATTTGTTACATCGACAGGCCTGTTGGTATACCTCACTTAATTAGCGTGGTAAATGCGAAAATGTATCAAAGTGATAATAACAAGAGGTGATGATTTGGGGGGGAACGGGTTGGTACTGGTGTGAAAAAAGAAAAGTGTAGTGAGGGCCGTAGCCCTCACTGAAGGGACATTATCCCAGAGACTGGTGACGCGTTTCTTTGGTCGCCAGCAGCGCGATCAGCGTCAGCGACGCCATGGCTGCCAGATAAACACCAACGTAGAACAGGCCATAGTTAGCCGTCAACCACGCCGCGATATACGGTGCGACCGATGCACCCAGAATCGACGAAACGTTATATGAGAATGACGCGCCGGTGTAGCGCACTTCCGTCGGGAACAGCTCCGGCAGCAGCGCACCCATCGGGCCGAATGTCAGTCCCATGATGCTCAGACCCAGCACCAGGAAGCCCATTACCAGCGCCTGATTACCTGAACCGAGCATATAAGGGAACAGCATAGCGAAGACGATCATGAGACAGGTGATAGTAATCATGGTCTTACGGCGGCCAAAAGCATCCGCCAGATAGCCTGCTACCGGCACCATCAGACCAAAGCCGATCACCGCGATCATCAGCATCAACAGGAAACTGTTACGCGAGAAGCCAAGCCCTTTAGGTTCTGGCGCCGTACCGTACGTCATGGAGTACACGGTCATGATGTAGAACAGCGTGTAGGTCGCCAGCATGATGAAGGTGCCGAGGATCGTGACCTTCATATGCTTGCTAAGCAGCGTGCCCAGCGGCATACGTACCTGCTTGCCGGCTTTAACCGCTTTGGTAAAGACGGGAGCTTCATGCAGAGAGATACGGACATACAGGCCAACCAGCACCAGCGCGGCAGACGCGACGAACGGCACGCGCCAGCCCCAGGTCATGAACTGCTCTTCCGTCAGCAGCCAGGACAACAGCAGGAAGGTGCCGTTAGCGAAGAAGAAGCCAATCGGCGCGCCAAGCTGGGGGAACGACCCATACAGCGCACGTTTATGGGACGGGGCATTTTCGGTCGCCAGCAGCGCCGCGCCGCCCCATTCACCGCCCAGACCCAGCCCTTGGCCGAAGCGTGCCAGTGCCAGCAGAATCGGGGCAAAAATACCAATGGTTTCGTAGGTCGGTAAAAGCCCAATCAGAACGGTTGAAATCCCCATGGTCAGCAGAGAAGCGACCAGTGTGACTTTACGTCCGACGCGGTCGCCAAAGTGACCGAAGACTGCCGAGCCAATCGGGCGAGCTACAAAGGCAATCGCAAAGGTTGCCAGCGACTGTAGCGTGGCGGCAGTCGGATCGCCCTGTGGGAAGAAAATGTGCGGGAAAATCAGCACCGCGGCGGTGGCGTAGATATAAAAATCGAAAAATTCGATAGCGGTGCCAATTAATGACGCAACAATCACTTTATTTCGTGAATTTACGGGTGGCGCTTCCGCTTCGGCATCGAGAGTGGGAGTGATGGTGGTGGCTTGCATAATGTTTCTTTATTTTAACAACACGAACGGCCATTCTACGCACAGAAAAATCGGCTTTTCAACGTTGATTAAGTAAGGTCAATGCCAGTAGACATGCGGCTTCAAGGAGCCTGTTCCGCTATATTGACGATACATAAAATATAATGTGCCACGGCCTTATTTTTGCCGGAGAATGTTATGGCGATGTTGATGTTCACGGAATATGTGAGATCGCGCACAATTCTGTTTGCGAGAGAATGCGGACTTGATGAAGGTGTAAAGTCGCCGCTTCATCGGCATAATATTGCCAATCAGTGAAGAAGGACACAGCGATGCAAGAACACGATCAGGCGCTTATCGAACAGTTTCTCGATGCGCTGTGGCTGGAAAGAAATCTGGCAGAGAATACGCTGGCCTCTTATCGGCTGGATCTGCGAACGCTGGCAGAGTGGCTTGCGCATCATGACAACGATTTGTTGCAGGCACAGTCGCTCGATCTTCAGGCGTTTCTCGCTGACAGAGTTGAAGGGGGCTACAAGGCCACCAGTTCGGCTCGTTTGCTGAGCGCGATGCGCCGCTTCTTTCAGTATCTTTATCGGGAAAAGCGTCGCAGCGACGATCCGAGTGCGGTGCTGTCATCGCCAAAACTGCCGCAGCGTCTACCCAAAGATTTGAGCGAGGCGCAGGTTGATACGTTGCTCAACGCCCCAAGTATTGAACAACCGCTGGAATTACGCGATAAGGCCATGCTTGAGGTATTGTATGCGACGGGGCTGCGTGTTTCCGAGTTGGTCAGTTTGACGATGAGCGATGTCAGCCTGCGGCAGGGCGTGGTACGCGTGCTGGGGAAAGGCAATAAAGAACGGCTGGTGCCGCTGGGTGAAGAAGCGGTGTACTGGATCGAGTATTATCTGGAACATGGTCGTCCGTGGCTGCTGAATGGGCAGACGCTGGATGTGCTGTTTCCCAGCAATCGCGCACGGCAAATGACGCGCCAGACGTTCTGGCACCGCATCAAGCATTATGCGTTACTGGCGTCCATCGACAGCGAAAAGCTCTCGCCGCACGTCTTGCGTCACGCGTTTGCAACCCATTTATTGAACCACGGCGCGGATTTACGGGTCGTACAGATGCTCTTGGGGCACAGCGATCTTTCCACGACGCAGATTTACACCCATGTTGCGACGGAGCGGCTGAAACAGCTGCATCAGCAGCACCATCCGCGCGCATAGGGATAACATAACCAATCGAGTCACTATCAGAGTAACAGGACGTTATCTGGCTGACGGGACACCCCGTTCACTATCACAGCGCATGGGTACAATGCTATTTTGCTACGGACCATGCTGCGAAAAACAGGATTGATGAAATGAAAAAAGGGTTATTACTGCTTTCTTTGCTGGTGGCGACGGCGACCAATTTTGCGCACGCCGATGATGCCGCGATCAAGCAGACGTTAACGCGTCTGGACATGCTGGGGGCGGAAATCCTGCCTTCGCCGATGGCGGGCATGAAAACCGTCATTACCGATAGCGGCGTGCTGTACATCAGCGAAGACGGCAAGCATTTACTGCAAGGCCCGCTTTATGACGTGAGCGGTACCATGCCGGTTAACACTACCAATAAGATCCTGATCGGCAAGCTGGATGCGCTACAGGAACAGATGATTGTGTATAAAGCCGCGCAGGAAAAACACGTTATCACCGTGTTTACCGACATCACCTGCGGCTATTGCCACAAACTGCATGAACAGATGAAAGACTACAACGCGCTAGGTATTACCGTGCGCTATCTGGCCTTCCCGCGTCAGGGTATGAAATCGCCGGCAGCAAAAGATATGCAGTCCATCTGGTGCGTGGCCGATCGCAATAAAGCGTTTGATAGCGCGATGAAGGGCGACGCGATCTCGGCAGCAACGTGTAAAACCGATATCGCCGCGCATTACCAACTGGGTATCCAGTTTGGTGTGCAGGGTACTCCTGCCATCGTGCTGCAAGACGGTATGGTCGTACCGGGATATCAAGGGCCGAAAGAAATGCTGGCGATGCTGGAAGCACATAAAGCCTCGAAAAAAACCGGCGGTTGATGCTACGTGGATATGATTACCCAACTACGCCGGCGTCCGCTGGTGGAGGACATTGATTTACCTGACACCGTTCCGCCTTTGCTGCGCCGCCTTTATGCGCAGCGCGGCGTGAAAGGTGCGCAAGAGCTGGAACGTAGCCTGAGTGGTTTACTCAATTACCGTTTGCTCAGCGGCATTGATAAAGCGATTGACCTGCTGCAACAGGCGCTAGCTGAAAAGCGCTGCATTGTCATCGTTGGTGACTTTGATGCCGATGGTGCTACCAGCACGGCGCTCACCGTATTAGCGCTGCGCAGTATGGGCGGCGTGAACGTGAAATATCTGGTGCCGAACCGTTTTGAAAACGGCTACGGGCTAAGCCCGGAAGTGGTGGCGCAGGCTGCCGCGCTGGGTGCTGAAGTGATTGTGACCGTGGATAACGGGATCTCTTCTCACGCGGGTGTCGAGGATGCGCACCGGCGCGGTATCACGGTGCTGGTCACCGATCACCACCTGCCGGGCGAAATCTTGCCTGATGCCGACGCGATGATTAATCCCAATTTGCCTGACTGCCAGTTTCCCTCCAAGGCGCTGGCTGGCGTAGGCGTCGCGTTTTACCTGATGATGGCCCTGTTCGTGCGCCTGCGTGATAGCAACTGGTTTACGCAACCTTTGTTTACGCAGCAAGGGCTGGCGAAGCCGAATCTCACCGAATTACTGGATCTGGTCGCGCTGGGCACGGTGGCTGACGTGGTGCCGCTGGATGCCAATAACCGAATTCTGGTCGCTCAGGGGCTGAATCGCATTCGTGCGGGCGAGTGTCGTCCGGGCATTCGGGCACTGTTGGAAGTGGCGAACCGTGATGCCAGCCAACTGGTCGCCAGCGATTTAGGCTTTGCGTTAGGTCCACGGCTGAACGCTGCCGGACGGCTGGATGATATGACGGTCGGAGTTGAGCTGTTATTGAGTGACGATATTACTCAGGCGCGCATGCTGGCTAATGATTTAGATGCGTTGAATCAGGATCGTCGGGAGATCGAACAGGGGATGCAGGTTGAAGCGCTGCGCCTGTGCGAATCGCTGGAGCGCACCCGTACTGAGTTGCCTTATGGGCTGGCGATGTATCATCCAGAGTGGCATCAGGGCGTTGTCGGCATTTTGGCATCGCGTATTAAAGAGCGTTTTCATCGTCCGGTGATTGCCTTTGCACCTGCGGGCGACGGTATGCTGAAAGGGTCAGGGCGTTCCATTTCCGGCCTGCATCTGCGTGATGCGCTGGAGCGGCTGGATACGCTGTATCCCGGCATGATGGATAAGTTTGGCGGACACGCGATGGCGGCAGGGCTATCGCTGCATGAAGACCGTTTTGAGGATTTTCGTCAGCGCTTCGGCGAATTGGTTGGCGAATGGCTCGATCCGTCTCAGCTTGAAGGTGTCGTTTGGTCTGATGGCGAACTGATGCTGCCGGAGCTGGATCTGCTCTCAACGGCAGAAATGCTGCGCTACGCGGGGCCGTGGGGGCAGGCGTTCCCCGAACCGACGTTCGATGGCTGCTTCCGCATTCTGCAACCCCGCCTACTCAAAGAGCGCCATTTGAAAGCGATGTTTGAACCGATCGGTGCAACAGGGCAGGTGCCGCTGCTAGACGGTATCGCGTTCAATATCGATACCACCATCTGGCCAGATCCCAGTATTAAAGAAGTGGAAATGGTGTACCGGCTGGATATTAACGAGTTTCGCGGTAAACGCTCGGTGCAATTGATGATCCAACATCTGTGGCCGCGCTGATACCCGTTATACTTCAAGCTGCTTGTGCGTTGGCTGCCCTTACTCACCCCAGTCACTTACCTGAGTAAGCTCCTGGGGATTCGTGCGGTTGCCGCCTTCACGCAGCCAGAATTATCTAGGGTATAGCGTGAACCGAATACGGCGGGCAGAAAGTCTATAAAATGGGCCTTTTATCCGCTAGAATGGCGGGTTACACCATTCCGTTGTCAACGACTTAACGTAAGAATATAAAAAATCATGTTTGAAATTAATCCGGTAAAAAACCGCATTCAGGATCTGTCTGAACGTAGTGCCGTTCTTAGGGGGTATCTTTGACTATGATGCCAAGAAAGAACGCCTCGAAGAAGTAAACGCCGAGCTGGAACAGCCTGATGTCTGGAATGAGCCTGAACGCGCTCAGGCATTGGGAAAAGAACGTTCCTCACTGGAAGCTATCGTCGACACCATCGATCAATTGACTCAGGGTCTGGAAGATGTGAACGGCCTGCTTGAGCTCGCGGTGGAAGAAGACGACGAAGAGACGTTCAATGACACCACGGTAGAACTGGACGCGCTGGAAAATAAATTAGGCCAGCTCGAGTTCCGTCGCATGTTCTCCGGCCAGTACGACAGTGCGGATTGCTACCTGGATATTCAGGCGGGTTCTGGCGGTACGGAAGCGCAGGACTGGGCCAGCATGCTGGTGCGTATGTACCTGCGTTGGGCGGAAGCCAAAGGGTTTAAAACCGAAATTATTGAAGAGTCAGACGGTGACGTGGCCGGTACGAAATCCGCCACCATCAAGATCATCGGTGACTATGCGTTTGGCTGGCTGCGTACTGAAACGGGCGTACACCGTCTGGTGCGTAAGAGCCCGTTCGATTCCGGCGGCCGCCGTCACACCTCATTCAGCTCCGCGTTTGTCTACCCGGAAGTGGATGACGATATTGATATCGAAATCAATCCAGCCGACCTGCGTATTGATGTGTACCGCGCATCCGGTGCGGGTGGTCAGCACGTTAACCGGACAGAGTCCGCGGTGCGTATTACCCACATTCCGACCAACATTGTCACGCAGTGTCAGAATGACCGTTCCCAGCATAAAAACAAAGATCAGGCGATGAAACAGCTGAAAGCCAAGCTGTACGAGTTTGAGATGCAAAAGAAAAATGCTGAGAAACAGGCGATGGAAGACAACAAATCTGATATCGGCTGGGGCAGCCAGATTCGTTCCTATGTTCTGGATGATTCGCGCATCAAAGATTTACGTACCGGAGTGGAAACACGTAACACTCAGGCGGTACTGGATGGCGATCTGGACAAATTTATTGAAGCAAGTTTAAAAGCGGGGTTATAAGAATTCACATGGCTGAATCACAATCACAGGGTGCCGATCAGGCGCAAGATCTGAATAACGAATTAAAAACGCGTCGTGAAAAGCTGGTGGCGCTGCGTGAAACCGGGATCGCATTCCCGAATGATTTCCGCCGTGACAGCACGTCCGATCGTCTGCACGCTGAGTTCGATGCCAAAGAGAACGAAGAGCTGGAAGAACTGGGCGTTGAAGTGACTGTCGCGGGCCGTATGATGACCCGTCGCATCATGGGTAAAGCCTCTTTCGTGACCTTGCAGGACGTCGGTGGCCGTATTCAGCTGTATGTGTCCCGCGACGATCTGGCGGAAGGCATCTATAACGAGCAGTTCAAGAAGTGGGATCTGGGCGATATTCTGGGCGCGCGCGGTAAGTTGTTCAAAACCAAGACGGGCGAGCTGTCCATCCACTGTACCGAACTGCGTCTGCTGACCAAAGCGCTGCGTCCGCTGCCGGATAAATTCCACGGTCTGGCCGATCAGGAAACGCGTTATCGTCAACGTTATCTGGATCTGATCGCTAACGACGAATCTCGTAATACCTTCCGTATTCGTTCCAAAGTGATGGCGGCGATCCGTAGCTTCATGGTCGATCACGGCTTCATGGAAGTCGAAACGCCGATGATGCAGGTGATCCCCGGCGGAGCGTCTGCCCGCCCATTCATCACGCATCATAACGCGCTGGACATCGACATGTACCTGCGCATCGCGCCGGAACTGTACCTGAAGCGCCTGGTCGTCGGTGGCTTCGAGCGCGTGTTCGAGATCAACCGTAACTTCCGTAACGAAGGCGTTTCCCCGCGTCACAACCCTGAATTCACCATGATGGAACTTTATATGGCGTATGCCGATTATAAAGACCTGATTGTGTTGACGGAGAACCTGTTCCGTACGCTGACGCAGGACGTACTGGGCTCGACGACGGTGCAATACGGCGACCAGACATTCGACTTCGGTAAGCCGTTCGAGAAGCTGACGATGCGCGAAGCGATCTGCAAATACCGTCCTGAAACCAACGTTGCCGATCTGGACGATCTGGAGAAAGCGACTGCGATCGCCCAGTCTCTGGGGATCAAGATCGAGAAAAGTTGGGGCCTGGGCCGCATCGTGACCGAGATCTTCGAAGAAACGGCAGAAAGCAGCCTGATTCAGCCGACCTTCATCACCGAATATCCGGCTGAAGTGTCGCCGCTGGCGCGTCGTAACGATCAGAACCCAGAAATCACCGATCGCTTTGAGTTCTTCATTGGCGGCCGTGAAATCGGTAACGGCTTCTCCGAGCTGAATGATGCTGAAGATCAGGCAGAGCGTTTTGCGCAGCAGGTGAACGCTAAAGATGCAGGCGATGACGAAGCGATGTTCTACGACGAAGATTACGTGACTGCACTGGAGCACGGCCTGCCGCCAACGGCGGGTCTGGGTATCGGTATCGACCGTATGGTGATGTTGTTCACTAACAGCCACACCATCCGCGACGTGATCCTGTTCCCGGCGATGCGTCCGCAGAAATAAGACGCAGGGTGTAAAAATAACCCTGACGTTGTCGTCATTCTTTATTGAACCGGTGCAATTGCACCGGTTTTTTTATTATTGGCAATGCAAAATTTTAGGGGAAACACGGGGATGAGATTCCCGTAGGGACACCTCGCACCGTGGTAGCCCCGTGTATCTCGATCTCACCCCGATAGTATTATCATCTCGTTTTACTTCCGCATTCTTGCCGTCATTCTGTGATTGTCGCCCAGCGGGGGAAGATGCTATTTTCAGGCATTCATTCACTGCCGGAACACTCTCATGATGACGTACCGCGATGCCTGGTTCGAGCTGGCGCTGTTAACCAACGGGCGCAGTTTTCCACGGCATACGCATGACGAATTCGTCATCAGCGCCAATCTCAGCGGATTGGAAACAGTCTGGCTGGATGGAGAGACCTTTGTTGCCACCAACGATATGGTGACGACCTACAACCCCAATCAGCTACAAGGTAGCGACAACGCGTTTGATCGCTGGCAGTGCGCATCCTTGTACGTTCACCCACAGGCATTCGAACATTATTTCCACCAAACCTTTCGATTCTCACGGGGCTGGAATCCGTCGGCGCAGTTGGCGTCCGAGTTAAAACAGCTCGTCACCTCTGATTTGGACGACAGCACGCGTCAGGAACGTATTATTCTGCTGCTGGCGGGGTTGATGGAAAATCAGCATCATGTTCCGTCTCAGGGACAGGTCAAAGAAGCAGAGCGGATCACGCGGATTAAAGACGGGTTGCTGAACGATCTTAGCGATGTCCCCACGCTCGACCAGCTCGCGCAGCAGGAAAATCTGTCGGTCGCACATCTGGTGCGCTCGTTTAATCAGGCGGTTGGGCTACCGCCGCTGGCGTGGCTTATGCAGCGACGCATGTGTAAAGCACGGGAGCTGCTGCGGCAGGGCGCTGCGATTAGTCAGGTTGCGGGCGATGTCGGGTTTGCCGATCAGGCGCATTTCACCAAGGCTTTCAACCGTTATAACGCTATGACGCCGGGGCAGTTCCGCCGTATCAATTTTTGACAATACAGCGTTTCCCTTCGACTCTACACTCGCCTTATTGCTTAACGCTCGAAGGGAATACCATGCTGTTAGTTGTCTTCACGGGGATGCTGCTATCTCTGTCACTCTGTCTCGATCTGGGAATGGTCAATACCGCGATTATTAACCGCGGGCTCCGGCACGGGGCGCGCTCGGCGTTTTATATCGGGCTGGGTTCCTGTTTCGGCGATCTGTTTTATGCCACGCTGTCAGTGCTGGGTCTGGCAGTGGTCTTTAACCTGACGCCCGTCCGCTGGGTGTTATGGATTGGCGGCGGGCTGATTCTGATCTGGATGACGTTCAGCATGGCGCGCGCGGCATGGCGTGACTATCAGGTTAAACGCTTCGCCGACCTGTCTGCGACAGCGAATGCGGCGGATTTTACTGCACCACCAGCCCGCTATACCGAGTTTTTCAGCGGCGTCGGTATGGCGCTGGCGTCACCGACGGCGCTGCTATGGTTCGCTGCGATTGGTGGCACGATTATCGCGCAGTCTACCGATGGCTCTGCTTTCATGATCGGCCTGTTTCTTCTCGGCTTTTTCGTCGGCGGCGTGCTGTGGACGTTCTTCCTTGCGGCGCTGGTGAAGTACGGTCAGCGTCTGCTGAAAGAACGGATCTCATTCTATTGCAGCCTGATTTCTGCGCTACTATTTGCCTACTTTGCCTGGCACGTCATTTCCAATGGCTATGAGACGCTGTTTCTACCGCTCTCCACAGCCGCATAACCGGCTAAAACATCAGCACTTTGCCGGGTTTTTTACTTGCTCGGCAACGGCATAGCGCTATAATGCCAGTCGCTTCTGCGTGCGAGTGTAGTTCAATGGTAGAACGGCAGCTTCCCAAGCTGCATACGAGGGTTCGATTCCCTTCACTCGCTCCAATATCTAATTTTTTCTTCTTCAAGAAGACTAAGTCATTAAAATAATCACTTGATGACCTAACTCCTCTTAGTCAGGCGAATACTCCAAAACTGAAAAAATCTGAAATTTTTTTCAATGATTTCAGTTGACACTGAAGCGCACAAGCCCAGAAACAGCTGGGCTGGAAGTCTGGTTTATAGCATTTTAAAACTGAAAAATTTTACTACTATAAAAACTGCATGCGGGTGTAGTGTAGCGCCGATTTTGTAGAGGAATGCTGTTTGTTGGGGGGCAACTTCTGGCTATAATCGAAGGTGTTTCTTAGTGGCTAATATTTAAATGAAGTCTTTTTACTCTAAAGGAATGAATATGAGCAAAAGTAATAGTGCTGATTTATCAATTAAAGGCGAAAGTATTCAAAGCTTATATGGATATTATCTTTCAAAAACATTTTTAGTCAATCGAAGATATCAACGGAAGCTAGTATGGACTATTGATGAAAAGAGATCTTTCATTGATTCAATCATGAAGGGATATCCTGTTCCTCTTGTATTGTTAGCTGAAAAAAATGATGTATCCGGTAGGAAATTAGAAATAATTGATGGTATGCAGCGGTTAAATGCCATGATGTCATTTATTGAACAAGAATTTGATGTCAACGGCTCATATTTCGATCTAGATACTATGGCTGATACTAAGTTATTGAAAGATAATAAAGAAATAGATCAGAAGAACCCAGTATTAAGTAGGGAATTTTGTGCTAGGATTGTTCGCTATCAAGTGCCGCTATCAGTCTTCCAGCAGACGGGTAACAGTCATGTTGATGAGGTTTTTAGAAGACTGAATTCTAATGGTCGCCATCTTTCTAAACAAGAATTAAGACAAGCTGGAGCGTTAAGTAATTTTGCATCTATTGTAAGAAAACTATCAAGTAATATTCGGGGTGATTCAAGTGCATTAGATGTGCTAAATCTTAATGCAATGAAAGAAATTAGCATAACTAACAAATCGCTTGATTATGGTATTAATGTTGATGATATTTTTTGGGTGAAAAATAATATCATTACTAAAGATTATCTTCGGGAATCGCGAGATGAGGAAATTCTTGCTGATATTGTCGCATGGATATCAATAGATAAAGGCGTTCGTTCTAGCTCTGATATATTAGACCAGTTATATGGATTTACTGATGATACTTTATCAGCTAAGGAGAGTTCTTTAGCTTCACTGATAGAGCTTGAGATCCAGAAGAAAGGAGATGAGGAAATATTAGCTAATGTGCAGTTAGTGTTTGACGAGTTAATTGGTATATTGACGAAGGCCAATAAAACGTTTAATGCATTATTATTTGAGCGTCAACAGGCAAAAATTGCGCGATATTTTCAAATAGTATTTCTTTCGCTATATCAGTTGTTAGTTGAAGAAAATAAAGAAATATGTGATCTTCCTGGATTAATAAATAGAATGGATAAGTCTGGAGATAAAGTCATAAATTTATCAGCTGGTGGCGGTAATTGGTCAGCTAAAGAAAAACAGACAGCAATAGATTCATTTGTTGGTGTTATTAAAAAATGTTTTAAAAAATCAAAAGAGAATGATCCTTCTAAAAATCAGTGGATTACTAGATTGGAAAATCTCCTAATGCAGTCATCAACAGAACAAACTTTATATGACTTCAAAGTAGGATATCATGCTTTAACAGAGAAAGATTCAGCATTTGATGCTGAGCTTTTTTCAAAAGTAATAAAAACCCTTACTGCAATGGCTAACACATTGCCTGGCGCGACTGGTTATTGTGTAGTCGGTGTGGCAGATACTAAGCAAAGCGCTGAGCGGCATAAAAAAATTTATGGTTCTGAAAGTATTTCCTATTCAACATTTTATGTTAATGGAATAGATGATGAGGCTGCCCGTTATCATAAAGACGTTGATACTTATTTTACCATGCTTACTAACTTGGTGAAAAGTGAGCCTATTAGTGATAGAGATAAGGATTATATTTCAAGAAATATCTCAACAGTACGGTACTTCGATAAAACTGTGTTAATTTTTAAAATAGAGTCAGATAGCAAGCCATCTATTTATGGAAGTCAGTATTTTGTTCGACATGGAAGCAATATTTCTGAGATTTTACCAGAGAATTTTTCGACACTATTTAGCCGTTTTTGAAATTAAGGCACCAAGAGGTGCCTTAATTTTTTATAAGCTAACTTTTTTGGGGATGTTATGATATTTGTTCTATCGCTTTCATTTACCCGGTTTCACCACCGTCGTCGTCCAGTAGGGTAAATCCCAGGTGCCGCCCAGGCGGATCATACGGCATGAACCTGTGAACGATGCACTGCTCTGCTGGAATGTTTTGCCATCCCATATCCATGCGTTATAGCTCATGCAGTCCGCGAGTCCGCGCCCTTTATGCGCAGAGGTAATTTCACCGTTTTCGTAATCTGTGCCATCTGTCGTCACGAGCTGTGGCTGAGTCTGCATGGCGTTATCGATGACCCAGTAGGCGTAGCCTTCGTTATAGGCCGCGCGCCAGCAAAGGGTGCTGAGCAGGGACATACTGTCATTGAGTGGTGTGAGTTCAATCGGTTCTGCTGCTCTGTCATCCTGTGGTAGAAAGTCATAGCAGTTATCTTCCTTTAACGTCTTGAGCAGTTTTTTCTGGATAGCCGACTGTTCTGCATCCGTCAGAGTCCGCGATGCCTCCTGCTTAGTGATTGCTGCGTAGATAACGGGGGCAACTACAGCAGGTAACTCACTGCTTTTATTTCCTTTTTTGGTGATGGCATCCGTTGTCCCGATGCGACCTTGTTTCTCATCCATCTTTAGCAGTACCGCATAGGCACCCGCCCCGGACAGTTCGGAAACGACGCCATTGTGATGAAACGCCACTTTCCCGCTTCCTTTTAGTGCCTGTAGGACGAGGGGAATCTGTGTCTCATTGAGCTGCCAGAGGTTGTCTCCGGTTGAGATGAGTCGTCCTTTATCCACGCCGTCAATGGTTAGCGTGAGTGTGGTGCTTTTAGGAATTGCCTGGTATACCTCTGCGAGTATGACGTCGGCCGTTATTGGCGTATTTTGCCCAGCATGACGCGTGAGAAGCAGTGAGACACCGGGAATATCTTCCTCTTCTCCCGTGTACTTCTCTTCTGGCGAGTAGCCGGCAGCCCGACACGTTAGCGTGTTATCACAAACCACTTCCCAGTCTTTATGAAAGAAAGTGCTATCAGCGAAGGTTGTGGCAAACGCCAGAACAGGAATCCCCGTGATCAGTATGGTTAGCATAGAGAGGCGGGCAGGGAGAGAAAAAGTCATTTTCCATCAAGTCCTTGATTATGTTGTGGCTTGCCGCTGGCCTATTTTGGCTGCAACAAAGCCAGCCGCTTTTTTGAAATATTCCGAGATGTTAGCGTTAGACGGCGTGATATTGCGAATATTTCTTGTCCGACCACTCCTTTATTAAACGTGAATCGGGTATGATGCCGCTGCCGTTAACCGTTCATCGGCTGCTCAAAATCCCCTCTGTGTTATCAGCATGTTTATTCTGCTTTTTAACCTCACGCGCGATAACGGCCAGAAACAGTTTTCCACACAGTTGAAACGATCCCTATAAAAAAGTGTCATGATAGATGTAGCGCGATGAGAACGACTCTTTATGCGGTACGCTGTTAATCACTTAAAGACGAGTATCATGAAGATTAAGCAAACATTTACCAGGGCATTACTCCACCCGCGCTATTGGACGACTTGGTTTGGTCTTGGCGTGCTGTTTTTATTAGTTCAACTCCCTTATCCGCTGCTGATGAAACTCGGGAGCAGTGCAGGTCGTCTATCTCGTATCTTCCTGAAACGCCGGGTGTCGATTGCCCGACGCAATCTTGAATTGTGCTTCCCTACGATCTCCAACGATGAAAGAGAAGCGATGATCGACAATAACTTCGCTTCGCTCGGGATGGCATTAGTCGAAACCGGTATGGCTTGGTTCTGGTCCGATCGCCGCGTGCGCCAGTGGTTTGATGTTTCAGGGTTGGAGCATTTACAGCACGCGACCGCAAAAGGTCAGGGCGTAATGGTGATTGGTATTCACTTTATGTCGCTGGAGCTGGGCGGTAGGGCGATGGGGCTGTGTCGACCGATGATGGCGATGTACCGTCCGCACAATAATAAAGCGATGGAAATGGTACAAACCTGGGGGCGTTCTCGTTCCAACAAAGCGATGATCGACCGTAAAGATCTGCGTGGCATGGTGCAAGCGCTAAAACGGGGTGAAGCGGTATGGTTCGCTCCCGATCAGGACTACGGCCCTAAAGGCAGTGTTTTTGCCCCGTTCTTTGCGGTGAAAAATGCGGCAACCACGAGCGGTACGTACACGATTAGCCGTCTTGCAAAACCGGCGATGATGACGACAGTGCTGATCCGCAAACCCAATGCTTTGGGTTATCAACTGGTGATTCAGCCTGAATTACAGGATTATCCTTATCACGATGAACAGGCTGCCGCGTGTTACATAAATAAGGTGATTGAGAAAGAAATCATGCGTGCACCTGAACAGTACCTCTGGTTGCACCGTCGCTTTAAAACCCGTCCGGCAGGGGAAGTGTCTCTCTATGCCTGATGAGAACTGCGCCTGATGCGAAATGCCGCACCGGTTTTCATGCGGTGCGGCACTGCTGATGGGGCTTTATTCTTTTTCTAACAGTAGTCCGCGTGGAGCGAAGGATTTTTTCGTTGCGCCAACGCATTCGCGGCGTGCCAGATAGCGGTAGCAGCCAGCAGCAAGGAATGCGCCGATAAACCAACTGAAGTTGGCAGCATCGCGCCACTGTGGCGTGAAGGTGATAATCAGCCCAATAGTCACCGCGGGAATTAACGCCATTATCGCATTCGGATTAAAGCCGTTTCGATACCAGTATTTCCCTTTGGGCGTCGCGTCGAACAGATCGTCCACATAGACTTTCCCTCCTTTGATGACATAGAAATCCATCAGCAGAATGCCGAACAGCGGGCCGATAAAGGCACCGAGTACGTCGAGCGTGTAGTGAATCAGCTCTGGCGAGTTGAAGAGATTCCACGGCGTGAGCAGTACGGATCCGACTGCGGCGATCATTCCGCCCGTGCGGAAGCTGATACGCTGCGGTGAACAGTTGGAAAAATCAAACGCTGATGAGACGAAGTTAGCAACGATATTGATCCCGATGGTGGCGATAATCATAGTCAGCACGCCAAGCGCGACGGCAAAGCCGCTGTCAATGTGCGAGACGGTTTCAATCGGGTCGGTAATCATGCGGCCGAATAATGACTGTGTTCCTGAAACGATCACCACGGTGATAATAGAGAACAGCAGAAAATTGAACGGTAGACCCCAGCGGTTGCCCCGACGGATCTCCTGCATGCTTTTACCGTAGCGAGAAAAGTCACCGAAATTCAGCAGCGGGCCGGAAAAGTAGGAAACGACCAGCGCAGTGGCGGTGAGCATTTGCCAAAGTTGTTCGCTGGTTGTAAGTGTTTTGCTGGTCAGCGTAAAAGAAATATTCTCCCATCCGGTCTGGTAAACAATCCAGATCGCAAGCGCCGTCATCACCACATAAACCGCCGGGCCTGCAAAATCGATAAAGCGTTTAATCGCGTTCATGCCATGCCAGAACACGAGAGCCTGCAGGAACCACATGATGCCAAAGCAGATCCATCCCAGCGCTGACAGACCGAGCCAGTGACTCTGTGTCAGTGGGGAGAGCGCAGGATAAAACTTCAGCAGAACCAGCATGAGTGCATGCGCGGCCAGATATGTCTGAATGCCGTACCAGGCAAAAGCGATGAGGCCACGAATGACGGCGGGAATATTTGCGCCAAAGACACCGAATGCCTGACGGCAAATCACTGCATAAGGAACGCCGCTCATCTGGCTGGGCTTCGCGACCAAATTTGCACAGACCTGCACAATGCAAATGCCCACAAGCAGGCATAGCAACACCTGCCAGCTTGCCAGCCCCAGTGCAAAAAAGCTGGCTGCAACCACGTATCCGCCCATGCTGTGCACATCTGACATCCAGAATGAAAAGATGTTGTACCAAGACCAGGTTTGAGTACGTGTCGGTGCCAGATCCTCATTGCAGAGTTTTGGACTGTACGCGTTGCTACCATTACCTGTAATCATTTTTTCTGGCATGGAATCTGCTCCTTTTACCCTAGTCGTGAAATGAATGACGTTATGTATGTAAAAAAGGAGTTGCATTAATCAGGCCAAAATTAATTTCTTGTATACATATTTTATATTTTCTGTGTACGATTTGATGAGAATGTGACAACGAGAAGAGCGAATGAACTACACTTACGGACTGGGAAATGAGCAGTTTTTGCAGCAAAAAGATGATGTTATCTATCAGGCTCTGCTCAACGCTATCGTCGAACACCAATTACTGCCGGGCACCAAATTGCCGGAGGAAGCGCTGGCAGAGGTGTTTGATGTGAGTCGAACGGGAATTAGAAAAGTCTTACAACGTCTTGCTATGGTGCAGATGGTGACGTTAACGCCCAAACGTGGTGCGCAGGTGTCGACCCCCTCCGTTGAAGAAGCGCAGGAAATTTTCCAGACTCGCCGCTTTATTGAGTGTGCCAATCTGTCTGAAGTGGTGCTGCACTGCCAGTCTCCTCACTTGACGGCGTTAGAGCGGCTGATCGCGGCAGAGCAGCAGGCACACGCAGACCAAAACGGTGCGGAAGCGATCCGCCTGTCTGCTGCATTCCATATTCAACTCCAGGCGATCTCTGGCAATACCGTGCTAACAGGAATCGTGTCGCAGCTGACGTTGCGCTCATCACTGGTTATCGCGGCCTATGGCACGCCGTGGCAGCAGGGGTGCCGATGCCACGATCACCACGATCTGCTGGCGTTACTACGGGATAAAAATGTCTCAGGATTAGCGGAAGCGATGACGCAGCATTTTGATGACATTGTTGCCAGCCTGCGTTTTGACCGGGATGACAACGTGGAGCCGGATTTCCGCCGACTGTTCGGCCATATTAAGGAGAAGCTCGCGTGAAACCTTGCGTAATTCAGGTGATTAACCCCAATACCAGCCTTGCCATGACCGAAACGATCGGTGCCGCGGCTCGCGCTGTGGCATCGCCAGGAACGGAGATTGTCGCGGTGTGTCCTTCTCAGGGCGCGCCGTCTATTGAGGGGCATTTTGACGAAGCGATAGCCGTGATTGGCGTATTGGAACAGGTGAAGCTGGGGAAAGCGCAGGGCGTTGACGGGCACATTATTGCCTGCTTTGGCGACCCAGGTCTGCTCGCGGCCCGTGAAGTGGCCAGCAAGCCGGTCATCGGCATCGCCGAAGCTGCCATGCATATGGCGACGCTGGTGGCAACGCGCTTCTCGATTGTTACCACATTACCGCGCACCGTCATCATCGCCCGCCATTTACTACAGCGCTATGGCTTTGAACATCACTGTGCTGCGCTGCACGCGATCGATCTGCCGGTGCTTGCGCTGGAACAGGATAGCGGGATCGCACAGAACAAGGTGCGTGAATATTGTATACAGTCTCTGCGTCAGGATGGCGTGGGAGCGATTGTACTTGGGTGCGGTGGAATGGCCGATCTGGCGCAGGAACTGACGCAAGAACTGTCGATTCCTGTGATCGACGGCGTCAGTGCTGCCGTCAAGCTGATTGAGTCATTGTCGGCACTGGGATTGACCACCAGTAAACAGGGCGATTTGGATTACCCGATTGCCAAGCCGCTGAGCGGCATGTTTAGTACGCTGCGTTAAAAAAGGGAAAGGACATGATCACAGCACCTGCTGCAACGATGTACGGCATTGAGAGCGATTATCCGCGTGACCTGATTGGATATGCGGGACAGCCCCCGCATGCTAACTGGCCTGAAAATGCACGCATTGCCGTGCAGTTTGTATTGAACTACGAGGAAGGTGCGGAAAATAACGTCTTACATGGTGACGCCGGATCCGAGCAATTTCTTTCCGATATTATTGGTGCGGCGAGTTATGCGGATCGTCATATGTCGATGGATTCGCTGTATGAATATGGATCACGCGCCGGTTTTTGGCGTATCCATAGTGAGTTTCAGCGTCGCGGGTTACCGTTGACGGTATTCGGTGTGGCAATGGCATTAGCACGTAACCCTGCTGTGGTCGAGGCGATCAAATCGGCTCATTATGACGTAGTGAGCCACGGCTGGCGCTGGATTCATTACCAGCACATGGATATCGACACCGAACGTGAGCACATCCATAAAGCCATTGATGTTCTGACGACGTTATTTGGTCAGGCTCCGCTTGGCTGGTATACCGGCCGTGACAGTCCCAATACCCGTCAGTTGGTCGTCGATAACGGCAACTTTTGGTACGACAGCGACTACTACGGTGACGATCTGCCATTCTGGATGTCGGTCAAAAAAAGCAATGGTGAGGTGCAGCCGCATCTGATCGTGCCGTATACGCTGGATGCTAATGATATGCGTTTTGCCTCACCACAGGGGTTTAACAGTGGTGAGCAGTTTTTCACCTATCTGAAAGACAGCTTTGATGTGCTCTACGAGGAAGGGGAAACCGCACCTAAAATGCTATCCATCGGGATGCACTGTCGTTTGCTAGGGCGGCCAGGCCGTTTTCGGGCGTTACAGCGTTTTCTGGATTACGTTCAACAGCATGAGCGAGTATGGATTTGCCGCCGTCAGGATATCGCCGAGCATTGGCGTCAGCATCATCCGTATGTCGCGCCGTAAAACACAGAGAATACCGGAAACAAAAATGGCTACCGGATGGCAGCCATTTTAGGGTGGTTAACGTACTTGAGTACGATTAACGGAAGATAGCGTGGGGGTTAACACCGCGATAGGTTTTGCCCAACGCTTTTAATATTTGATTGATTTTGCGGACAACGCGCATCTTTTTATCCCCACGATTCTTAAATAATTATTGGTTGAAAGTACCAAAGTTGATGTTGATGTTTTCAAACATAGCGATGATTTTGTTCAGCAGTTTCATGGTCATTTCCTCGTTGTTAGTTGATTTGTTTTCTGTGATGCTGTTCACGTTTTTAAGAATACTCGCACTGATACGGGTGGTCAACTTTTTTGTGATGCGAATCACAAAAAAATGAACGATCAGTTTGTGAGGAGTAAACCGCCGTTTTGATTTTCGTCTAAGAACCCTTTCTGCTTTTTCTTCATACTGACCCATTTTCAGCGAGTGGCCTGATTGAGTATTACCTGCACTGGCTGTGCGCTTCCTTATCGGACAGATGACGTGAGATAGGTAAATTGTCTCGATTAGCAGTTGAAATAAGCGTGGGTGAAGCGGGATAATCACGCGCTTCACATTGCCTGACACCGTCTTATCCAGCTTGTTTTAGTTCAGCCTGTTTTTGATACAGCAGTGTCTTGATATAGCAACGTTTTCCAGCTTTGCATCCAGCGAGTTAATCGTTTGCGTGCGGAGCTATAGCCTAAATAATTCGAGTTGCAGGAAGGCGGCAAGAGAGGGAATTCCGATGAGCTTACATGAGTAAGTGATTCGGGTGACTGAACGCAGCCAACACACGTGCAGCTTGAAGAATGACGGGTATATACGGTTCATGATGCGCCAGCGATGCTGGTGCATTCGCGGAGCAAGGCCGCGGGAATCGTCAGAATCGATCTTAAATAATAATGGCATTTCAGGGGATACCACCATGTCAAACACCACCCGTCAGGCAGGCTCACAAGGCTCGCTTGATGCTTTTTTCAAAATTACACAGCGCGGCAGTAACGTGCGTCAGGAAGTGTTAGCTGGCCTGACGACGTTTCTGGCGATGGTTTACTCCGTGATTGTGGTGCCAAGTATGCTGGGCAAGGCTGGCTTCCCGCCGGCAGCCGTGTTCGTTGCAACCTGTCTGGTTGCCGGGCTGGGGTCGCTGCTGATGGGATTGTGGGCCAATCTGCCAATGGCGATCGGCTGTGCGATTTCGCTGACGGCATTCACCGCGTTCAGTCTGGTGCTGGGGCAACAAATCAGCATTCCTGTGGCGTTGGGAGCGATCTTCCTGATGGGGGTGCTGTTCACCATCATTTCCGTCACTGGCATCCGCTCCTGGATCTTGCGTAACCTGCCGATGGGCGTGGCGCATGGTACGGGGATTGGTATCGGTCTGTTCCTGCTGATTATTGCCGCTAACGGTGTCGGTCTGGTGGTAAAAAACCCGATTGACGGCCTGCCAGTCGCGCTGGGTGATTTCACTTCTTTCCCTGTCATTATGTCCCTGTTGGGGCTGGCGGCGACTATCGGTTTAGAGAAGCGTCGCGTACCGGGTGGTATTCTGCTGGTTATCATCGCGATCTCTATTCTGGGGCTGATTTTTGACCCGAAGGTAAAATACGCTGGCTTCTTTGCGTTGCCGAGCCTGACGGCGGCTGACGGTTCGTCGCTGATCTTCAGTCTGGATATCATGGGCGCATTGCAGCCGATGGTTCTGCCGAGCGTGCTGGCGCTGGTGATGACCGCCGTGTTCGATGCCACGGGTACGATCCGCGCGGTAGCCGGACAGGCGAACCTGCTGGATAAAGACGGACAAATCATCAACGGTGGTAAAGCCCTGACCGCAGACTCTGTGAGCAGCATTTTCTCCAGTCTGGTCGGGACGTCTCCGGCTGCGGTTTACATCGAATCCGCAGCGGGTACGGCAGCCGGTGGTAAAACAGGCTTAACGGCAACCGTTGTCGGTGTCCTGTTCCTGCTGCTGCTGTTTGTGTCTCCGTTAGCGTATCTGGTGCCTGGCTATGCCACTGCCCCCGCGCTGATGTACGTCGGCTTGCTGATGCTGGGCAACGTCTCCAAACTGAACTTTGATGACTTCGTCGATGCCATGTCCGGTTTGGTATGTGCCGTATTCATCGTGCTGACCTGTAACATCGTGACCGGTATCATGCTGGGCTTTGGCGCGCTGGTATTAGGCCGCATCTTCTCCGGCGAATGGCGTAAACTGAACATCGGCACCGTGGTGATTGCTGTCGCGCTGGTGGTGTTCTACGCTGGCGGCTGGGCGCTGTAATCCTTTCCAACAGACCTTCTGGCGCCGTCCAGAAGGTCTGTCATTCCTCGTCTTTCCTTCCTCTTTCCCTTCCTTATCATTTCCCACGCCAAACGCGATTTTATGTGCCTTTTTATTGGCTTTGGGTTGATGTTACTTATGTGATAATCAGAGAAGTAATTACTTTTCTTCTTCACCCAGAAATCCATTTTCATACCGAGCTAAATGCGTTAAATATGGAAGAGTAGTTTGCTCGCTAACAGGCAGAATTTTTTGATTTAGGAGTACGTCTAAGGAAAGCATGGAAATATTTTTTACGATTCTTATTTTGACCCTGGTTGTATCCCTGTCCGGGGTCGTTACCCGCATTTTACCTTTTCAAATCCCTCTGCCTTTAATGCAAATCGCGCTTGGTGCCATCCTTGCCTGGCCCCAGTTTGGTTTGCACGTTGATTTCAATCCCGAGCTGTTTATGGTGCTCTTCATTCCGCCGCTGCTGTTTGCCGACGGCTGGAAAACGCCGACGCGTGAGTTCCTGAGACATGGCCGGGAAATTATTGGTCTGGCGCTGGTTCTGGTCCTGATTACCGTGGTGGGCATCGGCTACTTTATCTACTGGATGGTGCCGGGCATGCCGCTGATTGCGGCCTTTGCGCTAGCCGCCGTGCTGTCGCCAACGGATGCCGTCGCGCTGTCTGGCATCGTCGGTGAAGATCGTATTCCGAAAAAACTGATGGGCATTTTACAGGGCGAAGCGTTGATGAATGATGCGTCCGGTCTGGTGTCGCTGAAATTTGCTGTCGCGATTGCGATGGGCACGATGGTGTTTACGGTTTCCGGTGCGACGCTGGAATTCATGCAGGTTGCGTTGGGCGGGCTGCTGGCGGGCGTCGGCGTGACCTGGCTATTCGGTAAATCGCTGCGCGCTATCAGCCGCTGGAGCGGTGATGATGCCGCGACGCAGATCGTGCTGCTGTTGCTGCTACCTTTCGCCTCGTATCTGATTGCCGAACACATCGGTGTGTCGGGCATTTTGGCGGCGGTGGCGGCGGGGATGACCATCGGGCAGTCGGGTGTGATTCGTAGCGCGCCGCTGACGATGCGGCTGCGTGCGAACGGCGTGTGGTCGATGTTGGAGTTCGTGTTTAACGGCATGGTGTTCATCATGTTGGGCCTGCAATTGCCGGATATTCTGGAAACCTCGGTAACGCAGGCAGAGCTGGATCCAACGGTTGAAACCTGGATGCTGTTTACCGATATCGTGATTATCTATGGTGCGCTGCTGCTGCTGCGTTTCTGCTGGCTGTGGGTGATGAAAACATACAGCACGCACATCCAGAAAAAGCGTCCGATGATCTTTGCCGAGTTTTCCACGCGCGAGCTGTGGATCGCGTCCTTTGCTGGCGTGCGAGGGGCGATTACGCTGGCGGGCGTGCTATCCATTCCGCTGCTGCTGACGGACGGCACCGCGTTCCCATCACGCTATCAGCTGGTGTTTATCGCTACGGGCGTTATTTTGTTTTCTCTGCTGTGTGGCGTGCTGGCGTTGCCGTTTCTGCTGCGTGGTGTGGTGGTCGCGGACAAAGCCGCGCATGCCAAAGAAATCCGCATGGCGCGTATGGCGGTGGCAGAAGTGGCGATCAAAAGTATGCACAAAATGGAGGAGCGTCTGGCCGCCGATCGAGAGGAAAACATTGATGAGCAGGTGCTGAAAGAAGTCAGCGCGCGCGTCATTGGTAATCTGCGCCGACGGCTCATTGATAAAGACGATCCTGAAAATGGCCTGCTGATTGAGAATCTTGAGCGGCGTTTTCGTCTGACCGCGCTGAATTCCGAACGTGCGGAGCTGTATCACCTGCGTGCCACGCAGCAAATCAGCAATGAGACGTTGCAAAAAATGCTGCGCGACCTCGATCTGATGGAAGCGCTTCTGATCGAAAATGAGTAAGACGCGGTAAGACGATCCTCGTTACCGCGTTGATTTCTTTCTCTTCTCTTTTCTTCCTCTGCATCCCCATGGCGTAAGCGATGGGGATGTTTTTTATGCGCCCAGTCTAAGAACGACGTCAGGCGATTGTAAACTGCTTGTCACTAAATGATAATGATTGTTATTATCCGTAGGACTTTTCTCATAAGTGAAAAGTAGAGCAGTAAAAAACAGAAAACTAAAAAACCAGAAGCACAAAACGGCCCGCACGGTATCAACATCGTGTGGGGTGAATGGCTGTTTGAAGGACCAGATAAAATAAACGGACATTAACCCTAAATTAATTAGGTAATAAGCCACGTTTATAGGGGAACATTATGCGTGTATTAGTGGTTGATGATGATTCTGTGCTGTGCCATTGGCTGGGGTCTAAATTACATTCCCACGGCCATTCTTGCCGAATGGTGCACGATGGCGCACACGCATTAAAAGCGATCAAGGATGAAGTTTATGATGTCGTTCTGTTAGACAGAATGTTACCCATCATGGATGGATTTACGGTATTACGTGAATTACAAGGCTCACGTCATCCGCCTATTATGTTGCTCTCGGCGCTGGATCGTGATGTCGATCGGGTGATGGGTTTAGAGCTTGGTGCGGAGGATTATCTCGGCAAGCCTTTTAATTTTAATGAGCTTAGATTACGTCTGGATATTATGGCGCGGCGCGGTAAACGCCATGTCGATAATCCTTCCATGCTGACTTTTGAAGACCTGCAGCTTGACCGTATGCAGCGCGTTGCATGGCGCAGCGGCAAGCGTATCGATTTGACCGATAAAGAGATCAAGTTACTGATTATATTGATGGAAAATCCAGGGCAGGCAATTACGCGTACGATGCTGTTAGAGCGCGTATGGGGCTACAATTTTGATCCGCAAACCAATCTGATCGACGTTCATATGTCAAAACTGCGGGCAAAAATTGATAAAGGCTTCCCGCGTCCATTAATTAAAACGCTAAGAGCGATGGGCTATGCATTAGGCGCGGTAGATAAGGACAAAACCGATGTTGGCAGCCACGCTGAATAAAATAAAAATAAAGAAGCTCGGGCAGCGCTGGCAGGTAAAAATAAAACACTGGCAATTACTGGGGGCAAGCCAATATCCCGGCTTTTTATGCACCTCTAATTTTCGCCAGGCAATAACCATTGTTTTTCTGTTCTTATTGATGATGCTGATGTGTATTGTCGGCTTCAGTTCATTAAGTGAAACGCTGATTAGAACGCATGTCCGTGAAGTTATTCTGGGTAATATTTACGACTATTCGATGCAGTCGCGTTTAACGAATGCCGATAGCCTGATTACGCAATTACGGCAGGATAATCGCGCGAAAGGGGATGAATTACCGCTGTTTCTGGTGATGGATAAAGATGGTGATATTCTGTATCACAATCATCCATTAAGAACGCATCTACTCCCTCCCCATTCTGCAAACTCACACCCTCTGGAAATGCGGCAGCATACCGATTGCCAGATGGATGTCAGCTGTCTTAAAGCCGAAATTTCCAGCCCTGACGACCCGAATCTGATCGGTTTGTCCGTCATGTTGGATGACGGGGGCGTGCTGTTTACCGCTTACAACATTCGGCCCATGTTAGAACGGGTGAGAACCATCCCACTCGTGGCGGGGGCGGGACTGTTTGTCGTGCTGCTTTTCTGCCTGTTTGTCAGCCGCCATTTCAGCTTACGCAGCTTGCGCAGCGTGGAGAAAATCCGTGCAGCGCTACATCGCTACAGCAGCGGTGAGCAACAGGTGCGTATGCCGCTGTCGCCTTACGACGATGATTTTGACAGCCTGAGTGCCGATATTAACCAGAATCTGGAACGCATTGAGCGCCTGATGGAGCAGGTGCGCAGCACCTCCAGCCATGTTGCGCATGAACTGCGTACGCCGCTGACGCATCTGCAAAATCGCCTGTTCAATCTGACGGAGCGGGCAGGGCTGGATAACGACATTCGTGATGAGTTGAATCTGGCGGTGGACGAGGTGCATAAAATCCTCGGGCTATTCCGTACCGTGATGCGCATCGGTGAAATCGAAAGTGGGCGCTGTGTGCACCAGTTTGAGAACATTGAAGCGCGCCAACTGCTGGAAGAAATTGCCGAATATTATCAGCCGCTGGCGGAAGAGCGCGGCTGTCGCCTGAAGATTGAAATCAAAGCCGGAATTCAGCTCTTTGGCGACCGGGCGCTGCTGTTTCAGGCGTTGGCCAATCTGGTAGAAAACGCGCTGAAATACGCGGCGCAGGGAAAATACATCACGCTGAGCGTGACGCTGTACCGTGGCTGGATCGCCCTGAGCGTTGCTGACCGTGGTCCGGGGATTCCGCCGGCGCTGCATGCCAAAGCGCTACAACGCTTTCAGCGGCTGGATACCTGGTTTCAGTCTGGCTACGGGCTGGGATTATCTCTGGTTCAGGCAATTACCGACCTGCACGGTGGCAAACTCTATCTGGACTCTTCAGAGCCGGGACTGAACGTTTATCTGTGCCTTAATCGCTGCTAATCCTCTTTTTTCCTCGATGAATACGACGCGTGGTAAGTGGGTTTTCTCTGCTTACCACGACGATTTTCTCTTGATCGTTTATGAATATCCCTGCAAAAAACATGAATATTTATTAATTTTTCCTGCAATGTAAAGTGTGTTAATTATTGATTTATATTGATAATTTTTTGTATGGAAAGATTAACGAATATTAATGTTCTACTGCTTGCGGCTCTTGATAATAAGTCTCATTATTAATCTTATTATCATCATGGCTCCCCCCGAATTTCCGAGTAGGCCATGATTTCTTTGCCTGCGGATTAGAGAGTCTTCCCATGAAAAATATGAAAGCAAAACTGCGTTCTTTCCTGCGTGACGAGAGCGGTGTAACGGCAATCGAATACGGCATTCTTGCGGCGGCGATGGCGGCAGCTATCGGCGCTATTTTCGGCGGTGACGGTATCTTCGTGAAAGCGCTGAATGAGAAATTCAGCCAAATCGCCGATCAAATCACCGGTACGGGTACCAGCGGCGGTACATCCGGCGCAGCGAAATAAGTACGGGATGGCGGATTACGCGCACTGGCCGCAGACGGTACTGCTGATGGGGTGCCTGCTGTGGTGTATCAGTACCGACCTGTTAGTACGCAAAATTACGAATCAGGCGGTACTGATTTTATTGCTGGGCTGGCTGTTTTTCAGCGCTTCACATGTCCTGCAATCCGGTGCGTTAGATATGTTGGCACTACAGAAAACGCTCTGGGCGCTGCCGGGCGCGGCGGCAGTACTGGTTGTGGGATTTTTGCTTTTCCTCACTGGCAGATTAGGCGCCGGGGATGTCAAGCTGATGAGTGTGCTGTGCCTGTGGGTTGGGCAAGGGCACCAGATCGTTTTCGTCATGGTGACGGCGCTGGCTGGCGGTGTTCTGGCGCTTAGCTTGCCGCTGCTGAATACCGTACCCACAGCGGTGGCGATGGGCATTCAAACCACCAACCGGATATTCAAGAGTCGGTTGCCTATGCCACCCGCGTTGCCCGCCGATCTTTCTCAAGGCATACCTTACGGCGTCGCCATTGCGTTCGGCGCGATGTATGTCCTGATTTTTCCCTTGTTTTAATTCTGTCGCAGCTTTAAGACACACACGCTAGGGTAGGCAAGTTGAAATGAAAGTGAACTCTACATACGTACTGTCAGGCGCACTCGTGCTGGCAGGCATTGTTGCGCTGATGGTGCGTAGCCATCTCTCTTCTGAACCCCCTGCGCCGCCTCCGGCAGTGGTTAAAGCGCCGGAACCGATCGCTGTTCTGGTCGCGGCGAAAGATCTTCACCCTGGTGATTTCATTGATTCCGCATCACTGCGCTGGCAAACCACTGATGAATCAGTTTCCCGTTCGTTTAACTTCGTTCGCGGCCAGGATAGCCAGTCTCTGCTATTTGGCGCAACGCTGCGTGAAACCATCGCGGAAGGTGCGCCGCTGACCAGTAACGTATTGGTTAAGCCGAATGAGCCGGGTTTTGTCGCTGCCGTACTGCGTAAAGGCATGCGTGCCATTTCCGTTCCGACCAGTGCGGTTGCCAGCAATGCCGGATTAGTGACGGCGGGCGACCGTGTCGACATCATCCTCAGTATGAAAAGAGACGATCAGGCGGAGCTGCCGCCAAGTCGTCTCCAGCCGATTGTTATGCCGCTTTTGGCTTCGCAGACCATCGTGCGCGACTTGCGTGTATTGGCGCTGAATGAACGAACCGATGCACCGATCTACCCACGTACGGATGTCAGTGCGGAAGACGGTAGCGGGTTGGATGCCACGGCGAAAAGCCGTGAATCTGCCACGGCAGGCACCCGTTCGCGAACGGCGACTTACCAAACCGTCACGCTGGAAGTGACCCCGCAGCAGGCCGAAGTGCTAGCCGTTGCCAAAGAGCTGGGCATGTTGCACTTAGCGCTGCGCAGCGCTACGCAGGATGACATTGCCGATCCGCTGACGGGCCGCCCACTTGTGACGACCGTGCCACAGGCGACGGACATCTACGGTGCGTTTTCCAGCGGGGGGCATAAGGTCAAAACGTATCGTGCTGAGCAAAAAGACGTGGTGACGTTCCCCTCCCGATAGAACGAGTACGCAATCTGACAGCCTGCGGGGAGCCGCGAGCTGCTCATGGAAAAATGAAGCCCATTACGGAAATTAAGTAAATGACGATGTTTTCGCTGTTTTTGAAATCGGACTTTCGGGGTACGTGCAAACGATTGCTGGCCGCTGGCCTGTTTAATGCGGTATTGCCTGTCACGCTGACGACGATGATGTTGCCCGCAACCACGCTGGCGGCTGGGGTATCGGTAGCGCCGGTAACCGATGAGGTGCACCTGACCGTGCACCAGGGGCGGTTATTGCAACTCAACGAGCTGCCGGACAGCGTGCTGGTGGCTGATCCGAATATTGCCAGTTTCGAACTGCCTTCACCGGGTAATCTATTTGTCTACGCTAAAAGCGTCGGTACCACCACGCTCTACGCGATGGATGAAAATGGCAATGTGATCAACGCCATTCGTCTGGTATCCGAGCATGATTTGAAAGCGCTGGGGGAACGCATGAAGCGTGAATTCCCCGGTGCGGATATCCAACTGGAAGCCTCAATTCCCAGCGGCGTGATTGTGCGCGGTAGCGTCGATACCCCGCAGGATGCCAAGCGCGTGATCGACAGCATACAGGCTTATATCAGCGCGTCCGCCGGCGGTGGCGGGCAGGGTGGTGGAGGCGGTGGCGAAAGACTGCCTGGCTCCAGCGAATCCTCCGGCAAAGTGATCAACCAGCTCAAAATCAAAACGCCTTCGCAAATCAATATTCAGGTGCGCGTAGTGGAAGTGTCCCGCAAGTTAACCAGCGAACTGGGCTTCAACTGGGCGGCATCACTGAGCACCGGTAGCGGCAACATGACCGCAGGCAGCGGATCGCGTCTTAATTTGTTCAACGCCACGACCGGGAGATTTGCTAACCCAACGGATGCGGGCTTCCTGAACTTCGGCCGTTCCAGACTGAGCGGATTGTTAACCGCGATGAACCAGCAGGGCATGGCGACCGTGTTGGCTGAACCTAATCTAACGGCGATGTCAGGGGAAACCGCTGCGTTTGCCGCAGGGGGGGAAGTGCCAATCGTCCTGATCACCAACAACAGCGTCAGCATCGATTACAAATCCTACGGTGTGATCCTGCGCATGACGCCAACGCTGCTGTCAGCCAATCGCATCAGCCTGCACATTGCACCGGAAGTCAGTGAGCTAACCGACGTCGGTTCCGTACAGCTGGAAGGCGGATCGCGTATTCCGGCGTTAACCGTGCGCCGTGCGGATACCACGGTAGAGCTAGCCAGCGGTCAGAGTTTTGCCTTAGCAGGCATGCTGCGTAGCGCCGGTAGCCAGACGATCAACGGCGTGCCGGGATTAAGCAGCGTTCCGATGTTTGGCCGCCTGTTTGAAAGCGAAGCCACCAGTCAGGAAGAAACGGAATTGGTGATTATCGCGACCGCCTATGTCGTTGAACCGGTTAATGCGGGCGATCTTCAGACGCCGGGACAAGGCGTGAAAATGCTGGATTCGTCCATGCCGCGCTCTGCATCTATCGGCTATCTCTACTGAGTCCGCGAGGGGCAATAAAACATGAAAACGATCAACAACAGTTACCCTCTGCTTCGCCCACTGCACATGCGTGCGGCGGTGCTTACCGCCGTTGTTTTGCTGGCGGGATGCGGATGGAATAAGCCGATTAACGACGTCCGTATGCAGCGCTTTGATCAGCCTGGGCTTCAACCGATTGCCGTCCAGCCTTCATCGGTATCAGTGCCGTTACTGGTTGCACCGAACGGGCGCGGGTTCCTTCCTGAATCCCTGAAACAGCTGAATATCATGCTGAAGGATCAGGGACGGCTATCCGCACAGACGCTGACGCTGATTCCGCACAGCACAAGCGGTGAGCAGATGGCAGGGCGCCTGGCTACCGTGCTGAAAAACGCCGGTGCTAATCCACAGAATGTGAAGCAGATGCGCCGTTCTACGGCGAGTGGACAGAATGGCGATCTGGAAGTGATCTCCGAGGCGCTGGTGGTCAAAACCACCCGCTGCACGATCAACGACCCCAATCAACTGATGGTGAAGCCCTATGAGGCAATTGGTTCTCTCGGCTGCGCCACGCAAAACAATCTGGCGATGATGGTCGCCGAACCACGCGATCTGATTCAGGCCAAAGCGCTGGATAGTGCGGATGGTGTGATGGCGGTCAATAGCATCGAACGCTATCACAAAGATGAAGTGAAAGAGCTCATCGACATTAACTTTGAAGAAGATTAAGGGCGTGACATTCCATGAGTGAAATTACCCCTAACGATGGTGAAGAACTGGCGCTGCCGCTGGTGGCGTTCGCCAATGACGTACGTGACGTAGCCGATATCGGCGATCTCTTTACTCGCCTGAAACAGCCGGATGTACCGGTGATGTCCGGCGGTATCGCAGCGGCGCGTCAATGGTGTGAACTGAATGTCCCGCCACGTATTTTGCTGGTGGATCTGGAAGGGGCGCACTGGCCACTTCCGGCACTCGAAGAGCTGCTGAGCGTCTGCGGCCCCACCAGCCAGGTGATTGCGACGGGCAAAGAACAGGATGTCGGCTTGTACCGCGCCCTGCTTCAGTCGGGCGTGGTGGACTATCTGGTGAAGCCGTTCACGCTGGATCTGCTGGCGGCAACGCTGGCGAAGTGTGAAGGTCAACAGGCCGGGCCGGAATATGCCCGCATGGGCAGGACGATTGCGGTCGTCAGCGCCAGCGGCGGAAGTGGTGCCAGTACCGTGGCGATGGGGCTGAGCCGCCTGCTGTCCGGTGAGCGTCATTTGCCTGTGGCACTGGTGGATTTTGACCGTCGTAACGGTGACCAACTGCTGTTGCAGGGGCAAACCGATGATGCGGGTCTGGCGGCGGTGTTGGGAACGCAGGAACTGGATACCCGACTGCTGCAACGCGCCATGCTGCGCGTAGATACCCGTCTGCACCTGCTGGCACAGAAGCCAGAGCTGGGAGAATTGGCCCCGGTTGACGTCGATAACGTACTGAATCTTGGCGGTGCGCTGTGTCGCATGTTCAATCAGGTGATTTGGGATTTGCCCAGCAGCTACCCGACCGGTGCGCTCGACGTACTGACCTACGCGGATCTGCGCATCATCGTGACGGAATTGACGCTTCAGGATGCACGTAATGTACGGCGCGTGCTGAATGAGATCGGCGACGAAAGCGAAGGACAGCGTCTGTTGCTGGTACATAACCAGAGCCGTTTTGCCACGACCGCGCCGTTAAGCCGCGATCAGTTCGAACAATTTACCGGCCGGAAGATTGATGTCGTGCTGCCGAATGCGGGCCACGCGTTATCACAGAGCCTGACGCTCGGCGCACTGAATCTGGCTGCGGCACCTGCTTTCCAACAGGGATTACGCCAACTGGTCGATCTGGCCTGCGGCGTACGCGCCAGACCGGCGGAAAAACGCTGGTTCTCGCGTTGGTTAAAACGCGCCTGATGATGTTCAGCGTTCACCGTTTTTCAAAGGGTTACGGACATGTTGATTCGTAAGAATAACCTGCAAAAAAGTGAAGCAGGAAAAAGTACACCTCAGCCTGCGCCTGCTGCCAACGTGGCAGAACTGAAAACGCGTCCGGCTACGGAGAACCGCACACAGCCTGCGGCGAATACGTCTTCTGGATCGGCACCGGCTGCCCGCCAGACGGACAACCGAAACAGCCAGCGTCGGATTATCCGCGCACAGCTCTACGATCAGATCGACGCGGGTAAAGCGGCGATGATGGGGCGCGACAAGCTGCTGGTGCAGATCGAAACGGTGATCCGCCGCATCTGTGATGAGCAGCGCTTGCAGCTTTCTCGTCAGGAAGAGGAAGCCATCGCCACCGAAATGCTGGATGAGATGACCGGGATCGGGCCGATCCAGCCGCTGCTGTCGGATGACACGGTCAACGATATTCTGGTCAACGGTGCCGGTCAGGTGTTTGTCGAGCGCTTTGGCAAACTGGAACTGTCGCCGATTACCTTCATTGATGAAGAACATGTGTTTAACACCGCGCAGCGTATTGCCGCCGCGGTGGGTCGTCGCATCGACGAAGCCAGCCCGATGGTGGATGCACGTCTGCCGGACGGTAGCCGCGTCAACGTCATCACCTATCCGCTGGCGATCGACGGCACCACGATCTCGATCCGTAAGTTTATGCGTCGCAATCTGTCGCTGGAAATGCTGGCAGAGCGCCGCTGCATGTCCTACGCGATGGCGGATGTCCTGAACAAAGCGATGCAGGCGCGCGTTAACGTGATCGTTTCCGGCGGAACGGGGGCGGGTAAAACCACCTTACTGAATGCGTTGTCGCAGAAGATCGGCAGTACCGATCGCATCATCACCATTGAAGATGCCGCCGAGCTGCAATTGCAGCAGGAGCACGTGGTGCGGCTGGAAACGCGTCCTGTCAGCGCCGAAGGTACGGGCCGCGTCGATCAGCGCGATCTGATGCGTAACGCCCTGCGTATGCGCCCTGACCGCATCATTCTGGGTGAGGTGCGCGGCGGCGAAAGTTTTGACATGTTGCAGGCGATGAACACCGGTCACGACGGTTCGCTGTGTACGGTGCACGCCAATACCTCGCGCGATGCGATACAGCGTCTGGAAAACATGGTGATGATGGCGAACATGCAGCTGCCGCTGATGGCGATCCGCCGTCAGATCGCCAGTGCGGTTCACCTGATCGTGCAGATCGAACGTATGCGCGACGGTATGCGCCGCGTGGTGTCCATCACCGAAGTGTGTGGCATGGAGAACGAAGTCATTCAGCTTCAGGATCTGTTCAGCTTCAACATTCAGGGGATGGATGGACAGGGTCTGTTGACCGGTGAATATGTTCAGCACATTCAGCGTCCGCAGTTCTACAGCGATAAAGCGCATTTGTTTGATGCGCAATGACGGGCTGGGGAGACGCTGATGAGTGATTTACGCCTGAATCTGATTACGCTGCTGGTATTTTGCAGCGTGCTGATGCTGTTTCTGGCGGTTAACGCCTGGAAAAAGTCACGGCAGCAGCGCATGCAGCGCGAACAACGCTGGCAGCAGATTTTGAACGAGGTCAGCCCGTCGGCTGCCGACGTCGCGTCTGATTCCATTCTGCGTGACGAGATCAGAACGCCGCTGATGGGTGTCCCGGTAATTGGGCGCTGGCTGGCGATCCTCTGGGCGCAGATGACGTTCATCGGCTGGAAAAAGAACCTGCTCCAACGTTCCCTTTCGCTGGCGGCGGTGAGCCTGATTCTCGGCATGATTCTGGGACAACGCACCCTGCTGCCGCTCACGATGGGGCTGATATTTACGCTGATGCTGTTTATCAGCATCGGCATGCTGCTATTCCGTTCGACGCTGCAAAAACACCTGAAAGCGCTGCGCGAGAGCCTGCCGGAAGCCATTGATGCCATTACCCGCAGCTGCCGTGCGGGCGTACCGGTGGCGAATACCTTCTCAATTGTCGCGGAGCACCTGACCGGGCCGCTGGCGAATGAATTCAAGACGATCGATCACTGGCTGCGGCTGGGGATTCCGCTGCGTCAGGTGATCCAGGCCTCGGCTACACGGGTACCGATGTCCGAATACCGTTTCTTCGTGGTGATTTTGATCATCAATCAGGAAGCGGGTGGGCGACTGGGGGAAACGCTGGAGCGTCTGTCCGCGACGCTGCGTGAACGTCGTGAATTGCAACTGAAAGTGCAATCCAAAACGTCGGAAGCGCGGGCATCCGCCAAGATTGTCGCCGCACTGTTCCCCGGCTGTCTGGCCTATCTGTACATGAAGTCACCGGAGGATTTCAGTTTCTTATTCTCCGATCCGGTAGGAACGACGGTACTGATTTACGCCTTGTGCAGCGTCTCGGTCGGTATGTTGATCACGCACGTGATGGTTAAACGGATAGGGTAAAGGGAGAGCTACTCATGACTGTTTTTGACGATCCCTTACTGCTGCTGGCGCTTGTGCTGATGGTGGCGGGAATCTATCTGGCCCGTACACAACATAAAATCCAGCAATACAAACAGCTGGAAGTCCGCATGCGCGGGCATTTACCCAGCGCCTCTATAGAGGCGGCCTCTCAGGAAAACATCCTGAGAGGCCAGGGAACTGCATTATCCCCCCTGTTGGAAAAGCTGTTACAGCCTCTCGCCACCCAGGGCGAGCGCCTTTCAGGATCGGATCGCGATCGCCGCAATCTGCGCCGCCTGCTGGATCTCGCCGGGCTCCGCCGCAACGAAGCGGTGGGCTGGCTGGTGATGGGAAAATTTGCTGCCGGGGCGCTGCTCGCTATCGCGCTGGTGTGGGGATGGTTGCCACCTGCTGACCGTGCAGGCCTGACGGGTGTCGCGGCGGGGCTGATCGGCTTCTTTGTCGGTTCGATGGTGCCGGAATGGTGGTTGAAATGGCGTGCGGCAAGCCGGGGTGAAAAGCTGGCGCGTGCGGTGCCGGATGCGTTGGATCTGATGGTGGTCTGCGCCGAAGCCGGTCTGCCTATCGGACGCGTATTACAGGTGGTATCGAAAGAGCTGGGGCTGTCTTCACCAGAAATGGCGGATGAACTGCACTACACCGCCGCCGAATTACAGATCCTGTCGGATCGTACGCTGGCGATGAAACATCTGGCGGAGCGTACACGCGTCAGCGAGATCGAAAGTATGGTGGCGACGCTGATTCAGGCGGAGCGCTACGGTACGCCGCTGTCTCAGGCGCTGCGTACGATTGCGGATGAAAGCCGCAAGACGCTGATTCTGAGTCTGGAAGAGAAGGCCGGTAAATTGCCTGCGCAGCTGAGCGTGCCGTTGATGGCGCTGATCCTGCCACCGATTATCGCCATTATGGCGTCGCCTGCACTGGTGCGAGTGGTCCGCCTGCTGGCGCAGTAGCATTTTATTTACAACACATTGATTTTAATGTGTTTATTTTAAAAGCATCGATTCCTGGTATATGCCGGAAATCACAACGGTTACAACCGATGGAGTTATCGAAGATGGTCGATCTGGTAGCAAAACTTAAGCGCGGCGCGCCCATGCTGGCACTGCTGATTGTCAGTACCGTGCTGGCGGGATGCGGCAGCTCGATGGCGATTAAGGGCAGCAAAGATGAAGGCCTGCGTTTGGCACGTCTGCTGCGCGATCAAGGACGTGTTGAAGCGGCGACAGAAGTGTACGCGCGCCTCGACAGCCGCGATGCGCTGAAAGGCGCAGAGATGCTGGAGTATGCCAGCGTGGCGGCTCTGGCGCGTTCACCGCAACAAACGCTGGAGCTGTACGGACGAGCACGTCAGGCTCTGGGCGGCGATACCAACAAAATGACGCCGGAAGAAGCGTTGGCGGTGTGTCTGGGAATGGGTCGTGCGCAGCTGGCATTAGGACGTAATGCGATGGCGCAAACCGACTTTGCCTGTGCGCTGAAAGCGCAGCCGAACGATGCTGGTGCACTCAATGGCATGGGCGTGGTGATGGATGCCTCTGGCAAACACGCCGAAGCGCGTCAGCTGTTTGAAAAAGCGTTGCAGATAAACCCGGCAGATGTCGCGGCACTCAATAATCTGGCGCTCTCATGGCTGGCAAGCGGCAACGCGGACAAAGCGATTTCTCTACTGCGTTCAGTGGATGAGAGCAACGCGACGGGCAGATTGAATCTGGCACTGGCCTACCTCTCTGGCGGCAAAGACGATGAAGCGCGTTCGGCGCTGGCGACCATTGCACAGCCACAGCGTATTGATGGCCTGATTGACGAGCTGAATCAGCGTTTACAGCAGATGCAGCAGGATAAATCCCGTGGTGAAGCGCTGCTGTTATCCAGCCGTCAACGCCTGCAATTGAGTACGCCTGAGTAATGGCGTGGTTTCGTAATCTCGGCCCGTGGCGTGGTGATGGAAGTATCGTGCCGCGTCATGAACGCCACTGGCGTAGCACGCGCGGTGTGATCGCGACGGAAGTGGCGTTTCTGGTGCCGGTGGTGCTGGTCGGGGTGATGATGCTGTTTGAACTGGCGCGTATCGGGCTGGTGATCGCCGCTGGCAGCGCCGCGCTGGATAAAGCCGTGCAGGCTTTCCGCCTCGATAATCTCGCATCGGACAGCGCGGAACAGATGGGAACCCGTCTAAAGGCGCGCATGGTTGAAGCAGGATACGGCTACCTCAAGGAAGACGATTTAACCGTCAGCGTGTTGCACTTCGACAATCTGAGCCAGCTTGGCGGGCTGACGAACGGCAATGGCAATCAGGACAACCCGAACGGCGAGGAAACGACGACGCTGCCGGTGTGGTCTGTGACGGTGCAGATTAAAAAGGCGTTTATTACGCCGCTACCGGAAGTGCTAACGCTGGGTGATACCTTCCGCTATCAGTACAAACATGTGTTTGGGACGGAACTGCGCAATGACTGATCGTTTACTGAAACTCAGTCTTTTACTGAAAACCAGCCGTTTCCTGAGCGGGATGCGCCGCTTCTGGTTTTCTCGCCGTGCTTCTACCGCGGTAGAAACGGCGTTAGCGTTCCCGATTGTGTTGGCGATAGGGTCGCTGTGTGCGGATATCTACACCGTTGGGCTTGAGCGGACGCGTATGGAACAGCGTGCGGGTGCCATCGCGTCAATATTAGCGATGCAGCAGAAGCTGGATGAGAACGGCCTGCAAGGGCTGCTCGATACGGTGTTGCCAACGGAAGGTTTAGGTAATTACCAGCTGTTAATCAGCAACGTGCGCCAGACTGGTGAGCTGCACTGGCAGTTGAGCAGAGGCACGGCAGAGGCATTGTGCGCAGAAAGTGAAACCCTGCCGGAAGAAGAATACCTCCCTGAACTGCCGGAAAGGGACCGTGAAGAGGGCAGCAAAAATATCTCCATGATTGTGGTCGAGATCTGCCGTCAGGGGAAAGATGTAAGCCTGCTGGGCGGCCTGTCGCTGGGCGGTCTGCTGCATGCATCGTCGGTCAACCGGGTCGCTGTCGACGTGGTTGAACTGGACGAGGTACTCAGAAAAGAGGCCGGTCTGGAAGAAAAGGATCAATAGCGACGGGTTTTAGACCGGACATTTTTATACCGGACATAGAAGCGGCAAATAGACCGCAAACGGCAGCGAGCTTCTCGTTACCGGAATAATGAAACACTTAAAAAATCTATAGGCATATGAGCAATGTCGTTTTTATTTTCCCGTTTTATGGGCGGGTTGAGTACGCGCTGAATCCAGGAATACAGGATAGGAAGGAATGAAAAAAACCTTACAGAACAGAAGAGTAAAAAAAGACGCTACCGGAATTACTCTGTTCTGGCGTGAACGCCTGTCTGCCTTTATTCAGGAGGAAAAGGGCGCGGGCACCGGATTCTATGCACTGGGGGCGATGGCGTTATTGGTGACGGCGGCTTTTATCGTGGATACCTCCACGGCAACCGGTGATGCCACGCAAATCAAGCGCGCGACGGATGCCGCTGCGCTGGCCGTCGGACATCAGGCGACCATTAATGGCGAAGAATACAGTCAGGAAGAGACCAATAAGCTGGCGTATGACTACGTCAAAAATAATCTGGGGATGAATAAGGCCCTGAGTGAAAAACTGGAGGTAGGCGATGTGGCCGTCACGGAAGGGCGCAACAGCGAGACGCGTAAAACCTATACCGTCACCGTCGCCTTCGAAACCAAGCCCAGTTTGCTGAGCCTCGGGGCGAGGAAGCAGGAAGTGTTCTCGACCGCCGAAGTCATCAACCGGCCGACCGAAGTTGCCTTTGTCATGCCAGTGACGGGGGATATGAGTGAGGGAGATATCCGTTCACTGAAAAGCGTTAGCCGCAGTTTCGTTGAGCGCATGCTGAGTAGCGCAGACGGCAAGCGTGACAACCTGTGGCTATCGCTGGTGCCCTACAGCCAGTCGGTGAGTGTGTACGATGCGGAAGACGCGAACCGCATTCGGCGCTGGTCTGCACCGGGGGCGCTGAACCCGCCAGAGCTGCGTTCGCTGTTTGCCAGCGGCGTGGTCAGTAGCATGGCCGACCGCCGCTTCCCAGACCGTCGTGCCAACCTGCTGTGCATGTATCGCGGGCTGGGGCGGGAAGAAAACTTCTTCTGGGATGAACCCCCTGTCGGCCAATTCAAGGTCTATTACCGCCACGATTTGCCGCAAAACGGCAGTCCGGGCGCACCGCCGATCTCCTGGCGTGGCCCTAACCCTGATTTCGATGATACCGATGCGGTGGATACTCGCTGGATCGTGGCAGACAGAGGGTGCCCGAATGCCGCGCTGATGCCGCTGACCAATGAAGAAAGCAAGCTGAATCAGCGTATCGAACAGTTTTCTGCCCGCTTCAACGTGAACTACGCCATCGGGATGTCATGGGCGGGTGCGGCGTTGTCGCCCAACATGCGCGGTTCAGACGGCTGGGGTGATGCCACGCTGCCGCTGGATTTCAATCTGGACGGCAACGGTGACGGGCAAAAGGTGATCGTGATGCTGGCTAACACGATTGGTAACTGGTTCGACACCGACGGCTACAACTTCAACCGCAATGCATTCAGTGGTCAAACTGGCACGGATCCCGCCCGTACCTTTGCCGCGCAGCGCTTCCGCGATCTGTGTTCCAGCTTCCGTGCGCGCAACATCAAATTCTATTTTGTCGGCATTCGTCCCGGCGACCCGGAGGATTTTGGCCGCAACCTGTTCGACGCCGAAGCGACGCCAGGCCTGCTGGTCTGCACCGAGGGTGAGAAACGGATGAGCTTTATCGATGGTGCAGGCTTCGGCGCAGAGGGCGTTGAGGATCAATTGATCCGACGTCTGGATCGTATTGCCGGCCAGATCGAAACCGAGGGCGGCTATGTTCGGCTGGTTGAATAACCGCCAGATGTAGCCAGAAATGACGCGATTTGCCCCTTTCATTACAGGACATGACACGATGACTTTTTCCCGCTCAAAATCTGGTTCAGGCTTAACGCGCACGCCGCGTCAGGCGTGGGTACTGGAACCGCGCATGATGTTTGATGCCGCTGCTGTGGTCACGGCAGCGGATGTGGCGGCGACCGTCGCGGCAACGGACACCGCACCCGGCGTCGATGCCACGCCGGTTAAGGCGACGGTCACCATCACCGACAGCAGCGACAGCTTTCAACCGGTCGATCTGTTCAGCGACGTTCGCGTGTCAGCAGATAAAGACGGACAGACGCTGAAAGATTTGGTGATTACCGTCAACCGTACGGGCGCGAATCAGGCATTAGTCATTGACGGTAAAAGCATCGCGCTGGAATCGGGAAGTGGAACGACACGGGCTGACAGTGATGGCTTCTCATACCGCGTGGCCGTGAGCGGCGACGACATCACGACGGTAACCGTGAATATCGACAGTTTTACCGACAATCTCGCGGATACCAGGGCATTAATTGACAGTATTGCCTACCAGCCGCTGGATAACACCGTGGCCGGCGGTGATGTCGTGGTGACGCTGAAAAGCCTGAGTGATGAGGGCGGCGATGATACCGATACTGCCGATCTGAATATCCACGCTACCGTCACTATCGACAGCAAGATCAATGTGGCACCCGTGGTGTCTGGCGAAACTTTATTGGAAGCGGAGTCATTAACGACTGGGACGGACGTTGCCTATTCCGCTGATGGTAAACAGGCTTATATCGCCGGTTTGGATAATACGCTGACCATCTTTACCGTGGGCGAATCTGGGCATCTGACGCAAAAACAAAGTCTGACGGTTGAAAATCTGGGGCATGTTAATCATATGGTGGTTAGTGCAGACGGTAAGTCGCTCTATACCATATCGAGCAATGGCAACCTGATGCAATTTAGCCTTCAGAACGGCATGCCCAGCCATACTGCGACGATTTCTGTCGGAGCCGGGTCTAACGGTGGGTTAGCGATAGCCGATGACGGTTCGCAGATTTATGTGGATGCCAGTAGCAGCTATGGTCGCGAAGTGTTTGTCTATCAGCGCAATACTGAAACAGGCGAGTTAACCCGTACCGATTCGCTCCGTCATCGTAATGGTGTGATCGCAACCGCGGGCGAGTATGTCTACATTGCGCACAGCGGGGCGATAATTAACGACAATCATGAGTTGCAAGTCTACCAGCGTGATAGCGCAGGTAAATTGACTCTGCTGGGGAGTATTTCACTTGAAATAAAGGGACAAGATCCCGTTGATTACGCGATGGCAGTATCGGCCGATGGGAAATCTGTTTATATCGCGAATCCAAAAACCAACGACATTACGCTCTACCGCGTTGGGGTTGATAATGCGTTGACGCTGGTTAATACATTCAGCACCCCTCCTGTAGGCAGTTTGGTACTCAATGTTGAGGGAACTCGGTTATATGCTGCGGCGACAGACGGCATGGTTTCCGTTTACGCCGTTTCATCAACGGGGGCTTTAACATTGGTGGGCCAGACGGCAGGAAGTACCACTGGTGGGGATATCGCGTTATCGCAGGATGGTCGCTCTTTACTCGTTGCGGGTGAGGGTGTCAGCCGTTATTCAACGTTATTGACGCAAATCCGTGGCTCGGATGCGACGATCGCTTCCGGGATAACCTTGTCGGATGCCAATTTCGATGCTCTGAATGCGGGAAATGGAAACTATGGTGGTATGCAACTGATCGTCTCTCGTGACGGTAGTGTATCAGACAAGGATATCTTTAATTTCAGCAACACTAACGATCTGCGGCTGGAGAACGAGCAGATTCTTCAGGGCGATCGCGCTATTGCCACGTTCAGCCAGAGCGGAGGTATTCTAACGATCGCGTTTCTGCCTGGAACAAGCCGGGCGGAGGCAAATGCGGTTTTACATCAGGTCACCTACCAGAATACCGATACAGTGGCGGGTGGTTCCGTGGTGACGCTGTCCCTGCGGGCGAACGACGGTAAAGTCGATAGCCTGCCCGTGACGCTGGCGGTGCTGGTGACAACCAATACGGCACCGATACTGACTGTGGAAGCTGCACCGCTCTCAAACTACGACACGACGGCGACAGTGGTCAAGGTATTCACCAATACGCAGATTACAGCGGGTGAAGCAGGGCAAAAGATCTTGGATGTCAGACTGAATATTGGTGGTCTGAAAGATGCGGTCAATGAATTCTTAGTTGTTGATGGCGCAAGAATTGATCTTACTCAGTCAAACTCAGGGAAAACGGCAAGCGGCTATACCTACACCTATACGTTAAATGATGGCAGTGGGACGCTGGAGATTCACCATGCGACTGGCATGACGATGGCAGCGGTTCAGGCATTGATCAACGATGTTGCCTATACCAATGAGACAACACAGGCGACGGCGGGTATCCGTACCGTGACGCTTGTGAGCCTGCGAGACGATGGTGGCGTGGCAGAGCAGGGGGTGGATACGGCCTCCCTTAATGTTACCGCGACACTGACGTTAGCCATTAACAACGCACCGACCATCCAGACCGATATCCCGGTCGATCCTAATTTGTATTACTCCGACGGATTGCTTACCGGTTATGACAGTCATGTCAGCAGTATTGTGCTGTCCGATGATGGCCGCACTCTACTGGTGATTGGCACAACAGCCGCCAATTATGGTGGTGATGCGCGGGTAAGCCTCTACCAGCGAGACCCGGATACAGGGAAATTAACGTTATTACAGCGCCTCGTTCCGGGAACGGATGATGGTGATGCGAGCAATGGGACGGAGGTCAGCGGGCTTATCGGACGCGCGGCCGTTTTCTCCGATGATGGTTCCACCGTTTATCTGAGCGCTAATTCGGAAGTTCTGGTATTCAGCAAAAATGCTGACACGGGCATGTTAAGCCTGACAGCGCGCGTTGACGGGCTGGCTGGCAATGTGCTGAAACTAGCCCGTTCGGATGATGGAAAAAGTTTGTATGCGCTCACGGCGGGCACGTTTTACCACTACACCATTGGTGATAGTGGCACATTGAGCAATCCCGCGACGTTTACTCAGGTTGATGGCACCACGCCGATTGGGATGGCGGTGAATGCTAGTGGCACGGTATATGTGCTGGGTAGTGCGGGTCGAATCACGATTTATACCACGGATGCAAACGGTGGGCTGAACTACGCAGGCCAGTTAGCGCGTGGCAGTGATGGCGTTACGCTGACTTATACTGACAGCGCGGGTGTGCCGAAAGCCGCAGGTACGCTGGAGAGCAGCAACGAACTTAACCACGCTAATTCTTCATTTACTGTCACCGATGAGGGCTATCTCTACATTGTGACCAGCAATGTGGGCAACCGCCTGACGGTGCTGCATTACGATATTGCCGAAAACACGGTCAGCCGCGTCGAAGCTCTGTCGTTTATCAATAACAGTCCGTGGGGGGTGATGGCCTCTTCGGACGGCAAAACGCTTTACGTCGGTAACAATCTCGGTGCAGTTGCCGTGTATGCGATTGGTGCCGATGGCACGCTAGCGCAAACAGGTACGCTGGCGGTAGGGCGTCCTGTCACGACGCTGACGTTATCGGAAGACGGCAAATCGCTGTATACCGGCGCACGCTTTTTCAATACCGGTGTGATGATGTCTAGCGCGGCGGCGCACGCGACCTATAGTCAGACGGTGGACATGCCGTTTACCACGAGCGTCACGCTGTCAGATCAGGATTTGGATGCTGCCGATGACTACAAGGGCGCGACGATTACCGTTAGCCGTAACGGTGAAGCATCTGCAAATGATCACTTTGCTTTCCAGAATGGGGACGGTCTGACGCTGGCCGGCAGCAGTATTCAGTATCAGGGCGCGACCATTGCCACCTTCAACGTCAGTGAAGGCGCGGTGACGATTGTGTTTACCGAAAGCGTCACTAAGGCGGTAGTCAATCAGGTTCTGCATCAGGTGACCTACCGTAACGAGGGCGATACGGCAGGCTCAGCAATTTCGCTGAAGATCGGATTTAGCGACGGTGGCAAAGATACCAGTCTGTTGCTGATGATGGTACCGAGCAAAGCGCCTGTAGTGGATAACAATGAGTACACCCCGCCGTCTGCTACCGCTGGGCAATCGTATTCTGTCACGTTACCGGACGATCTGTTCCTCGATCCTAAAAATGGCGTACTGACGTGGGACGTCAGCGATCTTCCTGCTGGGCTAACCTTCGATCCTGAAACGCGTACGATTTCCGGTACGCCAGCGATCAATGGTGTAGGAGCCTTTGCTATTACCGTCGTCGTGAGCGATGAATCGGGCGCACAGGCAGAGCAGACGCTGACGCTGAGTATTGCTTCCGATCCTGCACAAATGCCGACAATCGGCGGTGAATCTAGCGCCCTGCAGAATGTCGGCACCCTTGATGGTTATGACTCCAATAGCTATGTGGATGTGCTTAACGGGGTGAAAGACAGCGAGCTGTCCGCTGATGGTAAAACGCTCTATGTCGTGAGTTCACCTGAGAGTGGATCAGCGGTATTGAGCGTCTTTGTGCGCAATGAGGAAGGCAATTTCACTCTGTCGCAGACTTTCTTTAACTATCGATCCGTTTATAACGAAGAGACGGAACAAAACGATGAGGTTGTGGACCATGCCGGATTGGCGGGCGCATCAGACGTCACCCTGTCCTCTGATGGACAATACCTGTATGTGATCGGTAGTGAAGGCAACGCGGTGACAATCTTCCGCGTTGGCAGTGACGGTGAACTGACGCAAGCAGGCGTTCTGGATCAGGCGGAGTTGGGCGGGCGTTCGCTGGATGTGCGTTCCCAGATTGTTTCTCAAGGCGATTACCTCTATCTCACCGCTGCCCAGTCTGGCAGTGATAATGACAGCCGCAGCGTGCTGGTGTTTAAGCGCGGGACGGACGGTACCCTGACGGCGGTTGCTCAGGCCGATAATCTGATTGGGGCGAGCCGTCTGGTGCTTGATCCAACCGGACGCTACCTGTTTGTTTCCGGTTCCGGCAGCACAGTCGGCGTCACGGCTTTCAGCATTGATGAACAAGGAGCGCTGGCTCAGGTCGGCCAGATTAGCGGAACGAGCGAGTATTACATCAACGGGTTGGCGCTGTCGCCCGATGGCAAAACGCTGTATGCGATTCATGCTGATGTGGGCAATTACACGCTCAATACGATAGCGGTGGGCGCCAATGGGGCGCTCACGCTGGTATCGCCGGAGCCGTTTGCCGATGACGGAGGCGACTCGGGTGAAGCGTTGGCAAGCAACCTGGTGGTTTCTGCTGATGGTACCGCGCTATTTGTGATCGGGAAGAACATCACTATTTTCTCCCGCGCTGAAGATGGCAGTCTGACGCTGAAACAGACAATTAGCAGCGGCTGGGATAGCTCACTCGGCATCAGTTTCTCGTCGTTGCAAAACATAGCGTTGAGTGCAGATGGCAAGCAGCTGTACCTGGTTGGTGGCGATAAGATTCATGTGCTGAATGTCGGTACGGCTGGCGCAACCTATACCGAAGGCAACGATCCCGTTGTGCTGCTGCCATCAGGCCGCCTGTCCGATCCGCAGTTAGATGCGCTAAATAACGGTGTGGGCGACTATAACGGTGCCACCATCACGGTGGGCCGACAGGAAGGTGGGCAACCGGAAGATACCTTCGGCCTAAAGGCGGATAATGGTTTAACGCTTGATGGCGACAACATCCTAAAAGGTGGCGTCGCGATTGCGACCTTTACTCAGGTGGATGGGGCGCTGACCGTTAAATTTATTGCGGCGGTAACCCAAGCTGATGCACAGAACGTGCTGCGCCAGATCACCTATCACAACACCAGTCAGGATCCTGAACAGGCAGGCTCGTCGCCAGCATTCACCTTCAGCATGAATGACGGTGACAATAACACCACTAGCATGGATATCACCGTCAAGCTCATCGGTGTGAATAATCCGGCAGAATTGACGACGACTGTACTCAACCCACAAATTCCGGGCAATGGCGAGTTCGTTAAGCTGTTTAAAGATACCCAGATTGACACCATTGAGCGCGGACAAACCATCTGGCAGGTGGTGCTGACATTTGATGCGTCAGGGCCAAATGAGACGATCAGCATTGATGGTTCGACGATCGTGCTCGAAAAATCCAACGGGACGCCGCGTACCGCCAGCGGTTTACAATATTCCGTTGATGTTAAGGACGGTAAAGCGACAGTCCTCCTGTACGTAATGAAAAATGGTAGTGAAACCGCTGCGATTATTGACAGCATCGGCTACAACTATCTGGGCAGCAACCCGAGCGGGGAACGCCATGTCACCCTGAAGGTTGTAGAAAATAACTATAACGACACCTCACCAGAAACCACGTTGGATCAGGCGATTACGCTGACGCTGGTGCCTGCGGCAGAAAACAATACTGCGCCGGTTATCACGATTCCAGGCTCGACGCCGACGTATACCGAACGTGCCGATCCTATCGTGCTGGCACCGGACGCAACGGTGTCTGATGCACAGATGGACAAGCTCAATGGCGGTAAAGGTAACTACGACGGCGCGACGCTGAAGATTACGCTGGGTGATGGTAAAACGGCACTGGATAAGCTGGGCTTCAGCGCTGATAACGGTCTGACGTTATCGGGTGATACGCTTCAGAAAGACGGCGTCACTATTGGTCAGGTCAGCAATAAAGACGGCGTGTTGACGATTCGCTTCAACGCAAATGCAGGCACGATCCCGACCACGGAAGATGTGCAAAATACGCTGCGCCAGATTACCTACGCCAGCGACAGCCGCACGCCTGCCGCACAGGTTGCGGTGACGGTGATGCTGTCCGATCGCTATCTGGATTCTCAGGTCACGGCCTTGTCGGTGGCGATTACGGCTATCAACGACACGCCTGTCGTGGCAAACGATCCCGTGCTCTCTGCCGATGAACTGCGTCTGGTGAATACATACACCGCAATTAGCGGGCTGGGCACGGTGACGGCCGCTGCCCGCACGACAGACGGGCTGGCGCTGTATGTCAGCGATGATAAAGGCGCGATTACCTTATTCCAGCGTGATGCGAACAGCGGCGAATTAACCTATGTGCGTACCTTCGCCGCCGCAGAGGGCGTGACTGGAATAAGCCAGCTACAGGTTTCCGCCGAGGGTAACAGCGTGTATGCGCTGCGTGCCGACAGCAACGCGATTGTCTGGTTTAGCCGGGATGCGAACGGTGAGTTGACCCATAAGGCAACGATAGCAAGCGATTATGATATTGATAATGGCAACCTGAATAATATCAAAGGGATTGCGCTGTCTGATGATGGGAAGAATCTCTACCTCATCAATAGCTACAGCGACCAGTTAGCCTATTTCAGCCGTGACACCGCAACAGGGGCGTTAACCTATGTTGAGGCGCTGGGCGGCGATATGAATAATCCGCCTTATCTGTGGGCCCCGACCAGTATTCTCAGCCGCGGTAATTTGTTGTTTGTCACCACGGCAATCAACGACACTTCGACGGTGATTGTTTATCAGCGCGACGACAGTGGCAAACTGACGCCGTTGGGACATGTCCGCGACTTTACCGATGCCGCAGGCAATACCGTAGCGCTTTCAGGGCTGGAGCAGATAACGGTTAGCGCCGATGGCCGTAGCATATTTGTCGCCAACGCAGGGCAGATCGATGCCTTCACGCTGGATACCGCTACGGGCACCTTCACACATATTGCTCGCGTCGCGGCAGAAGGCATGGTTAGTGATATCGCCCTCTCTGCGGATGCGCGGGTGCTGTACGTCACGCAAAGCGACGGTGCGCTCACTCGCTATGTGTTGAACGACCAGACGCTGACAAAACTCGATATGCTGAAAAACGCGGGTACGGGCTTCGCTCATCTGCTGCCGGTTGACGGTGGTCTGATTGCGCTTGGCAACGGTGTGTCGGTGCTGGATGAAGTCTCTCGTCTGCCGGTTTATCGCGTCGATGGTCCGGCAATTATCGTTGCTCCGTCTATCGTCCTCAGCGATGCGGAACTCGATGCATTGAACGGCGGTGCGGGAAATTATCAGGATGCTTCAATCACGCTACAGCGTGGTGAAACGGCATCAGCCGGCGATCGCTTCGATTTTACCGGGGGCAACGGTTTCGCCTTAGCGAATGGCGTCATTAGCAAAGACGGGCAAGCGGTAGCCACCTTCACGCAGGCAGACGGCAAGCTCACCGTGACCTTCACGGCTGCCATTTCCCGTGCGGATGCGACAGCGCTGGCTCGTCAGATTAGCTTGGCGACGAGCGCCCCGCTGACGGGAAATACGGCCTCGCTGACGCTGGTGCTCAATGACGGCGCTGTTGATTCTGCCGCGCAGGCGCTCGGCGTTACGCTGTCGAGAGAGGTGAATCTGCCGCCGGTGGGTCATGCTGAGCAGTTCACTCCGCCAACGGCGCAGGTTGGTGCCAACTGGTCTTATACCTTACCGAATACGCTATTTACCGACCCTGAAAATAATGCGCTGACGTTTACCGTTGATGGCGCTCAACTGCCAGAAGGTGTGCGTTTTGATAGTGCAACACGGACGTTCAGCGGCACACCGTCAACGGCGGGAACGTTTAACCTGACGATTACCGCCAGAGACAGCGCGGGTAACGCGACGGCGCTGAATGTGGCGCTGACGGTTAATGCCGCTTCAACACCAGTCGACCCCGGCACACCAACAGGGCCAGTCAATCCTGATAACACCGCAACAGCGGCACCGGTGATTCTGGTGCAGCAGGGCGTGAGCCTGCCTGTTGATTCGAGCGAAAGAGAGCGCGACCAGCCGCTGGGCGCGATTGTCGCCGATCTGTCTCAACCGGAAGCGCAGCCGCTACCGAACAACATCGTTACCGAACCTGTGCGTCAGCATGATGCTGGTACGGCCCGCCAGTCGGATGCCCCTTGGGTGCTCGATCCGGTGATGTCATCGCTGATGCCAACGCTGGAGCAGGTCAACTTCTCTTCGCGCGCTGAAGCGTCTACACGTGATAACGCCGCGCTGCGTCCGGCTGATTCCAACCTGTTCCTGAGCGTACGCGGTCAGACAACGGCGCTGGAGTCGGCTTTCAGCAGCGTGCAGGGCGCGTTACAGCCGGATGCCTCCGGCGCGCTCGCCTTTAGCCTGCCACAGCGCATGTTCAGCGTGCGTGAAGGCAATGCCACGCTGACGCTGCAACTGGCGAACGGGCGTCCGCTGCCAGCGTGGGTGCAGTTCGATGCCCGCAACGGCGTGGTGCGTATTACCGATGCCAGCGCGGTGCAGGTTAATCAGATCCAACTGGCGCTGAAAGCGCAGGCTGCAGACGGCACCAGCCGGATCGTACCGATTACGCTGCAAACCGGGCAGGGCGATGGCGCAGAGATGGCAACTGACCGTGGCGCGATGCAACTGCCTGCCCACTCTGATGCACTCCCCGTAGAAAACCGCGATGCAGAGCGGTTAGCGCCTGCGGGGAAAACCGCCTTTACCGAACAGCTGCGTCAGCATCAGCCTGAACAGGATGCGCTGCTGGCGGCGCTCAGTGAACTGAGCAGCCTGCGTACATAGCACACGTAGGCTGAATATTAAGACGAGATTTTATTTACTTATACCCTAAATAATTCGAGTTGCGTGAAGGCGGCAACTGCACGAATCCCCAGGAGCTTACACAGGTAAGTGACTGGGGTGAGTAAGGGCAGCCAACGCACAAGCAGCTTGAAGTATGACGGGTATAACCACTAACCCGGGCGCTTGCAGGCGGTAACCACTCCACCGCCTGCAAGATGAAGGGAACAGACAAATAGAAGATGGGGAGAACCCGGGTGAATCAGCACATAGCGCATTTCTGGGATAGCCAGCAACACGACAGTCAGCAGCAGAACGTTCAACACGAGGCTAGACCACGCACCGCGGGTTCCCGGGCGTTACGGATCGCGGTAGCCCTGGCCTGTCTGGGTCTGGCTGGCTGTGCCGTCAAACCTGAGCCGGTTACGATCGAACAACAGGTTGCACAGGCGCTGAGCGACAGAACGCAGATGTTTGCCAATCAGGAACCGGTGCGCGGCACGATCACGCTGGATGAGGCGATTGCCCGTGCGCTGAAATATAACCTGCAACAGCGGGTCGCGCTGCTGGAACAGGCGATGGAAGATGACCTGTTGGGCGTACAGAATCTGGACATGCTGTTACCGAAACTGACCGCCCGCGCTGGCCTGCAAACCCGCGACAACGTGGCCGGTTCCAGCAGCCAGTCGGTGACCACAGGTCGACAGTCGCTGGAAGCGTCAACCAGTCAGGATCAGACCCAGCGTACCGCGGATCTGACGATGAGCTGGAACGTGCTGGATTTCGGTATCAGCTACTTCAATGCCAAAGTACAGGCGAACAAATCGCTGGCGGCGGAAGAGCGTCGTCGTCGCGTGGTCGCGGATATTACTCGTCAGGTGCGGACGGCCTACTGGGAAGCCGCAACGGCACAGCGCTTGCAGCCGGAAGTGACGACCGCGCTGACGCAGGCGCGTCAGGCGCTGGAATATGCGCGTCAGACCGAACAACAGCGTCTGCTGGCACCGGTTGAGGCACTGCGTTTCCAGAAAAATATGCTGGAGATGGTGCGTCAGTTAGAGATTGTCGACAGCGATCTGGTGGTGGCGAAATCCCGTCTGGCCGCGTTGATGAACCTGCCGCCGTCAAGCAAATACGATATCGTCGTACCGAGCGAAAGCAGTCTGGTCGCACCGAAGATGGCCTACTCGCTCGACGATCTGGAAAACTTCTCGATGGTTAAACGCCCGGAAGTGCGCGAAGAGAGCTATCTGGCACGCAATAGCGTACTGGAAACCCGTAAATCACTGCTGCGTCTGCTACCGGGCGTGTCGCTGTTTGCCGGTATCAACGGCGACAGCAACAGCTATCTGGTCAATCACCAGTGGGCGAACGCGGGCGTTCAGGTCAGCGGTAACCTGCTGAATGTGCTGTCGTGGTCATCGGTGAAACGCGCCGGACAGGCGAATGAAGATCTGGCGGAAGTTCGTCGTCAGGCGCTGCGCATGGCGGTGCTGACGCAGGTGAACGTCGCGTGGCAGGAATATCAGCAGAGTACGCAGATGTTTGGCCGCTATCAGGAACTGGCGCGGATTCAGCGCGGTATCCTCAACCAAACCACACTCAGCGTGCAGCATCGTGCCGAAACGCAAATGGAACAGGTGCGCGTCAGCACGGAAACCATTCTGACGACCCGCGCGCGTGACCGCAGCTTTGCCGATGTGCAGAACGCGCTCGGTGCGGTGTATCAGGCTGCCGGGCTGGATGTGCTGCCGGATAACGTGAACGATGTCAGTCTGGCGGCGCTGAGCAGCTCGATTGCCCGCACCACGGGTAACCTTGAGAAAGGCAGCGTTGCGGTACCACGTCTGTCTCTGGCAACACCGGCTACGCCTGCCACCACGACGGCACCGACTAAAACAGCATCTACCCTATCCTCTGCGCCTGCGATGAAGCCAATTGCCTCGTCCGCGGCGACATCATCGGCTAGCGCGGGTAAGCCTTATCGCGTGGTGAACACGGATATGTGGGATAACCTGCAATCTCTACAGGCGGGAGGTTCGCGTTAATGGCTTTCGGCATGATGCGTCCGCTGTTGCTGGTCAGTGCGTTAGGTCTGCCCCTGTTGGGGCAGGCTGCGACGACGGGAGACATTCGCGTACAGCTTAGTGCGCAGCGCTATACCGTGTTATCCAGCGAAATTGCCGGGAAAGTGACGGATATTGCGGTGAAAGAGGGTGAACACTTCAAGCAGGGCGATACGCTGGTGACGTTTGACTGCACTGTGCTGCGCGAGAAGCTGAATTATTCAAACGCCGCAGAGAATGCTGCGCGTAAAAAGCTGGCGATTGCCGATCGGCTGGATAAGCTCAATTCGATCAGCCTCTCGGATGTCGATCAGGCGCGATCGTCGGTGTCGATGGCGCAGGCCGAAAGCGGTGTTAATCGCGCCATGCTGCAACGCTGTGTGATTAAAGCGCCATTCTCCGGTCGTGTGACGGAAACCAAGGTGAAGCGTTGGGAATCCGTGCCGGAAGGCAAAGAGCTGTTAGCGATTTATGATGACAGCGCGTTCGAGCTGGAAATGATCGTGCCGTCGCGTTGGCTGGTGTGGTTAAAGCAGGGCAGCGCCTTTCAGGTCGTGCTGGATGAAACCGGCCTGAGCTATCCGGCGGAAATCAGCCGACTCTCTTCGGCGATCGATCCGGTGAGTCAGTCGGTAAAAGTCTTTGGCCGCATTACTCAGTCTACCGCTGGACTGCTGCCGGGCATGAGCGGTGTGGCGCAAATCGTACCGCCTGATGCCGGTAGCGTGTCGCCATGACCGAACGGAACACGATAGCAGCACAAACGGAACAGGACACCCGGCTGGCGCTGCTAGCCGAGCTGTTGCAACTGCAAAGCCGTGCCAGAGCACGTGAGACGCTGGATGAGCTGGCGTTTTTCATCGTCAACGAGACGCACAATGTCGTGAAGTATCGGCAGGCGCTGCTGTGGGATTGCGATAAACGGCGCTTGCAGGCGGCTTCCGGGCTGGCCTCGCTCGATCACAACGCGCCGTTTTGTACCGAATTTAGCCGCCTGTGCCGCCAGTGGCAGGAAGAGGGGCGTCAAACGCAGGTGCTGCAATGCCGCGAGCTGCCCGCCGATGACCAAATTTTGTGGCAGGAACATCTGCCGGAATTTTTACTCTGGCTGCCGCTGCGTTTACCGCAGGGCGATACGCCGCTGGTGCTGGTGCTAGCACGGGATAGCGCGTGGCTACCTGCCGAGATTGTGCTGCTGGAAAAACTGGCAGACGCCTACGCTCACGCCTGGTCGAGTTTGCTGAAGCAACGTCGTCGGCAGACCAACACCAGCCCGAAGAAACGTCGTTTGATCCTGGCGGGGATCGTGGCGTTGGTGCTGATCTTGTTGATCCCGGTTCGCCAGTCGGTGCTGGCTCCGGCAGAGATTGTCGCGCATCGTCCGGTGATGGTGCGTGCCCCTGTGGCAGGCGTGGTGGATGACATTCTGGTTCGCCCTAATCAGACTGTCAGCGCTAATCAGCCGCTGGTGCGACTGGACGTGCGCGAACTGGAAAACCGCTTGGAATCGGCCCGACAGGCTTTTGCTACCGCCGATGCTCAGTATCGCCAGGCACAGCAGCAGGCGCTGTTCGATGCTAACAGCAAAGCCAGTCTGGCCGTGCTGCAAAGCCGCCGCGAGCAGGCGCAGAGCGAGATGGATTTTCTGCAACGTCAGCAGGAACGCATGCAGCTCGTTTCCCCGCGCGACGGCGTGGCGATTTTTGACGATAGCAGCGACTGGATTGGGCGCTCGGTCGCGGTGGGAGAACGCATCATGATGATCGCCGATCCGCATGATGTTGAGCTAGAGATCCAACTGCCTGCGGCAGATGCGATTGCGCTGGAAAACGGTGCGGATGTGCGCCTGTTCCTCAATGTTGCACCGAATTCCGCACAGGAAGCAAGGCTTGAACAGATTGGCTACCGCGCCGCGCCAACGCCGGATAATGTGATGGCCTATCGGCTGCGGGCGCGTTTTACGCAGGATGACCCGCAGCTACGCGTGGGCCTGAAGGGGACCGCCAAGCTGTACGGGAAACGCACGGTATTGTTCGTTTACCTGCTGCGTAAACCGCTGGCATCCCTGCGCGTCTGGCTGGGCGTCTAACGATGGCCGGAGGCGCGACGCCAGCCGCTGGGCTTAGCCCGTTACGCGATGAACTGATCCTGCACGCTGGACCGGCTAACCGCGACGGATCGCCCAGTTGGACGCTGGAAGATCCGCTGCGCGGTCTCTACTTTCGTATCGGCTGGGCAGAAATGGCGATGCTATCGCGCTGGTCGATGGGGAACGCGGCGCAGATCGTGGCCGACGTTAACCAGACTTCTGCGCTGATGCTTGATGACAGCGATGTGCAGTACTTTAATCGCTTCTTGCAGGCCAATAGCCTGACGCGCGTTTCCGGCGATGAGGCGCTAGCGCAGTTTTCTCGTCAGGTGGAACAGTCGCGCGTTTCGATTTGGCGCAAACTGCTGAAGAACTACCTGTTTTTTCGCATTCCCTTATGGCACCCCGATCGCTTTCTGAGCGCAACGCTGCCGTGGGTCGAACCGTTTTTCAGCCGGACTTTCCTCAAACTGACGCTGCTGGTGGCCGTGCTGGGGCTCTTCCTCGCTGGACGCCAGTGGGAAACGTTCAAGCATACGTTTCTGCACTTCTTCACGTTGGAAGGCGCAGCGCTGGCGGGGCTGACGCTGTGCTTTACCAAGATTCTGCATGAGTTCGGCCACGCCTACACCTGCAAGCGCTTTGGTGCGCGGGTTGCCACGATGGGCGTCGCATTTCTGGTGATGATGCCGGTGCTGTATACCGATACGTCCGGCTCGTGGAAGCTCACCCGCCGTCGGCAGCGGATGGCGATTGGCGCAGCGGGCATGATGACCGAGCTGGTACTGGCGGCGTGGGCGACGCTGGCATGGAGCTTCTTGCCGGACGGCATGCTGCGCAGCACCGCGTTTATGCTAGCGACGACAACCTGGATCATGACGCTGGCGATTAACCTCAGCCCGCTGATGCGATTCGACGGCTATTTCCTGCTGTCCGATGGATTGCAGATGCCGAATCTGCAAAATCGGGGCTTCGCTATCGGCCGCTGGCAGATGCGGGAATGGCTGTTTGGCTTAGGCGATGCGCCGCCGGAGCACTTTCCACGCTGGCTACAGCGCACGCTGGTGGGCTATGCCTTCGCGGTGTGGATATACCGTTTCTTCCTGTTTACCGGTATCGCGATTCTGGTTTACCACATGACATTCAAACTGCTGGGGATGCTGCTTTTCGCGATTGAAATCGGCTACTTCGTGGTGATGCCGGTGGTAAATGAAGTGCGCGAATGGAGTAAACGCCGTAAGGATTATCGTATGAACCGTAATATGACGACAACGCTGGTTGTGAGCGCCGTGGTTCTGCTCTTGCTGATGATTCCCTGGCAGCGCGGCGTGTACGCACCTGCGCTGCTGCGGGCGGAACAGCAAAGCAGCCTGTATATGCCCGTGCCCGCGATGATTCAGCGCATTGACGTGAAGGTCGGTCAGCCTGTACAAGCGGGACAAACGCTGTTTACTCTGTCGTCTGACGCGCTAGCGCACGAACAGAAACAGCTAGAGCGACAAATTGCCACGCTGAACTGGCAAAGCACCTTTCAGGTATTCAACAAGGAAGCGGCTGGCGATCACCAGCGGGTAAAGCAGGAGCACGAAGCCGCGCTGCAAAAATTACAGGTCTTGCAGCGTCAGTCTGAACAACTGACGGTGCGTGCGCCGATAGACGGCGTGGTGGCAGACATGACAACGCCGCTGGAAACCGGTGAGTGGCTGGGGCAGGGTGAATGGCTGGCGGTTGTCACCAAGCCAACTGGCGGGCTGGTGGAAGCGTTCGTATCGGAAAAAGACTGGCAGCGGCTTCGCACGGGTGCAAAGGGGACGTTTTATTTACAGGATGTGAGCCGTTCGTCGCTGCCGCTCACCATTGTGGAGATTGCCAGCACGGCAACCCGCGATCTGAACGCCGCACCGGAACTGGCATCGATTTATGGCGGCGATATTGCCACGCTGAGCGATGCACAGCGCAAGCTGCATCCTGAGCAGGCCGTTTATCGCGTGCTGCTCAGTTTACCTGACGGTTATCGTGCTCAGCCGCAGGTGCTGCGCGGCACGGTGGTGATGGACGGTGAGGCGCAAAGCCTTTTGATTCGCGGCTGGAAAGTGGTGTCCGCCGTACTGATCCGAGAACTGTCATTCTGATCAGTTTTGATTTCTGCGATGTCGATCCTGACTTTCTTCCCGCTATTGCCAGATTCTTGTTTGTGCTGGCAGTGGCGTGAAGGAGGGCGCTTATCCCCTCGATTATGTTGTTCCTGTTATCTCTATTCTATCTGTTTAAAATATTTGGCTTTTTACACTAGTGGTAAGGCTGTTACGTGATATCGAGATACACGGGGCTACCACGGTGCGAGGTGTCCCTGCGGGAACCTCATCACCGTGTTTCCCCTAATATCTGACATTGGCCGTTACCTGAACCACTGTGATCCGACTGAACACAAGAGGGCTGACTGTGAAGCGATCTGTCTTGTTGTTGGTGGGGGCCATGCTGGCACCCTATAGCTATAGCGCGCAGGATAATGCGGTGTCGTTATCCGTTTCTGGTTTGAATACCGTGCTGGATAACGGTTTGCTGAAGGTCGCATTCGGGGAGGATGGCAGCTCGGTGAGCATGGTGACGGGAGGCAAAAATATCGTCACCAACCTGTCCGGTGCGGCGCGTGACCCAAGCAAAACGCGTAGCGCTTACCTCGATTACTATATTAACGATGCTCATGCTAAAGGCGTCAAAGATTTTGTCCCCGAGCGGGTAGAGGTGCTGCGCAACGATCGTGAGATGGCGCATGTCGCCTATATCGACGATCGAGACGGGCTGTTACGGCTTGAATATCATCTGATTATGCGTCGCGGTGTTAGCGGGCTTTATAGCTATGTCGTTGCTGAAAATAGCGGAACTCAGGACGTTAAAGTCAGTGAACTACGTAACGTCTATCGCTTCGATCCCGCCCGGTTAGATCATCTCTACAATGGCGATCGTCAGGGTAAACCGCTGCTCTACAGCCAGCTTGAAGCGTCGCCGAAGGTGCAGGATGAAACCTGGCGATTGCCGGATGGCAGCATTTATTCCAAATATGATTTCGCTGGTTACATGCGTGCCGCGCCTTTCTGGGGCGTTTTCGGCAACGGCGTGGGCGCGTGGCTGATTCACAGCAATCGGGAGTATTTCTCTGGCGATGCGCTCAAGCAGGATCTGTTGGTGCATCAGGATGCGATCATCCTGAACTACATGACGGGTTCGCATTTCGGCACGCCGGATATGGTCGCTCCACCGGGCTGGAAAAAATTCTACGGTCCGTGGCTGCTGTATATCAATCAGGGCGACACCGGACACATGCTGGCGGATGCTCAGCGTCAGGCGCTGACGGAAACTGTCAGTTGGCCGTACAAATGGGTCAACGATTCCCGCTATGCGCGCGAGCGCACGCAGGTGAGCGGACGCGTTGCCAGCCAGCAGCCGGTGACCGTCGTGCTTTCGTCATCGCTGGATGAACCGTTTGATGTGCAAACCCGCGGCTATTCGTATCAGGCAACCACCGATGCTCAGGGGAATTTTGCGATTCCCCATGTCCGTCCGGGCAATTACCATCTGGCGGTATACGCCAACAGCGGTACACAGCTGGGAATATTGGCTGAACAAACGCTGTCCGTTTCCGGTGATAAGCAAGTGCTGCCTGTGATTGCCCTGCCTAAAGCCGAGCCAGTTGTGTGGGCGATTGGACAAGCCAATCGGCAGGCGAGCGAATTCCGCTTTGGCAATGAGGCACGCAACACCCGCTGGCAGCATGAGGTTCCGGCAAACCTGACGTTCGATATTGGCCGCAGCGACTATCAGCGTGACTGGTATTACGCGCAGACCAAACCGGGAAAATGGGATATCCGTTTTGCCCTGCAACCGGAGAAGAAAACCTATTTTCTGAACATCGCGTTGGCGGCCGCGAGCAATAGCGGCATGAGTGAGCCGACCATGCCACAGCTGGCGGTAGCGGTGAACGGCACCACGTTGGAAACGCTGACTTACGCAAACGACAAAACCATTTATCGCGGTGCGCTACAGAGCGGTCGTTATCACATAGCACGTATCCCTGTGTCATCTCGCTTTCTGAAAAACGGCAACAACACGATCACGCTGCAATTAAAAGGCGGCAGCGTGATGTATGACGTAGTGACCTTAAGCGAGGAATAAATTCCGTTTTAAAATGAGAGGCGCTGGGTTCCGCAGAACCGTGGGCAGGGATAGCCCACGATAAAAAAGCGCAGGAGCGATTTTCAACAACGCGTAGCGTTGGCCCGAAGGGGCGTGGGCAGGGATAGCCCACGATAAAAAATTACTTCTGCTCGCTGCGGAGCAACTGCGTCATCTCTTCATCGGACAGTTGGGTAACGCGCTGAACTAGCTCCTGCTCCATCTTGTTTTGCAGTAACTGGCGGGCGATGTTTAGCGCGCTAGATTTCATCCCTTCTTGCTTTCCTTCCTGTAGCCCTGCCTGCATCCCCTGCTCAAATCCCCTCTGGTGTAATTGTTGTGCAATCGTCATTGTGTCCTCCTTATGCGTTGACAGGGGCTCAGCCACTGAATCAATGAACCTGTCTATGTCAGACGTGTTGCCCACTGTCGCGACGTACAGTAATAATGCATGCCGCAGTGGCAAGGACAGGTTCCAGTGTTCAAATAATAGCCCGATGTCGTGCGCCAATTCCAGCATATCCCGTGTTCTGATGTGTTTCTGCACGAGTTCCAGCAGTGCGGCACGGCGGTGCGTTTTGATCTCTTCATCTGGAATAACGGTCAGGTCTATCAGCGGAAAGGCATGATGGTAAACCTGTGCTGCAAGCGGTGGATCGGTGAAATGATCCAGCCACTGCATACTATACGGATAAGGACTACGTTTGCCGTGATAGAACAGGAGTGGAATAACCACGGGTAACGACTGATGACCCTGTGATAAATGCTGCTGCATTGCATCAAGGCAATAGCGCAATAACCGGAAAGCCATGAGCTTGTCGGGGCGACTTTGATGCTCTATGACGCAATAGATATACCCAGAACCAGAGCGAGTTTGCAGTGAGTACAACATGTCTGACAGACGTGAGCGTAATGTGTTTTCGATAAACGATGCAGACTCTAACTGCAATGTACTGAAATCGCACTGCTGCTGAATAGCGGGTGGTAAATGGGCGGCTAGGAAATCTCTGGCGATATCAATATCACTCAAAAACTGTTTGAAGATGGCGTCGTGAGGTTGCATCGCATCCTTTCCCTGTGATGTTTATGCAAACACCCTAGCGGAACGTTCAGGGAAGAACAGAAGGCCGATAACTATCGTGAAGCCGCCCCGCAAAAATCTTTCAATAGCGCGAAGCGTTGGATGTCAGAGAAGAGCTGGCCCGCATTTCGCGGGCCAGAGAGAGGAAGGTTAGTGGGAACTGCCTTTTGATGCACCGACGCCGGTTTGTGAGCGGACAAACTGTGCATGGAAGCGTGCGCGTTCCTGTTGTCCGGCTTCGGAACGATCGGTGATGGAGAAGAACCAGATACCGATAAACGCCACCAGCATGGAGAACAGCGCTGGGTAGTCGTAAGGGTAGATAGGCGTAGCGTGACCGAGGATTTTCACCCAGATCGTCGGCCCCAATATCATCAAAATGACGGCGGTCAACAGACCCGCCCAACCGCCGATCATTGCGCCGCGCGTGGTGAGCTTCGACCAATACATGGAGATGATAATAATCGGGAAGTTACAGCTCGCGGCGATGGAGAACGCTAACCCGACCATAAAGGCAATGTTCTGGTTCTCAAACAGGATACCGAGCGAAATCGCCACCACGCCCAGCACCAGTACGGTGATTTTCGAGACTTTCAGCTCATCACGCTCCGTCGCTTTCCCTTTCTTGATCACGTTAGAGTAAAGGTCGTGGGACACGGCAGAGGCACCCGCCAGCGTCAGACCCGCGACGACGGCCAAAATGGTGGCAAAGGCCACGGCGGAGATAAAGCCGAGGAAGAAGTCACCGCCGACCGCATCGGCCAGATGCACGGCCGCCATGTTATTTCCACCGATAAGCGCACCCGTTGCGTCCTTAAACGCAGGATTCGCACTGACCAGCAGGATGGCACCAAAACCGATGATGAAGGTCAGGAAGTAGAAATAACCCATGAACCCCGTGGCGTAGAACACGCTCTTTCGTGCTTCTTTCGCATCGCTGACGGTGAAGAAACGCATCAGGATGTGCGGAAGACCGGCTGTACCGAACATCAGACCTAGCCCAAGGGACAACGCGGATATCGGGTCGGAAACCAGTCCGCCGGGGCTCATGATCGACGCGCCTTTTGGGTGAACCGCCATCGCCTGTTTGAACAGGGTGTCAAAGCTGAAGCCTACGGATTTCATGACCATGACAGCCATGAAGGTGGCACCGAACAGCAGCAGGACGGCTTTAATAATCTGCACCCATGTGGTGGCGAGCATGCCGCCAAACATCACGTACATCACCATCAGAATACCGACCAGCACCACGGCAATGTGGTAATTGAGGCCGAACAGCAGTTCGATGAGTTTCCCCGCGCCCACCATCTGTGCGATGAGGTACAGCGCTACCACCACCAACGAACCACAGGCGGAGAGGCTGCGGATTGGGCGCTGTTGCAAACGATAGGATGCGACGTCAGCAAAGGTATAACGCCCGAGGTTACGTAGCCGTTCTGCGATCAGAAACAGAATAATGGGCCAGCCAACCAAAAAGCCGAGTGAGTAAATCAGGCCGTCGTAGCCGGAGGTATAGACCAGCGCAGAAATGCCGAGGAAGGATGCAGCGGACATGTAGTCGCCCGCAATCGCCAGCCCGTTCTGGAAGCCGGTAATGTTGCCGCCCGCCGTATAGTAATCACTACGCGAGCGGGTTTTCTTCGACGCCCAGTAGGTGATATACAGCGTGCCGCCGACGAACAGCAGAAACATCACGATGGCCTGAATATTCAACGGCTGGCGCTGGACATCCCCCGTGAGGGCATCCGCTGCCCACGCAAGCACTGGCAGCGTTAAAAGCCCGAACAGCATCATAAAGCGTATTTTCATTGCTTTACCTCATCCAGTAACTGCTTGGTCAGACGATCAAATTCACCGTTAGCGCGATACACATAGACGCCGGTCAGAATGAAGGAAATCGCAATCAATCCCACACCAATCGGAATGCCGCGGGTAATGCTGGAGCCTGGAGCGATCGGCGTTCCCAGCCAGCCAGGCGCAAAGGCGATGAGCAGAATAAAGCCGACATAAAGCACCAGCATGATCAGCGAGAGAAAAACAGCAAAACGCTGCCGCTTATTGACCAGTTCTCTGAATAAGGGGTTACTTTCAATCCGTTGATAAATGGCATCATTCATCGTAAGTCTCCAGTAATTTGTAGGGTTGAGTGCTACCGCGACATCACCATCTGATTTATCGCCACCCACATTCCCGCAAGCCACATCATGGCTTACGAGAATGAAGGGAGTGGTGGGTCAGAGGGTTATTGAGAGGCGGTACTCATAGCCTGCTTTTCTTCGAGCAGTTTTTCGACGACGCCAGGATCGGCCAGCGTTGAGGTATCCCCCAGATTGCTGGTGTCACCGGCGGCTATCTTACGCAAAATACGACGCATGATTTTGCCGGACCGCGTTTTTGGTAAAGAGTCAGTCCAGTGCAGGATGTCCGGTGTAGCAATCGGACCGATTTCCTTACGCACCCAGTTGCGGACTTCCGTATAAAGCTCGCTGGATGGCTCTTCGCCGTGGTTCAGCGTGATGTAGGCGTAAATAGCCTGCCCTTTCATATGGTGCGGAATGCCGACCACGGCCGCTTCGGCAATCTTGGGGTGTGCAACGAGTGCTGATTCGATTTCCGCCGTCCCCAGACGGTGCCCGGAAACGTTCAGCACGTCGTCAACGCGACCCGTGATCCAGTAATAGCCATCTTCGTCACGGCGCGCGCCGTCACCGCTGAAGTACATGCCTTTAAAGGTAGAGAAATAGGTTTGCTCAAAGCGGTCGTGATCGCCAAACAGGGTTCGAGCCTGACCCGGCCAGGAATCTACGATGACCAGATTGCCTTCCGCGGTGCCTTCTTGCGGGTTGCCGAGGTTATCGACGAGCGCAGGCTGTACGCCGAAGAACGGGCGTGTCGCGGAGCCGGCTTTCGGCTCAATCGCGCCCGGCAGTGGGGTGATCATGAAGCCGCCTGTCTCTGTCTGCCACCAGGTATCGACGATAGGGCATTTGCCATTGCCGATTTTGTTGAAATACCATTCCCAGGCTTCTGGGTTGATCGGCTCACCGACGGAACCCATGATCCGAAGGGATTCACGCGATGTACCCTCGATCGCTTTATCACCTTCAGCCATCAACGCGCGGATCGCGGTGGGGGCGGTATAGAGGATGTTGACCTTATGCTTATCGACCACTTGCGCCATGCGACTGGCGTCCGGCCACGTTGGTACCCCTTCGAACATCAGCGTAATCGCACCGCATGCCAGTGGGCCATAAAGCAGGTAACTGTGCCCCGTGACCCAGCCAACGTCCGCCGTACACCAGTAAATGTCGCCGGGATGATAGTCGAAGACATACTTGAAGGTCAGCGCAGCATAAACCAGATAGCCGCCAGTGGTGTGCAACACACCTTTGGGTTTACCGGTCGAGCCTGACGTATAAAGAATAAAGAGCGGATCTTCCGCGTTCATCTCTTCTGGCGGACAATGATCGTCTGCTTTTTCAACCAGATCGTGCCACCACAGATCGCGCCCGTCCTGCCATTCGCCGATCTTACCTGTACGGCGGAAAACGATAACGCTGGAAATGGTGGTGACGTTCGGGTTCTTTAACGCCTCATCAATATTCTTCTTCAGCGGAATCACTCGTCCGGCGCGTACGCCCTCATCGGCAGTGATGACCAATTTGGCGCTGGAGTCGATGATGCGCCCGGAAATCGCTTCGGGAGAGAAGCCCCCGAAGATCACCGAATGAATCGCCCCGACTCTGGCGCAGGCCAGCATTGCCACCGCTGCTTCCGGCACCATTGGCATATAAATAGCAACAACATCGCCTTTTTTGACGCCCTGCGACTTCAGCACATTGGCGAAGCGGCACACGGACTGATGCAGTTCACGGTAGGTGACTTTTTTACTTTCTGTCGCGTCATCACCTTCCCAGATGATGGCGGTTTGATCGCCACGCTCGGCCAGATGGCGATCCAGGCAGTTTGCTGCCACATTGAGTGTACCGTCTTCAAACCAGCGGATACTGATGTGGCCGGGGTCGAATGAGGTGTTCTTGATCGTTTTATAGGGTTTGATCCAATCGACGATCTTTCCTTGCTCGCCCCAAAAGGCGTCGGGGTCGTCAACGGACAACTGATACATATTTTTGTATTGCTGGGCATTTATCAGTGCATTTTCCGCAATTGAAGCGGGAATAGCGTGTTTATTATGTTGTGTCATAGCGCTTCTCCTTAAACATGTTAATGCTATGTCAAATAATGGTTAAATCTAGTTAACCAGTTATCTTTGTTTCTTTTTTGCGCGATTGATCACGCAATGCAGGAAAAGCAGTGGGGCATTACTTAAAAGATAGTCTTTTGGTGCAGAAAACAGGCAACTTTTTCGTGGTGGTCAAAATGCAGTAAGTGATGTATGTCACAATATGACTGCCAGCAGAATTATCAGTGCTGTTATAATGTCATAAACGATCAATTCATTGTTTTCAATAGATTATATCTATTGTTATCAAGTTTTTGATCGCCCTTTACGATCAAAAGGCATAAAGATCCCGCTTATTCAGCCGATAGTAAAAATCCTGTTCAGAGTATATTCCTACGTAGGCCAGCTATTTAGCGCGTTCAACTATGGCTGATGTGTTGAAATTTTGTTCCAGTTGTTAATTATATGTAGACTATTAATGAAATAGATTTATCTGATTATCAACGGGCAGATAAGTGTGAATAATCTACACTTTAGGTAGGTTGCACAGCACAGATGTGGAACCTCTTAAAAAGCGTAAAGATGCCGTGTGCTAGCCGCTGAAAAAAAGAAAAATGAAGTGTTATTTTTTGTGTCTGATTCAGAAATATCCGGTTTCCAAAAATAAATAACATAGATATACCCAACATCACTGACGCTGAGTAAGGCGGCAGCTGTTTGAGCCCCGGTAGCCTGAGAACGTGTAAACAGTTCCGGTTAGCGAAATTCACTATTTTCATTAAGTGATTTTCTGGGGTGGGGAAGAACACTATTAGTCCGGAAACCTTTTAAATTCCGGTAGGTTGATTGCTTATCAATGGTGCGCCGTGGCGTCATGGCGCGCTGTGAGATATCTTTTTACATAGCATGATGCAGAGGAAACAATGAGTCTGATATTTGGCCGGAATGAGATTTTAGGCATGCTTTCTCAACCAGTTCAGAATGATAGACGTGCAGTGGCGGTGATTGACGAGAAATGTAAGGTCGTCTGTGCGAATTCTGCCTTCAACGCCCATTTTGGATTGCGTGCTGAAATGAATACGCCCGTCTCAATTGATGATGTACTACCCATCAACGTGAAGTTTGCCTATCACGATTTTATGACGAATTCCAACATGTTGAGTACGCGCGTGGTCTCGGATTTGTTGTCTGATGGCTTTACCAAAAAGCAGCTCAGTACGCTGTCTTTTTCGAAGCTGAACGTTGAGAATCGAGTGCTTTCTCTGCTGATCCTAAACCAGGATGCGGTTGAGCCTTCGACGAATTTAGCGTCATAAGCTTGAATAATCGGAGATTATCTGGCCGGAAGACTAGAGATGTGTATTTTCCAGTGGAAAATAATGACAAAAGAAAAATTATTATTAGTAACGCTGCTGCGGCTTACTTAGCATCGTTTCCTCAACAAGTAATCGATTTCTCTAATAGTCGCTGACGGCCAGTAGAACGATAATGTCGTGCCAGTGTTTCGTGAATGAAGGGCATTCTTTATTAACGACGGCGATGTTAAAATTAAGAAAAATAGAGAGTTAACTATTTTATTGCATATAATATGCTTGTTTAAAATAAACAGCGAAACGTTTCGATATCATCCAGCCTTTCCTCTTGTCTATTCACACCGCCTCCTGTCTGTTCATAAATTATTCCCTTAGACATCTTGGGTTATTAAACGCTGGCAATAAGCTCTGTAAATTTTCTTTATTTTTAGCGTGTTGAATCCTAAAGGATGACAAATGAATAAGTAGACTATCGTCTAATTATTGATGCAGCTTAGCTGATATAGCGCTTATCGCCGATAGCACGTTTTCATAAAAATCGACGTCAGCGTTTTATTAATCACCGTATCGGTTTACCAATAGCAGCAACGTATTTTCCCTAATATTTCTGATTGATAACGCATTACTTTAATTATTTTTCGATTTCTGGTTCCCCTTTTTACTCTCTCAATTGGCATAGCTTCTGAAAACAAGCATTTCTTATGCGATAGGGGATAAATAATGGTTAAATTCCGTACCCACCTATTGGCGCGTACTTTACGTGCCGGGGTACTTGGGGCATCGTTTGCCTCAGTGCTGCCAATGGCGGCGGCCTATGCTGCGTCTGCGGCGCCTGTCCAGCAATATGCGGTGTCGTCGGGCCCGCTCAATCAGGTGCTCAATCAATTTGCCCAGCAGGCTGGCGTATTGCTGTCTTACGATCCGGCTGTCGTGGCGGGTAAGCGCGGTGCGGGGTTGCAGGGGAACTACAGCGTTGAGCAGGGTTTCCAGCAGATCCTCAGCAATAGCGGCCTAAGCGCACAGTACAGTGCTGATGGTAGCGTGACGCTAGTGCAGCGCACGGCGAGTGATCCCGTTCCCGTTTCTGCACCTGTTACCGCTAAAAACGATCGGATCGTCGTTACTGCTCCACCGAATACGGCAATGAAGCTGGATGTGCCGATTTCAGAGACGCCACGTGCGGTTACGGTTGTGACGGAGCAGCAGATCGAAGAGCGCGGTGCGCAAAAGATCGATCAGGCGCTGCGCTATAGCAGCGGTATTCTCGCGACGCCATACGGGCCGGACAATAAAGCCGAATGGGTGACGATTCGTGGATTTAGCGATCAGTCACGGTTCCAGAATGGTCTGGCGACGCTGAATGAAGATGGGTTCTACGGCCAGCAGATTGAGCCGTTTGGCGTCGAACGTATCGAAGTTCTGAAAGGCCCGGCCTCCGTTCTGTACGGGCAAAACCCGCCGGGCGGTCTGGTTAACGTCATCAGCAAACGACCAACGCGTTTGCCGCAGGGGAAAGTCGAGCTGGAATACGGCTCTAACGATTATCGCCATCTGGCTGTCGATAGCGCAGGTCCGTTAAATGATGACGGCTCGGTGCTGTATCGGGTTGTTGCGTTAGCGCGTGATACCTCGGGTGAGATGGATTTCTCGAAGAGTAAGCGCCTTTATCTGGCACCGAGCGTCACGTTCCTCGGAGAAGACACGGAATTGACCGTGTTAGCCAGCTACATGGATACGAAATCCGACACGACCAACGGCTTTAAGCTGCCGTACGGGACATTACATGGCACGCCGTTTGGCAAAGTCGGCTATAAAACGTCGCTGGGCGAACCGGGTATGAACCGGCACGATACCCGGCAGTTCACTCTGGGCTATGAATTCACACATCATCTGAACGACACCTGGACGTTCCACCAGAATGTGAATTATGCCTATCTGAATTTGGATCTGCGCAATGCTTATGCGCTCGGGATGTATACCGATCCGGTAACGAATGTTGTCAGCGATCGGTTAGCCAATCGTGGGCTGACCTACCGTGACGGTTTTGCGCAAAACTGGGCTACGGACAACCGTTTAGTGGGTGAATGGCAGTGGGAAGACATTGAAAATACCCTGCTGCTTGGGTTTGACTACCGCCGTGCCAATACGCAAAGCCGTGATGGGAATCTGTACTCCTTTGGCCAACCTATCGATATTTTTAACCCGGTTTACGGCAACTACACGTCACCGGATAGCCAACTGTTCGCTCACCGCTCTGGCCGCCATCAGACGGGTTATTATGTCCAGAACCAGATTAAGTATGACGAGCGTCTGATCTTCTTGCTGGGTGGACGTTATGACGTGGCGAAGTCTCGCGACCGTAATTTTTCATCAGGCGCGGATACTCGCACCGACGATACCAAATTTACCAAGACTGCTGGGGTAATGTACCTGTTTGATAACGGTATTTCCCCTTACGTCAGCTACTCGGAATCGTTCTTGCCGGTGTCGGGTCGTGATGGTTACCAACGTCCTTATGTGCCGGAAGAAGGCCAGCAGACGGAAATGGGCGTGAAATACACGCCAGAAGGCTTTAACGGCTATGCTTCTGCTGCCCTGTTTAATCTGGAACAGAAAAACGTTAAAACGACGGATCCTAAAAACCCTAATCTGACTATTCAGGCGGGTGAAGCGCGTTCACGCGGCCTTGAATTGGAATTCAGTGGTGAGGTTTACACCGGTCTGACGCTGACGGCAAACTACACGTACAACGAAGTAGAGACGACCAAATCCGGTTCTGTCGGTGAAGTGGGTAAACGCCTGCCGGGACTGCCTGAACAGATCGTGTCTGGCTGGGCGACTTATGCCTTTAACGGCAAGCTGGAAGGATTAAGTATCGGCAGCGGTGTGCGTTATGTTGGCAGCTCTTACGGTGACATCGCCAATTCAGCGGACATGAAGGTTCCTGCTTACACGCTGTGGGATGCCATGATTGCCTATGATTTCAGCAAAGACTGGCGGTTGCAGGTTAATGCAACCAACCTGACAAACCGTGAGTATGTCAGCGCCTGTAACTATTGGTGCTACTACGGTGAAGGCCGTAACGTTAGCGCGAATGTCAGCTATCGCTGGTAATCCTCTTTATCTACTCTCACTGAAAGAAGCCCTCGGGCTTCTTTCTTTTTGCATGTACAACATGTAGCCCCTTCTTTTTCGCGTAATCGGCATGATAACCGCGAATAGTCGTTGACTTTGTTGTTAATGATAATGAAAATCATTTCATTGCTGTCACATTGAGCGAATACCGTGAAGAGTCCCGCCGCTGTCTGCCCCAATCAGCCTGAAACCTTAACTGTTCAGCAGATTTATCATGACCATCATGCCTGGTTACAGGCGTGGCTGCGTCGGCGTTTGGGGTGTTCTCAGCAGGCCGCAGATCTGGCTCAGGATACGTTTCTACGTTTGATCTGCCAACATCAGGCCGAACGTATTCGTGAACCGCGTGCCTGGCTAACGACGGTTGCCCACGGGCTGGTGGTCAATCACTGGCGACGTAAAGACATCGAGAATGCCTATCTTCAGGTGCTGGCGGAGCAGGAGTTTACGTTTTCTCCCTCGCTGGAACAGCAGGCCATGGTGGTTGATGCGCTGATGGCCATCGACCAAATGCTGGCGACGCTGCCGGGCAAAGTGCGTCAGGCATTCTTGCTCGTGCATCTTGATGGCTTGACCTATCGGCAGGTTGCTGAACAATTAGCCGTTTCCGAGCGGATGGTGAAAAAATATATGGCACAGGCAATGCTGAATTGTCTATTGTGTCAGGACTTATGATTTCCTCTATTACTTCTTCTATTCCGAAAGATGTTCTTCATGCCGCCTCTGAGTGGTATGCCACGCTGTATGACGAAGACTGCTCCGAACACGAGCGTCAGGCATGGCAGCGATGGTTACATCAGGATGACACCCATCGGCTTGCCTGGCAGCAGGTTGAACAGATTCACGCCCGCTTCCATGCGGTAGACAGCCAATTAGCCTCTTCGGTGCTGAGCAAGCGGGGTGGGGAACGTCGGCGCATGCTCAAATTGTTGGCGATTGCCAGCCTTACCGGAGGCGTGGGCTTTAGCCTGCCGTGGGAAAGCTATGCGGCCGATTACCACACGGGAACGGGCGAAACGCGTGAGCTCAACATCGAAACGGGGATGACCGTCTGGCTCAATACAGATTCGGCATTGAATCAGCAGGGCAACCCTGCGTTGTCTCAGCCGCTGACGTTTCAATTGCTCAAAGGTGAATTGATGTTGGACAACCGAACGGCTCACGCAGCCCGGTTGACCACGCCCCATGGCGATCTCGCTGCTTCTGCACATTCCTGCCAATTAGCGCTGCGCTATACGTCCGCCCACAGCGTCCTCTCCGTTTTTAGCGGTGAGGTCTTGCTACAAACGGCGGTACCCGCTGCGCAGCGCGTGACGGCGGGGCAGCAGGTTATCTTTACCCGTGACAGGAGCAGTGAACCCGCGCCCGTTGAGAATTTCCGCCAGAGCTGGCGCAAAGGGCAACTGGTCGCGGATAACATGCCGTTAGGACAGCTTGTTAATGAAATTGCCCGCTATCACCACGGTTATTTTCATGTTGATTCCGCGGTGACGATGCTACGGATTTCGGGCGTTTTTCCGCTACATGAAACCGATCGCCTGCTTGACGCCGTTGCGCGGACGCTGCCAGTGAAGGTGACCCGGCGTTTTTCCTGGTGGGTGGATATCCGTCCGAGCTAAAACACGGCTGGTATTTCGTTGGTAAAACACCAAAAATATCCCTCGTTTGTTATCACTCGCAGAGTAGACGTCAATCTGGCGCATATATATCAATCTGTTGGTACTGAAAAAGGCGTAACATACTCCACAAAGAGTACCCTCGGCGTTGCCTCTTCATACGGGATGTCATCATGCAGTTACTGAATCTGAAACAAGCTCGCCTGTTGAGCTTTTTCTTTATTATGGGTGGCCTGCTTATATTGCTGCCTTTACGCCTGCTGGCCTGCTTTATCGCCGGTTTTTTGGTGTATGAAATTGTGAATTTACTGACGCCCTATTTTCAACGGGTCATCAGCGGTAAGCGTGCCCGCTGGATTGTGGTCGCGGTGATCAGCACGTTGGTCGTCAGCCTGTTGAGCCTATTGTTTGGCAGTCTGGTCGGGCTGTTGATGCAGGAAATGAAGGATACGGCGGCCTTCAATGTGCGCATTGGCTATATCCTCAATGATATTCAGCAGCAGATCGTCCACTACTTACCGGGGTATCTGCCAGTCAGTATTGAAGAGCTCCAGCACGAGCTGCTGCAATGGGTTCAGGCGCATATTGTGATGTTGCAGAACATGGGGAAAAGTTTTCTACATGGCTTTGTGACGATGCTGATTGGTATGGTGCTTGGCGCGATTGTCTCGCTTTATAACGTCGATAAAGATACGGAAAAACCGTTACTCAAAGCGGAGTTACTCCGTCGGGTTTCTCTGTTGTCGGCTTCATTCCGCAACATCGTTTTCGCTCAGGTGAAAATTTCTGCGGTTAACACGGTGCTGTCTGCCATTTTCATTCTTGGCGCTCTGCCACTGTGTGGTGTCCATCTGCCGTTTGCCAAAACGCTGGTGGTGCTTACCTTCGTTTTCGGCCTGCTACCCGTGATTGGTAATCTGATCTCCAACTCGATCGTTTTCCTGTCTGGCTTATCGCTTTCATTGCCGATTGCGCTGGTCGCGCTGGTGTATTTGATGCTGATTCACAAGTTCGAGTACTTCCTGAATGCACAAATCGTTGGGACGAGGATCAAAGCGCACGCGTGGGAAATCCTGCTGGCGATGTTGGTGTTTGAAGCGGCGTTTGGCTTGTCCGGTGTGATTGCAGCCCCGATATATTACGCTTACCTGAAAAGTGAATTGAAAGAAGCTGCGTTGATTTAATCCTGCACGAGCGGTTAATCAAAACATGGCGCACTAAATGAATCAGCCCAATACGAGATTGGGCTGATTGTTTTTACCTGATACCTGTCTTCAATAAACGTCTGTATAAACGAACGTCTTCAATTAATGCTGTGCAGTGGCAACCTGCGGTTTAGCCTCTTCTGACTGAACGCCTAATGGGTTGTTACCCCAGCACTTCTCATATTCCCAGCCTGTCAGCTCTTCTGCGACAGCGCGAGCATGAGCCGGGACATCGGCAATCGCGCCGCCCGCTTTGATACGTGCAATCTCTTCCAACAGAATGGCGTGGTTTTTACGATCCAGCTTCATCTGCGTGGTGTAGTAAATCGCAACCAGCGCAAGACCGATAACACCCAGCGAGAACACGCCAACAATCGCCTGTACGGCAGTTTCCGGCTGCACTGACTGCCCGGAGACAAAGCCGAATTGGCTCAGCGTCCAGCCCATCGCGAAAACAATCACAGAGCGAACCATTTTACCGGCAAACGTCATGGCACCAGCGTAAATCCCTTCACGACGACGCCCGGTCAGAACTTCATCCACATCGGCCAGGAAGGTATAAACCGTCCAGGGAATGTAGTAGATCCCCCCCGTGCTCAGGCCAAATACGGCAGTAATCGCGAACAGAACAAAGATGGTCATGTCTTCTGACCAGTTAGCGAAATAGAGCGCGGCATACGCCATCACGCTGACAATCACCACCATCAGAGCCAGACGGAATGGTCGCGCAAAGCCCATTTTGACGCAGATACCGATGAAGGCTGCGGTAGAAATGAGCTGCATAATCGAGCTGAAGCTATTGAGGTGTGATACCAGCGCCGTATTCTGCTTCAGACCAAAGACGATGAAGTAGGTGAACGCGGAAGCGAAAAGCCACTCAGCGCCGAAGCCAAACAGGTACATCCCCAGATGTTTGCGGAAAATACGCAGACGGAAGGTGGAAACCATATCCACGCTCAGCTTTTTCATCGCTTGCCACAGGCTGGATGTGCTTTCACGGACGATTTCATTGACCGGACGCTCCCAGGATGTCATATACAGCGCGATCATCGCCGCACACATAATGGCACCGTAGACCAGACCGGTGTAGAAGAATGGCGTTGCTGAATCTTTACCGTAGATGGCAATAAACTGCCCAGGAATGAACGCTGCCAGGAAGTTGGCGATTTTACCGAAAATGGCTTTAGAACCTGTCAGCTTAGAGCGCAGTTTAAAGTCAGAGGTCATCTCGGTAGCCAGCGTCTCATACGGCACCATGATCGAGGTGTAAATCAGCTCGAACAGCACGTACGTCGCCAAATAGTACCAGAAGCCAAAGCCTTCAACCCATAGCATGGGGTAGACCAGTACCAGCGGGACACCCAGCAAAATAAAGAAACGGCGGCGGCCAAATCGGCGACCAACCCGGGTGTTGTAGAAGTTATCGCTGATGTATCCCATGATGGGGTTACTGACCGCATCGATGATGCTGGCAACGGAGAAGATAGCGGCAGCCTGAACCAATGTTAACCCACAGAATGTGGTGTAAAAGTACATCAGCCATGCGCCGCTGATAGCAAGCGCGCCACTGCCAAGCAGGTTCGCGCTGCCGTAGCAGAACGTGTGTTTAAAAGAGATTGGTTTATTCATGATCAGCCTAATTACAAAGATGAAACAATATTTCAGTTCTATTGAACTATCATTTCTTTATCATTTGCTCTATTGAAAAGAAAGTAAACTGACGATCACGCTTTAGCACGCTTTTAATGACGATCTGTCAGACAGATCATGAAATAAGATATTTTAATTTGCTTTTTATAATTTTTTGATCATGCATTTATGTTCTTAATTTACAAAATATGTAGATTTATTACGGAAAAGCGGCGCGCGTGCAGATTGGCGACGAAGTGATAGTGGGCGCTACCCCACAAATCGATAGCGTGATGTGAAATAACGCATTGACCGCAGAGAGGAAATGTCGTCATCATCCCGCCCAGTTTACTTTATCGTATTCCCTCATCAGGAGCCGTAACGTGAGTCATTTGCTGGTCTATGCCATTATTTATGTGATTTTTATTGCCGTCGTTGGGTTGTTTGCTTTTCAGGCCTGGTTGCCTTCGTCCGCCCCGCGTGGGCTGAGAGATCGTGCAGGTATTTTGGTCGGGGTATTGCGTTGCGTTACGCTGTTTCTCGTTGTTTCCGCACTGCAAATTCTGTTTCCCAATTCGCTGTTGGACAAGCTCGTTTGGTTGGTTGCCGTGGCGATGTTAGTGATCGCGGTCATCGGTGGGGGAATGAGCTGGTCATCGCTGCCGTGGCTGGATGAAACAAAGGGGAAAAGTCGCACTCTGGTGCTGGGTGTCCAGAGTGCGTTATACCTTGCGCTGCTTGGATTTATCGTTATTTAAAGTCTTGTACCAGTGCGGCCACGGTGTTCTTTGCGCCGTGATCGCGCAGCTTCAGATAAGCCTGTGCGATAGCGTTGAAGACATCGTGGTTTGCTGACAGATCCTCGCCGAAAATAGAACGAATATTAAGAAACGCGCTGACCCGCTCGGCGCTATCTGACGTTTCCTCAACGGCCTGTCTGAGTTTATCAGCCAGCGGATCGCGGATCTCGATAGGGTTGCCTGCATCATCTTTCCCGCTGACGTAACGCATCCAGCCAGCGATGCCTAATGCCAGACAGCGATAGTCTCCTCCATTACACACATGCCAGCGAAGCGATTCCAGCATGCGCTGGGGCAGCTTTTGTGAACCGTCCATCGCGATTTGCCAGGTTCGATGCTTGAGCGCGGGGTTGGAAAAACGAGTAAGCAGCTGAACGGCATAGTCTTTCAGGTCGATATCCACCACGCTGAGCGTCGGTGCCTGCTCCAGCAGCATGAGGTGAGACACGGCGCGGCGATAGTTCTCGTCATTCATACAGTCGCTGACGTGATCATAGCCGGCGAGATAGCCCAGATAGGCTAAAAACGAGTGGCTGCCGTTCAGCATGCGCAGTTTCATTTCTTCAAACGGCAGTACGTCATGCACCAGTTGCACGCCCGCTTTCTCCCACTCAGGGCGTCCGGCAGTGAAATGATCTTCGATCACCCATTGAATAAAGGGTTCACAGGCTATCGCACAGGGATCGGCGACGCCAAGATGATCGGCAATTTCCTGCAACGCTTCTGGCGTCGCGGCAGGGACAATGCGATCCACCATCGTATTCGGGAAAGAAACCTTAGCCTTGATCCAATCGATCAGACTCTGATCGTTGAGCCCCGCCGATTCCAGCACGGCGGCTTTGGCCGTTTTGCCATTTTCCGGCACGTTATCGCATGAGAGGATGGTGAACGGCGCAATCCCGCGTTCGTGACGCAAGCGCAGCGCTTCCGCCAACAACCCCGGCACTGAGGCTGGATGACGAGGATCGATGAGATCCTGCTGAATCAGCTTGTTGGTCCGATCCAGCTTGCCGCTCGTCCCGTCCATGCAATAGCCTTTTTCGGTAATCGTCAGGGAAACGATGGCGGTTTCGGGGGCGGCGAGTTTCTCAATAATGGCGGCAATGCCTTCTACTTTTGCATGTAATGATTCACACACGGCACCGACGACAATCGGCTGATTGCCCGTCGCCGCTTTTTCCAACACGGTAAACAGATGATCCTGTTGGCGCAGCGCCGTGATCATGGTGTCGTCGCTGAACAGCACGACTTCACAAATTCCCCAGTCTCCTCCCACCATATTCAGCACGCGATCGGTGAGCAGTGCCTGATGAGCGCGATGGAAAGCACCAAAACCGATATGGACGATGCGTGGCTTCAGCGCCTTACGATCGTAGTGGGGGAATTGGACGCTAGCAGGCAATTCGCAGGTAGCGATATTTTTTATTTTATCAGTCATTTATTGCGCTTCGGGTGGGGAGATTTATAACGTTAAAAGTAGCTGTGATTTGCAGGCGGTGCAATACGTGACGCGCAGATAGGTTACGGTGCGCACGTTTTTTTCTCTGCGCAAATTTTATCGCTTTTTCAGATTCGGTTCAGCGGTGGAGCTCGGTTTTGTGAGGAGGCTTCAGCGTAATAATGTAACGCTGAAATTTAGTCTTGTTTTTACTAACTTATCTCCATTTCTTCTACATCATCAAGTGCGTTTCCCGATCGCTGTCTGCTATTTTGTCTGGATATTTTCCTCACTCCAACGATCAACAAAAAGGCCCGTAAGATGAAACTTGAATCCCTCGCGCTACATCATGGTTATGAATCTGAAGCGACAACGAAGTCCGCAGCCGTGCCGATTTACCAGACGACCTCTTACACATTTGACGACACGCAGCACGGCGCCGATCTGTTTGATCTGAAGGTGGCGGGCAATATCTATAGCCGTATCATGAACCCGACGAATGCGGTGCTGGAGCAGCGGCTGGCGGCCATTGAGGGCGGCATCGGCGCGTTGGTGCTTTCCTCCGGTATGGCGGCAATTACTTATTCGCTTCAGGCGCTCACGCAGGTTGGGGACAATATCGTCAGCACCAGCCAACTGTATGGCGGCACCTATAACCTGTTTGCCCATACCCTGCCGCGTCAGGGGGTTGAAGTACGGATGGCTTCTTTCGATGATTTTACGACGCTGGAATCGCTGATTGATGACCGCACCCGCGCTGTTTTTTGTGAATCTATCGGGAATCCGGCGGGAAATATCGTCGATATTGCCAAAATCGCAAAGATTGCGCATCGTCACGGTGTCCCAGTGATTGTTGATAACACAGTGGCAACGCCCGTGCTGTGCCGGCCTTTTGAGCACGGCGCAGATATCGTCGTCCATTCACTGACTAAATACATTGGCGGTCATGGCACCACAATCGGCGGCGCGATTATCGATTCCGGCAAGTTCGACTGGGTCGCGAACAAAGCGCGTTTCCCGTTGTTGAATGAGCCCGATCCGTCTTACCACGGCGTGGTGTATACCGACGCTTTCGGTCCTGCGGCCTATATTGGGCGCTGCCGCGTGGTGCCGCTGCGCAATACCGGTGCAGCGCTTCCTCCTCATAGCACGTTCTTGCTGTTGCAGGGGCTGGAAACTCTCAGCCTGCGCATCGAACGCCATTGCAGCAATGCGGAAGCGCTGGCGGGCTACCTGAATCAGCATCCGCTGGTTACCTGGGTCAACTATGGCGCGTTGCCGGATAGTCCTTATAAAGCAAACTGCGACAAAATTACCTCGGGTAAAGCGTCTGGGATTATCAGTTTTGGCATTAAAGGCGGGAAAGCATCAGGGGGGCATTTTATTGATGCGCTGAAGATGATTTTGCGGCTGGTGAATATTGGCGATGCCAAATCGCTTGCGTGCCATCCGGCAAGTACCACGCATCGGCAGTTGAATGCGGAAGAGCTGGCGAAAGCGGGAGTGAGTGAGGATCTGGTCAGAATTTCGGTTGGTATTGAGCATATTGACGACATCATCGCTGATGTGGCGCAGGCGCTGGAAGCTTCACAGAAACAGTAAACGGTAGGGATAGTAGAGAAACGCGTTGGAAACCTGAATGAGTTTCCAACGCGTCATCGCGATTACGAACGGCTAGCGTCGGTCGCTGCAACTGTCGGCTGTGATTCCGCTGGTGCGGCATTTTGCTCCGCATTAAGGCTATCTTGCGGCTGTGCTTCTGGTGCAACCGGTGCCGCAACAGATTCAACCGGAATGGCTGGCGTGGCTTGCTCGATCAAACCATTGATTTTGGTCGGCATACCAGAACGTCTCTGGATTGCCTGATCGACTTCGCTGGTGTTCACGCTGGCGTCGGCCAGAACCTTGCTCACTTTTGGCGTCATGCTGATCGGTGCAGGAGAATCAGAATGGAATTCTTCTACCGTGCGAGACAGCGGATTGTGAACTTCAACATAGCGTGAACCATCTGGCTCAACGGTGGCTTTCACTGGTTCATTGATGAACTGAACGCGAGTACCGACCGGAACGTTGTTGAACAGATACTTGATATCATCGGCACGCAGACGGACGCAGCCGTGGCTTACGCGCAGGCCAATACCGAAGTTGGCGTTGGTGCCGTGGATCGCGTACAGGTTACCGATGTACAGCGCATACAGTCCCATTGGGTTATCTGGGCCAGCTGGGAAAACTTTTTGTAGGGTTTCACCGCGTGCTGCATATTCTGCGTGCATCTTCGCGGTTGGTGTCCAGGTTGGACCCGCTTTCTTGCGCTGAACAGATGTTGTCCAGTTAATTGGCGTATCTTTACCTAACTCACCAATGCCGATTGGCAGCACGACCACGGTCTTGGAGCCTTTCGGATAGTAGTACAGACGCATTTCTGCGCTGTTGATGACAATGCCTTCACGCGGTGCATCTGGCAGAATCAACTGATGAGGAATGACCATTTTGCTGCCGGGAATCGGCAGGTAAACGTCCGCATCTGGGTTGGCTTCCATCATGTTGCTCAGGCCCATTTGGAACTGTGCTGCAAAATGTTCCAACGGCTGTGTGCTATCTTCCGGTACGGTGATTTCGATATTCTCGCCTACCAGTCGGCTGTTAGCCGCAGGCAGAGGATAAACAACGGCAAAAGCGGCCTGACTGAATGCGGCGGCTGCAAGAACTAAAGTAAAGATCGCGCGAATACTCATTTTCGTTTCTTTATTTGAGTGGTAAATGCACCCCCCGAATCAGGAGGCTGGTCTGCTAGGGTCGCCATGACGACCGGATGCGCATTATATGTGCAGAATGGCCTCTGAGGGAAACAACATGTGTAACTAATCACACTTTTTGGCGTACGAATGAGAAAGAAAGCAGCATAGAGTGAACCGCGACTCAATTTTCCCCGTCTAACGTGGGTTTTTGAAAGCGGCGATTAGCCAGTACCGGGAGAATCTGACGGGCATACGCCAGTCGTTCTGGGTCAATGTCGGCATAGATGAGAGCCGGTGTTTCCGGTGCCTGAACCACGACAACGCCTAAAGGATCGACCACCATGCTACTGCCGATATTCTTGACGCCGCATTCGCCAACGGCGACGAGATAGGTCGTGTTCTCCAGTGCTCTGGCACGCACCAATAATTCCCAATGCGCTTCTTTCAGCGGCCCCTTAATCCAGGCGGAGGGAAGAACGAGTACGTCTGCGCCGTCCAGCACCAGGCGGCGTGCAAGCTCAGGGAAGCGGATGTCATAGCAGGTCATCAGTCCGACGTTCAGCCCGGCGATGGTCAACAGTGGCGGAACCTCTTCGCCTGCCAGTACGTTTTCCGATTCCTGTACGGAAAACGCATCGTACAGATGCAGCTTCCGGTATTGCGCAACGATCTCGCCGTTGCGCAGTGCCAGCAGCGTGTTCCAGACTTTCCCTTCGCCATTCGGGATATGCACACACAGCATGGTCGTCAGATTGCTGCCTTTACTGGCTTCCAGCAGATGCGAGATAAACGGGCCATCAAGCGGTTGAGCAGCCGTGAGCACCATGTTGGGATTGGTTATATCGCGAGCCAGTACGCCTTCGGGCAGCACCAGCAGGTCGGCTCCGTTTTGCTGTGCCACCGACATGAACTCAGTGATGGTTGTGGCGTTTTGCTGCCACTCGCGGTCAACGGCGAATTGTCCCAGTGCGACTTTCATGCTTGCTCCTTCGTGGCCCGATTAATCGCGCTTTGCTGGCATCATGCGCAGCAGCGTGTTGTCTTTCATAACATAGTGGTGGAACAGGGCGGCGGCGGTATGTGCGGCAATGAGCCAGTAGCCTAACGGTGCCAGCGTTTCATGCCAGCCAATCAGCGTTTCAGCCAGGTCGAAATTCGGCGTCGCGGCTGTTGGCATGCCGATACCAAAAAGCATCCAGTCCCGACCGCTGTAATAGCGCGAGGCAACGCCCAGTATCGGCAGCGTGATAAACAGCAGGTAAATAACGGCGTGGGTAAGCGAACCCAGCGCACTTTGCCAACGAGGCGGCGGTGGCGTAATAGCGGGCGAAGTATGCCGATGGCGCAAGAACAGGCGAGCAAGCATGAGAACCAGTATGGCTACGCCGCAGCTAAAGTGCGTCACCATCATCACGCTGCGCAGCAGCGAACCGCGTTCAGCAAATCCGCGTAGCTCGATGGTGGCATAAGTCACAACGAGCAACAGAAAAACCAGCCAGTGCAATGCAATCTGCGATGGTGCGAACTTTCCTTTCATGTTTCGTCCTCTGCGACGTTGAGAGCGGTTTGACATGGTAACGAGCGAATAATCTCATAAAGTATAAGGTAACTTGCGTCTTGTCAGCCCCTCTTTACCGTGCCTGACAAACTGGGCTATCCGCGCTGGATTCTTCGATATTCAACCTCGTTTGGGTAAGGGAAAACGCAACGGCCCGTAAGGGTGGCGGCCATGGATGGCACGCCATAAAAAACCGGCCGAAGCCGGTTTGGGGAGGAACGATTATTCCTGTGAGTTTTTCTCTGCCTTGCCGGCCATCATCGTCAGGAAGTCAAAGCGGCGACGTAGATCCAGCTCCGCTTCTTCATAGAGCTGCGCGGTTTCTTCCGGCATCATGCTATTCAGGCGGCGGAAGCGTTGCTCTTTCATTAGCGTTTCGCTCAGGCTGCTTGATGGCGGACGAGAATCGGTAACCAGCGCGGCTTTCCCTTCTTCGGCACGACGTGGATCGAAGCGGTAGAGCGGCCAGAAGCCCGTTGCCGTCAATTGACGCATCTGATCGTGGCTGAATGCCAGATCGTAGCCGTGCTCTTCACACGGACTGTACGCGATAATCAGCGATGGGCCCGGCCATGCTTCGGCTTCCTGAATCGCTTTCACCGTCTGGTTCAGCTGTGCGCCTAGTGAGATCTGCGCGACATACACGTGCCCGTACATCATGACGTTGATGCCGAGATCTTTACGCGCTTTGCGTTTGCCTTTCTCGCCAAACTTGGTGACTGCACCCAGCGGTGTCGCCTTGGACTGCTGGCCGCCGGTGTTCGAGTAGCACTGCGTATCCAGCACCAGCACGTTGACGTTTTCGCTCAGGCTCATGACGTGATCCAACCCGCCGTAGCCGATGTCGTACGCCCAGCCGTCACCACCGATAAGCCAGATAGATTTATCGACAAAGTGGTCGGCTTCACTCGCCAGCACCTTGGCATCGTTATCATTGATGGTTGCCAGCAATCCACGTAGCTGTTCAATCTGCTGACGGCGCAGGTCGGGCACGATGGACTCTTCTTGCAACGCATTCACCAGATCCGGCGGCAGTTGCGGTGCCAGCTTTTTGAGCAGGCGCACGGCACGTTGGCGGTGCTGATCGACGCTCAGGCGGAAGCCCAGACCGAATTCGGCGTTATCCTCGAACAGTGAGTTAGCCCAGGCCGGACCGCGACCGTTGGCATCAGTAGTCCACGGCGTGGTAGGCAGGTTACCGCCATAAATCGATGAACAGCCCGTTGCATTCGCGACCAGCAGACGATCGCCATAGAGCTGCGTCAGCAGCTTGATGTACGGCGTTTCGCCACAGCCGGAACAGGCACCAGAGTACTCGAACAGCGGCGAAATCAGCTGAGAAGTGCGGATATCGATACGTTCCAGCGTGGATTTGTCGATTTCCGGTAATTGCAGGAAGAAATCGAAGTTCTCTTTCTCCGCCGTCAGATTATCCAGACGGGATTCCATATTGATGGCTTTAATTTCTGGGTTCTGACGGTCTTTGGCCGGACAAACTTCCACGCACAGGTTACAGCCAGTGCAGTCTTCCGGGGCAACCTGCAACACGTATTTCTGGCCGCGCATGTCGCGGGCTTTCACATCCAGCGATTGCAGTGAAGCAGGTGCATTTTCCATCGCGTCGGGCTGGACGACTTTGGCGCGAATAGCCGAGTGCGGGCAGGCAGCGACGCAGTGGTTACACTGTGTACAAAGCTGTGGCTGCCACAGCGGAATCTCTTCCGCGATATTACGTTTTTCCCACTTGGTGGTGCCGGTTGGCCAGGTGCCATCGGGTGGCAGGGCGGAGACGGGCAGCGTATCACCCAGACCCGCCAGCATCGTGGCCGTGACGGTTTTGACAAAATCGGGCGCGGCGTCGGAAACCACCGGTGGGCGCTGCGGGCTGTCTGGGTTGACGGCTTCCCGCGGCACGTCTGCCAGCGCTTCTAATGTGGCACTCAGCGCTTGCCAGTTACGCTCAACCAGCTCCTGACCTTTACTGCCGTAGCTCTTGGCGATGGCGGTACGCAGTTTTTCCACCGCCACATCGGCTGGCAGAATCTGTGACAGGTGGAAGAACGCCATCTGCATGACGGTGTTGATGCGCGCGCCCAGATGACATTCTCGGGCAATCTTGGCGGCATTGATGCAGTACACGCGGGCATTGCGCTGGTTCAGCCCTGCCTGCACTTCCTGCGGCAAACGGTGCCACAGATCGTCGCTGGTATACGGCGAGTTGATCAGGAAAACGCCGCCGGGCTTCAGTCGTTCGACCATGCTGTACTTGTCGATAAACTGCCACTGATGACAGGCAACGAAATCGGCCTGATCGATCAGGTAGGCTGAGTTGATCGGGTGCGGGCCCACACGCATGTGGGAAACGGTCAGGCTACCGGCTTTCTTCGAGTCATAGACAAAGTAGCCCTGCACAAACATCGGCGTGGTTTCACCGACAATTTTGATCGCATTCTTGGTCGCAGAAACGGTACCGTCACTGCCCAGACCGTAGAATAGGGCTTCGAGCGATGCGCTACTTGGAAAATGCTGTTCCGGCAGTGGCAGCGACAGGTTGGTGACATCGTCATAAATCCCGACAGTAAAGCGCGGTCGTGGGTTAGTAAGTGCTAACTCATTAAAAATCGCCTGTATGCACTGTGGGGTAAATTCTTTGGAAGACAGGCCATAACGGCCACCAATCACGCGTGGCATAAGTGAACGCTCACCTGCGGAGAACGCCTCGGCCAGCGCGGTCATTACATCGAGATACAGCGGTTCTGCCAGCGCACCTGGCTCTTTCGTGCGGTCCAACACTGCGATGCTCTTCGCCGTTTGCGGAATGACGGCCAGCAGATGTTTGGCGGAGAATGGACGATACAGGCGGATTTTCACCACGCCAACTTTTTCGCCGCGCATCAACAGCGTATCGACGACTTCTTCGCAGGTGCCAACGCCAGAGCCCATCAGGACGACGATTTTGGTCGCTTCCGGGTGACCGTAGTATTCAAACGGCTGGTACTGGCGTCCTGTGGCGGCGGCGAAATCGTTCATCGCCTGCTCAACGTGCTCATAGCCTGCGTCATACCAGCGGTTGGTGGCTTCGCGCGCCTGGAAGAAGGTATCCGGGTTAGAGGCGGTACCACGAATCACCGGGCGTTCCGGTGTGAGCGCTCGCTCACGGTGTGCATCAATCGATTTCTGTGGCAGAAGCTGGCGGATTACGTCATCGCTCAGCGGCTCAATCTTATTAATTTCGTGTGAAGTGCGGAAACCGTCGAAGAAATGGATAAACGGCAGACGGCTGTTCAGGCTGGCGATTTGTGAAATCAGCGCAAAGTCCTGCGCTTCCTGCACATTGCTGGCGCACAGCATGGCACAACCGGTTTGGCGCACGGCCATGACGTCCGAGTGATCGCAGAAGATAGAAAGCGCATGCGTCGCAACCGTACGAGCTGCGACGTGCAGGACGAACGGGGTTAGTTCACCGGCCAGCTTATACAGCGTGGGGATCATCAGCAGCAGACCCTGCGATGAGGTGAACGTGGTGGCGAGTGTGCCCGTCTGCAATGCGCCGTGGACGGTAGCGATCGCGCCGCCTTCCGATTGCATTTCAACAACGCGGGGCGTATCTCCCCATATATTCAGCCCGCCGTCGCTCGACCAGGCGGCCGCGTGTTCAGCCATGCTGGAACTGGGGGTGATGGGATAGATGGCGATGACTTCATTGGTTCGCCAGGCCACGGAGGCGACTGCGTTATTACCGTCGGTGGTGATCATGACTTATAGCCTTCTTGCTCACTAAGCCTTTCATTTTACATGGTCTTTTCGGGCGATGAAAATGATTGGGCATAAACGAAAATACGATTTTTATCGGAGGATTATCGCATTTCAGGAAAAAAGAGGGTGGAACGATGTAAACGGAGTTGTATCAAACTGTGTTTTATCCCCGTCATACTTCAAGCGATCTTTCTACGCGCGGTGTTCGTATGAAGGAGAGCCCGCGTTTCCTAAAGTTGCGTATATCATACACCTCAGAGCGGGTTGATGTCTTTTTGTACCTATTGAAGGGTATCGCCGCATGATTTTGTTTGCTCATTACTGCCATGACAGGTAGCGTGCTTATACTAAAATAACATCTGTAATCAATGTATGAAGGAACCGAACGATGGCAAATGATGAAATAAAAAATAAATTGGTTTCCGTACTGGCTTCACAACAGGCGCAGGGAAAAACGCCAGAACAGGCCGTCGAACATATTCTTCAGGCATTGGGTGGGCGAGCCGGTGATGTGTCCCGTATTTCGGTTTTGACATCGACATTAATCGCCGATGTGCTTTATACCGTGTATCAGGAGACAATCACGTACCAGCAGATTGCGGTGATTTTACGCAAACTGTGTTACGCCGCTCGCGACATTGCCGTTGCATCACACGCCATCTATCCCCAACTCACCGTTCAGGAAATCGGCCAGCTTTTACAGAGCCCAGAGATTTATCCGACGATCGATCGCGCCGCATTGCTTGATGCGCTGACCTACGCCAACTTTTCCAAAGCGGAAAGTGAGCAGGTTGCTGACGCTCTCGGCATTTAATACCCGAACAATTTGCTACCGGAACAGAACCGAAAATCAGACAGTCAGGCTTGTGATTTTCCTATCGCCGCTATCAGTTCGTTATGGGATGTGTCACCAGCCTGTGTAACAGACTTTTAATCCACTGGCTGGCTTCCGAACGGCTGTTGCGGCGATGACTGTATATCTTCACGCGATAGGGTGGCACGGTGAAAGGCAAGGCGTGAATCCGCAACGGCAGGAATTGCGCAAAGATTGTCGCGACGTTGCGGGGTAATGCCATGATCAGCGTTGAATCGGCGATGATAAACGGCGCACTCATCATGGATGGCGTCTTCAGTGCGATATGACGCTTTTTGTTGAGCTTATCCAGCGCGTAGTCAATCACCCCGCGGGACTCATTCCAGGGCGTCACGACAAGATGCCGGGCGGCGAGGTAATCATCCAGCGTAAGCGCCCTGCCTGACAGATAATCCGCGGCGGTGATGATGACATAGCTGTCTTCAATCCAGTCTATCTCCTCAATTTCCCTGTTCTCCGATTGCGTCATGTCGGTGAACCCTAACGCAAAATCGATTTTCCCTGCCAGCAAGTCCGTAATCGCGACCTTCTGCGGTGAATAAACCAGATTGAATTTGATATGGGGTGCCAGCTTTTCCATGTGCGCCATCAGGGTAGGAAACACCGAAAACGCGGTGTAATCGGTGATGGAAAAGGTGAAACTTTCCGTGCTGCGAGCGGGATTAAAGCGTGGACGTGGCGTCAGACCTTGCGTCAGCAGCGCCAGACTTTCCGCTATCGGCTCTGCAATATCGTCCGCCACTACGGTCGGATGCATGGTGTTGCCAACCCGAAAAAATAGCTCATCGGAAAACGTATTGCGCAAGCGCGTCAGCGCGTGGCTGACCGCCGATGCGCTCATCGCCAGCTCTTTTGCCGCTGCGGCGACGGATCGATGCTGGTACACGCTGTTAAATACCACCAGTAAATTTAAATCGATACGCCGTAAATCCAGATGCATGATATTCATCAGTCGCTGTAGAGAATGCAGTTCATACAGTATTTTTAATCCGGTAGCATGGCAAGCCTTGGTCATAGTTTGCGTTGGAAAAATTAGCACCGGAGAAGAAAGACGTTATGAACCCAGCCTTTATGAATATAGCCATCCGCCCCGCGCAGAAATCAGATGCGAGCGTGATTCTGGATTTAATTATCGAGCTTGCCGTTTACGAGAAAGCGCGCCACGAAGTGCTGGCCTCGCTTGAGGATATTGAGCGCTCGTTATTTGGTGAGGAGGCGACGGCTGAAACGCTGATTTGCGAGATTGATGGCAAGCCTGTCGGCTATGCGATTTTCTTCATGAGCTACTCAACCTGGCTGGGGAAATATGGCATTTATCTGGAAGATCTCTACATTGCGCAGGCGTATCGTAATGCGGGAGCGGGCAAAGCGCTGCTGAAACAGGTTGCGCGTCTTGCACAGGAAAGACAGTGCGGACGGCTGGAATGGAGCGTGCTGGACTGGAACCAACCCGCGATCGATTTCTATAAGAGCATTGGTGCGAAGCCGCAGGATGAGTGGGTCCGCTATCGGATGGACGAGAAGGGCATCGCTGATTTTATCACAGCATCGTAACGGTGTGGCTCCTGCTGACCTGACGGCAGCAGGAGCCAGTAAATTAACGCGTTGACGCCGCCAACGTGGTGCCTGCCAGAATAAAGATCCCGCCCGTCGAGCGGTTAAACAGCTTGATGCGGCGAGGGTTGGAGAAAAGGCCCGATAAACGACGGCCGGTGCAGGCATAGATGAACATGATGCTGAAATCGAAGACCGCCCAGGTCACAGCGAGGATGATGAGCTGTAAGGCGTGCGGGGCGCTGGTATCGATAAAATTTGGGAAGAGTGCAGCGAAAAACAGCAGATCTTTCGGATTGCTGATCCCGACCAGAAAGCCTTTGCGGAATAGCGGAAACCAGCCCGGAGCCGAGGCTTCCTGTGTGTCCTGCTCCGCTGTACTCATATCCTTAGAGCGCCATGATGCGATGCCCAACCAGATGAGATAAACCGCACCAACAATTTTTAATGCGATGAATGCGGTGGTTGACGCAGCGAGAATGGCACCTAACCCCAGTGCTGAACAGGACATCAATATCATTGCCGCACTGACGCCGCCGAGTACGGTTGCGGTTGCGCGTGAAGCGCCGTAGCGTAAACCGTGCGACATGCTGATCAAGGCTGATGGGCCCGGAATGGCAATCAGGGCGATGATGATGCCTGTATAAGCCAGCCAGAGGTGAAGGCTCATGATTTCTCCTGCGTGTAGTTCACTGTGAAAGCGTGATTGAGAGCGGTGATGTGATGCGAGATATATTCACATATATATCGCTATTTTCCAACGCGTGATGGTAACAGAAAAGGGGCTAATAGCGCTCGCCCTCTTTATCAACATTCTGTTGCTGACATTGGTGCGGAGTACAGCAATAAACGGGGTATTTCGACGAAATCACCCCCGGCCTTATGATGGGCCGGGAGAGCCGTTGAACATGAAAATAATCAGTAAACCGCGCCTGATATTATTCCTTCACGCTTAAATCGATATCGCCAAAATAGCGTTTCTGTATTTTTGCATATATGCCTTTTTGAACGATATCTTTCAGCCCCTGATTGATGAGCTGTTTTGTTTCCGTATCGTCTTTGCGTATACCGTATGCAGAACCGAGGCTAAATAAATCCGCATCGGTGACTTCCTCTCCTTTTAGCTCAAAATCTTTACCTTGTGGGGTTTTTAAAAATCCAAACGCGACGGCAACCGACGGACACAGTGCCCCTTCCACTCTTCCTGATTGTAAATCCTCATAAATGGCTTCCTGATCGGGATAGTTTTTAACAATCACCCCGGCAGGTAGCCAATATTTATTGGCGTAGGCTTCCTGAATGGTACCTTGCTGTACCGCGATATTTTTCCCGCGCAGCAGCTCAGCCTGGGGAAGAAGATTGGATTCTTTCCTTGCGACAAGTTTGGTGGGAACGTGGAAAACATAGTCACTGAAAGCTATCGATTCTTTTCTCTTGCGTGTCACGCCAAGTGGCGCAATGACGTCTATTTTTTTGGCGAGAAGGGCGGCAATCTGGGAATCAAATGTGTTGACGATATAGTCACATTTTGCATTTACCGATTCACAGATGGCATCGGTTACCTCGATTTCAAATCCCGACGGATTACCATTTTTATCCATGCTCTGAAAAGGGGGATACGTTAAATCGACGCCGATACGCAGTATGTCCGATTTAGCAAATGCAAAGGGTGAAATAGCAAAAATGGCAACGATCTTCAGGAGAGATAATTTTCTGAACATAGCAGTAACACCTCTTTTTAGTCGTATAAAATGAATATCAACATTCCGGTATTCGTATTATCACCAGTGATAGGACGTAAATTGGAGCGCACATCATCATCCAGCCCACGTTTGAAAAACTGACGTTAATTTACACTTGAAATTATAACCAATTGTTATTATTTGCTTTCGGAATGTAAGATTGCGCTATCGGTGATGTCCAAGCGTGTAAGCAGGAAATATATTCCAGTGGATGATTTCATTTTGGCGGGGTGCTGATGTTCATTGCAGACCGAAAATCGACCTGAGCGAGTTTCCGATATTTTAATTTATTAACCTTACTAAATGTACCAATAATACGGTGGAATTGGCGATCTTGAAGGTGAGCGCTACTTGTAGGTAAACCGGTAATCGACAATATACGTGCCGAGTTCATTGACCCGCGCGGTGATCCATAACTCATCCATTCCTTGCCTTCTTTTTTTGAACAGCATTTCTCTGTTGGTGCATAGCTGTTTAAATTGCCCAGTATGGACATCTTTAACCCATATGCCGGCTTCGCAACGACTACTTTTTCCTGTGGATGGCCCAGGAAAAACTATTTTATAGTCGGATGTGTAACTAATCACCTCATCGGGGAACAGATAAACGTACACGTCAAAAATATTCACGATGGAAAGAAATCCCAGCACGAAGCCTCCGAAAAACATTTCGAGCATGTGCTTTATTTTCTTCTTTACCGATCGAGAATAGATCGCCCGGCCAGCAAAGATAAGCCCCAACACGATCCCAAACGTAAGGTAGATAGTGAGTTCTGGAAATGTCTCGATCAGTACCGTGCGACGTGACAGCTGCGAAGCCCAAAGCATGTACCAGAAAATAGAGAGCATGATGGATAAGACGAGGAGAGTAACGAGAAAATCCTTGGATAATAAATAGGTTATTGCTTTTTTATAGAGACGGTGCATCTATCCATGACCTGTATCAACAGCGTGTTTTGTTGGTATTTTACATGACTTGATGGCGTAAAGGATCAATAGGATTACTTGTTGTGCCTCACTAGCTTACGTGCAACTTATTAGTAAATAAAACAATGTATTCAAGTGGTAACGCAACAATTACGGTTTGAATGGTGATGGCTTACAGGCTTCTACGGTCATTCATGCATTTCCGCAAACAGGGGGATTTGGTTTGTATCTTCGACAGTATAACCTGGTCGCTAGGCCAAAAGACCTCATTGAATGGACGTATTTCTGATGAGCAAAAGAGATATCGAAAATGAGGTGATTCAGTATCTCATGGAACGTTACCCTATTAGGAAACATTGGTTTAAATCCGGTATTAGACAAGTCACTAAAGACTGGACGTTACAGGATGATTACCAGTTTCTACCAGAAGATGCTCATGATTTCCTTCTTGATATATTCGGACATTTTAATATTGAACATTCAAACTTTGATGGAAGAAATTATTTTGAATATGAGTATCCAATCTTGCAAAAGAAACCACTATCGAAAGCGTTAAAACCGCTCACGGTCGAGATGATTATTGAGTCAGCTAAAGCAGGGAAATGGTTATACGATTAGAGGAATCTAATTATTGATGTCGTATTGATGTGTTTGTGTGACGCAAAAAACCGGCTGGAGCCGGTTTTGTCGTTTCTGGCGTCTACCTCGCCGACTCACATTTGGGCAGCCAGTCAGCGTCTGATTCGTCTTTCAACTCAAGATTGGTCTGTATGCTCAGTTTGCGTATACCAATGCAGAAAAGTGATAGGGGTTTTTGCTAACGTTCTCACCCTATGAATCCCACCTTTTTGTTACCTCAATCTATGATAATCTTTTGGTAAGTACACGTGAATGTCACTTTTTAGTGGTTTCGGAGTAGACTTGACGGATGGCTTCTATTCAAGTATACGTGAATAACACAATTATGTGGTTTTCATGTGGACTTATGAATGGACAGGATCACTGCTATTGAGCGTTTAAATGCTTTCGATAAGCAAGGGCGTTATGTCTTCACCTCCCGCGATTTAGCCAAGATTTTCCATGAAGATACGCCCAGAGCGTTTAATGCCGGGCTAAATCGTTTAGTCAAAGATGGCATTCTTACCCGTGCGATTCGCGGTGTGTACGTTTATAACCATGCCAAAAGCAAAGATGCCTATACGCTTGAGCGCATCGTGTTAGCGCTACGCCGTGGTGAATATAACTATCTTAGCCTCGAATCTGCCTTGTCTGAATATGGCGTGATTTCTCAAATACCGATTGACCGGATCACGGTGATGACCACCGGACGTTCCGAAGAACATCAAACGCCTTTTGGGGTGATTGAATTTACCCATACCAAGAGGCCACCAGAGCAGATTTTGCAGGATACCTATTTTGGCAATTCCCCGTTACGGCAAGCAACGAAGAAAACTGCCGTGAGGGATTTACGCCGCGTTGGGCGCAATACCCACCTGATTGACGAATCGGAGCTATATCATGAATCAGAAAGTTAACTTTGCCGAATTGGTTAGCAAAGCGGTGGAATCAGCCGAGCTTGAAGGCTTGCGCAATGTGGTGGAGAAGGAGCTTTTGCACTACGACATCCTCTATTGTTTGGATAATGCGGGCTTGCTGGGGCAGCTTACTTTTCAGGGCGGAACATCGCTGAGGCTTTGCCATGGCGCAAACCGCTTCAGTGAAGATTTGGATTTTGCCGGCGGTGTTGCGTTTTCTGGTGCCGACCTGAAGAACATGAAAGCCTGTATTGAAGATTATCTGGGGAATCGGTACGGCCTTGAGGTTAACGTGAAAGAGCCAAATGAATTGCGGAATGAACCCGGTTATGAGGACGTTCGCATCGACAAATGGCAGGTATCCGTGACCACTGCACCGGAAAAACGCGATATGCCAAGGCAACGGATCAAAATTGAGATCGCCAATATCCCGGCTTATACCCGAACACCGATGACGCTAAAACGTAACTATGAGGTTTTACCCGATGGTTATTCCGATACGCTGGTCATGTGTGAAACGCTGAATGAAGTGATGTGCGACAAACTGGTTTCGCTTGTCGCTACTACCAGATATACCCGCTATCGTGACGTGTGGGACTTGCCGTGGCTGATCCAGCAAAACGCGACTTATGATATCGATCTGATTCGTAAGAAAATACAGGATTACCGCATCCCTAATTATGATGAACTACTGGCACAGCGCATACAGAGCATCGATCAGGTTGTGGGGGATGGTCGCTTTAGCGCTGAAATGCGGCGATTCCTGCCACAAGCAGTATTTGATAGAACGTTAGGGCGTGAGGCTTTTAGCCAATATTTAAGCAGCGAATTAAAAGCACTCTTAAGTGCGTTACAGCAAGCGTTAAAAGGAGAGGGCGGGAAAGTACCGTTCGTCATGTAAGCATCAGTAGCCAAAATAAAAAGATTTTTCACAAAACTGTTCACTCTCTTCACCTTTCATTTTTTATCTTTATTTTTAGCAGGTTAAGTGGTTAACAGTGAGTGAACAGGTGACGAGTTACTCATCACCCATGCAGGTAAGATACTGCCAGCTGCAATTGTGGTACTCTTTATCGCATATATATGCGGATTAAAGGTGAAAGCATATGCGTTATGAAATGGCGGTACTCGCTGCTCTGGTACAAGAGGATTCCCCTAATACGCACTCTATCGTAACCGCTACAGGTATCTCTGAAAGAAAAGTACAGGACGTGTTAAACACGCTCCAGTCAACGATGGATATCAGCATATCACGCGAGAAAAATGGCAAACGGCAAGCCTTGTCTATCTCGTCATGGGGCGTGTTTGGCGACGGGGAACGGCTGATCGAGAAATTGAAAAATACCGATTTGTCGATATTTAAACAGCACCGGAAAATCACGACAAAAGCATCGCCAGACAAAACGCGATCCCCACGTATGGTGACGCTGGAAGAAAAGCGTGATTACTACAATCAGGTGAAACTCAAAAACTATCGGGACAGTATGCGTCTTGAAGGATTCAGCGTTGAGGATACGCCACTTCCAAGCGACAAGCAGGACAGAGAGGCGCTGAGAAAAAATCTGATAGCCATGTATAAGGCGAGTGGTTATGTCTGATAAATACGGCTCAGGGCAAGATCCTTATATCTACCCTGATAGCGATGTTCTGATAAATAAACTCTGCATCAACGATGACAGTCAATTCGACGATGCGGAACGTCAACTATCCGAGCTGGCCGTTCTTGATATTGAATTTGAAGAGCCGCCTTACGATTTACATTATTGGTGTGGGCTGCACGGGAAAATATTCGGGGATTTATTCGATTGGGCAGGAGAAATACGGCGTATCGATATTTCTAAAGGTCAAACACGTTTCTGCACCGTATCCCGTATCGAAATTGAAGCTAATAAAATTTTTACGCAGCTATCCAATGATGATTTTTTACAAGGCCTTGAACGTCCAGCGCTAATAACTCAGTTAGCAGAATATTATTCAGATTTGAATGTGATTCATCCGTTTAGGGAAGGCAATGGACGTTCTCAGCGTTTATTGTTCGAGCATATGATTATCAATTGTGGCTATGGTGTCTCTTTCGAAAATATCGGCGTTCAGGAATGGTTAGCGGCTAACGTGGCCGGATACCACGGCAATACTCAACCATTAGTCGATATTTTTGAGAAAAGTATTCTCTGACTTCCCAATAAAAAGATTTTTCACAAAACTGTTTACTCTCTTCACTACGGTTTTTTGTTTTTACTAATCAATGGATTAATGGATTAATGGATTAATGGATTAATGGATTAATGGATTAATGGATTAATGGATTAATGGATTAATGGGTGATGAGTTGGTGAACAGGTAATGAGTGACTCATCACCCATTGCGGTTTTTTTCGTTTCTGGCGTCTACCTCGCCGACTCACATTTGGGCAGCCAGTCAGCGTCTGATTCGTCTTTCAACTCAAGATTGGTCTGTATGCTCAGTTTGCGTATACCTAAACGTATACCAATAGTCACCGGATTCAGGCGAATATCGTCAGACTATTACAGACATAAAAAAGCCGCTGAACCTTGCGGTTAGCGGCTTTTTCACGTTTCCGGCCTTATCTGGTAATAACCGGAATCTAAATTGGTGGAGCTGGGGGGATTTGAACCCCCGTCCGGAACCACTCTACCGTCGGTACTACATGCTTAGTCTATCTTTACATTCGCTTGCCAGCTGCGAATAGACACGCCACTAACAAACTAGCCTGATTAGATTTAGTGCTTCAACCCCAGGCAAGGCATCCACACGATCTCTTTTGGGTTTGACCTCTCTTGATCCCCGTCCTAAGAGCGGAGGCTAGGGAGAGAGGGCTAAAAGCAGGTTATTAAGCTGCTAAAGCGTAGGTTTCGTCGTTTGCGACTATTTTTTTGCGGCTTTTTACGAGGCAAACCGCCCCTCGGCATGCACCTTGGGCTTTGCAAATCCCGTCGAATCCAGAATCAGCCCCCAAGAAACTGTTGCCAGTATACCAGAACTTACCGTTGTTAAGCCAGTGGCTTAGCGATTGGCGTTCTTCATGATACGGGCTTTGTCTAACTTCCATTCACGTTCTTTGATGTCATCACGCTTGTCATGATCTTTTTTACCTTTCGCCACGCCGATTTTGACTTTGCTCCAGGCATTTTTCCAATACATGGATAGCGCGACGACCGTGTAGCCATCGCGACTGACGCGGCCAAACAGCGAATCCAGCTCGCGCTTGTTGAGCAGGAGTTTGCGCGTGCGTGTGGGATCGCACACAACATGTGATGACGCCACATTCAGCGGTGTGATCGTTGCGCCAAACAGGTAGGCTTCACCGTTCATGAAGGTGACATAGCTGTCGCTGAGGTTTGCTTTGCCTGCGCGCAGTGATTTGACTTCCCATCCTTGCAGCGCAAGGCCGGCCTCAAATTCTTCCTCAATGAAGTATTCGTGACGGGCGCGCTTGTTCTGCGCAATGGTGGCGGAACCGGGTTTGTATGCTTTTTTCTTTGTCATAGTGCCGTCATTATACTGGATGTCATTGGGAATGAAATCCCCGCCGTGCGTCCGTGTCGTGGTTAATGATATCGTGCGATAAGCTTCGCAGAATTTTTGTCTGTCGGGCTATCAGTGCTATTATTTTGCGCGTTTTATGAATCACGGAAAATAGTATGCCAAAGATAAGTCGTTCCGCACTGGTGCCGTTCAGCGCTGAACAGATGTACAAGCTGGTGAATGATGTCGCTTCCTACTCCGCGTTTTTACCGGGCTGTACGGGGAGCCGCGTGCTCTCCTCCTCAGAAGGGGAGATGACCGCCGCAGTGGACGTTTCCAAAGCCGGTATCAGCAAGACCTTTACCACCCGTAATACACTGACGCACAACCAGAATATCAATATGCAGTTGGTTGATGGCCCGTTCCGTCAGTTGGGTGGCGACTGGCATTTTACGCCGCTGAGTGCTGATGCCTGTAAAGTCGAGCTGCATCTGGAATTTGAATTCACCAATGCCTTGATTGAACTCGCTTTTGGCAAAGTATTCAAGGAGCTGGCAGGAAATATGGTGCAGGCTTTCACGCAGCGAGCAAAAGAGGTCTACAGTGTCCGCAATGCAGGTTGATGTGGTCTACGCGTTGCCGGAACGCCAGTATCTACGCACGGTGAAGCTGGAAGAGGGCAGTACGGTTGAGCAGGCGATTGTGGCATCGGGCCTGCTGGAACTGCGCCATGATATCGATTTGCAGGTGAATAAAGTCGGTATTTACAGCCGCGCGGCGAAGCTGGCCGATGTGGTGCAGGAGGGGGACCGTGTGGAAATTTATCGTCCGCTGATTGCCGATCCGAAAGAGCTACGTCGTCAGCGTGCAGAGCGTGCTAAGAGCAAATCCTGAACGATGTCGTTGAACGGCACATGACGTTTCCCTGAGCGTCCTTATCGAAATGCCCTTATAAAAAAACACAGGCAAACCTGAAGTGTTCAGATTTGCCTGCTGTTATACCCGTCATACACCAAGCTGAGTGTCCGCTGGCTTCCTTCACGTACTCTGCCCATTGTGGGCTTCGTCTTAACGCGTCGCCTCTGGCTGCCAGAATCGTTCATCCTGATTCAGCCGAACGGCATTGAAAGCATTAATCCAGCGCGGGCTTGTTGTTGATGTTGGTTAACACGCCACTGCCGCTGAAGGTCAGCGTCAGCGTCTGCTGTTTTACCGATTCATGGCCAGGCTGCTGGCGGAAGATGTAAAACCAGGTATCGCTGCCAAACGGATCCTGCATCATAGGTGTACCCAGCGTATAAGCGACCTGTTGTTTGGTCATGCCGGTGTGAATTTTCGCAACGTCAGCCGGTGCCAGATAGTTTCCCTGATTGATGTCCGGCCGATAGACCACCTTTTCCAGTGTGGAACAACCGGCAGTCAGCATAACAACCACCGCGGCGACGACAGTCAGCGTTTTACAGCGCATAGTGATTACATTCCTTAAGGGCATAGGTTGCCGATGATAATAGACCTTGCAGGACTTGGAAACCTGCAAGGCGAATGTATGACCTCAGGAAGGTAAAAAAGTTGAGCTTTTTTACCGGTGATGCACCTTTCTCGCCCTTATCGGCAGCAGATTTTAGGCTGCCAGCAGTTCTTTGGCATTTGCCAACGTATTTTTGGTGACGGCGCTACCGCCGAGGAGGCGTGCCAGTTCTTGTAGCCGAGCACGTTTATCCAACGGTTGCATCAGCGTTTCCGTTTCTGCACCGTCCGTTTGTTTACTCACGAAGAAGTGCTGATGACCGCAGCCCGCGACCTGTGGCAGGTGCGTCACGCACATCACCTGCGTGGATTCGCCGAGCTGGCGCAGCATTCTCCCGACGATGGCAGCGGTTGGTCCGCTAATACCCACATCGACCTCATCGAAGATCATCGCTGGCGTGTCCATTTTCTGCGCGGTAATCACCTGAATAATCAATGCGATACGCGATAGCTCACCGCCCGAGGCCACTTTTGCCAATGTCTGATGCGGCTGGCCTGGGTTCGTGGTCACGCGGAATTCAATACTGTCGGCACCGGTGGCCGTCAGGTTATCTGGCGTAAATTTCACATCAATGGTGAAGTGGCCGTGTGGCATTGCCAGTTCACGCATATTGGTGGTGATGAGCTGTGCCAGTTCGCTAGCGTGGTGTTGACGGCGCACGTGCAGCTGTTCTGCAAGGTGCAACGCCTGTTGATGGTATTCGCCGACGGAAGCGCTAAGCGCGTCATGGTCGCTTTCCTGCTGTTCCAGCTGTTGCTGTTCTTCCAATAGCTGCTGATGGAACGCGGGGAGCGCCTCTGGAGCAACATGGTGTTTGCGTGCCAGCGCGAGCTGGCGCGACAGGCGTTGTTCCAGTTCATACAGCCGAATCGGGTCGAGATCCATCTGCTCGCTGTAGTGGCGCAATTCATCGCTGGCTTCGCTAAGTTGAATGCCGGCTTCTTCGAGCATCGACAGCACGCCAGACAGTTTGTCATCCATGCTGATGAGTTCGCCAAGCTGATGTTTTACGCTGTGCAGCATACTGATGATGTTCTGTTCTTCGTCTTCGCTCAGCAGTTGCATAGCTTGTTGGCTCATCGTCAGTAGCTGACCACTATTCGCCAGACGCTTATATTCAACGTCAATCTGTTCGTATTCGCCGGGCTGTGGGGCGAATTCGTTTAGCTCTTTTAATTGGTATTGCAGCAGTTCCCGGCGAGCTTCGCGCTCAATGGCCGCCTGTTGCAGTTGCGCCAGCGTGCGGCAGCTTTGGTGCCACTGATGCCAAACCTGCTGCATAGCAACCAGCAGTTTTGGTTCATCGGCATAGGCATCCAGCAGGTGTTTTTGATGATCGGGGCGTAGCAGTAGCTGATGAGCATGCTGACCGTGCACCTGAATCAGATGCTGGCCGAGTTCACGCAGTTGAGACAGTGGCACGGCGGTACCGTTAATAAAGCCGCGTGAACGACCATCGGCGCTAATAACGCGGCGTAGCAGGCACTCGTTGCTATCATCCAGTTGGTTTTCTTCCAGCCACTGACGTGCCGTTGGGGTATCCGCCAGTGCAAAGCGGGCGCAAATGTCGGCGCGGGCAGCGCCCGGCCTGACCATGCTGGCGTCAGAACGATTTCCCAGACATAAACCGAGGGCATCAATCGAAATGGATTTCCCCGCACCGGTTTCCCCGGTGATTACGCTCATTCCTGACTGAAAATCGATTTCTAATTCGCGCACGATGGCGAAGTTACTGATAGTGAGTTGCGCCAGCATGATAAACCCCTGTATGTAATCACATGTGATTACATACAGTATAAACTGGTTTTATATACAGTAAAGTAGCTGGGTAAAATTTTAGAATAATTTTTTTGACCAGCCGAGCTTTGAACTTAGTGTATTGAAATAACTATAATTTTTTGGATGAATCAGATTCAGGTAATGTTCGCTGCGGCGAATGAGGACCTCTTCGCCTTCCTGTACCGGTAACGCAATCTGGCTGTCGCAGCTGATTTCCAGGTCATTGGTAATGCAGGAAAATTTCAGCCGAATTGTGCTGCTGCTGTTGATGACCAGCGGGCGGGCAGACAGCGTATGTGGGAACATGGGCACCAGCGCAATTGCATCCAGCGACGGCGTCAGAATCGGGCCGCCAGCGGAAAGGGAATAGGCGGTGGAGCCAGTAGGCGTGGCGATAATCAGGCCGTCTGAACGCTGGGAGAAGGCGAATTTGTCATCAATATAGACTTCAAATTCAATCATATGTGCGACTTTACCTGGGTGAAGCACCACTTCGTTAATGGCGGTACTGATACTGTCCTGCTGGTTTGCGCGGCAAACGTGCGCTTCCAACATGAAACGCTGTTCGCTCAAATAATGGCCGTCGAGAACGTCAGAAAGCTGCTGCTGCGCCTGATCAGGGTCGAGATCGGTCAGAAAACCGAGGTTGCCACGGTTCACACCGATCACCTTGATGTCATAGCGCGACAGCACGCGCGCTGCGCCGAGCATGTTGCCATCACCGCCAACGACAACTGCCAAATCCGCCTGCTGGCCGATGTCGGCAAGGCTCGCTGTCGGGGCGTCTTTTAGATTCAACTCACGGGCGATCTGCTGCTCGATCAAAACCGAATAACCTTTGTCGGTGAGCCAGTGATAAAGCATCTCATGCGTTGCCAGCGCCGTTGGGTGGCGCGGATGGCCGACAATGCCAATACAATTAAACGGCCTGTTCATTGTAAGCGGTGTGTTCATTGCTGTTTTTGTCCTCAGCGTGGTGTATCGGCAGCGGTGGGAACCAATATATGACGGGTTCCCTTGAATCCCCGATTTTGATCCCCATAATAAGCAACTAGCGAGATTAATGCTAAACCGCGGAGAATTTCATGAGTAGTAAAGAACAGAAAACGCCTGACGAGCAAGTCCTGGATCAAAAGGAAGCAGCAAAAGGGCAGCAAGCGGATGCCGCGCCAGAGACGGCAGACGTAGCTGACCCGCGTGATGCGCGCATCGCAGAACTGGAAACCCAGTTGAGCGAACTGCAACAGCGTGAACGTGACAATATGCTTCGCGTCCGTGCTGAAGCCGATAACATTCGCCGCCGTGCGGAAATGGATGTTGAGAAAGCGCACAAATTTGCGGTAGAGAAATTTGCCAGCGAAATGTTGCCGGTTATCGATAACCTGGAACGTGCGCTGGATACGGCGGATAAATCCAACGAATCACTGGCTGCGATGATTGAAGGTGTTGAACTGACGCTGAAATCGTTGCTGGATGCTGTACGCAAGTTTGGCATCGAGGTTGTGGGTGATGTGGGCGTACCGTTTAACCCAGAAGTGCATCAGGCAATGACGATGTTACCTTCGGCCGATCACCAGCCGAACCATGTCATGATGGTCATGCAAAAAGGCTATACGCTGAACGGTCGTTTGCTACGTCCGGCGATGGTCGCGGTATCAAAAGCACAAGACTGATTCTGTCTGCTTTTACGCACCATCTGCTTTTTACGTACCATAGTGACAGCGTATCTTCATTCCAAACCCCGTGCCCTGCATGGGGTTTTTTGTTTATATTTTGTTAAGATTTGTTTGATAAAAAAGATGTTTTTTAGGTTTTGAATGACTCATCATCATTAACTATCAAAAGAATTGGTATTACCACTCTAAATGCACTTGATAATCATTATCGTTTTTGTGAGAGTAATAAAACACCAGTGTTAGAAGGGTCATACTATGCCGGGTAGCCGTGTTATTGAATCAACAAGCCGCACATCAAGGAAGGTCAAACTGTCTTTGATGGGCCCGGCGTTTATCGCGGCGATTGGTTATATCGATCCGGGTAACTTTGCCACTAATATCCAGTCTGGCGCGGCCTATGGCTATACGCTGCTGTGGGTGGTGGTGTGGGCGAACCTGATGGCGATGCTGATCCAACTGCTGTCCGCCAAATTAGGGATCGCAACGGGTAAGAATCTGGCGGAACATATCCGCGATCGCTTTCCGCGTCCGGCTGTTTGGGCGTATTGGGTGCAGGCCGAAATTATTGCGATGGCGACCGATCTGGCCGAGTTTATCGGTGCGGCGATTGGTTTCAAACTGCTCTTGGGCGTGTCGCTGCTGGAAGGCGCGATCCTCACCGCCATTGCAACCTTCCTGATTTTAATGCTGCAACAGCGCGGGCAGAAGCCGCTGGAGATGGTCATCGGCGGCCTGCTGCTGTTTGTTGCGGCGGCGTATATTGTCGAATTGGTCTTCTCGCAGCCTGAGCTGTCCGCGTTAGCCAAAGGCATGGCGATCCCTAGTCTGCCAACCTCCGATGCCGTGCTGCTGGCCGCTGGCGTGTTGGGGGCGACCATTATGCCGCATGTGATTTATCTGCATTCTTCCCTGACACAGCATGAAGGTAACCATACCCGTGCCGAGCGTTATTCGGCGACGAAAGTCGATGTCGCGATTGCGATGACCATCGCTGGATTCGTCAATCTGTCCATGATGGCGACGGCAGCGGCGGCGTTCCATTTCAGTGGTAACCAGGATATTGCCGATCTGGATAAAGCCTACCTCACGCTGGAGCCGCTGCTGGGGAAAGCCGCCGCGGTCATTTTCGGTCTGAGTTTGGTGGCTGCTGGCTTGTCTTCTACCGTCGTTGGCACGCTGGCGGGCCAAGTGGTAATGCAGGGATTCGTGCGTTTCCATATCCCACTTTGGGTGCGCCGCACCGTGACGATGTTGCCGTCGTTTATCGTGATTCTGTCTGGTATGGATCCGACGCGCGTGCTGGTATTGAGTCAGGTGGTGCTGAGCTTCGGGATTGCGCTGGCGCTGGTTCCCTTGCTGTCCTTCACCGGCAACCGTGAACTGATGGGGACGATGGTCAATGGCAAATGGGTACAGCGCATCGGGCAACTTATTGTCGTACTGGTAGTTTCTCTCAATATGTATCTGCTGATTGATACGATGTTGGGGATATAAAACGGGTGCCACCGATTATTACGTCAGAATAGCGTGGCACCTTTCCACTCTTTATCACCAGCCTTCTTACTTGCTGGCTTTCCTCAACTCCGTCACCGGCACGCCGCCGATTCCCCAGTTATCCGTTTCGACTTCATCAATCACTACCACGGTGGTTTTGGGGTTTTTGTTTAACACATCGACCAGTAGTTGGGTCACGCCTTCAATCAATTGACGCTTTTGTTCAGCGGTGACGCCTTCATTGGTGATTTTGATGTTGACGTATGGCATGGGTTCTCCGGGATTAGGGTTGTGGCCGACGGTAGGGGAAACAGAGCCCTGCCGCGATGAAAAGTGCTGCTGCGCTACACAGGATCGCTGGCGCGACAGCGTGAGTATTCGTCAGGGCGCTGGTGAGCAGTGGGCCAAGAATCTGGCCGATGCCGTAAGTGAGCGTCACCAGCCCAAGCAGGTTGATGCCGTGCGGCACGCGTAGCCGCTTGGCTAAGGGCATCACCAGCGAGGTCGTTCCCATAAAAGTAGCACCAAAGCCGATACAGCTGAATATCAATGCCACGTGAGAATGGCTGAACAGCGTCAACAGGACGCAGCTTCCCTGAATGAGCAGGTTTGCCGTCAGGCAGGATAACGTTCCCCAGCGGCCGGCAGCCCATAGCCAGAAAAAACAGCCAGGAATCACCGCCAGCCCAACCAGCGACCATAAATGCAGGGACAAACGTGGCATGTCCAGTGCAGTCACCATCAACGGTAGATAGGTAGCGATGATGATGTACCCGAAGCCCGCGAGGCCGTACAGCAGCGCAAGCCGCTGCCAGCCAAGCTGAGTCGGTTCATCGGTATTGGCCATCAGCTGCTGAGCGACGGTGGACTGATGCGGTGAAAGGATGAGTAGGACGAACATAAGTAGTGCGGCGATCAAAGCTGCACCCCACCACAATGGCTCGGCGGTGAGGGCGTAATGCCGTCCGATGATGATGTATTCATTACCCAACACGATCCCCACGCCAACCCCAGCATAGAGCGACGCGATAACGCGAGCATGCTTTGTGTGGTGCAAAATAGTCAAAGAACCGAAGATCATCATGGCCGCGCTGGCGATCCCGGCGAGGAAACGAACGAGCATGACCAGCGTCGTATCGGTGGTCAGAGCCATCGCGAAGAGCAAAACGCCGGTTGCGGCGGCTGCGGCAAACAGCAGGAACATGGGTTGAGTGGTTGAAGCGCGACGGCTAAAAGAGAAAAACAGGCTACCGAACAGATAGCCGGCGTAGTTCGCGCTGGCAATGTAGGACAGTTGACCGAAGGTGAAGCGACCTTCCTCCAGCATCACAGGCAGCATCGGCGTATACAAAAAGCGCCCTAATCCCATTCCTAACGCCAGCACGATCGTCCCGAAAAGGGCAAGCGTTAGCGTATCCGATAGGGGGACAGGGCGAGGATGTTCCGTCATTCGATGGCTCAGGTGTGAGAGAGTATGTCGTTATCCTGCCCGTTTTCTCGTCAAATGAAAGTGAATAGTAATGAGCAGGTTTGTGACGCAGAAAGAACGTTTTCTGGCAGGACAACGTCGAGGAGAAGCGAGCATCGGATATATCAAGCCCGACTCCGCTGGACCGATCTCGCGAGAGTCGGGCTCTTTTACCGCAGCCGCAGTTAAGCGATGGTTTTACTGAACGCATCGACGGCAACAATCGCGTGGGCGACGTCTTCGGCCGTTAGCCTGCTGTCCAGATTTTTCAACGTATCGGCGTCGCTGCACGCCAGTTCACCTACTTTGATCAGATTCTCAAACGGCTCATTTTCCAGATGCAGATCTTTTAACAAGGTCGGCATGTTGATGGCACGGTAGAAGCGGATGTAGTGGGCGATTTCCTCATCAGGCCGCTGCTCCAGCACCATATGCGTTAACGTGCCGTAGGCAACTTTTTCCCCGTGTGTGAGGTGGTGGATGTCGCCTTTGATCGCGGTAAAGCCGTTGTGGATGGCGTGCGCACCAGCCAGCCCGCCGTTCTCAAAGCCCAGACCGGAAAGCAGCGTGTTGGCTTCAACCACGGATTCTACCGCCGGTGTGACCACGCCTTTTTCCACGGCTTTATAGGCGCTGTAGCCGTAGGTTAGCAGCGTTGTTTCGCAGGTTTCGGCAATTGCCATGCCCGCCAGCGTGGGTTTACCGCCCACCATGGAGAGGGCGTGAGAGCGCTGAACGGCCTGTGCTTCGACAAACGTGGCCAGACCATCGGCAATGCCGGAGGCGAACAGACGTGCGGGTGCCTGCGCGCACACGGCGGTATCGACCAGCACCAGATCGGGGTTCTTATTGTAAAAGCGGTAGGATTCAAACACGCCGTCATCGGTATAGATGACGGACAGCGCGCTGCACGGTGCATCCGTTGAGGCCACGGTTGGGACGATAGCGACGTTGTGTTTTAGCTCATCGGCGACGGCTTTTGCCGTATCCAGCGTTTTACCTCCCCCTAATCCGACGACGATGTTTGTGCCTGCGTCACGCGCCAGCTTGGCAAGACGGGTGATTTCGTTGCTGGAAGCCTCACCGTTGAAGCGCTCGTAATGATGGCCGATGCTCGCCTGTTTGAGTGAGGCATCGACGCGCTGACCGATGATGTCCCACACCGTGCTGTCCGCCATCAGAAACGCTTTCGCACCCAGCGGCTTGAGCTGTTCGCCCAGTAGATCCAGCACGCCGCGACCCTGAACATATTTTCCAGGTGAAGAGAAAATGAAATGACTCATGTTATCTACCTCGATGATGTTGTTGGAGAAGTGATGCGGTATTGAATCCGCGTAAATCATGGAAGGCGGTTGCGATAAGCGCGTTATGACGAACTGACGGTGGTTATAGGGCGACGAAAACGCAGCGACTTCCCGGAACGTGAGTTACTGAAGATTCAGTATAGACAATGCACACAGGCTGGCTGAAAAGTACGGCCGGGTTGCCGAGGATTTCGTGTTATGTAAATCATGTGGTTAGCGTTTATTGAACGAGATGTTTCCGTTTGGCTTACGTTGCACTGCCCGTTTATGCCGGGGCTAAAAGGGGATATGATGAATTTGCACCGTTATAATGAAAACGATTGTAACGAAGCGTTATCACCAAAAAATCCCTTCAGTCATCGAGCATCGAGGTGTTTGCATGTCGTCTCCCATTGATATCGTCGAAAAGAAGCTGCTATCCGATAATTGGTATATTCTGAACAAGTATACATTTGATTTAAAAAGAAATAATGGCGGCGTCGTTCGCCAGGTTCGTGAGGTTTATGACCGTGGTGATGGCGCGACGATTCTGCTGTACAACCGGGCGAAAGGCACGGTGATTCTGACACGACAATTCCGTATTCCCACCTACGTCAACGGCAACGAAAGCGGCATGCTGCTGGAAACCTGCGCGGGTTTGCTGGACGACCATTCGCCCGAAGAATGTATCCGTAACGAGGCCATCGAAGAAACTGGCTATGCGATCGGCAACGTGGAAAAGCTGTTCTATGCCTACATGTCGCCGGGCAGCGTGACGGAGCGTGTGTACTTTTTCGCTGCTGAATACGATGAGTCGCAGAGGGATAATCTGGGCGGTGGTGTGGAAGATGAAGATATCGAGGTGCTGGAACTGCCGTTCAGCGAAGCCGTCGCGATGATGAACGATGGCCGGATTAAAGACGGTAAGACCATCATGCTGCTACAGCACGCGATCATCCACGGCTGGTTTGCCAAGGCATAGGCATGTTTTGCGGCACACGGGTATCCCATGTGCCGCTTGATTTTCTGTGGTAACGCTTTCATTTTTGCGTAATTCCACGGTGAAGGGGTGATTATGGTTAATATGAGCTGATTAACCTTTTTATACTGTCATTTTTTGTTTTATTTTCAATGCTATATGTCTGTTTTTGTTTTTGTTTTCATCGTTTTTATGGGTTGGTATGGGCTTTATAGGAGGAAAATTTTCCTAAATTTTTTGTATTTAGATCGAATATTTAGTCATTTTTCTCCCTGTTGTGTGACCCGTATCACCGGATGAAAGAATGTAAGCGGTGTAACTCGTTGCTTCATTATGCAGTAACTCATATTCTCTCTTTACAAAAAGTAAAGAAGGACTGCTCTGATGAAGATCAAGAATAAAGTATCTACCCTATTTGCAGTTTCATTCCTCACGCTGGGCTTATCGAGTCATAGCCTGGCTGCTGAAGTCACAGTGTGGGCCTGGGATCCTAATTTCAATGTCGCGGCAATGCATGAGGCATCGTCGATATATAAAAAAACCGATCCAAGTTTTAGTCTGAAAGTGATCGACTCCGGTAAAGAAGATATTGAGCAGAAATTAAATACCATGTTGGCTTCAGGGGTTAAAAACTCGCTTCCTGATATTGTGCTTATTGAAGATTATAATGCTCAGAAATATCTTCAGGCTTATCCTGACTCGTTTATCCCATTACAGGATGCTATCGATTATAGCCAGTTTGCACCTTATAAAACGAAGGTGATGACGGTAGGGGATAAGGTATACGGTGTTCCTTTTGATTCCGGCGTGGCGGGAATGTTCTATCGGCTCGATTATCTGGAGGCTGCCGGATATAAAGAGAGTGATATGGTGAATATTACCTGGGATAAATATATTGAGATCGGTAAGCAGGTAAAAGCGAAAACCGGTGTTGATATGCTGACCTACGATATGAATGATGTGGTTCTCCCTCATATTATGATGCAGTCCGGTGGAGAATGGTTCTTCGATAATCAAGGACAACTCAATCTCACCAAAAACAATGCACTGAAAGAAACGTTAAAAACAATTAAAGCGATTAATGACGCGAAAATTGCACGTCCTATCTCAGGCTGGTCGAGCTTCGTCGGGAGTTTTAATGCCGGAAAATCGGCGAGTGTGGTTTCTGGCGTGTGGGTGATTGGCTCCATTAAAAGTGCTGAAGATCAGAAAGGAAAATGGCGTGTCGCGCCGATCCCACGGCTGAACCTCGACAAAGCGGTACATGCTTCCAATCAGGGTGGATCGAGCTGGTATGTCTTAAAAGGTGGCAAAAATACTAAACAGGCGATTGAATTTTTGCAGAAAACCTTTGCGGCAGATAGCAATATGTATCAAACCCTTTTGGTTGATCGCGGTGCGCTCGCCACCTTCCTTCCCGCCACTTCCGGCCCTGCTTACGCGGTACACGATCCGTTCTTTGGTGGTCAGCCCGTGTTTGCTGATTTCTCTAAATGGGTGACTGAAATTCCACAGGTTTCCTACGGTATGTATACCCAGGAAGTTGATAACGCCATTGCTGCTGAAATACCTGCATTACTGAAAGGCGATTCTGTTGATGACGTTTTAAAACGCGCCGAAGCGACATTAAAAAATCAGATTATGCAGTAGCGAGTGTGAGCTTGAGGGCGGCAAGCCCTCAAGTATTTCTCTCCAGAAATCGATGGTGTGATAATGATGTATAAACCTAAAATGAATAGGCTTTATAACATCAACGGCTGGGCTTTTGTCGCTACCGCTGTTGGGTTAATTGCCTTAATGACGATATACCCTATTTTCAAGTCACTTTGGCTTTCTTTTCAGTCTGGCCGGGGTGTGGTGACACAATTTGTTGGCCTGGGAAATATCATTCGTTTATTCAGTGATCCTATGTTCAAAACGGCACTTTGGAATACGTTAACGTTTCTGGTAATCCAAGTTCCGATTATGATTCTATTATCACTGGCTATTTCTTCTTGTTTGAACTCGTCGCAGCTTAAATATCGCCAATGGTTTAGAATAGCGATCTTTTTACCCTGTGTGACCTCACTGGTGGCCTACTCCATTCTTTTCAAAAGTATGTTTGAACTGGATGGTGTGATTAATTCATTCTTGCTGTTTATTCATGTTATTGACGATCCGATTCCGTGGTTATCTGATCCTTTCTGGGCGAAAGTGACCATCATTATTGCCATTACATGGCGTTGGACGGGATATAACATGATATTTTATCTTTCCGCTATGCAGAATATTGATAAATCGATTTATGAGGCCGCCCGAGTTGATGGCGTCAGCCCAATTAAGCAGTTTTTCTTCATCACTATACCCTTATTGAAGCCGGTTATTCTTTTTACCAGTGTGACATCAACCATTGGCACATTACAGCTGTTTGATGAAGTCATGAATATCACGAATGGTGGTCCGGCAAATGCGACGCTGACGTTATCGCTTTATATTTATAACTTGTCATTCAAATTTGTACCTAACTTTGGCTATGCGGCAACGGTTTCATACGTCATTGTTGTTTTTTCAGCAATATTGGCGCTGATTCAGTTTAAAGCAGCACGGAAGGGATAATATGAGAAAAAGTAAAATTAACAGCATACTGATGCATATTTTTCTTGTGCTGATGAGCATTTTCTCGCTTTTCCCATTCTATTGGATGGTGGTATCGAGCACGAATAGCACCAGCCAAATCAACATGGGTAAATTCACGTTTGGCGATCAGCTCTTAGTCAACTTTACCAATCTGACGAGTCAGGTGGATCTGGCATTAGTGTTTTGGAATACCTCAAAGATTGCGTTGATTAGCACGGTATCGACGCTGGTGGTGTGCTCTATCGCGGGTTATGCCTTTGAGATTTATTCCAGCAAGAATCGTGAACGTGTCTATGTGGCGCTATTAACGACGATGATGATCCCGTTTGCGGCATTAATGATCCCGCTTTTCACCATGTTTGGTAAGGCTGGCTTACTGGATACGCATTTTGCCGTTGTCATGCCGACGGTGGCCGGAGCCTTTATTATTTTTTACTTTAGGCAATGTACGAAAACGTTTCCGAGAGAGTTGATCGATGCTGCGCGCGTGGAAAGCGTCGCGGAGTGGAAAATTTTCCTGTATGTCTACGTACCGATTATGCGAGCCAGCTATTCCGCTGCGTTTATCATTGTTTTTATGACGTCATGGAATGCCTTTCTCTGGCCGCTTATTGTCCTCCAGTCTAATGAATTAAAGACGATTAATCTGGTGTTATCCAGCTTTGCTTCTGCCTATTCTCCAGACTTCGGACTTATTATGGTGGGAACAGTCATCTCTACTCTTCCTAGCTTACTTATCTTCTTCGCCATGCAAAAGCAATTTATCGCCAGCATGACGGGCGCAGTGAAGTAATACGCGCGCAATGGCAAATTAAGTTTGAGGTTCAACATGGCTGATATTTTATTAAAAAATATAGTGAAGCGTTACGATAAGACTGAAACAATCCATCGTATTAATCTTGAGATTAATTCAGGCGAATTTGTGGTCTTCGTCGGCCCGTCGGGGTGTGGTAAATCGACGTTGCTGAGAATGATCGCAGGATTGGAAGATATCACGGATGGCGAAATTCATATTGATAACCGTTTAGTTAACCATTTCGATCCCGCAGAGCGGGGGATTGCGATGGTGTTCCAGTCTTACGCGCTGTACCCGCATATGACGGTGGCTGAAAATATGGGGTTTGGGTTGAGAATGAACGGGCATCCCAAAGCGGAAGTCGAAAAAATGGTGCGCAAGGCCGCGATGACGCTCCAGCTAGAAGCACTGTTAGATCGCACACCGAAACAGCTGTCTGGCGGTCAGCGTCAGCGTGTTGCGATTGGGCGTGCCATTGTGCGCGATCCTAAAGTGTTCTTATTCGATGAGCCCTTGTCGAACCTTGATGCCGAATTACGCGTGGAAATGCGTTTACAGATTGCCCGGCTTCATCAGGAAATGCGTAATACCATGGTTTATGTGACGCACGATCAAGTCGAAGCGATGACGCTGGCGGATAAAATTGTGGTGTTAAACAAGGGATATATTGAGCAGGTTGGGACACCGATGGCGCTCTACCATAAGCCAGAAAATCTTTTTGTCGCTGGTTTTATCGGTTCGCCGAATATGAACTTTCTACCTGGCGAAGTGCTACAGGTTGAAGGGAGCAACGTGAGTATCTTGATCAATAAGCTCAATACACTTTCCGTTAATCTTGCTAACCACGGATTGTGCGTCGATCAGAAAATTACCGTGGGTATTCGCCCTGAACACTTGAGTATTGACCCGAACGGTGGGGACGTCAGCTTGTCGATCAATAGTGAGGTCACTGAAAGGTTGGGTAATGCTACCTATATTTTTGGTGCGTATTCTGGCGTTAATAATTTCAAGGTTCATTTGTCGGGTGATAATAGTATTGTGCCTTACTCAACGATTCCGCTGACGTGCCGTAGTGAACATCTGCACTTTTTTGATGAAAATGGAAAACGGATTAATTAAAAATAAAATGTCTGTCATGGCGAGGATAACGCCATGGAAAACACCCTATTGAATAAGTGAGAAATTTAGAAAATAGCTAAGCAGCCATTAATGGCTGCTTGGTTTATTCTGTGAAATTTATTTTTATCAGTATCACTCTCTATTTTTAATCTGTACCTGGGTATTTATGTAATAAATACCCTTTAAGCGTGTTACCTCAAGGAGAAATGAATGAAAAAGAATAATTATTCAGGAATCATCTCTATATTGTTAATGCTGTTTATAGGGTTCATGTCAGCCAATCTGGCGAAAGCGGCGCAGCCGTTTGCTTATGGCGCAGATATTGGCTGGGTAAAGCAATTAGAAGATCGCGGGGTAAGCTGGCGTGATGATGCAGGAACGCCGCGCGATGTATTACAGATATTGCGCGATCACGGCATAAACGCTGTACGGTTACGCATTTTCGTTAATCCCGACCCCAGTGCGCTATGGCATAAAGATAATACGACCTGGACGATGCTTGGCTATACGGATAAAACCCGCGTGGTGGATGCCGCGCAGCGTGCCAAAGCGATGGGAATGCGCGTCATGGTGGATTTCCACTACAGTGATGTTTTCGCGGATCCGGGTCATCAAATAAAGCCAGCAGCGTGGGCGAACTACAATCTGAGTCAATTAACGACGGCCGTTTATAACCATACACATGAAGTGATGACTGCGCTTATTTCCGCAGGCGTGACGCCGGAATGGGTGCAGGTCGGCAACGAAATGAATCCGGGAATTTTACTCCCGGAAGGGAGTACCAGTCGGTTTGCCAATTTAACGCAGCTACTGAATGCGGGCTATGATGCGGTTAAAGCGGTCAGCCCTTCCTCTAAGGTGATCAGCCATCTGGCGCATGGAAATAATAATTCCAACTCTCGCTGGTTTTTTGACAATTTCCTCACCACGCACGGGGGGAAAACCGATGTGATTGGCTTTTCGTTCTATCCCTACTGGGAAGGGAAAAATTATTGGGAGCTCACTGGCGCTCTGGCGAGCAATCTCAATGATATGGCGAGCCGATATGGTAAGGAAGTTATGGTCGTTGAAGTCGGCGGTTTGGAAACCAACCCGACAGACAGTTACTGGACGATTAGGGATACGATTAATCTTGTTAAAGCGGTGCCGGGAAATAAAGGAATTGGGGTTTTTTATTGGGAACCTGCGGGTAATGCAAAGGTGTTACCGGACGGTTACGCTTTAGGCGCGACGACGCAAGTTTCAACCAATGTATTGCAATTTACCCGAGCGCTGGACGCGTTTGCCGAATCACAAATCAATTTCATCAACGGAACCCGTTATAAGATCGCTAATCGACATAGTGGTAAATCGCTTAATGTTGTGAGCGGTTCGCGTGAAGACGGCGCATGGGTTGAACAATACAGTGACGGCAACTGGGACAGCCAGCGTTTTTATTTTAATGCGATTGGCAATGGTTATTTCAATCTGGTGAATGTGAATAGCGGAAAGTACATTGATGTTAATTTCAGTGCCAATGAGGATGGTGCGCAAATTCTCCAAATGTATAACACCGGCCATTTTAGCCAGCAATGGCTGATTTTAGATGCTGGCGATGGCTATTATAAAATCATGAATAGGAACAGTGGGAAGCTTTTGGATGTTAACAGCCGTTCAACAGAGAACGGTGCATCCGGTATTCAATGGCATGATAATGGGGGATGGAATCAGCTGTGGAAAATAACCGCTAATTGACGTTCTCTGGCCGCGTAGCTTGCTTACGTGGCCACTTTATTGGTAAGGATAGGAAAGATAAAGGAACGTATTATAAAAGGGCATCGTTGAGTGTGAAGCTTTCGCGCCAAACCATCTCATAACCAATCTGTATGTGCTTTTTATAATAGCGTCCTGCCACCAATTCTAAAAACAGATCGACGGCGGCTTCGCCCATTTCAGTGGGGTAAAGTCGCATTGTGGTCAAACTGGGATTGAGATGTTGTGCTGTGGGGATGTCATTCATCCCAATCACTTTTATTTGCTTAGGGATAGCAATACCTTTCTCTTGAATCGCCCGGTACACGCCAATCGCGATAATGTCTGTTGCCGCGAATACGACATCAGGCCATTCTTTTTGTTGCAGCAATTCATTCATCGCCTGATAGCCGGACTCAATACAGAATAACTGACTGACCTTGCATCGCGACTCGTCGTAGATACCGTGTTTTTGCGTTATCTCCTGAAATACATGCAAACGGCTCTCATTGTTCCCGATAAATGCGGGGCGCTGAGCGCCACTATTCACAATGTAATGTAATACTTCGCGTGCAGCCGCTTCCCGATCAAAAAGCACGGCGTCACATTGTTTATCGAGCGGGGCTGAGTCGATAAAAATCAGGTTTTTATTTAATGAATAAATTAAGGCGATGTCGCTATCGCTAAAGTGACCTACGCAAATGATCGCCTGCGCCTGAGCTAAAGTCTGGCTATTGGATGATAAATTGGTGGTGAATAGATTGCGTAACGAAATATTAAAATGGTGGCAGCGGTTTTCAATGCCAATACGCATTGCGGTGAAATAAGGGTCGTTGAGTTCTTCTGAGGGCGTAAGAAAGTGGACGACGGCGAGATTCAATACGTTTTCATTATCCATTTTGAAATGAGAGCGGACAACGAGCGAGTTCTCTAACTTTTTTTTCTGCTGCTTACGTTGTGTAGGCGATAAATAGGCCAACTCATGGGCGATTTTCTTGATGAGTTGGCGCTTTTCTTTGGTTATGGACAGGCTGGGATCGTTATTAAGTACGCGAGAAACGGTTGAGGCTGCCACCCCGGCTTTTTGAGCGATATCTGTAATCGTTGCCACAAAAAATTTTCCATAATTTGCTTATGAAAATGATAGTAGCCAATGCCTTATTGATTGAACATGCCCAGTACCCAAAAATGCGATGAAACTTTCAGTAATCGCCGTGTCACCCGCATGGGTTGTTCCTTGTCCAAATGGACTATCAGGGATGGGTTCTTGTGCGTGTTGCACTTGTGAGGTCATCAGAACGAGGATGTGCAGCAGCGGCAGGAAAACTGCTGATCAATTTATCGCCGATTGGGCGCACTTTCCTGTTCTGGGGTGATACGGACGATATGAATAATCAGGTACAGCATTTCATCGTTAGAAATGTCGATGTTGAGCAGGTTGTGAATATAGTCTTTGATCAGTCTGCTGCATTTATAGGCATCAGGATATTCTTTGGTGACCTGCTCAAAAATAAAGTCATCGTTTGAATGAATCAGGCTATTTTCCAACAGACGCTGAATAAAGAATTGCATGTGCGTCAGGAAGCGTGAGTAGTTAATGGATTCTTTATCAATCACGATATGGAAGTTGTACTGAATGATATTAAAGATATCTTTCAGCATTTTGACCGACTGGAGCGTGTTCTCCATATTCTGGACGTCGGTTTGGGCGTTGACCAAATGGAAGGCGATATTGCCCGCTTCCTCTTCGGGTAACTCCAGATTCATTTGCTGGTTAATGTCGTTGAGCGCCCGCGAGGCAATCGCAAACTCCTGCGGGTAAAATCGCTTTACTTCATAAAGCAGACGATTTTGTATGCTGATGCCTTTGCGATAGCGCTCAATCGCAAAGCTGATATGGTCGATCAGCGTAAAAAAGACCTGTTCGCTCAGGCGACCATGAAGCTGTCGGTTCGCATCATCAATAATCTTATTCACGATATGAACATATTCTTCCCCGACGTGCTCAATCAGACGAGCAAATTCGCGTGGCGATGTGCCGTCCTTGAGAATAAAGGTCTTCTCAATTTTGGTCGGATCGAGAATATCGCCGGTTTTGCTGTTAAAACCGATCCCTTTCCCCATGACAATGATTTCGTTGTTATCTGCATCGGAAGATAACACCAGGCTATTGTTCAGTATTTTTATTGCTTTTATCGGTTCAGCCATCATGCGTTTCTTGAGTGATATCAGTGGGAGCGTCAGTAAAATAATAACCCATTTCTTCTCTTTCATGTTGCGGGGCGTTTTCCCGCAACAGGAGTGATTCAGAGTGAGCTTATCCCTGTTTTAACAGAGTGTACTGGGGCGTCAGTATTAGGATTCCCCAGGAAATAGCCGCGCGCCATTTGATGCTATGACGCCCTGATACCAGTAAAAACTTTTCTTTTTGATGCGGCGCAGATCTTTCAGATCGAACTCATCGCGGTTCACATAGATAAACCCGTAGCGTTTACCGTAGCCCTGATGGGTGCTGACCACATCGATCGCCGACCACGGACAATAGCCAATAAGATCAACGCCATCGCTGATAGCGAGCTGCATCTGTTCAATATGACGGGCAATAAAATCGATGCGATATTGATCGTCGATCGTCCCGTCGGCCTCAAGCTTATCCGGCGCACCCATGCCATTCTCCGTAATCAGGATTGGCAGATGATAGCGCTCGTAGGTTTTACGCAGCGTTAAACGCAAACCAATGGGATCGATCACCCAGCCATAAGGCGTTTTATCGACGTGCGGATTCTCCGCCGCTCGATACACGCCGGGTTCACCCAGCATGATTTGCTGATCGCCCGCGCGGGCGCTGACATCCGATGCATCGCCTTTACTGGCGGCAATGGTGGCGGTGGAGTAGTAGTTAATCGCCACGTAGTCGGGCTTGCCTGACAGTAGGATGTCGTTATCGCCGGGCAATGTCTCCGGCGCAAGGCCGCGATCTTCCAGATAACGCCAGGCCAGCGCGTTGTAGCGGCCATGCACCGCGACATCCAGAAAGCTCCAGCAGCGCAGCGTTTCCCAGTTGTGCGCGGCGATGGCATCTTCTGGCTTGCTGGTGGCCTGATACATGGAGGTGGTGTTGATCGCCGGGCCAATCAGGCCGTTGGGCGCGAGTTCGTGGCACAACGCCATGACCTGCGCCTGTGCCAGCATCATGTGATGGTTCTGCTGGTACAGCACTTTTTTAGATGGCAACACGCCACCTTCCGGCAGGCCAATCGCACCGGGGTGCAGAATCATGGTGTTCTGCTCATTAATCGTCAGCCAGTATTTCACCTTGTCGCCGAAATGCGTAAACAGCGTGCGGGCGTAGTGAACAAAAGCATCAATCGTGGCGCGATTCTGCCAGCCGCCCTGTGCTTCCAGACAATAAGGCAAATCGAAATGGTAGAGCGTGACGACCGGCTCGATACCGCGCGCGTTCAGTTCATCAATCAGGCTGTTGTAAAACGCGATGCCCAACGGATTTACTGCACCGGTGCCGTCGGGAAGAATACGCGTCCAGGCAATAGAGAAGCGATAGGCCTTTAATCCCAGTTCCGCAAACAGCTGCACGTCTTCTTTAAAGCGATGGTAGTGATCGCTAGCCACGGTGAAGTCGGCGGTGTTTTCCGGGTGCAGGCATTTATCAATGATCGACGGGCTTTTCCCCTCGGCCTGCCAGCCTCCTTCGACCTGATAAGCCGAGGTCGAGGCTCCCCACAGGAAGCCCGCAGGGAAGTGTTTTTGCTGTTGGTAATGCATATGTTCTCTCACATCCGGGAAGAGGCATCGGGCACGGCGCCCAATGCCTCTATGGGGATTAGGCGTTCACTTTAATGATCGTATCCAGCGGTGCGATCGGCTGTGGTGCGGTACAGACGACGCTGGCGTAGTCATCGCTGTTGATGATCACCACTGGCGTAATCGGATCGTAGCCCAGACGGGTGATTTCATGCAGATCGAAGCTAATTAGCCTATCGCCCGCGCTAACCCGGTCGCCCGGTTTGATATGGCCGGTAAAGTGCTTGCCGTTGAGATTCACCGTGTCGAGGCCGACATGAATCAGTAATTCCAGACCGTTATCTGTCCGGATACCGACGGCATGTTTAGACTCAAGGAACGTGATGATTTCGCCACTAACCGGCGCGACGACTTCTCCCTTGTCAGGAATAATCGCCACACCTTGCCCCAGTAATCCCTGTGAGAATACGTCATCGTTGATGTCATTCAGCGCGACCAGCTTGCCGGACAGGGGACTCATAATCGCTTGCTGTTCCGTGTGACTTTCCGCCGCCTGCGGTTTTTTGGCGGTCTCTGTTTCCGAGGTAGACGGACCATTGGTGGTTGGTGCGTCGTCAGTTTCATCCACCGGATCGTCGAATCCCATGATCCAGGTGAGCGCAAACGTGACGACAATCGCAATGGCGCAGGTGATCAGCGCATGGACGATGTTCATCGGGTTTTCACCAATAAAGGCGGGCAGCGCCGCGAGACCCGGTGAAACGAAGGCATAGCGAACCAGCCCGGCCAGCCCGGCATAGATCCCCGCACAGCCCCCGCCGATCATGGCGGCAATCAGCGGTTTCTTCAGCTTCAGCGTCACCCCGTACAGGGAAGGCTCGGTGATACCCAGCAGAGCGGTGAAGCCTGCGGAAGACGCCAGCTGTTTCAAATTCTTGTTCTTGGTCTTAAACGCGACGCACAGCGTGGCTGCACCCTGCGCAATGTTGGAGGCCAGCATGCCGGGCCCGTTGATCATCTCGAAACCGTTACGAGTCAGCTGCGAGGTGGCAATCGGCGTCATCGCCCAGGCGGTACCGGTGATCACCAAAAACGGTTGCAGACCGCCCATCAGCATCGGAATAAGCCAGCTCGCTTTTCCGTCAATGATCGCCGCACCGCTGGCGACCAGATCGTTGAGGAAAATCCCGAAAGGCCCAATCACCACCAGCGCGAGCGGCGCGGTAAACAGCAGCACGATCATCGGCTTGGTGAAAAATTTGATCATCGAAGGCGAGATCTTTTCGGCAAACTGCTCGATGTAAGACATGATCCAGACGGTAAGAATGATCGGCAATACCGATCCGGCATAGTCCGCCAGCCGCACCGGAATACCGATAAAGCTGATGGGGCCGCCGGAGGCCAGTAGCTGAGCTAGATTCGGGTGCAGCAGTGCGCCCGCAATCGTCATCGCCAGAATCGGGTTACAGGCGAACTTGATGGAGGCACCGTAAGCCAGCAGCACAGGCAGAAAGAAGAAGGCTGCATCGGAGATAGTGTCCAGCAGGCGATAGGTCGTGCTGTCGGCGGAAATTAGCCCCGTCAGCTTGAGGATCGCCAGCAGGGCTTTAATCATCCCAGCGCCGGTAATCGCCGGGATAACGGGCGTGAAGGTGGTGGAAATCACGCTGATGATTTGCGATAAAATGCCGCCTTTCTTCTGCGGTTCTTTACTGCTGGCAGTGCGCTGGCCGTTCATCTCGCCAATCTCGTTCAAAATCGCGCGATAGGTGATTTGGACATCGTTGCCGATGACCACCTGAAACTGACCGCCGCGGTCGACCACGCTGATGACGCCGGGGAGTTTGGCAATCGCGTCTGCCTGTACGGCATCGCTGTCGTTGAACTCAAAGCGTAAGCGGGTGGCACAGTGGGTCAGCTTGCTGACGTTCTGCTTGCCGCCGCTTAACGCGAGGATGTCGACGCCAAGTTTTTGATAATTCATTTTTTGATAATTCATAGTTTTACCCTGTGTTGACGCCAATTAGGCCAAAAAAAAAGACCAAAATAAAAATGCACCTCTAAAAAAGAGGAAATGCATTTTTACTTTGGTCTTGCCTGCCGAAGCAGTAGCACGCCGCGATAAAAATAGGCTGATGCAACTTGTGGTGTTGCGCCGCAATATCAGCATGCGGCGCCGGAGTCATGCAATGTGGTCAGATGAATTAATTGATCTGGATCACAAACAATGTGGCTGCTTGCGATCCTTTTGCGCACGGTATCGCGGTTTTATCGCATCAATTTTACCGCCTCGCTGCTTTACTTCAGCAGCGCCTGCGCTTTTTCAACGACGTTATCGACGGTGAAGCCAAACTCTTCGAACAGCAGCTCAGCCGGAGCTGATTCGCCGAAGCTCGTCATGCCGACAATCGCACCGTTCAGGCCGACGTACTTGAACCAGTAGTCCGCAATACCCGCTTCAATCGCTACGCGTGCCGAT